>NZ_KB892090.1:0-846565 GCF_000373665.1 Streptomyces sp. BoleA5
TGACCGAAGAGGTCGTCGACGAGTTCCGCTCCCGGTTCGTGATCGAGCCGCTGGAGCCGGGCTTCGGATACACCCTCGGCAACTCGCTCCGCCGCACACTTCTGTCCTCGATTCCGGGTGCCGCTGTCACCTCGGTCCGGATCGACGGCGTCCTGCACGAGTTCACGACCGTGCCGGGTGTCAAGGAGGACGTCACCGATCTCATCCTGAACATCAAGTCCCTGGTCGTCTCCTCGGAGCACGACGAGCCGGTCGTGATGTACCTGCGCAAGCAGGGTCCGGGTGTGGTCACCGCCGCCGACATCGCGCCGCCGGCGGGTGTCGAGGTGCACAATCCCGATCTGGTGCTGGCCACTCTGAACGGCAAGGGCAAGCTGGAGATGGAGCTGACCGTCGAGCGCGGTCGCGGCTACGTCTCGGCCGTGCAGAACAAGCAGCAGGGCCAGGAGATCGGCCGTATTCCGGTCGACTCGATCTACAGCCCGGTGCTCAAGGTCAGCTACAAGGTCGAGGCGACCCGTGTCGAGCAGCGCACCGACTTCGACAAGCTGGTGGTCGATGTCGAGACCAAGCCCGCGATGCGTCCGCGTGACGCGGTGGCCTCGGCCGGCAAGACCCTGGTCGAGCTGTTCGGTCTCGCCCGCGAGCTGAACGTCGACGCCGAGGGCATCGACATGGGCCCCTCGCCCGTGGACGCCGCCCTCGCCGCCGACATGGCGCTGCCGATCGAGGAGCTCGAGCTCACCGTCCGTTCCTACAACTGCCTCAAGCGCGAGGGCGTCCACTCCGTGGGCGAGCTCCTGACCCGCTCCGAGGCCGACCTGCTCGACATCCGCAACTTCGGTGCGAAGTCGATCGACGAGGTCAAGGCGAAGCTGGCCGGCCTGGGCCTGGCCCTGAAGGACAGCCCGCCCGGATTCGACCCGACCGCCGCCGCCTTCGGTGCGGACGACGGCGCGGGCGCGGGTTTCGTGGAGACCGAGCAGTACTGAGCGTCGCGCAGGGCCGCGGGGGCGCCAGGAGGGCGGAGCACCCGGCGATGAGCACCGGCCGGCCGCACCCGCCCCAGGGTGCGGCCGGGAGCGCCGCCTGACGCGCCGTCCCCGTCGGCACCTGGAGCACGTGACATTCCCCCCGGAGATCACTCCGGGGGGAATGTTTCGTAGGGGCCCGTCGTCGCCCGGTTTGCACGGCGTCGTCCGACGACGCCGTGCGGGTGGTCTCCGGCACGTGGGCGGCAAACCGTCCCGGGGCGTGGAACGGCTCTCAGCGGGTCTCCCAAGTGCCCGTTCCGGTGGCGAGTCGGCAAGGACCGCCGCCTTCCTGCTCTGTCGGCACGCTACGGTCGCGGCTCACCCGCGGGTGAGGACGTGTCGTGGACGAGTGGCGCTCCGTCGAGAGCGACACCCCTGCTGGGCCGCCCCTGGGTCGCTGCTGTCCGTGTCGGCACAGGGGGTGCGCTGTCGGCGCAGCGACTGCGCCGACAGCGCACCCCCTCACTTCGAGGTCAGAACAGACCCTTGAATCCGTTCCAGCCGCCGGTGCCGATCAGCACCCGGCCGCCGTATGTGCCGACCCCCGTGGAGGCGTATCGCCACAGCTTCCCGGCGGTGTCCCGCGCCAGCAGATCGGCGCGTCCGTCACCGGACAGGTCACCGACCCCGACGAGAGCGGAGTAGACGCCCCACCCGCCACCGACCCGCATCCGGGTGGTCACGCCACCGGTGGAGGTCCCGTAGTACCGCCACAGCACACCGGCCGAGTCGACCCCGAGCAGGTCGCCACGCCCGTCCCCGTTCAGGTCCCCGGCCCCGACGATCCGCTTGTACAGCTTCCAGTTCGTCCCGATGCGCAGCCGGGCCTTCAGCCGGTGATCAGCTGTGCCGGCGTAGAAGTACACATCACCGGTGGACGCCTGGCGTGCTGTCAGGTCGACAAAGCCGTCCCCGTTCACATCGCCCGGCGACGTCAGCTGGTCGTACTGGGCCCAGCCGGCACCGATCAGCGTGTACGGCGATGAGGCGGTGACGATCTTCCCGCACCCCGGCCGGTAGGCCCGCAGTTGGTCACCCACCCGCACGAGCACATCGGCGCACCGGTCCCCGTTCACGTCCCCGACGGGCACAAGCACGGAGTTGGTGGCGAACTTGCTGCCGGACCCGGCGATACGGGACGACAGCGCACCGGTCCCGGTACCCCTGTACAGCGACACGGCCCCGGTCGTGTCCATCGCCAGCAGGTCGCCGAACCCGTCGTCACCGACCATGTCCCGCCACACGGCGGCACCGCCGGTCACCGGTACCGTCCCGGAGACGGAGAGGTCCGCCTGAACGCCGTCGGCCGGCTTCGCGGTCAGGGTCCAGACGTACGCCCCGTTCGGGACGTACTTCCCGGCCGCGTCCTTGCCGTCCCACGACGGCGTGATCAGCCCCCGGGCCTCCCCGCCGGAGAACGTCCGCACGGTCTTCCCGGTCGCCTTGTTCTTCATCGTCAGCGACCACGTCGCCGCCGGCTTCGACAGCCACCAACGCGGTTTCCACGCACCGGCCTTGCTGTTCATGGCGGGCGTGTCGGCGTCGATGACGGCGATCCGGGAGGCCGGCACGCCCGACGGGACGATCCGCACTCGGCGGTCCTCGCCCGTGTAGGCGACGTGACCGCCGAAGCGGTCGACGGTCCACCCGGACCGGCGCCCGGTCCGGTCTCCGAGCTCGGCGGCGGTGACGATCACCCGCTGGGGCAGGTCCGCTTCCTTGCCGCTGAGCGGGAGGCCGTTGTGCAGGTCGACGAGGGTGAGGCCGGTCGCGTCCGAGCGGTGGACCAGGTAGCCGTCGCCGAGAAGCGTCGCGTCGGCCCCGAGCTTCAGGGAGCGCTTGGCTTGCCGGTCGTAGACACCCGCGCCCTTGAAGTAGTGCCAGTAGTCGCTGCACCGCCAGTACACCCAACGGCCCACGGCCTGCAGGTCACTGGGGACGCAACCCGCGTCGAAGGAGTCGCCGGCGGCACCCGTTGACAGGTTCTTCGCGGCCACCCCGGTCGGCACGCCCGAGCCGGTGTCGTCCCACCGGCCGAGGGAGCTCCACAGGGTGTTGCCCCAGACGGAGGCCGCGACCGGCTCCCGCTTCAGGAGCACGCTCCCGGTGTCGGCGTCCTTGAAGTGGAGGATCGCCTGCTGGCCGCCCGACGCCTGGTTCACGACGCCGAACCGGCCGGAGAGGTCGACGAGTTGCGGGCTGTCGAGCCCTGAGGTCACCCGCGGACCCCACGGGGCGGCGCCGTTCCGGTAGAGCATGGTGACGTCCTGCTCGGTCGCGGCCTTGCGGCCGTGATAGCCGTCGCCGCTCCCGAACATGGTCACGCAGTAGGTGCCGTAGGTGGGGCTGCAGGAGTCGTCGTCCCGGCCGGACACGAGGCCGTCGACGGTCGAGTTCAGCTCCTCCGGACGGCCGGAGGTCTTCAGCCAGGTGCTCCGATAGCCGCCGATGTAGGTGCCGGGGCTGTAGTACTGCGAGTCGTCGGCCGTGGTGAGGATGCCGCTGCCCAGCGAGATGCCGGCCGGCCTGGCCTCCCGGTCCTCGATGTCCGCGAGGCGCTTGCGGGTGACGGTGCCGTCCGCGGCGGGGGTGAAGAGGTAGTACCCCCAGTCCAGTGCGCCTTTGGTGGTGTTCTCCTCCGCACCGGCCACCAGGAGCGAGCCGTCGGGAGTGCGGCGGACCGAGGGGGAGGCGACGGCCAGCAGGGACTTCGAGTTCCCCTTGGCGTCGCGCAGGAAGAGCTGGTTGCCCCGATACTCGTTGTTGCCGGGGTTGGGCGGGGTCACGGTGACGAAGCCGTCGCCGAGGGGCCGGACGACGTCGTTGTACGAGGCCACGTCCCGCAGGTCGACGGTGGTCGGCTCCGCGTCCGGGTCGTCGCGGCGGTACACCAGGGCGGCGTCGCCGGACGGGGCGCCGAATTGGAAGACGGTGTCCCGGTCGAAGGAGACGCTCTCGCCGTGCGGGGAGAGCGCCTTCACGCCCCCGGTGGCGAGGTCGACGACCCACCACCCCTGGGACATCGTGGTGTCCTCCCACTTGATGCCGCGGACGGCGACGGACCGGGCGTCGCCCTCGCTGACGGAAAGGTTCCACCCCTCCGGCAGGCCCTCCAGTTTCCGGTCCAGCACCTCGCCGTTCTCCAGGTGCAGGAGGTGCAGGCTCGTGACGGCGTTCTCGGTGCCGGTCCGGGTGATGACGGTGTCGCCGTAGGTCGCGACGTACGTCTGGCCCTCCGGGATCGGGACCGTAGCCGATGGTCCGCCACCGGCCCGCTGCTGGAGCGTCACGTGCGGGGTCGGGGAATCCGCGTAGAGGGCGACGGTGTCGGAGCCGTGGCCGAAGTCCCCCGGGTACTTGACGAAGCGGAACTCGTCCACGTTGTAGGCGAGCGGCTCGGGCAGCCGGTGCTCGAGGAAGGTCGTCGCACCGGTGGCGTAGTCGATCCAGCGGAGGCGGTCGTCACCCTCCTGGGCCGTGAGGAAGCCGGTCTCGCCGGCGTTCAGGACGATGGTGGCGCGGGGCACGAAGCGCGCGCCCGGGCTGATGACGACGGGACCGGCGGACGCGCTGGGAACCTCGGCGACAGCCGTCCCCGCGGCGGTGCCGATTCCGGCGGTCACGGCAAGCGTGACGGTGAGAGCGATACGGCCGAGCGCGCGCTGGCGGCGCCTGGCCCGTCTGTTCAGTCGACGAATCACGAAAGAGTCCTCCCCAGGGCAATCGACGCAAGGGGGGCGCTCATTGAATCGCCGCTCATCCCTGCGCGAGCAGGACGACAGTAGCAGGATGATCACCGCACGACATCGAGTTTTCGAACGCGTTCAAAGACTGATCGCGGTCCGTGTCACGCCCTACGGGACGACGGCGACCGTTTGGGCGTTCGTTCTCTTCCTCCGGTCGAGAACTTCGGCACGCAGTCGACACGGCAACCCGCGAAAACCCGGTGACGGCCGGACAGCCTCGGAGCGTCCTGGAGTGCGCCCTTGATCACCAAGGTGGCGTCCGGGACTGGCCTGCGTCGAGTGAAACCGTCCCTGACCAGTGAAAAGCCCTCCCACTGGGAGGGCTGGGTGGGCGTTCCCTGAACGCCAAGCGCGAACTTTCGGCGCCCTCGACATGCATTCGACACGGGTGGTGAACGGCTTCTGCCGCCCGGGGACGATCTGTTGGTGAGCTATCCCGCAACGGACGAGCCGTCGTCAGCAGAGCGCGCATTAATGATCAATGCGACGGAGATCGATATCCTGCCCGGCGTCTAGGGAGACCTGGACGAGCCATTGGTCTCCGCCGGGCCCGCCGAGCTTGCAGCAGTCCTTCTGTCGCTCATCGACAGAGGCTGAATTGAAGTCGCTCCACTTGGGCGCTGGACTCTGTAGACGGAACGGCAAACCTACTGTAGACCGTCGTACGTTGGGGATGCCTAAGCGAGTCAACCTTGCAGCCATTGAAGGCTCATCGACAGACGGTTGAAAATGATCGACGCCAACGCCGCAGTCGCCCAGTTGTCTTTGATCGTCGAAGGTGGTGAAGGCCATACCCTGCCTCATGCTGGAAAGCATGCCGGCACGAGCCCACAAAAGCTGGCGACGGGGAGTGTCGACGAGTAGTACTCGTCGACACTCCCCGTCGCCAGACCTCCAGGGGCCCCTGCGCCAAAACATGGCACTCGCGGGCAGGCGGGGCCGTACTCAGTGGGTGGCGCGCGGGGGCGTCGGCGTACCGTGAACCCGCGTAGCGTGCCTGGCGAACCAACGTCGCGCGATCGCGGGCATAAGAAGCCTGACTGGCAGCGGAGCCTCGGCGAGGACGCCCGCTACGACCTCCCGGTCGCCCTCATACATCGCCATGCCGAAGGCCAGCGGAAGAGACTTCTTTGCTGACTTCTCGAGGCTGTGCTCGCCGAGCCGTCGCCATTCCGCAGCGGTAACGTACTTCTCGGCCAGAGGGAGGATCCGCTCCTCCTCCATCGCCATGTGCTCCAGCAGCGCGGCCTGCAGCCGGTCGAACGCCTCGGCAAGTTCCTGACCGGCGCGCGCGGTGGAACGCCACTGCGGCAGCAGGCGCAGGACCTCCGCGTTGGCGGACTCGATACCGTGGTGCTGCCGCTCCATGACAGGCACGACGTCCTCGGCCTCTTCGCCGCCACGCTGGTGAAGCAGCGGCCACAGCACGACGTCCTCGCCCTCGTGATGAAGGTGCAGAACTTCGCAGACGAACTCGGCGTGGGCGCCCACGACCTCGGATCGCTTGATGTCGTCCGGGGCAACGTCCCTAATGAGTTGCGGGAGAAGACCGAACTCACGGCGCAACATGGTATGCACCATATACATGTCCCGGACGTCCGCCATGGGTTCGTCGTTGAGCTGGTTCACTAGGGTCCTCGATCGTCTTCGCGGAGAGATCCGCTGCTGCTTGCCTGAGGCGTTGGTCTGCCGAACCGAGCGCATGCTGCGCCGGAACGAGCCCGGCCCCAGAGGTCGTAATCCAACGGCCACCAGAAGGTCTGCAGCCACAACTACCACCCTGGAGAAATCTAGAGGGCGAGATGGCGAGAGCATAGAAGGAGCGCGCCAGATCCAATCATCTAGTCAACTGCGACCTTCGAAAATAGCCGCGCTCCACCGCCGTAGCGCGGCTACACCTCCTGAACCGCGCTGTGAACGCCGCCGATCCTGGACGTGGACAGTAGAAGCGCGCACGCCCACCTGGTGCAGTTCATGCGGTGCCATGACACCCGAACCGAATCCCGGCCCTAGCCATGCTCGCTCAGACATTTCTCGCGGCCACCCGCGGCTCAAGCGGCGGCAAAGGGGTGCGCAGAAACGGTTCCGGCACCCTGGTCCGCTCACCCTGGCATAAGTCCGCCGGCTTCCGGCAACTCACCGCCGATCCCGACCTAGTACGCGGCTGAGGGAGCTTGCTGCGGGGAGCAGGGTCGGCGATCGAGGTACGTTCCTGACGGGTAAGCCTGGCGCGCATGTTCTATGCGGCTGAATTGGTCTCGTTCTAGAGTTTGGTGAAGCCTCCCTGGCCGACCGAGCGGTCACCCTAGGTTGTGGAGCGCTGCCACGGTTACAGACGGCTCTTCTTCGCCGCCGTCTGTCAACCGTGGTTAACCACGGCCGGATGCTCTGCAATGTCCTGTACACCATGGCAGCCACTGGTTGCTGGTGGCAGGTCGTTGTATAAGTTCGGCAAAGGATCGATGAAAGCGGGAATGTGAACCTCAAAAACATCGTCGGCAAGTTCGGTATTGCCGCCGCGGGAGTGGCGGTCGTGCTGACTGTTGCGCCTTCCGCGACCGCCACTCCTGCCCCGTCGGGCGCGGTCACTGTAACCGCCTACCCTGATTGGGATCTCGGCACTGACCACTGTGACGATATCAAGATCCAGTCCACAGCCAACGGTCTTTTTGTTGCCGCGGAGAAGGATTATGCCGGATATGTCAAGGGCATGCTCCGGGCTAGATCGTCTTCCGGCGGGTCTTGGGAGAAGTTCTCCCTTTGCCCGATGGACGGGTATTACACCCTCTTTTCGTATGGCACCATGAGTTATGTAAGCGCCGAGAAGAACTACACCGGCGCCGACGCAGGCATGCTCCGGGCGCGTAGCGCCGACGTCAAGAGTTTCGAGAAGTTCGAAGTCCGCTGCCCTAGCTACTGCACTATCAAGTCTCTCGCCAACGGCCAGTACGTGAGTGCTGAGCTGGCCTACACAGGCACTGGCTACGGCATGCTCCGGGCTCGGTCGTCCTCCGTCCAGTCCTATGAGAAGTTCTCGTTCTCGCAGGGCTGAGATGCGACCACACCGGGATCGAGCAGTGGGCGAGACCCTCCGCCCTCCGCTCGATCCCGACGGTCGCGCTTTACTGATCGTTTCAGAATGAGATCGGCATGCCGGCTGGCAGTCAGTGATCTTCGTCGGCAGGGTCTGCGGGGTGTCCGATGATCTTGTCCCTGATGACCTGTGGGAGCGCATAGCCCCGCTGCTGCCGCCTCAGCCCGCGCGAAGGCATGGGAATCCAGGCCAGCTTCGGGTGCCTGACCGTATTGCACTGGCGGGCATTGTCTATGTACTGCGCAAGGGTGTGGCCTGGCGGGATGTGCCCGCCGGCGTGGTGGGCTGCTCGGGGCGTCAGCCCTGGTCAGATCGCCTTGCTTGCCCTGGAAGGCCAGCAGAGCAGCAGGGTGGTACTCGCGCAGGAGCGAGCGGACTTGGTTGGCGACCTGTTGCCGAGTCCAGACGGCGTCCTGCTGGGCTCGAGCCAGGACGGTAATGACCTGGGCGAGTTCGGAGTCGGCCGGCAGGGGTCGGTGGGCGTGCATGTCGGTACGCAGGATGTTCGCCAAGACCAAGGCGTCGCCTGGGTCGGATTTTTTGCGGCTGACGCCGTGGCGGTCGCGGTAGCGAGCGGCCACGAGGGGGTTGATCGCGAAGACACGGCGGCTGCCGGTGCGCAGGGTCGCCACCAGGAGGCCGTGGCTGGTCTCGATGGCCACCGGTATCGGGGCTTCGGGGCTGTCGCCGTGTGCGGCGAGGAGGGTCAAGAGTTTGTGGTAGCCGGACGCGTCGTCGGTGATACAGGCTTTGGCGAGCAGAGTGCCGGCTTCGTCGACGAGGGCGACGTCGTGGTGGCGCTCTGCCCAGTCGATGCCGCAGAGCACGGTCAAGCGGTCCTCCAAGATCTGTCCGTTTATGCAGGTCACGAGCGCATGCGGGTCGCGCGGCGCCCTATTCCAAGGACTCGTTGGTCCGCCATCTCAGTAGCCGTTCGCGACACCAGCGCACTCCAGGGGCTCGATCTTCTGCAGAGCTCGTGGGCTCGCGGATGAACAAGAGGTCGACCCTGGAGCGGGCTCGCGCCGTGACGATTAACGTCCGAGCAGCAACCCTGACCACGCCGCGAGTCTCCTGGGCTGGATCGATCTGGCGCCGTCCCTGCGGTGGCCGGCGGCTGCACGCCTTCTTCTCCACGCTGTACTACGCGGGGCCCCGGCCGGAGGAAGCGGTGGCCATCCGTGTACTGGATGCCCGGCTGCCCGCGGAGGACGACGAAGACCAGTGGGGCGAGCTGATGCTCCACACCGCTCGGCCGGAGGTGGGGAAGCAGTGGACGGATGCCGGCAAGGTGCATGAGGTGCGCGGGCTGAAGGGCAGGCCGAGGACGACACCCGCGTTGTGCCGTGTCGTCCGGCGCTGACCCGCATCCTGCGGGAGCACGTGAAGGCAGAGGGCCTGAAGCCCGGGGATCTGCTCTTCCCGGGAGAGCACGGGGACACCCTCGCGGGGTCGGTCTTTCGCCGCGCCTGGCGCACCGCTCGGCAGCAGGTGCCCGCACCGGCAGAGTTCGCCTCGCCGCTTGGCAAGCGCGTCTATGACCTGCGGCATACCTGCCTGACCTCGTGGCTCAACGCGGGCGTTCCGCCGGCGCAGGTTGCCGAGTGGGCGGGCAACAGCGTCCCCGCCTTGCTGGCCACCTGCACGCGTTGTATCTCCGGTCAGCTAAAGGATCACCAGAGGCGGATCGAGGCCGGGGGAGACCTCCCCGAGCCGGACGAAGATCGCTGAACCGGTCCCCGGAAGTTCGACACGTATTCGACAGAGCCACCCGCGCAACCCCGGTGACAGCCGGACGGCGCCGGAGGGCTCTCGTGATCACCCGCGGGTGGTCAGGTGCAGCTGCGTACCGCGTGGCAAGGCTCTGACCAGCAAAAAAGCCCCTCCATATGGAGGGGCGCAGTGGGTGCCCCCGGCAGGACTCGAACCTGCGGCCAAGCGCTTAGAAGGCGCCTGCTCTATCCACTGAGCTACGGGGGCCGGACGTTGGCCGCGACCGAACCCGCCCCTTGTGTCGACGGTTCCGTGACCTTGCCGGGGACAAGGATAGGGCGCGGCTGATGTGCGGCCGGTTGCTTCGCCTTCATGACACGTTGTGTAGGTTCGGTGAAGCGGTCTGATAATCGCAGGCAGGTGCGAATGTCGCACCAGTTTTGGCGCCTCAGTCGACGGCTGTTGTGCACTCGTTATGCCGGTGTCTCTTCCGGCCCTTCCGTCCCGTTCCGGCCTTCTTGCGGGCCGAATGATGTGAACCAGGCGGAATACGCTTCAAAAACCCACCAAAATGGGGCATTCTGCCAGGGTGGCGATCTTGGATGTACGGCCCGAACTCCTCGACGCGCTGTCGGCGCTGCGCGACCGCGTCGCGGACGCGCGTTTTCCCCTCCCTCTTCCCGGAACCGAGCGGGCCCGCCGCACACGACAGGAACTGCTGGCGCAGCTCGACGACTATCTGGTGCCCCGGCTGAAGGCGCCCGAAGCACCGCTGCTCGCCGTGGTGGGCGGTTCGACGGGCGCGGGGAAGTCCACGCTCGTGAACTCGCTGATCGGGCGGCGGGTGAGCGACGCGGGCGTGCTGCGCCCCACGACGCGCACACCGGTGCTGGTGTGCCATCCCCAGGACCGTGCGTGGTTCGCCGATCCGCGGGTGCTGCCGGGCCTGGCCCGCGCCTGGGCGCCGCGGCCCCGCACCGCGGCCGACGCCGACGGGGCGGAGGGCGCGGACGGGAGCGACGAGGAGCGCGAGGCGGAGGAGACCAGGCTGTGGCTGCGCCTGGAGACCGACGACACGCTGCCGCGCGGGCTCGCCCTGCTGGACGCGCCCGACATCGACTCCCTCGTCTCCCGCAACCGGGAGCTCGCGGCCGAACTGCTCTGCGCGGCCGACATCTGGATCCTGGTGACCACCGCGTCGCGCTACGCCGACGCCGTGCCGTGGCACCTGCTCCGTACGGCCAAGGAGTACGACGTCACCCTGGCCACCGTTCTGGACCGGGTGCCGCACCAGATCGCCGAGGACGTCTCCCAGCACTACGCGGCCCTGCTGACCCGGGCCGGGCTCGGGGACGTGCCGCGCTTCACCGTCCCGGAACTGCCCGAGTCCGCCGGGTCCGGCGGGCTCCTGCCGCACACCGCGGTCGCCGCCCTCGGCAGCTGGCTCGCGCACTGCGCCGAGGACCCGGCGGCACGGCACCAGGCGGTGCGGCGCACCGCGTCCGGCGTCCTCGGCTCGCTGGGCAACCGGCTCCCGGAACTGGCGGGTGCCTCGGCCGCGCAGCACGCCGCGGCGGTGCGCCTGACCCGTCATGTGGACGAGGCCTACGACGAGGCCGAATCGCGGGTACAGGAGGCCGTCGGGGAGGGGGCACTCCTCGCCGGCGAGGCCCTGGCCAGCTGGCGCGGCTATCCGGACTGCGGCCCGGCGGCCCTGGTGGCCGCCCTGGCCGACAGCCTGGCCGCGCTGCTGCGCACCGAGGTCGCCACCGCGGACGAGCGGACCCTCGACGCCTGGTGCGCCGACCGCGCGGGCACCGTCCTGGCGGAGGGCACCGAACCGGAGGCGGCGGCGGACGACGCGGCCGAGCGGATCGAGGAGGCCGTCGACACCTGGGGGTCCACGGTGAACCGCCTGGCGCACAAGGCGGTGCGCGGGAGCGCCGAGGGCGTCGATCCGCAGCACGCGGCGGCGCTGATCGCCGTCGCCGTGCTCGGCGGCCGCAAGGGCACGGTCGCCGGCGAGCGGCTCGCCTCCCTCGTCGGGGCGCACGCGGCGCTGCGGGCGGGCGACCGCGCACGCGAGGAACTGGACCGGCTCGTCGGCGACGTGCTTGACGCCGAGCGGGAACTGCGGGTCCTCCCTGTGCAGGCGGTGGATGTGACGGCGGGCCAGCAGGCCGCGCTGATCGCGGAGCTTTCGGTCGTGCAGAAGTCGTACGGATTGCAGGAGAGGTGATCAGGTGCTCACGGAGCGGGTGGACGCACTGTCGGAACTGCTCGGGCTGTCGCGCACCCGCGTGAGCCACGAGGCGCTCGACGGGGCCGGAGAGCTGCTGGAACGGGTCGGTGACCGGCGCCGGCTCTCCGCCGACCACACGGTGGTGGCGCTGGCCGGGGCGACCGGCAGTGGAAAGTCGTCGCTGTTCAACGCGCTGACCGGACTGGAGCTGTCGAGGATCGGCGTCCGGAGGCCCACGACCTCCGCACCCGTCGCCTGCGCCTGGGACCCCCGGGGCGCCTCCGGGCTGCTGGACCGGCTCGGCATCGCGCCCAAGGCGCGGTTCGCCCGGCACAGCGCCCTGGACGCGGTGGCGGAACGGACGGACGACGGGCCCGCCGGCCTGGTCCTGCTCGACCTGCCGGACCACGACTCGGCGGCGACCGCCCACCGCGACCAGGTGGACCGCGTGCTCAAGCTCGTGGACGTCATCGTGTGGGTGCTCGACCCGGAGAAGTACGCGGACGCCGCGCTCCACGAGCGCTACCTGCGGCCACTGGCCGGGCACGCCGACGTGACGATCGTCGTCCTCAACCAGATCGACCGGCTCCCGGAGGAGGCCGTGGAGCAGGTGCTGGACGACCTGCGGCGCCTCCTCGACGACGACGGGCTCGCCGTCGGCGAGCACGGCGAGGACGGCGCCATGGTGATGGCCGTCTCGGCGCTGAGCGGCGACGGCGTCCCGGAACTGAGGGCGGCCGTCGGCCAGGTCGTGGCCGAGCGCGCCGCCGCGAGCCGGCGGCTGTCCGCGGATGTGGACGGGCTCGCCGAGCGGCTGCGCCCGCTGTACGTCGCCGAGGGGGTGACGGGGCTCACCGACCGGGCCCGCGAGGACTTCACGGCGAGCCTCGCGCACGCCGTCGGCGCCGCGGCGGCGGGCCGGGCGGCGGAGCGTGCGTGGGCCAGGGCCGCCGACGAGGCGTGCGGCACCCCGTGGCGGCAGCTGCGCCGGGTCCGCGGTACTGAGCGGGGCGAGGACTCCCTCGACGGCCGCCGCCCGGCGCTGTCGGCGTCCCGCGCGTCGGTCGACGAGGCGGTGCGCGCGGTCGCCGCGGAGGCCGTCGCGGGGCTGCCCGCTCCGTGGGCGCAGGCGGTACGGGAGGCCGCGCGCCGCGGTGGGCGCACGCTCCCGGAGGCGCTGGACGCGGCCGTGGAGCGGGCGGCGCCGGACGAGCCGCCGCGTCCCCGGTGGTGGTCGGTGGTCGGGACGGCTCAGTGGCTGCTGGCGTTGCTCGCGACAGCAGCGCTGGTCTCCGGGACCGTGACGGCGGCGGGTGTGCTGCGGCTGCCGTGGTGGCTGCCGCCCGTGCTGCTGGCCGTGGGTGCTCTGGGCGGACCGCTGCTCACCCGGGTGAGCCGGTTCGCGGCCCGGGGCCCGGCCCGGCGGCATGGTCAGGCCGCGGAGCGGCGGATGGCCGACGCGGCGGCCGACTGCGGGCGGGCACGGGTACTGGAACCGCTGGCGGCGGAATTGCTGCGCTACCGGGAAGTGCGGGAGCAGTACGGGGTACTCACCGGGAACCACTTCCGGATGACGGAGTTGTCCACAGCGGGCCAGTAATCCACAGGTTGAATCCGATTCCTCCACGGGGGGCGCGGCGGGCGCACCATGGAGCCATCGCGGGGGCCGGCGGCAGGGGGTCGCCGGCCGGCGACGGCAACGGGGGAGCATCGGCAATGAACGAGACACTGGTCACCGTCGTGGGGAATGTCGCCACCAGGCCGGAATTCCGCAAGACGCCCACGGGCGTCCCGGTCGCCAGGTTCCGGCTGGCGACGACGGCGCGCCGCTGGGACCGCGAGCGCGGCGGCTGGTCCGACGGGCACACCAGCTTCTACACGGTGTGGGCCTGGAGGCAGCTGGGGGAGAACGTGGTGGCCTCGGTCGGGGTCGGCGAACCGCTGCTCGTCCAGGGCCGCCTGAGAGTCCGTGAGGAGGAGCGCGACGGCCAGCGCTGGATCTCGGCCGACGTCGACGCGATCGCCTGCGGCCACGATCTGACGCGGGGCACCTCGGCGTTCCGGCGGCTGTCCGCGGCCCGGCCGGAACTGATGGTTCCGAATTCCGCGGCCGGCGCCGGGGAGTCGCCGGTCGGTGACCCGCTGGCCGCACTGTCCGGATAAGCCGGACAGCTGCGCATTCGCCCTGCGGCAAAACGTCGATGATTTATCGACAATTTCGCGTTCATGCCTACGCGCGGGTAACGATTGCGATTCGAATTCTCGGGCGCCTGTGAATCCCGGTGGCTTTGGTGCGGTTGGTTCCTAGGATTCAGCGGTACCCCGGCTTTCCGCGGGGATCCACAGCTGACGGCGAGGCGTGCCCCCACGATCAGCCTCGCCCGGAGGGGAAATTCATGTTCACTGTACGGAGGCGGGGAGCTGCCCGTCTTTCCGTTGCGATGGTGGCCTCGGGCCTCCTCGCCGCGGGTTCCATAGCCGTTGCCGGGTCCGCCATCGCGGACGACGCGACCCCCACCGCGCCCGGAGCGACGGCGACGCTCGGCGGCCTGAAGACCGCCGACAAGGCCGTCATCAAGGAGAAGGGCAAGGCGGAGGAGCACGTCAGCGCCGGCCTCTTCGAGATGTCCGTCGACGGCGGCGGCACGATCCAGACGTACTGCATCGACATCAAGAACCCCACGCAGACCGAGGCCAAGTACAAGGAAGTCTCCTGGGACCAGTCGAGCCTGCACGACAACGACGATGCGGGGAAGATCAACTGGATTCTGCAGAACTCGTACCCCCAGGTTGACGACCTCTCCGCCCTGCAGAAGACGGCTGAGATCAAGGACGGCGCGCTGACCCCGGAGCTCGCCGCCGCCGGTACCCAGGTGGCCATCTGGCGCTTTTCCGACAAGGCCGACGTGACCGCGGTCGACCCGGTCGCCGAGCAGCTCGCGGACTGGCTGGAGGGGAACGCCAAGGACCTCAAGGAACCCGCGGCGTCGCTGACCCTCGACCCGCCCGCGGTCTCCGGCAAGGCCGGTGACCTGCTCGGTCCGATCAAGGTCAGCACCAACGCCTCCACCGTCCAGGTGAGCCCCGCGCCCAGCAACCCCTCCGGCGTCAAGGTCACCGACAAGAACGGCACCGCGGTCACCTCCGCCAAGAACGGCGACGAGCTCTACTTCGACGTCGAGGCCGGCACCCCCGACGGCACGACCTCGCTGACGGCCACCGCCAACACCAAGCTGCCGGTCGGCCGCGCCTTCACGGGCGTCGACAGCACCACGCAGGTCCAGATCCTCGCCGGCTCCAGCGACAGCTCCGTCTCCGCGACCGCGACGGGCACGTGGGCCGCCAAGGGCCCGATCCCCGCGGTCTCCGCCGAGGTCAACTGCGCCAAGAACGGCCTGGACGTGACGGCCGCCAACGAGGGTGACCAGCCGTTCACCTTCAAGCTGGCCGACAAGGACTACACGGTCGAGGCCGGCAAGTCCGAGACCATCACCGTGCCGGTGGCCGAGGACCAGCACTACAAGGTCACCATCTCCGGCCCCGAGGGCTTCGAGAAGACCTTCGAGGGCGTCCTCGACTGCGAGACCGCCGGCAACGGCGGCGACACCCCGTCCTCCTCGCCCAGCCCGGCCACGGCCGGCGGCTCCTCCGAGGGCACGGGTGACACCGGCTCCACCACCGGCGGCGACCTCGCCGAGACCGGTTCGAGCAGCGCCACCCCGGTGATCGCCGGCATCGCGATCGCCCTGGTCGTCGTCGGTGGCGGCGCGGTCTTCTTCCTCCGGAAGAAGAAGGCGGCCCCCTCCGCCGAGTGAACTGACCCCGCAGGCCGCTCCTGAGTGAAGGGGGCGGAGGTCGACAGACCTCCGCCCCCTTCGCAGTTCCCGGCGCGTCTGCCGCGCCCGGACGGCGCCAACAAACCCTGTCCCCATGTCCGGTAGGGTCTGCGCGGTCACCGACGAGTCACCCGCACGGCATCAGCAAGTGGACATCCCTCAAAGAGGGTCGCGTGCGCAGAACGGCAGTCAACCTCGCTCTCCGGTCGTCGTGGCCCGGAGGGGTCATTCTGAGAGCATTCGACGGCGCCAGCCGAGGTGCTGCCCGAGTCGCGGTGAGTTTACGGGCCCCCGATCTCTCGCCCCTTGGCGGCTCCTGCCCAAGCCGCTACGCCAACCTCGACCGGAGCGCTCACCGCTTGGGGTGACCAAGAGCCCGCCTCGACCTCGCCGTGATCGCTGACGGTGTCCTCACTGCCGGTGTAATGCCCGTGCGCGTCACGGTCGGCGGGGTCGTACTTGGTGACGCGGTAGACGTAGGGGAGCTGCACTTTGCCATCTTCCCCCCACAGCCGCCGTGCTCCTGGCGTGCCCGATCAGGTGGGAAACCAGGGGGAAGCACGGTGCCACTCGCGCATGAAGAAGGGGCGCCCCCGTGTCTTGGGGCACCCCTTCTGTCCAGCGCCTTCGCCGGCCTGTGCGGAGAGTGTGGGATTTGAACCCACGGTGACATCGCTGCCACGAC
Source organism: Streptomyces sp. BoleA5 (assembly GCF_000373665.1). Classification (NCBI taxonomy): domain Bacteria; kingdom Bacillati; phylum Actinomycetota; class Actinomycetes; order Kitasatosporales; family Streptomycetaceae; genus Streptomyces; species Streptomyces sp. BoleA5. The sequence goes on from NZ_KB892090.1 coordinate 16,351, forward strand.
GCTTTCCAAGCCGCTCGCCGGTCAGATGGGCAAGCCGGAACCGCTCGTCAGATCGCCCTGGGCATGTACATCGCTGCTGTGAGTCCGGCCATCAGACGCAGCCTCGCATAGTAGGACCTGCAGTACTCGTCGCTGATCAGGGGCAGGATCTTGTCGAGGCCCGTGATGCACGCCCAGAGCATCGCGACGTCCTCCCCACTGAGACCGCCCTCGAGCTCCCCTTGAACGACGAGAGCGACATCCGCATCGAGCAGGATCAGCTCCGCGCCTTCAATGTCCACACCGCGGAAGCCTGCGGGGAACGGTGCCCGCATGTGCTCCTCATACAGTCGGGGAAGTTGGTCGTCACGGTGTGGTCCGCTCATGGCGGCAGTCATTTCCTCCGGGGCAGCCGGTGCGGAAGAACGCGGGACGGTAACGGATGACGGCAACAGAGCCGAAGGCACGCAGACCTTGGCGGTTGCCGAGGGGCCGCTCTGGGCCCCTGCCGTAGCGACGTGGCAGCGCGCATGTAGCTGTGAACGAACTCCGAAAGCTGGTGGGTGGTTGATGGCTTTGTCTGTCACGTGAGACACCTTCCTCATGTCCGTCCGTCTCTGCGGCGGCCACGGAGGGAGTCGCTACCCAGTAGGAAGGTCCGAACTGGGGATCGGTCTGCGGACGTGTGCCCGGACAGCGGGCTGGTCCGGCTGTCGTACGGCCAGGCCCGCGCCCTGCTCGACGCCCACACCGCAGTCGGCGGGGTGCCGGGCACAGGCTGGGACCTGCACGAATACCGCCATTCTGGTCTCACCCACCTCGGCGAGGCCGGGGCCGGCCTGCCCATGCTGATGGCGAGGTCCCGGCACAAGAAGCCGGAGAACGTACGGCGCTACTTCCACCCCTCGGCGGAGGCGATCGCCGAGGTCACCAGCCTGCTCGCGCCCGGAGACAGCAGACGCTGAGGTCTTAGCCAAGGCTGAAGCGTACGACCGAAACTCGTCGACTTCACCTATGCGGCGGGATTCGTGGGCAGGAGCCGGGCGAGCCAGTCGGTGCGGGTTCGGCGGGCTGTGGCCGAGATGTGTGCCTGCGGATACAGGGCGTCGAATCCGTGGAAGCCACCTGCCCAGACGTGGAGTTCGGCCTGGCCGCCGGCCGCCCAGATGCGGGTGGCGTAGGCGGTGTCCTCGTCGCGGAAGACTTCGGCGGAGCCGGTGTCGATGTAGGTGGTCGGCAGGCCCGCGAGGTCGTCGGCCAGGGCGGGTGAGACGTATGCGGGTACCTCGTCGTCGGTGAGGTCGCCGAGGAGGCAGCGCCATCCGAATCCGTTCATCTCGCGGGTCCAGACGCCGGGCCCGTTCGAGTACTGGAGGCTGGAGGTGGTGGTGTTGCGGTGGTCGAGCATGGGGCCGATCAGGACTTGGGCGGCGATCGTCGGGGTGCCGAGGTCGCGGGCCAGCAGGGTGACGCCGGCGGCGAGGCCGCCGCCCGCACTAGCGCCTGCGACGATGATCCGGGCGGGGTCGATGCCCAGTTCGGCGGCGTGGTCGGCGATCCAGAGCAGTCCCTGGTAGCAGTCGTCGACCGGGATGGTGCCGGTGGACTCAGGCGCGAGCCGGTAGTCGACGGAGACCACGACGGCGCCGAACTCGTCGAGCCACTCCAGCGGGATGTCGATCTGTGAGAAGCGGTCGCCCATGACCATCCCGCCGCCGTGCATCCAGTAGACGCAGGGTGCGGCAGCGGTGCGATCGCTGTTCGCGGGGCTGAAGACGGACAAGGGGATCGGGGTGCCGTCCGGGCTCGCAACGGTGACCTCGCGCCGGTCGATAGCGCGACCTTCGAGGAGGGGTTCGACGGGCATCGAGGAGAAGGGGCGTACCTGCGCCAGCACTTCCGGGCTGAGCTGGGACATCAGCGGCATGTCGGCCAGGAGTTCATGCAGTTCGGGGTCGAGGGAGGGGCGTGCTGTGGTCATGGTCGTTGCCTCTCGTGGGTGGTGGCGGGACGGTCGGGCGAGGACGGGGGCCGCCTCGGTGGGCACCGAGGCGGCAGAGGCTGGGGTGGGGGTGTTCGGCGGGTCAGAGGGCGGATTTGCCGCGGACCGGAACGTAGTCGGTGTACTCGGAGTCCTTGGCGAGCAGCGGGTCGATCTGCGCCACGATGGCCTGGGCGGTCTTGCCGGCGAAGACGCGGTGGTGGTCCTCCTCGCTGGTCCAGCCTTCGGCGACATGGACGATGTCGGGGTCGGACGCGGAGCGGGAGACGAGGTAGACGAGGCAGTATTCGCTCGCGCCGGGGCTGCCCTCGTTCAGTCCGGTCAGCAGCAGGTCGACGAGCTGGTCGCCCATACCGGGCCTGGCGGTCAGGGTGGCGCTGAAACCGTAGTTGGCAATCATGGATTCCTTCTCTTCCTCTTCTGTGATGGAGTGCGGTGATTCCATTCAAGCGGGTTGACCTGCGGAAACGTTAGACCGATACTCGTTCGTACTTGCACGATCCTCGCGGCTTTGGGAACCGCGGCACGGAATGGTGCTGCAATGGACGCATGTACCTCGAAGAACTCCGCACCCTGCTGGCCCGCCATGCGCGGCCCGACTGGACCACCGCCGTCGACGGCGTCCTCATCTCGAAGGTCGACCGCCCTGATCCGCCGGCGCCTTCGATGTCCGGCACGCTCCTGGCGGTCATCGCGCAGGGCGCCAAACGCCTCGCCCTGGGTGAGAGGGTGTTCGAGTACGGGCCCGGGCAGTACCTGGTTGCATCCGTCGATCTGCCGGTCACAGGGCAGTTCACCCAGGCCGACCCCAAGCAGCCGGCGCTGGGGTTCGGTCTCGTCCTGGAACCGTCCGCCGTTGCCGAGCTGTTGCTTGAGGCCGGGCCCGGAGACGCCCCCCGGAGCAGCGGGGGCGCGCCGTCGGGGATCGCCGTCAGTGACGCTCCGGCCGCGCTGCTGGACGCGGTGGTTCGGCTGTTGCGCCTGCTCGACGAGCCCCGTGACCGGGCCGTACTGGCCCCGCTGGTCAAGCGCGAGATCCTGTGGCGTCTGATCACCGGCGAGCAGGGTGCGACGGTTCGCCAGCTCGGCCTGGCCGACAGCAGCCTCAGCCACATCTCGCGGGCCGTGCGGTGGATCCGCGAGCACTACGCGCAGCCCTTCCGGGTCGAGGACGTGGCGCGGCAGTCCGGCATGGGCGTCTCCGCCTTCTACCGTAACTTCCAAGCGGTGACCGCGATGAGCCCCATCCAGTTCCAGAAGCAGATCCGGCTCCAGGAGGCCCGGCTGCTGCTTGCCACCCACCCCGGAGACGTCACCGGAGTCGGCCACCGCGTCGGCTACGACAACCCGTCGCAGTTCAGCCGGGAGTACCGCCGCCAGTTCGGCGCGCCCCCCAGCCAGGACGCCGCCCGCCTGCGTCAGGCCGTGCGTGCGCCGGCAGGTCTCCTGCCCTGACCTGGGTGGGCTTTACTGGAGGATCGTGCAAGGAGTAGCGAGGATAGTTCTACTATCTGCGCAGGTCAGAGCGATTCAATGGGATCACCGGTTCTCCCGTGGAGCAGGAAAATGCCTGCCTACCCGTATGGATCCCACCACATCGCAAAGGGGCACAACATGAAGACAGTTCTGATCACTGGTACCTCATCCGGGTACGGGCGGGAGACCGCCCTCTACTTCCACTCGCAGGGGTGGAACGTCATCGCCACAATGCGGACGCCGCGTCCAGGCGTCCTTCCTGAGTCGGACCGGCTCCGCGTCATCGAGCTCGACGTGACCAGGCCCGAGAGCATCACCGCCGCGTTCGAGGCCGAGGGCCCCATCGATGTCCTGGTCAACAACGCGGGCGTGCCCTCGATCAGCGTGTTCGAGGGCACCCCCATGGCCCGAGTGCGGGAGGTCTTCGAGACCAACACGTTCGGCGTGATGGCGATGACGCAGGCGGTGCTGCCCCAGTTCCGCGAGCGTGGCTCCGGCGTGGTGGTGAACGTGACCTCGAGCGTGGTGCTGGGGCACATGCCGCTCTCGGCCGTCTACAAGGCGAGCAAGATGGCCATCGAGGGGTTCACCGCCTCCCTCGCGCTCGAGCTCGCGCCGTTCGGTGTGCGGGCGAAGACGGTCGAGCCGGGCGCCTGCCTGACGACGAACTTCGCGGCCAACGCGACGAAGGGCGCCTCGCTGGACGAGCTGGTCCCGGCGCCCTATGCGCCATGGGCGAAGAAGGCCATGGGCGACTTCACGGGCCAGGACCTGTTCACCAAGGAGAGCGACGTCGCCGAGACAGTGTGGCGAGCCGTGCACGACACGACGGGCCAGCTGCGATTCCCCGCCGGCCCTGACGCGGTCTCGCTCTCTCAGGCGAAGTGATCAGCCAGCAGGCGAGGTCACGCCGCACTAATACCAGGAGCTGGCCCCGCCCCCACGCACGGGTCGGCTCGCCGTCGTGCGCTCACCCCGGCAAACGGGAACCTGAGCAACGACGAGAAGCCGGACCAGTTCGCCCTGGGCCACGGTCACCGCCGGGACGCCGGCCCGCCTGCCGACAGAAGGCGTACCGGGCACGCTGGGCCGCCGAACGGATCCGCGAAGCCGTAACAGCTCCGGCCGGTGTGACGGCTCCCGTACCCCTCTCCGGGGCCTGGCCAGCGCAGACGCCTAGGTCAAGATGGTGGCGACCACGACAACCATTCGTATGACGTCACTCGTCGTCGGTGGCGTCCTTGTCACGCAGCGGGCGCATCCCGCCGGGCAGCTCGGGCAGCTTGAACGAGTACCGGCCGAGCATGTTGATGTGCTGCCGCACGAACGGGGAAAGGCGGGCGACGTCCTCGTCGCGCACGTCGAACCCGTCCGCGCGCAGCTGGTTCACGGCGGCGTCCATGTACCGGGTGTTGAAGAGGACGACGGCGTTCAGGACCAGGCCCAGCGCGCCGATCTGGTCCTCCATGCCGTCCTGGTAGCGCTGGTAGAGCTGTCCGGAACGGCCGTGGAAGATCTTCCGGGCGAGGGAGTGGCGGCCCTCCTGGAGGTTGGCCTGCGCCCTGATCTGGCGGCGGTAGCCGGGTTCGTCGGCCAGGCGCAGGATGTGCAGGCTCTTGGCGATCCGCCCGTAGTGCGCGATCGCGTCTCCCAGCGGGGTCGGCCGCCCGTCCCTCGACAGCATCCGGATCACGTCGTACGCGCGCACGGCGCCGGTGTGGACGGAGCCGATGATGCGCAGGATGACCTCCCACTGGCGTTCGATCCGAGTGAGGTCGACCCGGCCGCGGGCCGCTTCCTGGAAGGCGCAGATACGTCTGGTCAACGTGGGACAACCTGCCGTACTTCAGCTCGTCGATCCCGCCGATGACTGGCGTGTAGCCGACGTTGCAGCCGTGCGCGACCAGCAGCGCGGCGACCGTCACGTGCAGGTCCTTCAGCCTGGCCTCGCCGCCGGTGATCGAGGTGAACGCCTGGTCGGCGCCAGTCCACGAGAACACCTCCAGCAGGGCCTCCGGCAGGTCGACGCGGGGCATCATCGCCTCCACCGCCTTCCGCAGGTCGATCAGGGAGGCGAGTTCGGGCTCCGGCTCCAGGGCGGCGAAATGGAGGCGGCCGTCGTCGTCGAACACGATCTGGGAGGTCGCTGGCACCCGCCCGGCGACCTCCCGGTACGTGCCGTCCAGCAGCGCGGCCCGCGCCGCCAGGTGCTCACCCGCCTCGCCGGGCAGGTTCAAAGAGGCCAGCACGGTCGGGCGGACCTGCTCCCACGCCTCGCCGTCCAGCAGCTTCGCTCGCGGGTCGCCCCACTTCGAGGAGTTCTTGGCGAACACCTCCCGCCGGCGCAGCAGCCGGTGGAAGGATTCCAGCACGCAGAACACGTACGCCTTCCAGTCCACCGTGCCCGCCTCCAGGTGCGGCGCCGCCAGCACGAGGCGCCGCCACGAGCCGACCAGCAGCGACGTGCCGATCTCGAGGATGGCCCGCGTCGACGGACAGCGACAGACGACGACAGGAACGGGACGGCCCGGGCCCGGGCCCAGGTCGCGGGCGTGAGCGAGGTCGCCCGGGTACTCGTTTCCGCCCGGGGGTGGACGGCTGGCAAGATGGGGTGTATCTGCCCACACATCGAATGCCGGACGGTTTCTCTTGGCTGAGTTCATCTACACCATGCGCAAGACGCGCAAGGCGCACGGCGACAAGGTGATCCTCGACGACGTCACCCTGAACTTCCTGCCCGGCGCGAAGATCGGTGTCGTGGGACCCAACGGTGCCGGTAAGTCCACGGTGCTCAAGATCATGGCGGGTCTGGAGCAGCCGTCCAACGGTGACGCGTACATCTCGCCCGGATACTCGGTCGGCATCCTGCTGCAGGAGCCCCCGCTGGACGAGTCCAAGACCGTGCTGGAGAACGTCCAGGACGGTGTGGGCCCGGTGAAGGCCAAGCTGGACCGGTTCAACGAGATCGCCGAGCTGATGGCGACCGACTACTCCGACGCGCTGCTCGACGAGATGGGCAAGCTGCAGGAGGAACTGGACCACGCCAACGCCTGGGACCTGGACGCCCAGCTGGAGCAGGCGATGGACGCCCTCGGCTGCCCGCCCGGCGACTGGCCCGTGGTCAACCTCTCCGGTGGTGAGAAGCGCCGCGTCGCGCTCTGCAAGCTGCTGCTGGAGGCCCCCGACCTGCTGCTCCTCGACGAGCCCACCAACCACCTGGACGCCGAGTCCGTGCAGTGGCTGGAGCAGCACCTGGCCAAGTACGCGGGTACCGTCGTGGCGATCACCCACGACCGGTACTTCCTGGACAACGTCGCCGAGTGGATCCTCGAGCTCGACCGCGGCCGCGCCTACCCGTACCAGGGCAACTACTCCACGTACCTGGAGACCAAGCAGTCGCGTCTGAAGGTCGAGGGCCAGAAGGACGCCAAGCGCGCCAAGCGGCTCAAGGACGAGCTGGAGTGGGTCCGCTCCAACGCCAAGGGCCGCCAGGCCAAGTCCAAGGCCCGCCTCGCCCGTTACGAGGAGATGGCCGCCGAAGCCGAGAAGATGCGCAAGCTCGACTTCGAGGAGATCCAGATCCCGCCGGGCCCGCGTCTGGGCAACATCGTGGTCGAGGTGAACAACCTCTCCAAGGCGTTCGGCGAGAAGGTCCTCATCGACGACCTGTCCTTCACGCTGCCGCGCAACGGCATCGTGGGCGTCATCGGCCCCAACGGCGCCGGCAAGACCACGCTCTTCAAGATGATCCAGGGCCTGGAGGCCCCGGACTCCGGGTCGATCAAGGTCGGCGAGACGGTCAAGATCTCCTACGTGGACCAGACCCGCGCCAACATCGACCCCAAGAAGACCCTCTGGGCGGTCGTGTCGGACGAGCTGGACTACATCAACGTGGGCCAGGTCGAGATGCCGTCCCGCGCGTACGTCAGCGCCTTCGGCTTCAAGGGCCCGGACCAGCAGAAGCCGGCCGGCATCCTGTCCGGCGGCGAGCGCAACCGCCTCAACCTGGCGCTCACCCTCAAGCAGGGCGGCAATCTGCTGCTCCTCGACGAGCCGACGAACGACCTCGACGTCGAGACCCTGTCCTCGCTGGAGAACGCGCTGCTGGACTTCCCCGGCTGCGCCGTCGTCGTCTCCCACGACCGCTGGTTCCTGGACCGGGTGGCCACCCACATCCTCGCCTACGAGGGCGAGTCCAAGTGGTTCTGGTTCGAGGGCAACTTCGAGTCCTACGAGAAGAACAAGATCGAGCGGCTCGGCGCCGACGCGGCCCGGCCGCACCGCGCCACCTACAAGAAGCTCACCCGGGGCTGATCGGCAGATGGCGCGTCACATCTACCGCTGCCCGCTGCGCTGGTCGGACATGGACGCCTTCGGGCACGTCAACAACGTGGTCTTCCTCCGCTACCTGGAGGAGGCCCGGATCGACTTCATGTTCCGGCTGGCGCCCGGGGAGGGCAGCGAGTCGTTCACCGGCGGGTCGGTCGTCGCCCGCCACGAGATCGACTATCTGCGCCCGCTGGTGCACCGGCACGAGCCGGTCACCGTCGAGACGTGGGTGACCAAGGTGACCGCTGCCTCCCTGACCGTCGCGTACGAGGTCAAGGACGCGGAGGCGGTCTATGTGCGCGCCGCCACGGTCGTGGTGCCGTACAACCTCGAGAAGGGCCGGCCGCGCCGGATCACGGCGGAGGAGCGGTCCTTCCTCGAGGGGTACTTCGACGACAGCGCGAGCGACTCCGGCGCCGCCGGCGAGGGGGCAGTCGCTGCATGACGGCACCCCTGCGACTCGTCGACGCCAGGGAGGCGGACGGTTTCGCCGCCTTCCTGGCCCGGCTGCTCCGCTGGGACAAGGCCGCCGTCGTCCGGCTGCGCGCCTCGGGCACGGTGCTCGCCGTGTTCGGGCAGCCGCCGTTCGGCGGCGGGGTCCTGGCCGTCCGTACCGCCGAGCTCGACGGGGCCGCCGGCGACCTGGACTCGACGGTCTCCGCCGGGCAGTTGCTCGACGGCATCGACGACGTGACGGGCACGGTCGCCGTGCCCCCGGCCGTCACCGGTCCGGCCTGGGCCGGGCTGCTCCCGCCGCGCGGCGGCTGGGAGCAGGTACCGGGACTGCCGTCCGCGGAGGACGTTCGCGCGGTGGCCGCGGCCGCGGTGAGCGAGTTCCGCGACCGCAGCGAGGCGCTGCGGCCCGAGAGCCGCACCCGCGCCGAGCTCGACGCCATCGCCGACGACATCTGGTCCCGGCGGCTCGGCGCCACCGGACTGCCGCTGCGGGTGGTGCACGCCGCCCACGCGCTGGGCTTCCTCCGCCCGGTGCGCACGGCCGTCCCCGCGCCGCGCACCGCCGAGCAGCCCGCGGTGCTGCTGCTCGCCGCGGGACCGTGGCTGCGGCTGCGCACGCCGTACGGCTCGGTCGCCGTGCGGCGCGGCCTGCCGGGGCTGTCGGTCAGCCCGGTCCGCTGACTCCGGAACGCGGCTGCCGAGCGCCGGTTGATCGTCACCCGTCCCCCTGACCACCCGTCGAGGGCGCACAAGAACGCTCAGGGGGACACGTTCCGTGCGGGTGCAGTCGCGGATGGTGACACATCCGGGCGACGGAATCAGCCCGCGGTGTTCACCATCGACGCCGCCGCGTACACCAGGTAGTCCCACAGCTGCCGCTCGAGGTCGGGCTCCAGGCCGAGCTCGTCGACCGCGGCGCGCATGTGCAGCAGCCACGCGTCGTGCGCGGCCTGGTCGACGCGGAAGGGTGCGTGGCGCATCCGCAGCCGGGGGTGGCCGCGGTTCTCGCTGTACGTGCGGGGGCCGCCCCAGTACTGCATGAGGAACAGCCGCATGCGGTCCTCAGCGGGGCCGAGGTCCTCCTCCGGGTACATGGGGCGCAGGAGCGGGTCCTCGGCGACGCCCTCGTAGAAGCGGCGGACGAGCCGCCGGAAGGTCGGCTCGCCGCCGACCGCCTCGAAGAACGTCTGCTGCTCCACGGTGCCCTGCGGGATCTCGTTCACGCCCTCCATGTTCTCAGACGGCCCGCGTTGTCCGGAGGGGGTCACCGTCGCAGAGTGGTCATATGACGGATGGCGACCGGTACGCGGCGGCCGCGGTTCCGCTGCGGGCCCGGCTGGTGCGCCGGATCGCGGCGGCCGGCGGGCCGGCGGACCCGCGGTGGCGGGCGGCGTTCGAGGAGGTCCCGAGGCATCTGTTCGTGCCCGTCTACCACCGGCCCCGCTCGGACGGAGGGTTCACGCGGCTGTCGGCCGACGACCCCGACCCGCGCGGCCGGTCCCGCTGGCTGTCCGGGGCCTACGCCGATGTGCCGCTGATCACCCTGGTCCGGGGCGGGGAGCCGGTCTCCTCCAGCAGCCAGCCCTCGCTGATGGCCGCCATGCTGGAGGCGCTGGGGGTGGAGGACGGGCAGCGGGTGCTGGAGATCGGCGCCGGGACCGGGTACAACGCGGCCCTGCTGGCGCACCGCCTGGGCGCCGGCGCGGTGACCACGGTGGACCTCGACGCGGAGATCACCGAGGCCGCACGCGCGCACCTGGTCGCGGCCGGGCGTCCGGTGACCGTGGTCACCGGGGACGGGGCGCGGGGCTGCCCGGAGCGCGCGCCGTACGACCGGATCGTCGCCACCTGCGAGCTGCCGTCGGTGCCGCAGGCGTGGCCGCGGCAGTGCCGGCCCGGCGGGCTGATCCTCGCGCCCTTCGCGGCCGGGCTGATCGCGTTGCGCGTGACGGGCCCGGAGCGGGCCGAGGGGCGCTTCCTGCACACCCCCGCCTACTTCGTCTCGCTGCGGGGCGCAGGCGCGGCCCCGCGCCGGGAGACCGCCGGCGCCTGCATCGCCGGCGGGCGCAGCCGTGCCGGCGACACGCCGCCGAGGGTTCTGGAGAACGAGCTGTTCCGCTTCCTGCTCGGCCTGTACGCCGGGGACGCCGAGGTCCACTGGACCGCCGGCGGCCCCACGGTCACCGCCGCCGACGGCTCCGTCGCGCACGCCGCCCGGGACGGCACCGTCCGGCTCTCCGGGCCGCGCGACCTGTGGGCGTCCGTCGAGGAGGCGTACGGCCTGTGGTGCGACGAGGGCCGGCCGCCCCGTGACCGCTTCGGCATGAGTGTGGCGGACGGCCGCCAGTGGACCTGGCTGGACCGCCCGGACGGGCCGCACCGCTGGGAGCTGCCGCCCGTGCCGGGAACGGCCGCGGTCAGTCGCGGACGATCGTGATCGTCGTCCAGGCGCCGACGTGGACGCGGTCGCCGTCCGTCAGTGGGACGGGCACGAAGGGGTCGATGGGGTCCTCGCCGCCGTTGACCGTGGTGCCGTTGGTCGAGCCCTGGTCCACCACCGACCAGCTGCCGTCGGGCTGCTCCACCAGCACGGCGTGCTTGTGGGAGACCCCGGGGTCCTCCGGCGCCCGGGACAGGTCGATGTCGGGGGCCACGCCCGTGCTGTGCCGGCGGCGGCCGACGGTGACCTGCGGGCCCGCCAGCGGCATCCGCTGCTCGGGGGAGTACGACGGGAAGTACAGCCCGCGCGCCTCCGGGCCGCTGCGGGCCATCATCCCGGTGAAGTACTCCCGGTCGGCGGCGATCACGGCGGTCCAGGTGCGCGGGCCCGCCTGCCCGGCGCCGGGGTCCGGCAGGCTCGGCGGGGTGAGCAGGAAGTCGCCCGAGCCGGAGGTCACCGACTCCGGGGCCAGCGGCTCCGCCGGGCGGTTGATCTGCGACGGGCGGGACAGCTGCGACTCGTAGCGCTGGTACGGCGGCCCGTCCGGCGGGTAGCCGGGGGAGGAGGGCCGCGCCGGCGGGACGAAGGTCGTCCCGGCCTGGGTGACGAAGTCGTAGCGGCACTCCTCGCAGAACTGGGCGTAGCCCTCGCGCGGAGTACCGCAGTCGGGGCAGGGCTCCGCGGCCGCGGTGGCGTCCGGGTCGTAGCCGAAGCCGCCCTGACCACGGCCGTAGCCGGGGTCGTAGGCCGGGTCGTAGGCGGACTCGTAACCGGGTGAGTAGCCGGGGGAATAGCCGCTGGAGTAGGGCGGCGGGGGCGGTGGCGGACCCGGCGCGGCGTACGTGGACGGTGGCGACGGCGAGGCGGGGACGGAGGGGGACGGTGGCGCGGACATGCGCATTCCGCACACCTCGCACCAGTCGTCCGTCGCGGACTGGTGACCGTTCGGGCAAGTCGACATGTCGCTCTCTCCCCCTCTGCCCCGCTGTGTCCCGCTGCTCTATTTCTTCACACGGACGGTCTTCGTCGAACGTGTCTCGAGGGTCATCTCGTCGGCGTCGGCCACCCGGGCCTTCAGCCGCACAGTACCCGTCGCCGCGTCCACCACGTCCACGACCTTGGCCAGCAGCTTGGCGGTGTCGTCGTTGCCGGACGCGCTGGCCAGCTGAACCGCCCGGCCGAGTTTGGCGGTCGCGGAGTCGAGGTCGCCCTGCTTGCGGGCCTCCAGCCCCTGCTGGATGACCTGAGCCAGCTCCGCCTGCCCGGTGTAGTGGGCGACCTGCGGGTTGATCCGCGTCGAGGCCGCCATGTCGTCCGTCCACAGCGCCCGTACCAGCCCCTGGCCCAGCACGCGCGACGTGCCGTCAGGCTGCGGCAGGACGAGGGAGATCCGGGCCGCGAGCATCTCCTGGCCGACACCGGCCGCCGGTACGACCACGTTGACGTGGTAGTCGCGCGACTCGTCGCCCCAGGAGCCCGTCGGGTAGTCGCCGGCGCGCGGACCGGCCTCGGTGCGGCGGGCGGTGAGGTCCTCGACGGTCGGCGCGACCTGCTTGACGTACTGGATCTCCGCGCCCTGCGGGGTCCACACGCGCAGGGCCACGTCGGCGACCTCCTTGCCCATCGCGGTCTCCATCATCCGCCGGAAGTCCGCCTCCAGGCCCGAGGGGTCGGCGACGATGTCCACCGTGCCGAGCAGCGCGGAGGCGATCCCGGTCAGCTCCTTGACCTCCCAGTCGGTGCCGACGCCGCGCGCGTCGCAGGTGAAGCGGCCCGCGCAGGACTCCAGCGCGGCGCGCAACTGCTCCGGCTTCTCGTGCTCGTTGCGGCCGTCGGTGAGCAGGATGCCGTGCCGTATGGACACCTCGGCCGTGGACAGCAGCCGGTCGGCCAGCCGCAGCCAGGTACCGATCGCGGTCCCGCCGCCCGAACTGAGCCTGCGCAGCGCCTCCTTGGCCTGGTGCCGGGTGGCCGGGCCGGCGACGGCGACCCCGCCGTTCCCCGGATAGACCTCCTTGGCCACGTGGGTGCCGGCGACCACGGCGAAGGCGACGCCGTCGCGGATGGTGTCGATCGCGGCGGCGGTCGCCTCGCGGGCGCTGCGCATCTTGGTCGGCGGGTAGTCCATGGAGCCCGAGCAGTCCACCATGATCACCACGGCGGCCCCGGCCGCGGAGCCCGCCCCGGAGCCCGGCACGTCTGCGGGCCCGTGCGTGGCCAGCGGCAGCCCGCCGGTGGTGCCTCCGCCGGTCGAGGTCACGGTGACGATGGCGTTGACCTCGCGCCCGCCCTCCGGCAGGAACTCGTTCTGGTAGATGTCGACGGAGAACTGCGGCACGTTCGACTTCGAGATGTTGGCCATCGGGTGCGCTCCTTGCGCTTGTTCAACCTTCGGAAGAGAGCATCAGGGAGAGGTCACGCGGCCGGGAACGGCAGCACGGCGACGGTGATGTTGTCGTGGCCGCCGCCGTCGATGGCGACCCCGACCAGGGTGCGGGCGCAGTGCAGGGGCCGGGTGCGGGCGTCCTCGGGCACCACGGAGGCCAGTTCCGCCGCCGACTCCGCGTAGTTCCACAGTCCGTCGGTGCACACCACCACCACACCCGGTTCGTCCGGTTCGAAGGAAGCGGTGTGCGGGTCCAGTTCCACGGCGTCCGCGCCGAGCCAGCCGGTGATGGCGTGGGCCCGCTCGTCCGCGTACGCCTCGGCCTGCGTCATCAGGCCCATCGACACCATGCGTTCGGCCCACGAGTCGTCCTCGGTCAGCCGGGAGGCGGGCGCGGAGCGGTCGTCGGGGATCCAGTAGGCGCGGCTGTCCCCGATCCAGCCCACGGTGAAGGTCTTTCCGGAGGTGATCGCGCTGACGCAGGTGCACGCGGGCGCGTTGTGGTGGCGCCGGGCCTCCTCCTCGGGGGTCTCGGCCGCCAGGTCCGTCACCGCCTGGGCCGCCACGAGCAGTGCGTCGCGCATCGCCTCCTCGGGGCGGGTGCCGCGGGCCAGGGACCGTACGAGGGAGCCGCTCGCGGTGCCCGCCGCCGCCTCCGAGGCGTCGTCGGGACGGTACGCGGAGGACACCCCGTCGCACACCACGGCGACGACTGCGGGCGTGCCGTCGGGCAGCGCGGTCGTGGCCAGCGCGAAGGCGTCCTCGTTGCGGTGGTGCCGCAGGCCCCGGTCGGTCACGGCGGCCACCCCGTCGAGCTCCTGCTCCTGGTGGTCGCGCGGCCGGGGCTGCGCGTGCCCGCAGTGCTCGCAGTAGCCGTCCGGGTCGACGTCGCCCATCCCGCAGGCGACGCACCGCGGCGAGGACGCCGGCGCCCCGCCCGCGGCCGGGTCCAGCCGGGGATCGGTGATGCGCGTCCGGGGCAGGTCGGCGGTGCCCAGGCCGAAGGGGAGGGTGTCGGTGTCCCTGCCCGGCGGGGCCAGCTCGTACGACTCCGGCTCACCGCCCGGCGGTTCGGGTACGGCGGCGGGGTCGGGCGGCGCCAGTTCGTACGCGTCCGGTTGCCTGGGCGCGGACAGGTCGGCGCCGCAGACGCCGCAGAACTTGTCGTCGGGTTCCAGAGGCTCGCTGCACTCCGGGCAAACGGTCTGGTGCGGCATGGCGGTTACACCCACGTCCGGGGGCGGAGGCGGTTGGCGCGCTCCACCAGTTCGATCCTTGTGCGGCCCTGGTCGGCGAGCCGGGCCAGTACCCGGTACGAGTGTTCCAGGCCGAAGCGCAGCCCCCGTTCGTCCAGGTCCCGGCCCAGGAGCCCGGGCGTGGCGGATTGCGCGGACGGGACCCCGGCCGCGCCCTGCTGCCCGGCCAGCACCCAGTCCAGCGCGCTGCCCAGCACCTCGGTGGAGAGCTGCTCGCGCAGCCGTGTGTCGAGGCCCAGCCGCTGCAGGTCCTCGACCTGCCGGGCCGCGGCCCGCAGGTCGTCCAGGAGCGGCTCCTGCGGGGCGCGTCCGCGCAGCCGGGCGCGAACGGCAGCCACCCGCGCGGCCGTGTAGTGGATCGAGGACTCGGGGACCGACTCCAGGGCGGCCACCGAGCCCGCCCGGTCGCCGGCGGCGAGCAGCACGCGGGCCAGGCCGAAGGCCGCGCTCACGTAGCTCTGGTCGGTGGTCCACACGAGCCGGTAGTACTCGGCGGCGTTGTCCAGCTGACCCAGCACCTCGGCGCAGACGCCCAGCGCCAGCTTGGGGGCGGGTTCGCCGGGGAAGGCGTCGTAGACCGCGTCGAAGGACAGCGCGGCGGTCCCGTCGTCGCGGGTGACCAGCGCGGTCAGGCCGCGGTGCCACACCACGCGCCAGTCGTCGGGATGCTCCTCCTGGAGTCTCCGCAGCTCCTCGACGGCGGAGGGCGCGTCGTCGCTGTCGAGCCGGGCGCGCACCCTGCGCAGCCGCAGCTCGGGGGACTGCACCGGCGCCGCCTGGAGGGCGGCCACCAGCTCCGACGGGGCGGCCGCCGCGAGACCGGCCAGGAAACCGGCGTTGGGGTCGGCGGGGTCGACGTGCGGCACGGGCAGCGAGAGCGCCGCCGCCCGCACGTCGAGGGTCGAGACGGCCCGCCCGGCCGCCGGGTTCGCGGGGATCGCCGGGGCGGTCCGCTGGGCGGGCACGGTGAACGGCGAGGCCGGCACGACGGCGCCGTACCCGCCGGGGCCGGGCACCGCCGGCGACGACGGGGGCAGCACGGGGCCGGCCGGGCGCGCGGCGGGCGGGAGCGGCACGGCGCCCCTGCGCCCGCTGTTCGCGGCGCGGTCGCCCAGGGTGGAGGCGTCCTGGGCGGGCGCCATCAACTGGGTGTCGACCACCCGCAGTTCCGGGCCGAACAGGGTGGACAGCGCGGGCCGCGGCTTGCCCGAGCCGAGCGCCACGACCTCGCGCAGCACGCCCAGCAACTGCTCGCTCATCTCCTCCGCGGAGGCGAAGCGCCGGCCCGGGTCGGGGTCGGTGGCACGGACCAGCAGCCGGTAGAAGGACTCGTAACGGGAGAGGACCTCGATGCCGTCCGGGTCCGGCAGGCTGTCCACGAACACGTTCGTGTAGCCCTGGAAGTCGAAGGTGAGCACGGCCAGCGTCCGCGCCACCGTGTACAGGTCCGAGGCGACGGACGGGCCGACCTCGGGCACCTCGGGCGCCTGGTAGCCGACCGTCCCGTAGATCGGGCTGTCCTGGTCGTCCGTCCTGCGGACGGCGCCCATGTCGATGAGCTCCAGCCGGTCCTCGGTCTGGATGGCGTTGTCGACCTTGAAGTCGCAGTAGAGCAGGTTGCGGCTGTGCAGGTGACCGAGGGCGTCCAGGGCCTCGATGGCGTAGGCGATGGCCTGGTCGACGGGGAGCGGCTCGCGTCTGCCGTCGGGGCCCCGGCGCTCGTTGGCGATCTCCTTGAGGGACTTCCCGCCGACGTACTCCATGACGATGTAGCCGTCGAGGGTGCCGCCCCGCGGGTCGAGATGCTCGACGAAGTTGTAGATCCGCACGATGTTGGGGTGCTCGATCTCGGCGAGGAAGCGGCGCTCGGAGACCGCCGCGGCCAGCGCGTCCTCGTCGCCGGTGTCGAGCAGACCCTTGAGCACCACCCAGCGGTCGCTGACCGCGCGGTCCACGGCCAGGTAGATCCAGCCCAGGCCGCCGTGCGCCAGGCACCCCACCACCTCGTACTGCCCGTGCACCACGTCGCCCGCCCGCAGCTTGGGGGTGAAGGAGTACGGGTGGCCGCACTTGGTGCAGAAGCCCTCGGTGCGCCCGGGGTGGTCGCCGCGGCCGCGCCCGACCGGCGCGCCGCATTCGCCCCTGCTGCAGAACCGCTTCCGCTCGGGGACCTGCGGGTCCTGCAGCACGGCGGCGGCCGGGTCGGGCCGGGGGATGGGCGGTACGTTCACCAGGCCGGCGCCCAGCTTGCCGCGGGTAGGGCCGCTGGAGCCGGAGCGCGAACTGCGCACCGACACGGAGGCGGTGCTCGTGCCGCCGCTCAGCGAACGCGACAGCCGTCCGGACACCGAACGGCGCGAGGAGCGGGACGAGCCCGAGGTCCGCGAGGAGCGCGAGGAGGCGGCGGAGCCCGGTCCGGTCCCGGTGGCACGTGACGGCTGCGACGAGCCCCCACCGCCCCCGCCGCCCCGGCCGACAGCCGTCCCCGCGCCGAGCGGCGCCAGGCCGCACGTGTCGCAGAACAGCTCACCCCCGCCGACGTCCTCGATCGTCCCGTCGCACCCCGGACGCTGGCAGTTCATCGTGCATCCCCCCTGTGGTCGGCAGGTTCCGCCTGCCCCGGCACCAGCGATTCGGCGACGGCCCGCTGGTAGCGCAGCACCGCGTTCTCCGCGGCGCGCAGGTCGCACGGCGCGCTCCACAGCAGACGCCGCGCGTGGTCGTACCGCTCCATCAGGAGCGGGTCCTCGGCCATGCCGTGCCGCGCCACCTTCGCCCGGTAGGCGTCCAGCCGGCCGCGCAGTTCGGCGCGGACGGCCAGCGGCGCGGTGACCGCGGTCAGCGACTCGCGGGCGCGCAGCAGTTCCTCGTCGGCACGCTGTTCCAGGCCGTCCAGCAGCGGCGAGAGCCGGTGCCACTGGCCGCTCCTGCGGAAGTCGACGGCCGCGGAGAGCTGTTCGTGCAGCGCGACCGGCGCCCCGCTGACCGCGGGCACCTCCGAGGCCGCGATCTTGGCGAGCACCTCCACCCGGGCGCTGCGCGCCTCGGTGAGGGTGCGGTCGGCGCGCGACAGGACGTCCCGCAGCCGCATCAGCCGGTGGTCGGCGTCGTCGCGGACGTGCAGCACGGCCTCGACCTCTCGCCGTATCTCCTCCAGGGTCCGCCCGGCCCGGTCGTAGCGCCCGGTGTCGGTCCGGCCGCCGGACCAGAAGGCGAGCGGGTCGGAGACCACCTCGGCGCGCAGCGCCGCCAGCGAGTCCAGCATCCCCGCGAGGTCGTCGCCCGACGGATGGGTGCCGGGACGCACACCGACGGACTCGGCGAGCGAACGCACCCGCTGCGCCTCCGCGATCAGCAGGTCGATACGGGCCGGCAGCGCCGACCACACCGCGTCGGCGGCGGACACCACGTCCATCACCTGCGCGTACCACTCGTTCATCCGCGCCAGCAGCTGCTCCAGGCTGATCCGCTCGCTCAGCCGGGCCGGACCCGTCAGGCCCCGCGCCGCCTCCGGCACGGCGCCGCCGGAGACGGTGACGCCGGAGCCGCGCAACAGCTCGGTCAGCTCACGCAGTTCGCTCTGGGTGGGCCAGCGGCGGCGGCCGCGCAGGCCCCGGGCGGTGGTCAGGGCCTCGGTGTAGGTGTCGAAGTGCGCCCACAGCAGGGAGATCGCCTGCTCGGCGGCCGTCCAGCGCTCCTTGGTGGCACCGCTCAGCTCCGCGCCCTCCAGCAGCCTGCGGCCGGAGTGTTCCTGCAGCGCGAGCAGGGACGCCTCGATCGCGTCCTGCTCGTCACCGAGCCGTGCCAGGGCACGGTCGACGTCCTCACGGCTCAGCGCCGGTCCGGATGGTCCCGCGACCGCCATCGCACCTTCCTTCTCTCCCGCCGGTCCCCGTGCTGCCGTCAGTCCTTGTAGAGCGGTTCCGGCGGCCCTTCGACGCCGGGAAGGTCCGCCTCCAGCCAGGTACGGTACGCCTGCATCCAACGGCTGTCCGGGCCACCGCTGCGGTAGTCCTCCAGCACCTTGTTGACCCGGCGCACCAGGTCGGTGTCCTGCTCGTTCATCGCCACGCCGTAGTACTCGGTGGTGACCGGCCTGCCCACCAGCCGCACCGCCGGGTCCTGGGCGGCCTGGCCGGCGGCGAGCGCGTTGTCGGTGAAGACCGCGTCGGCCTCGCCGAGTTGCAGCATCACCAGGCAGTCCAGCTGGTTCGCCACCTGAAGGACGCGGGGCCGCAGCCGCTCCTTCTCCTTGTCCAGCTCGGCCTGAGCGGTGCTCCCCTCGGCGACGCAGATCCGTTTCCCCTCCACGGAGGAGTCGAACCCCTTGATCGCCGAACCCTGGCGGGGGACCAGCAGTTGCTGCCCCGCCTTGAAGTAGGCGGTGGAGAAGGCGATGTGCTTCTCCTTGATCCGTTCGCAGGTGATGCTCACGGTGCGCACCAGCAGGTCCACGTCGCGGTGGTTGACGGCCTCGAAGCGCTTGGCGGTCGGCACGGTCTTGTAGAGGATGGCGTCCTCACTGCCGAGGATGTCCTTGGCGATGGCCTTGGCCAGGTCGATGTCGAAGCCCACGATCTTCCGGGAGACCGGGTCGCGGTAGCTCCAGCGATAGCCGTTCTGGTCCACCCCGATGACCAGTTTGCCGCGCTTCTTGATGCGCTCGACCGCCGGACCGCTCGCGGAGGACGGCCGCAGGCTCGCCTCCGGGTGCCCGCCGCAGTCGTCGTCCGCCGAGGCCCTCCCCGGCGCGGCGGCCGGTGCCGCGGTGTCCGTCGCCCGGGCCCGCGGCCCGCCGTCCCCGTCCCCGCCGTCCTGCAGCGGCAGCACGGCGCCGGCCGCCGCGGCCGCGACCAGCGCTGCCGCCGAGACCACGGTCGCCCAGCCCCGCACGCGCCACCCACGCTCCTCGCGTCCCATCAGCGGCCTCCTCCCGCTCACCGGTACTCCGACAGCCGGCGCCCGATGCCGAGCACCGCGCCCGCGGCGCCGAGCACCGCCAGAGCCGCGGCTCCCGGTACCAGCCCGCCCAGCGCGCCGCGCCCGTCGGCGGCGGCCTGTTCGAACTCCCGCTGCTCGTGGTCGACGGCATCCGCGAGGTGGTTGTCGACCTGGTCGAAGCAGAAGCCGGTGTACTGCTCGGGCCGCTTGCCGTTCTCGTACGTGCCGCCGATCGTCTGGGCGACGGCGTCCAGGTAGTTGCCCTCGTCGTCCTTCTCGCGGGCCTCGCCGTGCAGTCCCCACCAGGCCTTCGCGGCCTCCATCGCGGACGTGATGCTCGTGCGGCCCTTGTCGTCGTCGGCGAGGCCGAGCGCCTGCGCCAGCAGGCCCGTCCTCCCGTCGGCGTCCGTGCCCGCCAGGCCCTGCAGTTGCTTGTCGTAGGCGGCGCTGTAGGTGTCCCCGCCGCCGCGGGCCACGAGCGTCAGGTTCTCGTTGCCCCGGGCCTGCAGGGTCTGGATCCGGGCCTCGTTGAGGACCTGCAGCGACTGCGCGCCGTGCGCATAGGAGTCGTCCAGCTTCGCGCGGGCGACGCCGTGCCCGGCGACCAGCCACAGCAGAACCACCGCGGTGGCCACCGTGCCCGCCACCATGCCCGGGTTGAACACCCGGTGGGTGCGCCGGTACGAGCGCCGCTGCGCCCACACCAGCGCGCCCAGCGCGACGACGCCGAGCGCCCAGGCGGCCAGCGGCAGGGCCTTGGCGTCCTTGTAGTCCTCGCCCAGCCGCGCGGTCTCGATCGTCCACAACTGCTTGGCGTCCGGAAGGATCTCCTTGTTCATCATCCTGTTCGCGCGCCGCAGGTACGCCCCGCCGACCGGGAAGCCCTGGCGGTTGTTGGCGCGGGCCCGCTCGACCAGGCCGGTGTACACCGACAACCGCTGGTTCAGCCGCTCCAGTCGGGCCCGCGCCTGGGCGGAGTCCTCGGAACTGGCCGCCGCTTCGGCGATGTTGCGCGAGGCGATCTCGATGTCCTTCGCGTACCGCTCGCGGTCCCGTTCCGGGTCGTCGCCGCCGGCGAGGAAGCCGCCGGCGGCGGTGGCGTCCGCGTCGGCGAGCGAGCGGTAGATGTCCGCGGCGCGGGCGCTCAGCGGCTCGCTGTGGTGGATCACGTCGTCGGCCGCGGCCGAGCGCTCGGTGATCTGCCACGCCGTCACCGCGCCGAAGGCGACGACGAGCAGGGCCAGCAGCGCACCCATGACGCGCAGCCTGCCAGGTTCGGTGGTGGCCGCGGCCCGCCACGCGCGTGGTTGCTCCACCCACGCCCGTGGCCGTCTGCCGCCGGGTGCGGGCGTGTCCCCCCGCACCGTCGGCGACTCCGTCTCCGTCGGCGTCCGTGTCACCTGCCGGCCCTCCCCCCGACTCGTTCGCCCGCGCGTACGCGCGACGAGCCCATGACCAGCAGTATGACCCTCGTCACAGACATCCACCCACGAATTGCGTGGATCTTGCCGTCCGACACGGTCCGACCGCCGCCCGTGGGGCCTCCCCCGCGTGCCGCCCCCTCGCAGGTCACCACGCACGGGGGAGCGTGTTCGGTTCCCCCGGCGTGCGCGCCGGTCACGACACGGAGCCCACCGATTCGTAGTGCGCCCGCAGCCGCGCGTGCGCCTCGGCCGCCGCTCCGGTGCGGTCCAGGCCCAGCAGGGCGGCGCCCAGCACCGGCGGCGAGGTGACCACCTTGGGGACGGCCTTCGGCGCCGCCGCGGCCAGCAGGGCGGTCACGGAGTCCACCAGCAGGGGGTGACGGGCGGCCAGCACACCGCCTCCCAGGACGACGTCGGTCTCCTCGTCGAGGAGGCCGAGCCGGCGCAGCGCGACCGTGGCCATGACCACGATCTCCTCGGCCTGCCGCTCCACGATCGCCCGGGCGACCGGGTCGCCGGCCTGCGCGGTGGCGAAGAGGACCGGCGTCAGCTCGTGCTTGCGGGAGACCGGGATGCGGCCCAGGTGCACCGCCTCGATCAGCGCGTACATCGAGGTCAGCCCGAAGTGCGCGGGCAGCGCGGCGGCCAGCGCCGTGGCGCCGCCGCGGCCGTCCTCGGCGCGCGCCGCCCACCACAGGGCCTCGTCGGCCAGACCCGCCCCGCCGCCCCAGTCGCCGGAGAGGTGGCCGATGGCCGGGAAGCGGGCCGTGCGGCCGTCCGGGAGCATGCCCGCGCAGTTGATGCCCGCGCCGCACACCACGGCGACCCCGCGCGGCCCGTCGACGCCCGCGCGCAGCAGCGCGAAGGTGTCGTTGGCGACACGGGTGCCCTCGCCCCAGCCGCGGGCGTGCACGGCGAGTTCGAGCTCCTGCTCCTCTACGGGCAGGTCGGCGTTGGCCAGGCACGCGGAGACGTGCCGCACCAGCGGCTCGCCGGGCCGCGGGGACAGGCCCGCGGCGTCCGCGGCCCGCTCCACGATGCGCGCGACCACCTCGACCGCCGCCTCGGTGCCGACGATCTGCGGCTGGAACCCGCCGCCGCGGGCGGTGCCGAGCACCGTCCCGTCGGCGGCGACCAGGGCCACGTCGGTCTTGCTGTTGCCGGCGTCGACGGCGAGCACGCCGTCGGCGACGAGAGGGTTCAGGCCCACGCGAGGTGCTCCCGGTTGTGCGCGATCAGACGGTCGGTCAGGGCCTCGGCGTACTCGTACTGGCCGACGAGGGGGTGCGACAGCAGGGCCTTGAAGACCCGGTCGCGGCCGCCGTGCACGGCGGCGGTCAGCGCCAGGTCCTCGTAGGCGGTGACGTTCGCGACCAGTCCGCCGAACAGCGGGTCCAGGGGCGCGACGGGCAGCGGGTGCGTTCCGTTCGCGTCCACGGTGGCCGGCACCTCGATGACGGCGTCGTCGGGGAGGAAGGGGAGGGTGCCGTTGTTGAGGGTGTTGACGACCTGGACGTCGCCGGTGTCCCGCAGCAGCGAGGAGGCGAGTGCCACGGCGGCCTCGGAGTAGAAGGCCCCGCCGCGCCGGGAGAGCAGCTCCGGCTTCTCGTCGAGGGTCTCGTCCCCGTACATCCGCAGCAGTTCCGCCTCGATGGCCGCCACCTCGGCGGCCCGGGAGGGCTTGGTCCGCATCTCCCGCACGACCTCGTCGTGGGCGTAGTAGTAGCGCAGGTAGTACGAGGGCACCACGCCCAGCCGGTCCAGCACCGCGCGGGGCAGGTGGAGGTCGCCGGCGATGCCGTCGGCGTGCTCGGCGAGCAGCTTCGGCAGGACGTCCTCGCCCTCCGGACCGCCGATCCGGACACCGCGCTCCCAGGTGAGGTGGTTGAGGCCGACATGGTCCAGGTGGACCTGCTCGGGCGTCACGCCGAGCAGCCCGGCGAACCTGCGCTGGAAGCCGATCGCGACGTTGCACAGCCCGACGGCCCGGTGGCCGGCCTGCAGCAGCGCGCGCGTCACGATGCCGACCGGGTTGGTGAAGTCGATGATCCAGGCGTCGGGGGCGGCCCGGCGGACCCGCTCGGCGATGTCCAGTACCACCGGTACCGTGCGCAGCGCCTTGGCGAGGCCGCCCGCGCCGGTGGTCTCCTGGCCGACGCAGCCGCACTCCAGCGGCCAGGCCTCGTCCTGCGCCCGGGCGGCCTGGCCGCCGACGCGCAGTTGCAGCAGCACGGCGTCGGCCCCGGCCACGCCCGCGTCCAGGTCGGAGGTGGTGGTCACGGTGCCGGGGTGGCCCTGCCGGGCGAAGATCCGCCGGGCGAGCCCGCCGACCAGCCGCAGCCGGTCCTCGGCCGGGTCCACCAGCACCAGCTCCTCGACCGGCAGCGTCTGCCGCAACCGGGCGAACCCGTCGATGAGTTCCGGGGTGTACGTGGACCCGCCGCCCACGACCGCCAGCTTCATCCTTTGACTCCCGTCAACGTCACGCCTTCGATGAAGGCCTTTTGCGCGAAGAAGAAGACGACGATCACGGGTGCCATGACCAGCACCGTCGCGGCCATCGTCAGGTTCCAGTTGGTGTGGTGGGCGCCCTTGAACGACTCCAGGCCGTAGCTGAGGGTCCAGGCCGCCGGGTTCTCGCTCGCGTAGATCTGCGGGCCGAAGTAGTCGTTCCAGCAGTAGAAGAACTGGAACAGCGCCACCGCCGCGATGGCCGGCTTCGCCATCGGCAGCACGACGCGCAGCATCGTGCGCAGTTCGCCGCAGCCGTCGACCCTCGCCGCGTCCGTGTACTCCTTGGGGATGGTCAGCAGGAACTGCCGCAGCAGGAAGATGCTGAAGGCGTCGCCGAAGGCCATCGGGATGATCAGCGGCCACAGCGTGCCCGACAGGTGCAGCTGCTTCGCCCAGAACAGGTACATGGGCACGATGACGACCTGCGGGGGCAGCATCATCGTGGAGACCACGAGCATCATCGACAGGTTGCGGCCGCGGAAGCGGAACTTGGCCAGCGCGTAGGCGACCGGCGTACTGGAGACGACGGTCAGCACTGTGCCGAGGCCCGCGTACAGCAGGGTGTTGCGCCACCAGGTGAGGAATCCCGGGGTGTCCCAGACGGTGCCGAAGTTGCCCCACTCCCAGGTCCTGGGCCACAGGTCGCGGGTGAGGGCCTGGCTGTCGCTCATCACCGCGGTGAGGAAGACGAAGACGAAGGGCAGGACGAAGAAGAGCGCGGCGGCGATGCCGAGGGCGTGCACCGCGATCCAGTGCAGCGCCGCCTTGCGGGCCGCGGCGCGCCGCGCACCGGAGGGGAGACCGGTGGCGGGCGCCGTGGCGGAGGGGGCGAGGGTGGCGTGGGTGGTCATGGGCGTCAGTCCTCCGCCGTCAGGAAGCCGCTGCGGCGGCGCATGAGGAGCGCGGTGAATGCCATGGCGAGCGCGAAGAGCACGAGGGCGATCACACAGGCCGAGCCGGTGTCGAAGCGCTGGAAGCCGAGGTTGTAGACCAGCTGCGGCAGGGTCAGCGTGGACTTCTCGGGGTAGCCCGGCTCGAACTGCTGGCCGGAGCCGCCGATGACGCCGCTGGCGACCTTCCCCGCGACCAGGGGCTGTGTGTAGTACTGCATCGTCTGGATCACGCCGGTCACGACGGCGAACATCAGGATGGGGGAGATGTTCGGCAGCGTGACGTAGCGGAACCTCGCCCAGGGGCCGGCGCCGTCCAGCTCGGCGGCCTCGTACTGCTCCTTGGGCACGTCGAGCAGCGCGGCCATGAAGATGACCATGAGGTCGCCGATGCCCCACAGCGCCAGCAGCGTGAGGGCGGGCTTGGACCACGCCGGGTCGTTGAACCAGCCGGGCGTCGGCAGCCCGACGCTGCCCAGCAGGTGGTTGACCGGCCCGGTGCCGGGGTTGAGGAGGAAGGCGAAGGCCATCGTCGCGGCCACCGGCGGGGCCAGGTAGGGCAGGTAGAACGCGGTGCGGAAGAGCCCCGCACCGGTCTTGATCTTCGTGATCAGCAGTCCGATCCCCAGACCGAACACGACCCGCAGGCTGACCATGACCACGACCAGCCACAGCGTGTTGCGCAGCGCGGGCCAGAAGAACGGGTAGTCGTTGAAGACGTACGACCAGTTCCTGACACCGTTCCAGGTCGGGGCGGCGAACCCGTCGTACTTCATGAAGGAGAAGTAGACGGTCGAGACCAGCGGGTAGGCGAAGAAGACGCCGAAGCCGATGATCCAGGGCGACATGAAGGCGAGGATGCGAAGCGCCTCGCGGCGGCGCTTCGCTCTCAGCATCGGGTGGACGGCGCTCATCAACGGGCCTGCGCGATGTCCTTGTCGACCTGCTCGTCGACGCCCCTGAGACCCGCGGCCAGGTCGCTCTGCTTGCCGGCCTCGTAGGCGTAGCCGAAGTCCTGGAGGGTCAGCTGGTAGGTGCCGCCGTTGACGCTGGCGGGAGTGGTGGTGCTGTCCGGGTTCTGCGCGATCTCCACGAAGGTGCGGAAGAGCGGATCGGCGTCCAGGTCCGGGGACTTGAGTGCGGCGAGCGTGGACGGCACGTTGTGGATGGCGTTGGCGAAGCTCACCACCGCGTCGGTGTCGGTGGCCATGTACTTCACCAGTTCCCAGGCGGCGTTCTTCTTGGCGCTGGTGTTGGCGACGCCGATGATCGTGCCCGACAGGTAGCCCTTGCCGTAGGTGTCCGCCTGGTCGTCCGGTACGGGGAAGGGCGCGACGCCGACCTCGAACTTCGTGCCCGCCTCCTTCGCCATGCCGGCCCGCCATTCGCCGTCGATGGCCATGGCCACCTGGCCGGTGTGGAAGGGGTTCTTGGCGCCCCACTCGTCACCGAAGCCCGACCGGTACTTCTCCAGTTTCCCGAAGCCGCCGAGCGCCTTCACCATGTCCTGCTGCCAGGTGAACATGGCTGTGAAACCGGGGTCCTTGGCGACGTTCGACTTTCCGTCGGCGTCGAAGTACTTCGCGCCCCACTGCGCGGCCAGGTGCGTGGTGGTGGACTCGTAGCCGTGGAAGTTCGGCATGAAGCCGAGCTGGGAGTAGGAGTCGCCCTTGCTCTTGGTGAGCTTGACCGCGTCGGCCTTGAACTCCGAGAGCGTCTTGGGCGGGGAGGCGATCCCGGCGGCCTTGAAGGCGTCCTTGTTGTAGTAGAGGCCGTAGGCGTCGCCGAGCAGCGGCAGGGTGCAGCGCTTCCCCTCGAACTGGGTGTACTCCAGCATCGGCTTGGGGAACGTGGCGGCCGGGTCGATGCCGGCCTTCTTCAGGAACGGGTCCAGGTCGGCGAAGGCGTTGGACGAGCAGAACTTGCCGACGTTGTCGGTGGTGAAGGAGGAGACGACGTCCGGGGCGTTGGGGCCGCCGGCCCGCAGCGCCTGGTTGATCTTGTCGTCGGTGATGTTGCCCTGCACCTTGACGTGGATGTTGGGGTGGGCCTTCTCGAAGGCCTTGACGTTGGCGTCGATCGCCTTCACCTCGCTCGGCGCGGACCAGCCGTGCCAGAAGGTGATGGTCACGTCCTTGGTGGGGTCGTCGCCTGCGCTGTTGTTGGCGGAGCCCGTGCACGCGCTCGTCAGCAGGGTTATCGCGGCGGCGGCCGCGACGGCGGCCGCGGCCGTCTTGGTGGAACCGGACACTTCGCTTCCTCCGGGGGACTTCGGGCGGTTCGAGGGTGTGCGAGACCGGCGGAGCGGCCCGGGTGGGACCGTCCGCTGTGTGTGCGGGTGGGTGGGATGGGTGGGCTGTCGGGTTCAGCGGGAGGTGTCGAACACCTCGTCGCGGGTGGTGGCGAGGGCGCTCTGCAGCGCGCCGGACAGGACGGGGTCGTCCGGTACGCCGCCGAGCACCAGCCGGGGCCGGGGCACGGCCAGTTCGGCCAGCTCGGACTGGACCAGGGAGCGCAGCGGCTCCCCGCCCGCGGCGATCACCCCGCCGGCCAGGACGATCAGTTCGGGGTCGAGGACGGTCACCAGCGAGGCCAGCCCGACGGCGAGCCCGGTGGCGAAGCGCCTCAGGAGTTCCGCGTGCGCGCCCTCGCCGGTCCCCGCCGCCGCGGCGAGCAGCGCCGAGGCGCCCTCGGCCTGCGTGCCCCGCGGTACGGTCAGCCCCAGTTCCCGGGCGACGCGCAGCACCGCGTTGCAGCCCGCCAGTTCCTGGAAGCCGCCGGCGTTGGCCTTGGCGACGTGCCGGACCAGGGGGGTCCCCGGCACCGGCATGAAGCCGACCTCGCCGGCGCCGCCGGTCCAGCCGCGGTGCAGCCGGCCGCCGATCACGATGGCCGCGCCGATGCCCTCCTCGTTCCACAGCAGGACGAAGTCGTCGTGCTCCCGGGCGGCTCCGAGCCGCTGCTCGGCGACGGCTGCGAGGTTCACGTCGTTGTCGTACTCCAGGGGGACGGGCAGGGCGGCGGCCAGCTCGTCCAGCAGGGTGGGGGAGTGCCAGCCGGGGAGATGGCTGGCGTAGCGCAGCCGGCCGGTGCTGGGGTCGAAGGCGCCGGGGGTGCCGACGACGATCCGGTGCAGGTCGGTGCGGTGGAGTCCGGCCGCCTTGACCGCGCCGTCGACGGCCTGGACGACCTGTTCGACGGCGCCGCCCTGCCCGCGCCGGCCGCGGCCGGGGGTGGCGAGCTCGAACCCGCCGGCCACCCGGCCGGTGATGTCGGCGACGGCGGCACGGATGCGCTCGGTCGTCACGTCGAGGCCGGCGACGTACGCGGCGGCGGGGTTGACCGCGTACAGCTGTGCGTTGGGGCCCGGGCGGCCTGCGGTCGTGCCGGTGGCCAGGACCAGCCCGGCCGCCTCGAGGCGGGCGAGCAGCTGGGAGGCGGTGGGCTTCGACAGGCCGGTGAGCTTGCCGATCCGGGTCCGGGAGAGCGGGCCGTGTTCGATGAGCAGGTCGAGCGCGGCACGGTCGTTCATCGCCCGCAGTACGCGCGGTGTGCCGGGGGTGCCAGGTGTGCCTGGGCTTCCGGGGGTACCGGCCACGGTCTCGTCCTCCCTCGTCGTGACGGCTCGCGCCGCAGGCTACGGCACGGGCCTGGTGGGCTGGGTGGGGTCAGGGGGGCGGGTGTGCCCCCTGTTGGTAGTTAGGAAACCTTCCTGTTGGTGAAAGGCAAGGTAGGCGCCCGGGGCCGGAGCGTCAAGGGCGGTTCGCGAGGTCGGCGCCAAAGCGTTACCGGCCGCGCCGGGACACGGAAAAGGGGCGCCGGGCGGTGCCCGACGCCCCTGGAGGGCGGCGTTCGCTACTTGAGCGTGCTCGGCTGGGAGGACGCCTGCGCGGGGGTCAGCGGCTGGGCCGCCAGGGCCTGCGGGGAAGCGGGGTTGGCGAGTGCCGACGGCGGGGCGACGGCGGCCGAGGGGTCGGCCGCCTCGTCCTCCTCCACCGCCTGCGGGGTGCCGCCGACGATCGCGATCCCGGCCGCGTCGAAGGCCCGCTTGATGCGCCAGCGCAGCTCCCGCGCGACCGCCGCCGACTTGCCCGGCATGGTCTTGACCTGCGCCTGGATCAGGACCGAGTCCGCGGTCACCGACTCCAGGCCCAGCACCTGGACCGGCTCCCAGAGCACCTCGTCCCACGGCTGGTCCTTGGCCATCGCCGCCGCGGCCTCCTCGATCACCGCGCGGGCCCGGTCCAGGTCCTCCCCGTAGCCGACCTGGACGTCCACCACCGCCGTGGCCCAGCCCTGGCTGAGGTTGCCGATCCGCTTGACCTCGCCGTTGCGGATGTACCAGATCTCGCCGTTGTCGCCGCGCAGCTTGGTCACGCGCAGTCCGACCTCGACCACGGTGCCGCTGGCGACGCCCGCGTCGATGACGTCCCCGACGCCGTACTGGTCCTCCAGGATCATGAAGACGCCGGAGAGGAAGTCGGTCACCAGGTTCCGCGCGCCGAAGCCGATGGCCACACCGGCCACACCCGCGCTGGCCAGCAGCGGAGCCAGGTTGATCTTCAGCACGGACAGCACGGTCAGCGCCGCCGTCCCCATGATCACGAACGAGGCCACGCTGCGCAGTACCGAGCCGATCGCCTCGCTGCGCTGCCGCCGGCGCTCGGCGTTGACCAGCAGTCCGCCCAGCGCGCTCGTCGCCGCGACCTCGGCGCCGCGGTTCATGCGTTCGATGAACTTGGTGATCATGCGACGGACCACCGACCGCAGAACCAGCGCGATCACCAGGATCAGCAGGATGCGCAGCCCGGCGGACAGCCAGTCCGCCCAGTTCTGGCTGATGTAGTCGGCGGCGTCGGTCGCGCTCTTCTGGGCGTCGTCGATCGTCGTGGCGGTGGACGGCGATGGGGACACGGGCGGAAACCTCCGGGTTGGGCAGGCTTCCCACACTAACGGGGGAGGCGATGTGTCCCGTTGCGTTGTTCGAGCGCGACGTGCGGTGATTCAGGGCATGTAAAGGGGGTGTGGTTGAAAACACCCTCGCTCCGTTACCCGGTCATGGTGGCGCCGTGACCGGGCTTCCGGAGAGACTGTGGGCAGATCGTCCCGGCGCGAGCCACGCGCCGCCGGCGTAAAAGGAGGCACCCGTGCCGCATGTCCTGGTCCTCAACGCGTCGTACGAGCCGCTCGGCGTCGTACCGCTCCGCCGCGCGCTCATCCTCGTGCTGAACAAGAAGGCCGTGTGCCTCGAGGAATCCGGCGCCTATATGCACAGCGCGACCTGCTCTGTCCCCGCCCCGAGTGTCGTCAAGCTCACCAAATTCGTCCGAGTCCCCTTTCGCGGCCCCGTGCCCCTGACCCGGCGGGCGCTGTTCGCCCGGGACGGCGGCCGGTGCGCGTACTGCGGAGCCGTCGCAACCAGCGTCGACCACGTGATCCCGCGCAGCCGCGGAGGCCAGCACACGTGGGACAACGTGGTCGCGGCATGCCGCCGGTGCAATCACCTCAAGGCCGACCGCCACGTCGCCGAGCTCGGCTGGCGGATGCGCCACCAACCCGCCCCGCCGTCGGGCCTGGCCTGGCGGATCATCGGGACGGGGCATAGGGACCCGCGCTGGCTGCCATACCTGCAGCCATTCGGCGCGGATGACGCCATGGCCCGGATCGACGGCATATCCGCCTGAGACCGGGCCTTCATGTTGTCCTGAACCGTCCCGGACCGGGCTCAGGGCCCCGGACCGCACCCCCGTGCCGGTCCGGGGTCCCGCCGCGCCCGCGGCGTCCGCCTACTCGTAGCGCAACTGCGCGGGCTGTACGGTGCGGCGCAGCAGCGGCAGGGACACGGCTGTGGCCAGCAGGGACGCGGCCAGCAGGCCGCCCGTGAGCAGCGCCGGCTCCAGCAGCGGGAGGGCGCGCCGCTGGCCGACGGCGACGACGGGGGCCACGATCGTCAGCCCGCAGCACCCGCCGAGCAGGATCGCCGGGGTGAGAGGCAGCGCCGTCTCCAGCAGCGTCGCGCGCCACAGCACCTTCCGTGGCGTGCCCGCCGCGGCCAGCGCCGCCAGCGTCCGGCGACGGGTCATCAGCGACTCGACGACGCCGACGGCCAGGCCGCTGACCACGACCGCGACGCCGATCAGCAGCGCGAGCCCGGCCAGGTCGTAGCCGCCGACGTAGAACGAGACGTCACCGGCGGAGTAGTTCGTGTCGTTCCGCAGCATCTCGACCGTCACCCGTCGCATGGCCACCCAGCCGACCCCCACCAGCGAGGCGAGCATCACCACGGTGTGCGAGCGGGCCGCCGCCCACGGGTCGGCCCGCAGCCGCTCACCCGCGATGAGCAGGGCCGGGCGGCCCGAGCGGGCCGCGAGCCGTCCGGTGAGCAGCGCAAGGCCCGCGCTGGTGTACACCAGCCCGAGGGCGCACAGGGCGAGGATCGCCACCAGGATCGGCAGGACCGGTACCTGATCCAGGTCCACCGCCCGCCCCAGCAGTACGAGCCCGATCCCCGCGAGCAGGGCCACGGGGCCCAGCAGCCACATGCCGGGGCCGGTGCGGTGCCGGCGCGGTCTGCGCGCCGCCGCGCCCAGCGGGTCGACGGCCGCCCGGCGCAGCGCGAACCGCGCCTCCAGGGTGGCCAGCACCGGCACCGCCAGGACGATCAGGGCGGCAGGAAGCCACGGCACCGGCACGTCGGTGGGCCAGGTCAGTGCCTCGCGGTCACCCTGCACGGCCGCGACCGCGGCCCGCAGCGTGAGGAAGCCCGCCAGCCCGGCCACCGCGCCCAGGCAGCCGGCCGCACCCGCCTCCAGGGCGGCGATCCGCCTGACCTGTCGCGGGGTGGCCCCGGACAGGCGGAGTGCGGCGAGCCGGTGCTCACGGCGCAGGGCGCCGATCCGGGTGCACTGGCCGATGAAGGCCAGCACCGGCACGATGAGCAGCAACAGCGCGGCCACCACACCCGGGCGCAGGCCGCTCTCGTTCAGCAGGTCGTTGGTGTACCGGTGCTCCCCGCCCCCGAACCGTGTGTTGATCACCGTCACGACGGCGGCCGCCAGCGCGAAGCCCGTGCCGAGGGCGGCACCGAGCGCGGTGAGCGCCAGGCGCCACCACTCGCTGCGCGGGGAGCCCCGCAGCACCGCCCAGGCCAGCAGGGTGTCCCCCCGCAATCCCCTCACCGGGTCACCTCGGCGACGGTCTCGTCCTGTCCCTCGACGACACCGTCCCGCACCGTCGCCTCGCGGTCCGCGAACGCCGCGACCTGGGCGTCGTGCGTGACCAGCAGCACCGCGGTACCGGACTCGCGGGCCGCGTGGACCAGGGCGGTCATGACCTGCTCACCGGCGAGGGAGTCCAGGGCCCCGGTCGGCTCATCGGCGAAGACCACCTTCGGGCCGGTGACCATCGCGCGGGCCAGGGCGACGCGTTGCGCCTGGCCGCCCGACATCTCGCCCGGGCGCAGGGCGGCCTGACCGCGCACGCCGAAGCGCTCCAGCCAGGTGCCCGCGCTCTCGTGGGCGGCGGCGCGGGAGGTCCCGGCCAGCAGCAGCGGCAGGGCCACGTTGTCGAGGGCGGTCAGTTCGCCGACCAGCTGCCCGAACTGGAAGACCACGCCGAAGTCGGTGCGCCGCAGCGTGGAGCGACGGCCCTCCCCGGCCTGGTCGAGCCGCTCCGCGCCGGCGACGCCGCCCGTGTAGCGGACCTCGCCCTCGTCCGGCCGGACGATGCCCGACATGCAGTGCAGCAGTGTGGACTTGCCGCTGCCGCTCGGTCCGGTGACGGCCAGCACCTCCCCGGGCAGCAGGCGCAGTGACGCGCCGCGCAACGCGTCGGTGGTGCCGTACCGCTTGACGAGGCCACGGGCCTCGATCAGGGGTGTGGTCATGCGGAGGTTACCTCCTCGGCCAGGGCGCCGAGGCGCTGCGCGGCGTTGTCCATCCAGCGCAGGTCGGCATCGAGATGGGTGAGGGCGTAGTCGGCGGAGAGCACTGCCGACAGGGGGGCGCCGGGGGCGGTCTTCACGGCGGTGAGCTCGCGCATCCGGGCGAGGTGGGCGGCGCGCTGGAGGCGCAGGAAACCGGCCGGGTCGCCGAAGCCGGAGGCCATGATGGCCGTGACCTTGGCGAAGATCTCGTTGGCGGCGGTCACCGGGGCGGGTGGCACGGGCTCCTCCAGCCAGCGGCGCAGGACCAGGATGCCGTGCTCGGTCATCCGGTAGGTGGTGCGTTCCGGGCCGCCCTCGTGCTCGGTGGCGTCGACCTCGGCGAGGCCGTCGCGCACCAGTCGCTGGAGGGTCGTGTACACCTGCCCGTAGGCGAGCGGGCGGGCCTGCGGAAAGCGTTCGTCGTGCCGCCGCTTGAGGTCGTAGCCGTGGCCGGGCCCCGCGGCGAGCAGTCCCAGCAGGACGTTGCCGGTGCTCACGCACCCACCTCCTTCTATTCACTTGATACATGTATTGAGTGAATAGTTGCACCCGCGCAGCCGCTTGGCAAGTGGCCCACGGGAAACGAGACGGTCAGCCGGTGACGGCGTACGCCTGCAGCGAGTACAGCGAATAGCCGTACTTCGTGCCGCGCTCCAGCCCCTGCACGCGGATGAAGCGGGTGTCGGACGGGGCGTCCAGCCGTACGGACTCGGTGCCGCCGCGGCCGTCGGAGACCACCGCCGCCGTGTGCCAGCTCTGCCCGTCGGCCGAGGTCAGGACCGTGTAGCGGGAGGCGTACGCGTCCTGCCAGCGCAGCACCACCCGGCCGACCCTGGCGACCCGCGGCAGTTCGGCCTGCACCCAGGCGTCGTTCCGTACGGGGGACGACCAGCGGGTCGCGGGGTCGCCGTCGGTCAGCGCCGAGGCCGGGAAGTCCGCCGTCTCGTCGCCGGAGGAGGTGGCCGGGGCGCCCGCGGCGAGGTCCAGGCCACCGGTGCGCGGATAGGCGTGCACGGTGACGGTCTGCCGCACCGTGCGGCCCTCGGCGCGGAAGGCCAGCGGCACCTCGTACACACCGGGTGCGCCGTCCGCGGGCAGGGACAGCCGCACCGGTACCACGACCCTGCCGCCGCGCGGCAGTTCCACCTCACCGGGCGTCACGGCCTCGACGTCCTCCGGGGCTTCGGCGGTCAGCGACACGGTGGCCGCCGAGGGCGAGGCGTCGGTCAGTTCCGCGGTGACGGTCGCGGGGGCGCCGCCGAGTTCGAGG
Organism: Streptomyces sp. BoleA5; assembly: GCF_000373665.1. Classification (NCBI taxonomy): domain Bacteria; kingdom Bacillati; phylum Actinomycetota; class Actinomycetes; order Kitasatosporales; family Streptomycetaceae; genus Streptomyces; species Streptomyces sp. BoleA5. The sequence continues at coordinate 49,638 of NZ_KB892090.1, forward strand.
TCGGTCTCCGTGCGGTCCAGCGTCATCCGGGCCGCGGGCCGGTCCGCGTACCAGGGCACGATCTCGTGCACGACCGGCGGGTGGGCCCCCGCCGACGGGGTGACCCGGACCGCCTCGGACCGCAGGCCCCGCGCGGGCAGTTCGGTCCAGCCGCCGCCCAGCGCACCGAGCCGGCGCCAGCCCTGGCCGGGCACCCGCACCTCCACCGACCCGGCCGCCCCGGGCCCGGTGTCGGTGAGCACGGTCAGCGCCTCCAGCGGGCGGGCCGAGCCGTACTCCAGGGTCAGCCCTTCGGCGGGCACGCGGACGGTGGTCGTGGCGTCGCCGTCGGAGGCCGCCTGGGCCGCGGGGTCGGCCGCGTAGGCACCGGAGGCGCCGTCGTCCTCCGTGGTGACGCTGAACTCCCGTACCGACACCGCGTTCTCCTGCGGGGCCGTCGCGCGCAGCCGCACGTACCGGGCCCGGGTGCCCTCGGGCAGCCGCGCGGTCACCGTGCGGTCGTCCTTCACCGTGGCCGCGGTCCGCCAGCCGCCTTCGTCGCCCGCCGAGTACTCCAGCACCGCCTCACGCAGGTAGTCGTCGCGCTCGGGGCCGGGCTGATCGGTGCCCATGGCGACGCGCACGCCGTGGACGGTGCGGGTGGCGCCCAGGTCGACCCCGAAGGTGTCGTCCCGCTGCGGCGGGGCGTCGCTGGCCCAGGCGGTGCCGTCCTTGCCGTCGGTCATCAGCGACGGGTCGGTGGACCGGGCCGAGCCCAGGGTGGCGGTGGCCTTGCGGCCCGCGGTGCGCACACCTGTCCACGCGTCCGCCGTGGCGAGCGACTTGGCCAGGAACGGGTCGAGCACGCCGTGGCCCACGGTGGCCGGGCTGTCGGCTATCCGCCGGCGGGCCGCCTCCAGCGCGAGGCGGTCCTTCCACGCCCCGGTGCCGTCGCCGGCGCGCAACGCCACCAGCATGTCGACGGCGTGCTCGCCCGCCGAGCCGTACCGGGCCAGCTGGCTCAGCCACGGCCGCACCTCGCCGCCGAAGGAACCGCCCGCCAGTTCGTCCAGGCGCTCGGGGGCGCCGCGCATCGTGGCGAACGCCTCGCGCAGCCGGGCGGCCGCCTTCTCCACCCGTTCGCGGCCGCCGTCGGCATAGGCGACCAGGAACTCCGCGATGAGCGGCCGCAGATACGCCGACTCGCCCTTGTCCAGCGCCGAGGAGGCCGCGTTGCCCGCCAGGGCGCGCAGCGCGTCCCGCGCCCCGGGTCCGGGGCCCGCCAGGTCGTCGATCGCGGCGCGCCAGGAGGCCGCGCGGTCGTACCCGCGGGGGTTCCACGCGTAGTCCGCCACGGTGAACAGCGCGATCCGGGACGCGGTGGGCTGGCGCATCGCCGTGGCCAGCAGGCCCGCCGAGGCGGTCGCCACCGCGGGCTCGCGCCCGGTGTAGGGGCCGAGGAAGATCCGGTCCTCGGCGAAGTCGTTGACCGGGTAGTTGTCCATGGTGAGCAGCGGGTGCTGCAGCGCCGCCCGCGCGTCGGCGACCTGCCGCCCGGTGATCTCCCCCGGGACGACGCCGACGCCCGTCCACGCCACCTCGACCCCGGGGTCGAGGACCCGCGCCAGCTCGCGGCGGAACCCGGTCGCGCCGTCCTGGTAGTACTCCGTCGGCAGCAGCGACAGCGGTACGACGGCCCGGTGGCGCTCCGCCAGGTGGGCGGCGAGCGCGTCGGCCACGTCGGCCTGCGCCCGGGCCGCCGCCTCGGGGCCGTCGCCGTAGGCGTCCGCGTCGGCGTCGCAGTGCCACTCGCTGTAGCTCACGTCCTGGAACTGCAACTGGAAGGCGCGGAAGCCCAGCACCCACATGGCGTCGGCCTTGCGCAGCAGCGCCCTGCGGTCCTCCGGCGAGGAGAAGCACAGCGCCTGGCCCGGCGACAGGGCCCACGCCAGGGTGACATGGTTGGCCCGGGCCCGCTCGGCCAGCTCGCGGAACTCCGCGCGGCGCGCGGCCGGGTAGGGCTCGCGCCAGCGTTCCTGGCGGTAGGGGTCGTCGCCGGGGGCGTACAGGTAGCGGTTCTGCTTGGTGCGGCCGAGGAAGTCCAGCTGGGCGAGCCGCTGCTCCCGGGTCCACGGTTCGCCGTAGAAGCTCTCGGCGACGCCGCGCGTCGCGGCCGCGGGCCAGTCGCGGACGACGACGCCCCGCAGGCTCCTTCCCGTCGCCAACTGGCGCAGCGTCTGCGCCGCGTGGAACAGCCCGTCCTCGCCCGCCCCGTCAAGCGCCACGACGTCGCGGCCGCCGGTACGGCCCACGGCCAGCCGGTAGCCGCCGGAGGGCAGGTCCCCGGTGGGCGCGGCGCCCAGGGCGCGCAGCGCGGAGCCGGCCTGTGCGCCGCCGGCGTACACCACCAGCCCGCGCGGCTCGGCCGGGTCCTCGTGGAGCGTGGTCACGCCCGCCCCGCGCAGGATCGCGCGGAGGGAGTCCAGGGCGTAGGGGTCGGCTCCGGGTCCGGCGACGAGGGTCGCGGTGTCCGGCACGGCGACGTCGGCACCGCGATGGTGCAGCGACTGCGGCCGGGGGTGGACGGCGGGCGCGGTGCCCTCCGCCGCGGTGTCGTCCGAGGCGTCGGGTGCCGTCGCCGGGATGACGGGCGGGGCGGCCAGGGCGGCCGGCGCGGTGCCGAGTACCGTGCCGGCGAGGGCGGCGACGAGCGCTGCCGTGCGGGTCGCGGCCGTTCTCCTGCCCGGGGTCATGGTCCGACAGCCCATCACCCGCGCGGAGGGCGTGTCAACGTGCGGACGCGCCCCCTCCCACCCCGTTCCCCCGGCCCGTACCGCCGGTAGCCGGCGGCGGCCGGGGACACGACCTGCCCGTCGAGGGAAAACCCCCGGCCGTTCCACCCCCGCCGCGTGCGAGGATGGCCGAAAACCCGACGAAGGAGACGGACACGTGCCCGGCACCAACCTCACACGTGAGGAGGCGCGGCAGCGAGCGCGCCTGCTCACCGTGGACGCGTACGACATCGAGCTCGACCTGAGCGGGGCGCAGGAGGGCGGCACCTTCCGGTCGGTGACCACGGTGCGCTTCGACTCCGCCGAGGCGGGTGCCTCGACCTTCATCGACCTGGTCGCCCCCACGGTCCACGAGGTGGTGCTCAACGGCACCGCGCTGGACCCGGCCGAGGTCTTCGCGGACAGCCGCATCGCCCTGCCGTCGCTGCAGGCCGGCGCCAACGAGCTGCGGGTCGTCGCGGACGCGGCGTACACCAACACCGGCGAGGGACTGCACCGCTTCGTCGACCCGGTCGACAAGCAGGCCTACCTCTACACCCAGTTCGAGGTCCCGGACGCCCGCCGGGTCTTCACCTGCTTCGAGCAGCCCGACCTCAAGGCGACCTTCACCTTCGCCGTGAAGGCCCCGGCGGGGTGGACGGTCATCTCCAACTCCCCGACCCCGGAGCCGGCCGGCAACCTTTGGCGCTTCGCGCCCACCCCGCGCATCTCCACCTACATCACCGCGCTGATCGCCGGCCCGTACCACGCCGTGCACAGCACCTGGGAGGGCGAGGGCGGCCGCAGCGTACCGCTGGGCCTGTACTGCCGCCCGTCGCTGACGGAGTTCCTCGACGCCGACGCCATCTTCGCGGTCACCCGGCAGGGCTTCGACTGGTTCGAGGAGAAGTTCGACTTCCCCTACCCCTTCGCCAAGTACGACCAGCTCTTCGTGCCGGAGTTCAACGCCGGCGCCATGGAGAACGCGGGCGCGGTCACCATCCGCGACCAGTACGTCTTCCGCTCCAAGGTGACCGACGCGGCCTACGAGGTGCGCGCCGAGACGATCCTCCACGAGCTGGCCCACATGTGGTTCGGCGACCTGGTCACCATGGAGTGGTGGAACGACCTGTGGCTGAACGAGTCGTTCGCCACGTACACCTCCATCGCCTGCCAGGCCTACGCGCCCGGCAGCAGGTGGCCGCACTCCTGGACGACCTTCGCCAACTCCATGAAGACCTGGGCGTACCGGCAGGACCAGCTGCCGTCCACCCACCCGATCATGGCGGAGATCAACGACCTGCAGGACGTCCAGGTCAACTTCGACGGCATCACCTACGCCAAGGGCGCCTCCGTCCTGAAGCAGCTGGTGGCCTACGTGGGCATGGACGCGTTCTTCACCGGCGTCCAGGCGTACTTCAAGCGCCACGCCTGGAAGAACACCCGCCTGACCGACCTGCTGACCGCCCTGGAGGAGACCTCCGGCCGCGACCTGAAGACCTGGTCGAAGAAGTGGCTGGAGACCGCGGGCATCAACATCCTCCGCCCGGAGATCGAGACCGCCGCCGACGGCACGATCACCTCCTTCGCCGTGCGCCAGGAGGCTCCGGCGCTGCCAGCCGGCGCCAAGGGCGAGTCGATCCTGCGGCCGCACCGCATCGCGGTCGGCGCGTACGACCTCCAGGACGGCAAGCTGGTGCGCGTCCAGCGCGTCGAGCTGGACGTCGACGGCGAGCTGACCGCGGTGCCGGAGCTGACCGGTGTGAAGCGCCCGGCGGTCGTGCTGCTCAACGACGACGACCTGTCGTACGCCAAGGTGCGGCTCGACGAGGTCTCGCTGGCCACCGTCCGCGAGCACCTGGGCGACTTCACCGAGTCCCTGCCGCGCGCCCTGGTGTGGGCCTCCGCGTGGGACATGACGCGCGACGGCGAACTCGCCACCCGCGACTACCTGGAGCTGGTGCTCTCCGGCATCGGCAAGGAGTCCGACATCGGCGTCGTGCAGTCCCTGCACCGCCAGGTGAAGACGGCGCTGGAGCTGTACGCCGCGCCCGAGTGGCGGGAGACCGGCCTGGCCCGGTGGACCGAGGCGACCCTGGAGCACCTGCGCGCGGCCGCCCCGGGCGGCGACCACCAGCTCGCCTGGGCCCGGGCGTTCGCCGCGACGGCCCGCACCAAGGAGCAGCTCGACCTGATCGCCGGGCTGCTCGGCGGCACGGAGACGATCGAGGGCCTCGACGTCGACACCGAGCTGCGCTGGTCCCTGCTGGAGCGGCTGGCCGCGACCGGCCGCGCCGACGAGGAGGCCATCGCCGCCGAACTCGGCCGGGACGCCACGGCGGCCGGTGAGCGGCACGCGGCCACCGCCCGGGCGGCGCGTCCGACGGCCGAGGCGAAGGCCGAGGCGTGGGCCTCGGTCGTCGAGGCGGAGACGCTCACCAACGCCGTCCAGGAGGCGGTCATCGGCGGCTTCTCCGAGCCGGACCAGCGCGAGCTGCTGGCGCCGTACACGCAGCGGTACTTCGCGGCGGTCTCGGACGTGTTCTCCTCCCGCAGCCACGAGATGGCCCAGCAGATCATCGTCGGCCTCTACCCGGCGCTCCAGGTCTCCCAGGACACCCTGGACGCCACCGACGCCTGGCTCGCGGCGGCCGATCCGGCGCCCGCGCTGCGGCGCATGGTGACCGAGTGCCGTGCCGGGGTCGAGCGCGCCCTCAAGGCCCGCGCCGCGGACGCGGCGGCCGGCTGATCCGCGGCAGCACCGAAGAGGCCCCCCGCGGCGACCAGCCGCGGGGGGCCTCGTGCCTCACGCACCGGGGCGCGGCGGGAGCACTGCGCCGTTCGGGGGACCCCCGCGCGCTGCCGCGGCACCGGTCGCCCCGCGACGCGCGGGCCGGCGACGGGCACGCCTGAAGCCGGGCCGCGGTGCTCCGCGACCCGGTCAGCGAGACGGTCGAAGGATCAGCTCTGGGTCTTGCGGGACTTGTCGGTCGCGACGACCAGGCCCGCGATGACCAGGAACAGGACGATCGGCAGGACGAGGTACAGGCCGAGCGTCTCGATCACGCTCAGACCGGGACCCGGGTCGTCGCCGTCGTCGCGAGTGTTCGCGAACGCGGGGGACGACATCAGCAGCATCAGCGCCGTGCCGGCCGTGACGGCACCGGCGCGCAGGGCGTTCTTGTTGAGCTTGTCCACGGTCTCAAAGTAGCGAACGCTCCCGGGGCCCGCGCGCCCGGGGGTGGTGTCAGGGCCCGTGGGGCGCCGCCATCGCCGTCCGCACCTCGTGCGCCAGCGCGTGCAGCCGAGGCGAGGCGGTCAGCTGCTCCAGGGTGAGCGGGCGTCCCTCCGGGTCCGCGACCGGCAGCCGCCAGTTGGGGTACTGGTCCCAGGTGCCCGGCAGGTTCTGCGGGCGGCGGTCGCCGACCCCGTCCGGCAGCCACACCCCGACCATCCGGGCTGGCGTGCGCGCCAGGAAGCGGTGGACGGCCTTGACGACGGCCTCCTCGTCGCGGGCGCCCTCCGGCAGCATGCCCAGCCGGCCGAGCAGCGCCAGCCACTCCGCGACCTCCACCGCGTCCTCGGCCTGCTCCACCTCCAGCGGCCGGGTCAGCAGACCCAGCCGGTGCCGCAGGACGACGTGCTCCCCGGTCAGCCGGGCCGCCGTCGTGGGCAGGTCGTGGGTGGTCACCGTGGCCAGGGCGTCCGCCCGCCAGGCCGCGGGTGGCAGCGGCCGGGCTCGCGCGGAGCCGTGCGCCCCCTCCCAGTCCCGCTCGAACCAGAGCACCGACGTGCCGAGGATGCCCCGGTCTGCCAGCTCCTCGCGGACGCCCGGCTCGACCGTGCCGAGGTCCTCCCCTATGACGACGGCACCGGCGCGCCGCGCCTCCAGCGCGAGGATCCCGAGCATCGCCTCGGCGTCGTAACGGACGTACGCACCCTGTGTCGGCGGCTCGCCCTCCGGCACCCACCACAGGCGGAAGAGCCCCATCACATGGTCGATCCGCAGGCCTCCCGCATGCCGCAGCACGTTGCGCAGCAGGTCCCGGTAGGGCGCGTACCCCGTGGCGGCCAGGGCGTCGGGGCGCCAGGGTGGCAGGCCCCAGTCCTGGCCGTGGGCGTTGAAGGCGTCCGGCGGCGCGCCGACCGACATCTTGTGGGCGAGGGCGTCCTGCAGCGCCCAGGCGTCGGAACCGGAGGGGTGCACCCCGACCGCGAGGTCGTGGACGATGCCGACCGCCATGCCCGCGTCCCGCGCCGCACGCTGCGCCGCGGCCAGCTGGGCGTCCGTCAGCCAGGCGAGCCAGCAGTGGAAGTCGACCTGGTCCAGCCGTTCGCCGCGGAGCCGCGCGACATGCCCCGAGCGCGGGTCGCGCAGCCCCGCCGGCCAGCGGCGCCAGTCCGGGCCGTGCAGCTCGGCCAGCATCGACCAGGTGGCGTGGTCGTCCAGCGCCTGCCCCTGGTCCGCGAGGAAGTCGCAGTACGCGGCCCGCCGCCCCGGCGACAGCGGCACCCTGCGGACCAGCGCGAGCGCCTCGCGCTTGAGCTCCCACACCGCGTCCCGGTCGATCAGGGCGTCCTTGAGCAGCACCGAGTCGCGCAGTACCGCCGCCTTGCGCAGCAGGTCCGCGGCGCGGTCGCGGTCGTCGGGACCGAGGTAGGCGAACTCGGGGATCTCCTCCACCCGCAGATACACCGGGTCGGGGAAGCGCCGCGAGGAGGGGCGGTAGGGCGACGGGTCCGTGGGATGCCCGGGCACGGCCACGTGCAGCGGATTGACCTGCAGGAAGCCCGCGTGCAGCGCCCGGCCCGTCCATGCCGCGAGGTCGGCGAGGTCGCCGAGGTCGCCCATGCCCCAGGACCGCGAGGACAGCACGGAGTACAGCTGCGCCATGAAGCCCAGGACCCGTTCCGGTGGGCCGGGCAGCCGTTCCGGCGCCACGACGAGCTGCGCCTGCGCGGTGCGCCCGTCGGGGGCCTGCGCGCGCAGCGCGTGCCGTCCCACCGGCAGGGGCGCGCCGCCGTCCCAGGAGGTCTCGGTGCCGTCCTCCGTCGTCAGCCGCAGCACGGTGCCCTCGGGCAGCCGCTGTCCGAGCGGACGGCCGGTCCGCAGGACGACGCTGCGGGGGAGCAGCCGGCGCCCGGCACGGTGCTCGTGCTCCGCCAGCGCGTTCCGCACCGCCGCCGGGGTCGAGGCGTCGACGCCGAGCGCGGCCAGCACCGCCACGACCGTCCCGTCCGGCACGCGCACCTCGCGGTCCGGCGACGGGCGGTAGGTGACGTCCACGCCGTGCAGCGCGGCGAGTCTGTCCCGGTCGGCGGCTTCGGTCATGGGATGCCCTCCCGGGGCGTCATCGCGGGCGCGGGTTCTCCGGACAGCCTCAGCCATACCCACTGCGTGGCGGAGCAGTCGCATTCCGTGCACGCGCTCCCGCCCGGGAGTGGCGGCACGCGGACGCAGCGGGCCCGGCTCCCGTCTCCGGGCGGTCTCAGGCGGGCGGCCCGCCGACGGCCCCGGCCACCTCGAAAGCGCGGGCCGTACGGGCCCGCCACGGCGAGGCGGCCTCCAACTGGGCGGCGAGGGCGAGCAGCGGGCCCTCCTCGCCGTGCCGGGCGCCGAGCATCATGCCGATGGGCAGCCCCGCCGGGGACCACTCCAGCGGCAGCGACACCGCGGGCAGCCCGGCGATGTTCCAGGGCGCGGTGAACGGCGTGAAGGCCAGCTGCGCCGCGAAGTCGGCCCCGGGGTCGGCGTCGTCGCGCAGGGCGCCCACCGGGGCGGGGAGCTGCGCCAGCGTCGGGGTGAGCACCGCGTCGTACGGCTCGGCGGCCTCGGCCAGCTTGCGGCCCACGCTCTGCATCGCCCCCAGCGTGCGGGCGTAGTCGAGGCCGCCCACGTCCTGTCCACGGGCGCGCAGCCAGCGGGTGAGCGGCAGCAGCTCCCCCTCCCGTTCCGCCGCCACGGGCGTCAGCGCGGCCAGCACGGCCCACACCGGGGTGAACGCGTCGCGGTCGCCGGGGGCGAGCGGCTGCGGTACGTCCACGACCTCGTGCCCGAGCCCGGCCAGCAGCGCCGAGGTGCGCTCGTACGCCGCCAGCACCTGCGGGTCGACCTGCACGCCCGCGACGTCCGGCACCGCCCAGCGGGCGATCCGCAGCCGCCGCGGTTCCCGCTCGCACCACTGCAGGAACGATCGCTCCGGCGGCGGCAGCCGGAAGGGGTCGCCCGGTGCGGGCACCGCCAGCACGTCGAGCAGGGCCGCCGTGTCCCGGACGGTGCGTGCGAGGGGCCCGTTGACGGCCAGTCCGCTCGCGTCGCCCCATGGCGCGGGGCTCACCCGGCCCCTGCTCGGCTTCAGCCCGACGACCCCGCAGCAGCTCGCCGGGATGCGGATCGAGCCGCCCCCGTCGCTGCCGTGCGCCGCCGCCGCGAGACCGGCGGCCACGGCCGCCGCCGCGCCCCCGCTGCTGCCGCCGGCGCCGCGCGCGAGGTCGTAGGGGGTGCGGGCCGGCGGGCCGGCGGCGCCCTCGGTGTAGGCGGGGAGCCCGAACTCCGGGGTGTTGGTCTTCCCGGTCAGGACGGTCCCCGCGTCCCTCAGCAGCCGGACGAGGTACGCGTCCCGGTCGGCGACCCGGTCCGCGAAGACCGCCGACCCGGAGGTGAAGCGCACCCCGGCGACCGGCGTCAGGTCCTTCACCGGTACCGGTACGCCGAGCAGCGGCGGGAGCGGCCCGCCCTCCTTGAGCACGCGTTCGGCGCGCCGCGCGTCCTGCAGGGCGTGTTCGGGCGTGACGGTCAGATAGGCCCCGAGCGCCGGGTCGATCCGCTCGATCCGGTCGAGGTAGTGGGCCGTCAGCTCCACGGGGGACAGTTCGCCCGCCCGGACGGCCGCGGCCTGTTCCAGCATCGTCAGTTCATGGGGGGCGGACACACCGCCAGGTTAGGGCCTGGCCCTGGAACGCAGGAGGGGTGAACGTTTTCCCCCGCTGTCGCGTCATAGGGGAAATCGAGGAAGGGGTGGGGTGTGGCGCTGCTGAGACGGAGGTCCCGGCCGGGGGAAGGGGAGGACCCCCTCGCACCGGAGCACCTCGATCGGGTGCGGGCCGTCCTGGCGCTCGGCGGGGTGCCGGCGGGCGATCTGCCGGACGGGGTGCAGCAGGTGCGGCTCAAGCTGCTGGAGCACCGGGCGGGCGGCCGCGAGCCGCTGCGGGACCCGGGGGCGTGGGCGGCCGTCGCCGCGTCCAACGTGGCGATGGACTGGCACCGTTCGCGACGCCGGCAGGAGCGGCTCGGCGAACGCCTCGCGGCCCTGACCCCCCGGGACGAGTCCCGGCACGGCGGGGGAGAGGCGCATGTGCTGGCCCTGGCCGTCGCCGACGGGCTGCAGGAACTCCCGCCGCGGCAGCGGCAGGTGCTGACGCTGCGCTTCTACGCCGACCTGCCCGTGGCGGAGATCGCCACGGCGCTCGGCGTCCCGGAGGGCACGGTCAAGAGCCGGCTGCACGCCGCCGTCCGTGCGCTGCGCGGCCGGCTGCACACGAAGGAGGTGGTGTGACGATGAGCGGGAACGGGCAGGGCGCGGGTGAGGCGGACGAGGCACTGTCGGCCGCCCTCGCGGATGCGCCCCCGCAGGCGTCCGCCGGTGACGAGGCGCACCGGGCGTACGCCGCGGCGCGCGCCGACGTGGACCTGCTGCGCACCCAGGTGCGGCTGATCGGCGACGCCCTCGCCGCGCGGCCCGCCCCGCCCGCGGAGCGCCGCCCCCGCGGGCGACGCACGGCGCTCGCGTGGTGCCTGGCCGCCGTCGTGGCGGGCGTGGCGGGGATCGGCGGGGTCGTCCTGGCACGGGACGCCGCCCTGGGCGGGGACTCGGCGGTGGGCGACGCGAAGCGCACGCTGGAGGGCGTCGTCGCCTGCGCGAGCGACATCGCCGAGGGCACCGTGCGCGAGGTGACGCCCACCGGGGAACCGGGGGACCTGCGGGTGGTGATGGACGTCGACCGCCGCCTCAAGCCCGCCGGGGGCGCTCCCCGGCTGGCGTTCACGATCCACATCGACGACGACCACGACGACGTGGCCCCGCCCCCCGAACCCGGGTCCCGCGTCCTGGTGATGGTCTCCGTCCTCCCGGGGGAGCCGGTGGACCTGTACGAGGGCGCCGCGGACATCGCCTCCGCCCGCGCCTGGATGGAGAAGGCGCTCGCGGCCTCCCGGGGCCTGCCGTGCGAGAGCGACACCGCATGACACGAGGGGAGCACAGGACATGGGACGCAGGACGGGACCGGCCCTCACCGTGGCGGCGCTGCTCGCGCTCGCCGCGCTCGCCGGCTGCGGGACCGGCGGCGGCGAGGCCGAAGCCGACTCGGTCCGCCAGACCGACGCGGAGGTGCTGGCCTGCACCGAACTCGTCGCCGAGGGGACGGTGCTGCGGGTGACGCCCGGGGAGGGAGCGGACCGGGTGTCGCTGCGGATGGAGGTGGACCGCTACCTCAAGGGCGAGCGGAAGGACCGCCGGCTGACCTTGCCCGTCGACCGTGACGAGGACGGGGAGCCCGAGATGGCGGTGGGGAGCCGGGTGCTCGTCAGAGTCGGGCTGCGGCCCTGGGGCTCCACCTTCGTCCACCAGGGCGAGGACATCGCCCGCACGCGGGAGTGGGTGGAGCGGGCGCTGCCCCGTTCACGCACGCTGCGCTGCGGGGAGCAGGAGTACGAGTGGCGGCAGAGCTGAAGGGGCGGGCGCTCCGGGGAGCGCCCGCCCCTTCAGGCGGTGATCAGGCCGTGCCCGCGGGTCAGCCCGCGTCGACCTTGTCGATCAGCACGCTGCCGGTGCCGGCGGCGGTGCCGTCGGCGTTCAGCAGCTGCACCTCGCCGAAGAACTGACGTCCCTCGGGGGCCGGGGCCGCGACCAGGACGTTCGCCGCGACGTTCGCGGAGGCGCCGTTGGCCAGCGGTACGGACGCCGCCTCGTCCACGACGACCGAGCCCAGCGTCGCCGAGTAGAAGACGTCGCGGTAGTCGTACTCGGTGGTGCCGGCCGGGACCGAGTAGCCGTCCACCTGGATGGTGTACGTGCCGGCCGCCGGGTTGGCGATGCTCACGGCCTCCTCCGAGTCGCCGTCCGCGGACTGGCCGACCTGCGTGCCGTTGAGGAACACGGTCAGGTCGAGGTCGGCGGAGGTGTCGGAGGTGCCGCCGATGGCGACGTCCAGCCGGGACGCGCCCGCGGGGACGACGACCGTGCTGGTGACGCTGTCACCGTCGGCGATCGTCTTGCGCGAGGCCGCGGCGGAGCCGAGCGCGCCGCCCTTCAGCTTGCCCTGCACCGGGGCGTAGCCGTTGGTGACCTTCCAGGAGACCGGGGCGGCGGTGCCGACCGTGGCCTCCTCGACGGTCTGGACCTCGGGGTCGAAGGAGACACCGAGCGCGGTCGCGGTCAGGTTGTACGGGTTGTTCAGCACCGGTGAGGTACGACGCGCCTCGACCTCGATCTCCCACACGCCCGGGATCGGGTCGGTGTAGGAGCGCAGGTCGGGACGGCACCCGTTGGTGGTGGTGTAGTTCGGGTAGCAGAAGGTCGTCGTGGTCGGGTCGGCCGGGATGCCCCACGGGGTGATCGCGATGAAGCGGGTCTGGCTGCCGGTGGCGAGGCCGCCCATCTTGATCTCGAGCGTCTTGGCGCCCTCGGGGACGGTCACGAAGTAGGACTTGGTGCCGTTGCGCTGCACCGAGCCCGAGGCCTTGACCGCGAAGGACGGCTTGGCCTGCGGGGTGGCGACGACCACGGTGTTGAGGATCTGCTGGTCGGTGCCGCGCGTCGCCGGGTCGTCGACCGTCAGGATCGCGCTGTGCAGACCGGTCGAGCCGGGCTTGGCCTTGACGCGCACGGTCACCGGCTTGTTCAGCGGCAGCCACACGTTGTCGTAGTCGGCGAAGCGGAACGTGCCGTCGTTGTTCACCCACTCCAGGTCGTGCCGGACGGACCGGTTCGGACCGGTGGTGCGGGTGATGGTGACGTCGTACGTCTTGGTCTGACCGGCCTTCAGGCCGCCCTCGCGGTCGTAGATGCCGGTGCCGTAGCCAGGCGTGGCGAGCGCGGACGAGAAGAACGTGCTGACCGGGGCCTTGACCGTGTAGGTGTGGGCGCTCGCGCCCGCCTTGATGAGGCGCCAGGCGTCGACGATGTCGATCAGACCGGAGCCCTGGGCGTACGCCGGGACGTCCTTGATCTTGTTCGTCGTGCTGGTCAGCGCGGTGCGCAGGGTCGCCGGGGAGAGCGGGATGCGCGCCTGCTTGGCCGCGGACAGCAGCAGCGCGGAGGCGCCGGCCGCCTGCGGGGAGGCCATCGACGTGCCCTGCAGCATGGCGTAGCCGGGCGGCAGGCTGTAGCCGGCCTCCGCGACGGGGCCACCGGGCTCCCAGGTCGGGATGGTGTTGATGGAGGCACCGGGCGCGGAGATGATCGGCGCGAAGCCGCCGTCCTCACGCGGACCGCGCGAGGAGAAGGGCATCATGTCGTACGCCTTGGTCACCTGCGAGCCGTAGTTGGCCGCCCAGGTCTCCTTGGAGATGGTGGCACCGACACTGAGGACCTTGTCGGCCAGGCCGGGGTCGCCGATGGTGTTGGCGCCGGGGCCGCTGTTGCCGGCGGAGATGACCAGCTGCACGCCGTACTCGTCGATGAGACGGGTGTACGTCTGCGCGCGGGCGTTGTTGCCGTCGTTCAGCGGGGGCAGGCCGCCGATGGACATGTTGACGATGTCCACACCGCGGTTGACCACGAGGTCGATCATGCCCTCGGTCAGCGCCACGTTGGTGCAGCCGCCGGTCCAGGTGCAGGCGCGCGACGAGACGATCTTCGCGCCCGGCGCGGCGCCGTTCATCTTGCCGCCGAACAGGCTGTTGGCGGCGGTGATGCCCGCCACGTGGGTGCCGTGCTCGGACTCGATGACGCCGATGTTGACGAAGTCGGCCTTCTTGCCGACCCAGGTGCCGCCGTACGGGTCCGTGGGGACGTCCTTGCGGACCTGCACCACGAAGGGGATCCGCTCGGAGATGGCGGTGGCGGGGTTGTCGGTGCCGAAGTAGCCGATCTGGAAGCCGTCCTTGTACGGCTTCATCTCGGTGTCGTCGGCGAAGTTCCCGTTGTCGTTCAGGTCGAGGCGGACGGTGCCCTTCGCCGGGTCGTACAGGACGCCCCAGTAGTCGGTGGTGTCACCGTCGCGGTTGAGGTCACCGGCCATGTCGCCACCGGTGGTGGCGGATTCGAAGAAGACCGTGACCTGCTGCGTCGCCTCGGGGGCGGACCAGGTGCGGCCCTGGTAGGTGACGCTCGGGCCGTTGGTCATACGGCGCCAGGTGGCGTCGCCGTCGGTGATCGGGTCGGTGGCGGTGACCCAGTCGACGATCTTGCGCTCGCCCGTGGTGGTCTTCTGCAGCGCCGGGTGGCCGAGGTCGACGCCCGAGTCGAGGATGCCGATGGTGACGCCGCGGCCGTCGGCCTTCGGGTTGTCCTTGACGAAGTCCACCGCGCCGGTCTCGAACGACGGCTGGTAGGGGTTCTTCGCCGGGGTCTTCGCGTCGGGACCCGGGTACGTGGTGGAACCGTGCCCATGTCCGTGGCCGTGGCCCTTCGAGGAGCCCTTGCCGCCGTCGGCCGACGGGGACGGGTCGTCGAGGACGATCTCCTGCTTGAGGTCGATCGCCTGCACCGAGGAGAGCTTCTGCGCCGCCTCGATCGCCGCGTCCGCCTTGCCCGTCGGGACGGTGGCACGGACGTAGCCGAGGCTGTCGTAGGTCCGGTCCACCGAGGCGCCCTTGAGGGCGCCGAGCTCGTCCGAGACCTGCTCGGTGGAGCCCTTCTTGGTGGCGATCATGAGGGTGACGTTCTTGTCGCCACCGGCCTTGGCCTCGGCGAGCAGTTCGGCGTCGGCCGTTCCGAGCTTGTCGTGCGCGGTCTTCACCGCCGCGTCCGCCGGGTCGCCGGTCGTGTCGGCGAAAGCGGTGGAGGCGGAGATTCCGGTCGTCGTCAGCGCGGCTACCAGACCCGCCGCGAGCGCGACTCGGACCACGCGTCTCTTCCCGCGTATGTGATCGAGAGACATGGGCATCCTGTTCAAGATTTGGGCGCCAGTTGACCGACACATTGCGCCATCTGTGGGGTTGTTGGGGAGTGCCGTAGATGGCGTAAGACCGACATGACGCGAATACGTCAAGACGCCGGGACCCGGGCCGGGGCGCGAAGCGTGCCGAACCGGTCCATTGCGTCCGGGCGGACGGTGCTCCGGCGCTTCGGGCCCCGACGCCGGGCGCCGCCGCGGCGGTCGGTGAACACCGGATGAGCGTCCGGCCACCGCCGGACCGGCCGCCGGTGACCCGCGGGAGGACTGCTGATCCACGTCCACAGATGGGTGCCGGACGTTCCGTCTGCGTTGCACCGCAGGCCATCCCGGGTGCCAACGATCCGGTGAGGAGCGGCACGGCAGTGCCGCCGCAGCCACCGTCCACCGGGGGAACCCGCCATGCCTGGTCCCGTGTCCGCTGCCGCCCTCAGCCGCCGCAACGTCCTGATCGCCTCGGGTGCGACCGCCCTCGGGGCGGGGCTCGGTTTCGCGCTCGTCCCCGGTTCGGGCGACGCGACGGCCGCGCCCCCACCCGCGGAACCGGTCACCGGGCCCGCGTCCGGCCTCCCGGCCGCCCCCACGTCAGCTGCCGGGCCGGCCGCCGCGCTGCCCTACACCGCGGGCACGACCCTGCACTCCGTCGCGGCCCCGCGCGGCCGGGGAGGCTACCGCCGACTCGGTGAGGGCCCCGGCTGGAAGCGGGTCACCCGCACCGAGCTGGCCGCCGCCGGGCGCGGCCGCGCCGCTCGCCGTACGAGCCTGTCCTGCTTCGTGCAGTTCACCGACCTGCACCTGACGGATGTGCAGAACCCGCAGCGCTACGAGTTCCTGCGCTCCGCCGCCTCCGCCGGCTGGCGTCCCCAGGAGGCGCTCACCAACGCCGGCGCCGTCTCCCTCGTCGAGCGGGTCAACGCCCTGCGGTACGGGCCCGCCACCGGCACGCCCATCGGCTTCGTCATGACCACCGGCGACAACACCGACAACAACTCGCGCATCGAACTGGACTGGTTCCTCGCGGTGATGAGCGGCGGCCGGTTCACCCCCGACTCGGGCGACCCGGGCCACTACGAGGGCGTGCAGGACTCCGGGCTGAAGGGCTTCTGGCAGCCGGACGACGCGTTGCGCGACGCCGACAAGGCGGCCGGCTACCCCCGCCTGCCCGGCTTCCTCGCCGCCGCGGTCCGCGAGCTCAACAGCCCCGGCCTGAAAGTCCCGTGGTACTCCACCATCGGCAACCACGACCAGCTGTACGGGGGCTCGTACGCCGCCTCGTCCTTCTTCCACGACCTGGCGCTGGGCTCACGCAAGCTGTTCTGGCTGCCCCCGGCCGAGGCCGAAGCCGTCAACACGTTCCTGCGCCAGGGGCCCGACCCCCAGGGCACCCGCTTCCGCGAGGCATGGAACCGCTACAAGCGCACCACCCGCACCGTCACCCCCGACGGACGCCGGGCACCGGTCACCCCGCGCGAGTACATCGCCGCCCATCTGGACCCGGCGCACGCCGGGGCCGGTCCCGTCGGCCACGGCTACACGACGGCCGAACTCGACTCCGGCCGGCTCCACTACGCGTTCCGGATCTCCGACGGCGTGCTCGGCGTCAGCCTCGACACCACCGACCGTGGCGGCGACTACCGCGGCTCCCTCGGGACGGACCAGCTGAACTGGCTGGACCGGACGCTCACCGCGCACGCCGGCGAGACCGTGCTGGTCTTCAGCCACCACCCCAGCTGGTCGATGACCAACCTGGTCCGCGATCCCGCCCGCCCCGGCGAGCGGCGGCACGGCGGCGACGAGGTGCTCGCGCTGCTCGGCCGGCATCCGGGCGTCGCCGCCTGGATCAACGGGCACAGCCACAAGAACCGGATCGTCCCGCACGGCACCTTCTGGGAGGTCTCCACCGCCTCCCACGTCGACTATCCGCAGCTGGCCCGGATCATCGAGCTGACCGACAACCACGACGGCACGCTCTCGCTGCTCTGCACGCTCGTGGAGTCCGCCGCTCCCTACCGCACCGATCTCTCCGACCTGTCGCAGACCGGGCTCGCGTCGCTCTACCGCGAGCTCGCGTTCAACGCGCCGGGCTCCCGGGTGACGCTCTCCGGCGAGCCGGGCGACCGCAACGTGGAACTGCTGCTGAAGAAGCGCTGACCGCCGGGGTCACCGCGGCAGCACCACCACCCACGACGCGGGGTTGCGGTCGGCCGCGGCCATCAGGGCCGTACGGACGACGGTGGCCTGCTGCTCCAGGGACTCCCGGAGCTTGCGCGGAGTGATGTGCACCACCGAGATGCCGAGTCGCTCCAGGTGCTCGCGCCTGCGGGCGTACTCGGCCCACAGGGCGTCGTCCTCCTGGCGGGGTACGCGGGCGTCGAGCTCGACCGCGACCGCGTGCTCCGGCCAGTACGCGTCCACGCCGCCCAGGTACGGGCCGCCCGGCAGCCGCAGGTCCACGTTCCACAGCGGGTCGGGCAGCCCGTAGCAGCGCACCATCGTGTACAGCCGCTTCTCGGCGATCGCGCGGCCCTCGGCCACCAGCGCGTCCACCGCCTCCACCACGTGCGGGCGGGACAGCAGACGGGCCCGGCTCAGCTCCGCGACCAGCGCCGACGCCTCGCAGTGGCCGCCGCGCACCGCCTCGGTCAGCACCTGGCCCACCGCCCGGGCGTCGTCCAGCTCCTCCACCGCGTCCGCCAGTGCCCGGGGCAGCGGCGCGCACGGCACGCCCTGCACCTCGCGCGGCCGGGGCAGCGCGGTGGTGCGCACCAGCCCCACGTCGCCGACGGCCCGCAGCCGCCGCTGCCGGGTCACCAGCAGGTCGATCCGGTCCAGGCCGACCAGCGGCGGCACCGAGGAGAAGCGGTGCAGGGCGAGCGCCGCGAGCCCTGTGACCATCGCCTCGCGGCCCGCGTAGAGCAGTGCCGCCCGGACGCGCTCGTCGCCGGTGGGCCGGCCGCGGTGGAGGACGTACACCCGGGGCAGTACCTCCTGCCAGGGACCGCCGGGGCGGCTGCGCTCGGCCAGCGTCTCCGGGGCGACGCCGTGCTCCCGCAGCTGGCGGGCCGACAGCACGGTCGGCCGGGTGCGGGAGAGGTGGTCGAGGGGGCGGGGGCTGAGGGGGATGTTGTGGTTCATGGCGGGTGGATTCCCGCATCCCCCGGGGAGGCTAACGGCTGTTACCGTACCGTCGACAAATGCGGACATCACCGCACTAAAGTTCAGGCGTTCGGTTGCCGAGTGCCGTTTTTCACCTATTCGGGTGACCTACCTCTCCCACCTGCGGGCGGCCCCGGCGATGCTGTCGCACCACCGGGGCCGGGCGGTACCCCGTGTACGCCATTGGGGTGACCGGTCACCTGTTCCCTTCCGGGAGGGAGGCCTCAGACGGCCCCCGCCGCCGCGTCCCGCTCCTGCGCCCGCAGCGCCCGCGCGAGGTCGTCACGGCACTCGGCGACCAGCCGGCGCAGCGCCGGCGGCGCGTCCGCGTGGGCGGCCAGCCAGGAGTCCGCGGCGTCGAGCGTGGCGGGCCGGTCCTGGTGGTGCGGGAAGAGCCCGCGGACCACGGCCATGCCGATCTCGATAGAGCGCCCCTTCCAGACCCGCTCGATCACCTCGAAATAGCGGTCCGCGTAGGGGGCGAGCAGCTCGCGCTGGCTCGCCTGGTCGAAGCCCGCGATGGTGGCCTCGACGAGCGCGTTGGACAGCGCGTCGGACTCCACGACCGACGCCCAGCACTGCTCCTTGACGGTCGCGGAGGGCCGCGCCGCCAGGCAGCGCACCTGGTGCCGCTTGCCGGAGGCGGTGTCGTCGCGGGCCAGCTCCGCCGCGACGGCGGCCTCGTCGGCCCGGCCGCCCGCGGCCAGGGCCTCCAGGAAGGCCCAGCGCAGCTCCTGGTCGACCTCGAGCCCGTCGATCTTCTCGGTGCCGTCGAGCAGCCCGCGCAGCACGTCCGTCCCGGCGTCCCCGGAGGCCACGGCCGCGTGGAAGCGGGCCCAGGCCAGCTGGTGGCCGCTGCCCGGGGCCGCCGCGCGCAACTCGCGCAGCGCGCCGTCGGCCAGCTCGCGCCCGCCCTGCTCGCGCCAGGCCGGCGCCGCGTAGTCGCTCAGCGCCGTACGGGCCTGCATGTGCAGCCCCTGCAGGACGCCGATGTCGGTCTCCGCGCCGGCGAAGCGCAGCACCAGGCCGAGGTAGTCCCGGGCGGGCATCAGCCCGTCGCGGGTCATGTTCCACACCGCGGACCAGGCCAGGGCGCGGGCCATGGGGTCGGTGAGCGAGCCCAGGTGCTCCCGCACCGTGGCCAGGGAGTCCTCGTCGAAGCGGATCTTGCAGTAGGTCAGGTCGTCGTCGTTGACCAGCACCAGGTCGGGACGTTCCGCCCCGGCGAGCTCGCCCACCACCGTGCGCGGGCCCGCGACGTCGGTCTCGACGCGCGCGTAGCGCTCCACGGTGCCCTGCGCGGTGCGCCGGTAGAGCCCCACCGCGACCCGGTGCGGCCGCAGTTCGGGGTGCGAGGGCGCTGCATCCTGCACCACGGCCAGCTCGGTGATCCGTCCGTCGGCGTCGTACGCCACCTGCGGGGTCAGCGAGTTGACGCCCGCGGTCTGCAGCCAGGACCGCGACCACCCGGCCATGTCGCGCCCCGAGGTCTCCGCCAGCACCGACAACAGGTCGCCCAGCTCGGTGTTGCCGTAGGCGTGGCGCTGGAAGTAGCGGCGCGCGCCCTCCAGGAAGGCGTCCCGCCCGACGTACGCCACCAGCTGCTTGAGCACGCTGGCGCCCTTGGCGTACGTGATGCCGTCGAAGTTGAGCTTGGCGTCCTCCAGGTCGCGGATGTCGGCCGTGACCGGGTGGGTGGAGGGCAGCTGGTCGGCGCGGTAGGCCCAGGCCTTGCGGCGGTTGGCGAAGGTGATCCAGCCGTCCTTGTAGCGGGTGGCCTCCACCAGTGAGAAGGCGCCCATGAAGTCGGCGAAGGACTCCTTCAGCCACAGGTCGTCCCACCACCGCATGGTGACCAGGTCGCCGAACCACATGTGCGCCATCTCGTGCAGGATGACGTTCGCCCGGGCCTCGTAGGACGCCCGGGTGACCTTGCCGCGGAAGACGTACTCCTCGCGGAAGGTGACCAGCCCCGGGTTCTCCATCGCGCCGATGTTGTACTCGGGCACAAAGGCCTGGTCGTACTTCCCGAAGGGGTACGGGTAGCCGAAGTGGTCGTGGAAGAAGTCCAGTCCCTGCTTGGTGACGGTGAAGATCTCGTCGGCGTCGAAGTGCCGGGCGAGGCCCTTGCGGCACAGCGCGCCCAGCGGGATCTCCAGCTCGGAGCCGTCCGGCAGCGCGCGCCGGTAGGTGTCGTGGACCATGTGGTAAGGCCCGGCCACGACCGCCGTGATGTACGTGGAGATCGGCCGGGTCGGCGCGAAGTGCCGCGTCTCGCCGCCGCCGGAGACCCCGGTCACCCGCTCGTTGCCGAGCACCACCCAGGACTCGGGCGCGGTGACGGAGAAGGTGAACGGCGCCTTCAGGTCGGGCTGCTCAAAGTCGGCGAAGACCCGGCGGGCGTCGGCCGGCTCGTACTGCGTGTAGAGGTAGACCTCGCCGTCCTCGGGGTCGGTGAAACGGTGCATGCCCTCGCCCGTCCGGCTGTAGGCGCACTGCGCGTCCACCACCAGGACGTTCTCGGCGGCGAGGCCGTCCAGCGCGATCCGCGTCCCGTCGAAGACCTCCGCGGGGTCGAGCTCGCGGCCGTTGAGTGTCACCGACGTCACCGAGGGGGCGAGCAGGTCGGCGAAGCTGGACGCGCCGGGCTCAGTGCAGCGGAACCTGATCGTCGTCACCGACCGGAACGTCCGCTCCTGAGGGCGCAGCGCCGACCGGAGGTCGAGGGCGACCTCGTAACCGTCCACAGCGAGCAGCCGTGCCCGCTCTCGGGCCTCGTCACGCGTGAGGTTCTCACCGGGCACGGGGTCTCCATCCTTCGCACGCCGTCGTGGGATCTGTCTTGTGGACGCCACGCATCTTCGCATGTCGGCCCTGACGGCGGCGCACGGGAATGGGGACGGCGGCGAGGGCGTTGCGCCCTGGGAAACAACGCGGCACCGCGCCATGCCCGGAGGAGAGAAACGTGACCGAGACCACAACCACCCCCACCCCGGTGGACTTCTGGTTCGACCCCGCCTGCCCCTGGGCGTGGATGACCTCCCGCTGGATGCTGGAGGTGGAGAAGGTGCGGCCCGTCGAGGTGCGCTGGCACGTGATGAGCCTCGCCGTCCTCAACGAGAACCGCGACGAGCTGCCCGAGCAGTACCGGGAGTTCCTGACCACGGCCTGGGGCCCCGTCCGCGTCTGCATCGCCGCCGAGCAGAAGTACGGCAGCAAGGTGCTCGGCCCCCTCTACACCGCGCTGGGCACCCGCATCCACAACCAGGGCCTGGGCCACAAGGACCACGACGTGATCGTCGCCGCACTGGAGGAGGCGGGCCTGCCCGCCGAGCTCGCCGACTTCGCCCGCAGCGACGCCTACGACGCGGAGCTGCGCGCCTCCCACCAGGAGGGCATCTCCAAGGTCGGCCAGGACGTCGGCACCCCGGTCATCGCCGTCCCCGGCGCCGACGGCGAGCAGATCGCCTTCTTCGGCCCGGTCGTCACCCCGGCGCCCAAGGGCGAGGCCGCGGCCCGCCTGTGGGACGGCACCCTGCTCGTCGCGTCGACCCCCGGCTTCTACGAGATCAAGCGGACCCGCGACCAGGGCCCGGTCTTCGACTGAGCCCGGCCGGCCCGGTCAGAAATGCCGGAGCAGTTCGGGAAAGGCCGCCAGCCGCAGCACCCGCTCGTCGGCCGGATCCAGCTCGGACTGCTCCAGCACCCAGGTGTTCTCGTTGGGGATGAACACCGCGCCCATCCCGGCCTCGCGTGCGGGCAGGATGTCCGACTTCGGGGAGTTCCCGATCATCCAGCTCCTGCCCGGCGCGAAGCCGTACTCCGCCAGAAGCGCGCGGTAGGTGCCCGCGGCCTTCTCCGGCACGATGTGCACCCCCCGGAAGCGGTCCGCCAGCCCGGAGGCCGCCACCTTGCGCGCCTGCTCCTCCTCGTCGCCCTTGGTGAGGAGCAGCAGCTCGTGGCGGGTGCCCAGCTCGTGCAGCGTGCCCGCCACGCCGGGCATCAGCTCCACCCGGTGCTCCACGAAGGCCACCGCCAGCTCGTCCACCCGCCGCAGCTCGTCCTGCGTGACGGGGCGTTCCCGCAGCCGCTCCAGGAGCTCGCCGAGGCTGCGCAGGAAGACCTTGCTGCCGTAGCCGTGGACGACCGCGTTCGCCGCCTCGATCTCGTTGAGCAGCGCCCTGATCTGCGTGCGGTCAAGGACGGGATGGTCCACCCAGTCCAGGAAGTCCTCTATCACCCGCTCGAAGACGACGTTGTTCTCCCACAACGTGTCGTCCGCGTCGAAGACCAGTACCTGCCCCGTCAGCCGTGCCTCGTCCATCCCGCGAGGGTAACCAGAGCCCGTGCCCGCAGGCCGCGCATTTTCCGCCGGGGTCAGACGTGCCGTGCGGCGAGCGCCGCGTCCAGCTCCGCGCGGGACGGCGGATCGGCGCCCACGCGCGTGCAGTTGAGCGCCGCGGCCGTGACGCAGCGCTCCAGCACGGAGGCGAGGCCCTCGCGCGAGGCGGGGACGCCGCCATCGGCGATCGCGTCGAGCAGCGCCGCCTGGAAGGCGTCGCCCGCCCCGATGGTGTCGACGACGCGGACCTCGGGCGCGGCCACCCGTACGAGGGTGTCCCCGGTCACCGCGAACGCGCCCTGCGCGCCCAGCGTGACGACCGCGAGCGCCGGCCCCTCGGCGAGCAGCGCCCGCGCCGCCTCCTGCGGGGCGAACCGCGGGAAGAGCCACGCCAGGTCGACGTCGCTGGCCTTGACCACGTCGGTGACGGCGGCCAGCCGCAGGCACGCCCGGCGGTAGGCGAGCCGGTCGGGCTGGACGGCCGGCCGCACGTTGAGGTCGGCGACGACGGTGCGCCCCGGTACGGCGTGCAGCTCGCGGCAGAGCTCCAGCACCCGCGCCGCACCCGGTTCCACCACCGCGGCGAGCGAACCGGTGTGCAGCACCGCGGTGTCCGCGGGCAGCGGCAGCCGCTCCGGGTCCCACGAGGCCAGGAAGTCGTACGAGGCGGAGCCGTCCCGGTCGAGGTAGGCCATCGCCAGCGTGGTGCGCCCGGCCGGGCTCGCGGCCCGCACCACCTCGACCCCGGTGGACTCCAGATGCGCCCGCACCAGTTCGCCGGGCGGGTCGTCGCCCCACGTGGTGACCAGGGTGGTCGGCCGCCCCAGCCGGTGCAGGCCGACCGCGACGTTGGCGGGGCTGCCGCCGGGCACCGGTGTGACCTGCCGCTCCCCGGAACGCCACAGCAGGTCGACGAGGACCTCGCCGACGACGCCGACGCGGGAGGGAGAGGACGGAGCGCTCATGCGGGCAGCATAGGAGGCCGCCGACCGGCCGCCGGAGCCGTGTCGCAGCCGGCCGCCGGCGGGGCTCCCGCGACGCTCCGGCGGTGATTGGAGAAACCCCACTAAGGCCCGGGTGACGAAGCTCACGCCCGGTGCGGCTTCCTTGTAGGAAGGCGACCAAGGCCGTGATCAGGCCTTTGTGATCGGCGGACGATGATCGGTGAGGGCGGGGCGGGTTAACGTCACGGTGTCCCGAACCTGACCTCACCCCGCGGAGTCACCCGATGGCCAGCGCAGTTCCCGCCGCTTCCGCCGTACGGACCCACCCGGTCCTCGCCGACCTCATCCCCGCGTCGCGGCTGCGCGACGTGGCCCTCGTGACCGGTGGCGCCGTACTGACCGGCCTGGCCGCTCAGTTGTCGGTGCCGGTCCCCGGGTCGCCGGTGCCCGTGACGGGCCAGACCTTCGCCGCGCTGCTGGTGGGCACGGCCCTCGGCGCGCGCCGCGGCTTCCTGGCGCTCGCGCTGTACGCGGTGGCCGGTGTGGCCGGGGTGCCGTGGTTCGCGGAGGGCTCGTCCGGTGCCGCGGCGCCGAGCTTCGGCTACATCCTCGGCATGGCGCTGGCGTCGGCGCTCGTGGGCGCGCTGGCCCGGCGGGGTGCCGACCGCAGCGTGTGGCGGATGGCCGGCGTCATGGTGGCCGGCAGCGCCGTGACCTACGCCGTGGGCGTCCCCTACCTGGCGCTGGCCGCGCAGCTGAACGCCGGCCAGGCCGTGGCGCTGGGCCTGACCCCGTACCTCATCGGCGACGCGCTGAAGGCCGCCCTCGCCATGGGTGCGCTGCCCGCCGCCTGGAAGCTGGCCGGCCGCCGCGGCTGACCGGACACGGCGTACGACGCACCCGGGTGGGGGCGGGGCGCAGGCCCCGCCCCCACCCGTTCCGCGTCAGTGCCGTGGCGCCGGCCCGCGCCGGGTCAGCCACAGGGCGCCGCCCAGCAGCAGGCCGGCCGTGCGGCCGGGTCCGCCGCGCCGGCCGCCTACGAGCGGGTGGGGGAGTCCTTCCGGCCCTTGTGAAGCAGTTGGCGCACCACCGCGACGGCGACGACGGCGAGGGCCGCCAGCACCGAGACGACCACCTGGTCCCGGCCGCCGCCGTCGGCGGTGTCGGTGAGCATGTAGCCGAGCACGAACACGATCATCAGGATCGTCGCCCAGGTCAGGTACGGGTACAGCCACATCCGCACCCGCAGCCGCTCCGGGGCCTCCCTCAGGATGATCTTCCGCATGCGCAGCTGGGAGAAGCAGATCACCAGCCACACGAACAGGGCGATCGCGCCGGAGGCGTTGAGCAGGAAGAGGAAGACGGTGTCGGGGTACCGGTAGTTGAAGAAGACCGCCAAGAAGCCGAAGACGACCGAGCCCAGGATCGCCGCCTGCGGCACACCGCGGCCGGTGGTGCGGGCGAAGGCCTTGGGCGCGTCACCGCGCCGGCCCAGCGGCCCAGCGCGCGGTCGGCGTAGGCGGAGAAGGAGCCGGAGGTGGGGTTGGCGGCGGCCATCTCGCCCAGCATGCGCATGACGAAGACGACCATCACGCCGACGAGGGCGTACGACACGAGGATGCCGGGTCCGGCGGCGGCGATGCCGGAGGCCGAGCCGACGAAGAGGCCTGCGCCGATCACACCGCCGATCGCGATCATCGACAGGTGGCGGTTCTTGAGCCCGGCCTTCAGGCCCGAGCCGTCCTGCTGCTCCGTCGCGGCCTCGTGGGCCGGAGCGGTGGAGCCGGCCACTGGGGTGGGGGGACGTGTACTCATGGGGTGGCATGAAACACGGCCCGGCGCGATCGGGGAACCTTTTATTCCGTTTCGTTGTCCCACCCTCAGCGCACACTCAAATTCCCCTCACGGAACACCCACGGCATGTCGCCCAGCGTGCCCGTGCGACACTCGTCCGTATGCGCGTGTACCTCGGTTCCGACCATGCCGGCTTTGAACTCAAAAACCACCTGGTGGAGTGGCTCGAGGCCAACGGGCACGAGCCCGTCGACTGCGGCCCCCACGTCTACGACGCCCAGGACGACTACCCGCCGTTCTGCCTGCGCGCCGCGGAGCGCACCGCCGCGGACCCCGGCTCCTTCGGCATCGTGATCGGCGGCTCGGGCAACGGCGAGGCCATCGCCGCCAACAAGGTCAAGGGCGTCCGGGCCGTGCTCGCGTGGAGCCAGGAGACCGCGACCCTCGGCCGCGAGCACAACGACGCCAACGTGATCAGCGTCGGCGCCCGCATGCACACCACGGACGACGCCACCAAGTTCGTCGAGGTCTTCCTCGGCACGCCCTACTCGGGCGAGCCGCGCCACACCCGCCGCATCGACATGCTCACCGCGTACGAGACCACCGGCGAGCTGCCCCCGATCCCCCCGCACCACCCGCAGGAGGGCTGATCCGGGCATGCCCGAAGGGCATACGATCCACCGCCTCGCCGCGGACCACGGGGAACGCTTCGCCGGCCGCGTGGTCCGCGCGAGCAGTCCGCAGGGCAAGTTCTCCGACGGCGCCGCCCTCCTGGACGGCACCGTGATGGAGTCCGCGGAGGCCCACGGCAAGCACCTCTTCCTGGGCTTCGGCCCGGTCGGCTGGGTCCACGTCCACCTCGGGCTGTACGGGAAGTTCGGCTTCGGCACCGGCCCGGGCGCGGCCCCCGTCGGCCAGGTCAGGCTCCGTCTGGCCACCGAGGGGCACCACGCCGACCTGCGCGGGCCGACCGCCTGCGAGCTGATCACCGGGGCCGAGAAGCAGGCGATACACGACCGGCTCGGCCCGGACCCGCTCCGGCCGGCCGACACCGGGGAGACCGCCTGGGCCCGCGTGGCGCGCAGCCGCACCAGCGTCGCCGCGCTGCTGATGGACCAGAAGGTCGTCGCCGGCGTCGGCAACGTCTACCGCGCCGAGGTCCTCTTCCGGCACGGCGTCGACCCGTACCTGGCGGGACGCGACCTGGACCGTGCGCGCTGGGACGCGATCTGGGCCGATCTGGTGGCGCTGATGCGCGAGGGCGTGCGGAACAACCGCATCGACACCGTCCGCCCCGAGCACACCCCCGAGGCCATGGGCCGTCCACCGCGCGTCGACGACCACGGCGGCGAGGTCTACGTCTACCGCCGCGCCGGGATGCCCTGCCACCTCTGCGGCACCGAGGTGCGCACCGCCTCCCTGGTGGCACGCAACCTCTTCTGGTGCCCCTCCTGCCAGCCCGCCCTGGGCTGACGCCGCCGGCCGGAGGCACCCGCGAACGGGAGCACCCCGGCCGGGGAACGCGCGCCGGGACCTCGGGCTCAGAAGCCGTGCGGCAGCCAGGGGGCGATGTCGCCGCCGAAGGCCACGGCGGCCTCCCGGAGCGCGCCCTGCCGCAGCTCCCGTACGCGGCCGGCCCGCGCCAGCGCGGTCAGCGAGACGTCACCCAGGTAGGCCGCGCCCAGCTCGCGCACCGACAGCGCAAGGTCCGCGGCGTCCGTCGTCCGTTCGCACGTGGCGCCCTTGGCGTCGCCGCCGAGCCGCCAGCGGCCCTCGTTCCAGGGGCAGAAGGGGTCGGAGACCTCCAGTACGACGTCCAGCGGGGCCGCGTAGGTACGGGCCGACAGGGCCGCGCCCACCTCGACCGGGCGCAGCAGCAGGCCCTCCCTGACGCGCACGCCGCAGCGGCGCACGTCGTCGACCAGGTGCAGGACCGGGTCGTCGGCGGGGCGGTTGCGCGCGGTGATGCGGCAGGTGAGGTCGATGCCGAACAGGTAGCGCCACAGCGCGGCATATGTGTCCGGATCCAGTGCCTCCAGGTCGCGCAGCACCACCGTTCCGTCCGGTCCGGCCGGGTTCCAGGCGGACTTCACCGCGTACCGGGTATAGCCCCGCACCTCTCCGTCGCGCTCGGCGACCACGCAGAGCAGTTTCGAGGCGCCGTCCCGGAACGCCTCCGGGTCGAGTACGCCCTTGCGCTCCCAGTTCCGCCGCCGCTCCAGCATGCCCGGCCGGGTGGGCACCAGCCGCCCGTAGACCTCCTCGCAGGCCGCCAGGGCCTTCTCGGGGTCGGCGAAGCGCAGCGTGACCGCGTCGGCGCCCGCGGGCACGGTGAGGCCGGCCCGCAGGGTGTCGACCTCCAGGCTCGTCTGGCGGGTGGCGACCTCGTAGCCGAACCGGCCGTAGATCGCCGGCTCTGACGCCGTGAGCACCGCGAGGGGCTCGCCCAGTTCGTGCACCTCGTCCAGCTGCCGCCGCATCATCGAGCTCAGCAGCCCGCGCCGGCGGTGCGTCGAGGCGACGCTGACCATGGTGACGCCCGCCGCCGGGACCACGGCGCCGCCCGGCACCGCCATGCGGAAGGAGAACGCCCCCGCGGTGCCGACGACCTCCGCGCCGTCCCAGGCCGCGATCGACCGGGAGAGCTCGGTCACCCCGCGGTCGAACTCCCGCTCCTCCGTCGGCCAGACCGCGCTGCCGAACGCGCGTTCCAGCGTGCTGAACCACTCGTCCCACTGTTCGGACTCGAGAACCCGCAACTCCACCGTCATGTGCCCTGCCTATCAGCCGCCGCGGGGGCGGGCGACCGGTTTTCGCCGGTCGTGGCGGCGAATCGGCGCACCCTGTGGGGCACCTCCGATGCGGAGAACGGGTGAGGGTGGATAGGGTCGCCGGGAAGATGGCACGACGCCCGGTAGGAGACGGATTCGGGGCCCGGTGGCGCAGGACGGTCCGCCGGGCCCGGGTCGGCCTGCGCAAATCCGCCGTGGACTACTTCCGCGGGGACGCCGCCGACTGGCTCGCACTGACCGTCCTGACGATCAGCGTGCCGCTGATCGCCTGGGGCACGGTGCTGGCGCCGCAATGGTGCCCGCCCACCACCCTGGTGCTGCCCGTCCTCGTCGGCGGCCTGCTGCTGCGCCCCTCCAGCCTCCTGCTGCTGTACGGGGCCAGCGCCGCCGCGATGGTCGTCGAGTCGGCGGTCCTCGGGCCCTACCGCGACGGCGTCGGCAGGGTGACCCCGGGCACCGTGCTCGTGGTGGCGGCGGTGGCGCTGGCCGGGCTGATCGTCGCGCAGTTCCGCGCCCGGGTCGGTGTGCCCTGGATGCGCGGCGGCACGATGCTCTTCGACCTGCGCGAGCGCATCCGGGTACAGAGCAGGCTGCCGCGGCTGCCCGAGGGCTGGCACGCCGAGATGGCGCTGCGGCCGGCCGGCGGACAGTCCTTCTCCGGCGACTTCGTGGTGGCCACCCGCACCTCGGGCGGGCGGATCCTGGAGGCCGTCCTCACCGATGTGTCGGGCAAGGGCATGGACGCCGGCTCACGCGCGCTGCTGCTGTCCGGCGCCTTCGGCGGCCTGCTGGGTTCGCTGCCTCCGCACGCCTTCCTCACCGCCGCCAACGGCTACCTGCTCCGCCAGAACTGGGACGAGGGCTTCGCCACATCCGTCCACCTGGTGCTCGACCTGGAGACCGGCGACTACGAGCTGCTCTCCGCCGGGCATCTGCCCGGCATGCAGCTCAGCGCGGGCACCGGCCGCTGGGAGGAGAAGGCGGCCGAGGGTCCGCTGCTGGGGGTGTACGACGGCGCCGAGTTCCACAGCGTGAAGGGCACCCTGCGCTCTGGCGACGTCCTGCTGCTCTTCACCGACGGCCTGGTCGAGGCGGCCGGCCGCGACCTCACCGAGGGCATCGACCGGCTCATCGGCGAGGCCGACCGGTACGTGGCGCACGGCTTCCGCGGCGCGGCCTGGCAGCTGATCGAGGCGGTCGCCAAGGACGTCAACGACGACCGCGCCCTGCTCATCGTGTGCCGGGACTGAGCGCGGGCCGGAACGCCCAGGCCATCCTCGGCTCCACGGCGAAGCGGAACATCCGCTGCACCGGCGGGGTGCACAGCGCGGTGACCACCACGACGGAGATCGCGGTGACCGCGACCTGACCCAGCGGGGTGTGGATCCACCCGTGGTCGTACCAGTGGCCGAAGCGCGAGCCCTTGGCGATGAAGCCGTGCAGCAGGTAGCCGTAGAGCGTGCCGGCGCCCAGCGCCGTGAACCACGTGCGGCGGCGCGGCACCCACGCGAGGAAGCACACCGTCAGGGCCAGGGAGCAGCAGAACAGCGCCGCCGTCATGACCGGTCCCGTCCACCAGGGGGCGCCCAGTTCCTGGGCGCTCGCGCGGTGGTAGAGCCATCCCCGGTCCATCCGCGGCACCACCCAGTAGGAGACGGCCGACGCGGCCAGGCCCACCGGGACGGACAGCACGCGCACCATGCGCCGCCGCGCGAGGCGGAAGTGCTCGGCCTTCAGGCACGTGCCGAGCACGAAGAAGGGCAGGAACTGCAGGACGCGCTGGAGTTCCAGGTCGTCACCGATGGCCGGGGAGATCGACGCGAGGGCCGCGATCACCAGGGCGACCGCGACCGGCTGCCGGACGACCCGCCAGATGGGGGCGGTGAGGCGCCAGATGAACAGGGCCGCGAGGAACCAGGTGAGGTACCAGGGGTCGAGCAGGCTGAGCGGCTGGGCCGCGGCGTCGTCCGCCCAGTTCCTGAAGAGCGAGTAGGCGGCCTCGAAGAGCAGGTACGGGACGGCGACGCCGGTGATCAGTCTCCTGACGCGGTCCGGGCGGGCGTCGAAACTCCTCGAGAAGTGGCCCGAGATGACGATGAACGCCGGCATGTGGAACGCGTACACGAGGATGTAGAGCGCGCCGGCGGCCCTGCTGTGCCCGGTGAGGGGTTCCCAGGCGTGGCCCATCGCGACCAGGACGATGGCGAGGTACTTGGCGTTGTCGAAGAACGGGTCGCGCCCGGCGGGGGCGCTGGACGCGGCGGGGGCGGAGGTCTCCGCCGGGGTGGTCGGTACGGGGCGGGGGGAGGCCCCCTTGCGCGGGGCGGGGAGAACGGAATTCCCGGTCTGGGTCCTGCCGGGGGACAGGGTGTTCGTGCGGGGGAGCTGGAACATTTCATGCACCATAGCGGGCGCCTCTGGCTGAGTAAATTTTCGGCCGTATTGGCGTTCGCCGCGCTGTCACCCGGGAATGCATGGGTCATGCTGTTGTCCGTTCCATGCTGCTATGGGTGGTCCCATAAGGGTTGAACGGGGCACATCGCCAGACGGGTTGACGACTGTGCGGGTTTTTTGATGATCCTTTGTGTGGCAAGTGGGTGTGTGGGGAAATAGTTTGAGGGAAATTCACTCGAACGTGCCGTGTAAATGCGAGATTCGCCTCGACCGAAGTGATCGGAAACGATCGCGATGTCCTGCGTCACAGGTGTGCGACCCCGGCGCGCGGGGAAGGGGTGTCCCGCGGGGTCACGGTGTCGGTGGCAGGTGGCACGATGGACGTCGCGGGGGTGCGGCTGCCGGTGGCTCTCCCCGGAACGGTGAGGCGTCAGACCGAGGATGTGATCCCCAGTGGCCATTTCCCTGTCCGTGGTCCTGTTGTTGGCGATCATCATGGTCGTCCTGATAAGAGGCAAGTCGCTCAAGGTCGGCCCGGCCATCATCGCCGCGCTCTTCGGCTTCTTCCTTGCCTCCACGGGCATGGCGCCGTCGATCAACAAGTTCCTCGACTCGCTGGCCGACACCATCAACCAGATAAACCTCTGACCGGTCTCCGGGCGCGGCGCGCGCCGGGGGCCGACCGGTCGCAGTCACCCGTCACCCGGCGCGGTGGCCGCGCCGGGTGACGGGGAGTCAGGCGACGGCCGGCGTGCGGTCCTCGGCCGTCCCGATGATGCGGCGCAGCGCGTCGGCCCGCTCCGCGGGGCTCTGCGCGGACATCAGCGCCGCCAGTACGGCGACACGGGCCTGCCCCGCGCGCAGCGTCCCGGCCAGCACACCGCCGGCCGCGGCAAGGTCGACCGCGCCGCCCCCGGTGTACATCGGGGCCACCGGCCCCGCCGCCACCCGGGTGCTCACGGCGACCAGCACGCCGGCGTCCACCGCGCGGCGCACCGCCGCCACGAAGTCGGGCGTCGCGTTGCCCGCCCCGGTGCCGACCAGCACGATGCCCTGCGCCCCCGCGCCCAGCGCGGCCTCGAAGAGCACCGGGTCGGCGTCCACGTGGTGCATCACGACGTCGACGCGCGGTGCCTTCGCGCCGGGGTCCGGAAGCGGCAGCGCCGCGGGGCGCGGCCGCGGGGCGCCCCAGGCGATCTCGCCGAACTTCACCCGGCCCAGCGGCCGTCCCGAGGGGTCCGCGAAGGCCTGGACGTCCAGGGTGTGCGCCTTGACCGTGCCGCGGGCCGCGTGCACGAAGCCGCCGAAGGCGATGACCACGCCGATGTCCCGGCCGGTCGCGGCGGTCAGCAGCGCGTCGTAGAGGTTGCCCGGCGCGTCGCCGTCCACGGAGTCCAGCGGGAGCTGGGCGCCGGTGAGGACCACTGGGCGCCGGTCGTCGTGGTGGAGGTCGAGGAGGAACGCGGACTCCTCCATGGTGTCGGTGCCGTGCGTGATCACGACGCCGTCCACGGCCGGGTCCGCCAGCACCTCGTGGACGGTCCGCAGCAGCTCCATCTGGTGGGCGGAGGTCAGCCGTGAGCTGTTCACCGTGAACAGGTCGCGGACGGTCACCTTGACGCCCTCGGGGACCGCGCCCGCCGCCAGCACCTCGTGGCCGGCGGCCTCGGCCGCGTACCCGGCCCCCTGCCACCGGCTGGCGATCGTGCCGCCGGTGCCGATCACGACGATGTGCTTCACGTTTCCCTCGCTCGTGCGTTCGCCCGATCCTCCCCGCAAGGATATGTGCTTAACCCCGGCATCGGATTGCCAATCAGCCCGCGTAGATCCGCCAGACGTGGTATCTATCGCCCTTGTGGACGCCATCGACAGAAGAATCTTGCGCGAGCTCCAGGCCGACGGCCGGCTCACCAACCAGGAGCTGGCCGCCCGGGTCGGCCTCACCCCTTCCCCGTGCCTGCGCCGGGTGCGCCAACTGGAGGAGGACGGGGTGATCCAGAGCTACCGGGCCGTCGTCGACCCGGCAGCCGTCGGCCGCGGCTTCGAGGTCTTCGCCTCCGTCGAGGTGCGGCGGGACCGCGAGTCAGTCGCCGCCTTCGAGGAGCGGGTGCAGGCCATCCCCGACATCGTCGAGGCCTACCGGCTCTACGGCGCACCCGGCTGCCTGCTGCGGATCGCGGTGGCGGACAGCGACGCCTACGAGCGCTTCTGGACGGAGAAGCTGATCGCCCTGCCCGGCGTCAGCGAGGTGAACTCGCAGATGATCATGAAGCGGATCAAGGGGCCGCAGGGCGTGCCGGTCGGCTAGGGCCGTAGAGGTGCACTGCCCGGCGAGAGCGGCGTCGGGGCCCGTCCTCGCCGTCCCGCCGCGTCGGGGCGGTCCCGTGCGTCCGGAGCCCCGGCTTCGGCCCGGCGGGCGGCTCCGCCGGCGCCGTGGCGCCCTCGACGGGTTCACCACCGCCGCCGGGCTGTCCGTGTGCCGAGGCGCTCTACCCCGGGTTCCCGGCGCCGCCCGGGACGCGTCCGAGGGCGTCCCGTACCGCTTCCTCGGAGCGGGCGACGACCGCCGTGCCGTCCTCGGCGGTGATGATCGGCCGCTGGATCAGCCGGGGGTGCGCCGCGAGCGCCCCGATCCAGCGCTCCCGCTCACCTGGCTCGCGCGGCCACTCCTTCAGGCTCAGCTCCTTCGCCTCGGCCTCCTGGGTCCGCACTACGTCCCACGGCTCCAGACCGAGCCGCTCGAGCACCGCGCGGATCTCGTCCGCGTCCGGCGGGTCCTCCAGGTAGCGGCGCACGGTGTACTGCGCGCCCTCCTCGTCCAGCAGGTGCAGCGCGGAGCGGCACTTCGAGCACGCGGGGTTGATCCAGATCTCCATGCCGCCAATGTAATGAGGCCTCAGGAGTCGTCGCGCCCGTCGTCGCGCAGCCTGCGCCAGATGCGGGTGCGGTGCAGCACGTAGACGGCGATGACCAGGACGAGTGCCTGCAGCCCCACGGCGAGCAGCCAGAAGACGTCCCTGCTCTCCAACTCGTCCGTCATGTACGTGAAGTTCATGCCGAAGAAGCCGGTCAGGAAGGTCAGCGGGAGGAAGATCGTCGAGACGATGGCCAGCCGGTTGATCACGCCGTTCTGTTCACCGGACACGAGGGAGGAGTAGCTGGCGAAGGCCCGCCGGGCCGCGTCCTGGAGCGACTCGATGCTGGCGAGCACCATCCGCGCGGCCCGCTGGTACGAGGCCGCGAGCCGTTGCCGCTCCTCGGGGAAGGTGCCGCTCATCATCCGCCGGGTGATGGTCTCGTCGGCCGCCTGCAGATAGGGCAGCAGGGCGTGGTGCAGCAGAGCCGCCCGCCGCCGCAGCCGCGCCAGCCGGTACACCTGCTGAGGGTGCCGGCTCTCGAACATCTCGTCCTCGAGGTCCTCCACCTGCAGCAACGCCTCCACGGCGGTCTTGCGGAAGGTCTCCAGGGCGTCCTCCAGCAGCAGGAACAGCGTGGCCGTGGAGTCCGCGGGCCGCTCGTGCGGCAGCCGGGTGACGAACCGCCCGACCAGGGTGTTCGGCCCGCGGTGGACGGTGACCAGGTACCGCTCGGTCACGAAGACATGGACGTGGACGACCTTGCCGGCGTCGACGACGGGCACGACGAACCGGGCGTTGTCCCCGTGGAACTCCGCCCGCGCCGTCTCGCCCGCCCTCCCCAGCCATGCCAGGTCCTCGGCCTCCAGGCCGAGTTCACGGGCGATCGACAGCTCGTCGGGCCGCCCATCGCCGGGCACCTCGACGTCCACGAGCAGGAACCGGCACGCCGCGAGCCGCTCACGCGCCTCCGACACGGCGGCACGGGCGGCGACGCCCTCCGGCATCGACACCACCGTAACGATCATCGTTCCTCACCGTGGATCACCGGCACACCTCCCAGCCTGCGCAGACTCCGGCGTCCACGCATGCGGAGGCGCCCGGCCCGGAGGGTTCGCGGGCCCCGGTGGGCCCCCTCCCATGGAGCCGCCGGCCGCTGCCGACCGGCCCCGGCCCCCGCGGCACCCTCACGTTCGCCGACTGGCTCAAGCAGCAGAGCCCGGCGGCGTGACGAACGGGGCCCGCATCCCTCCGGGCCCCCTGCGGGTGTGCCGCGACGGCCGGTCCCGCGCACGGCGCCCGGCGCGGTCAGGGCCGGCGGCGATTTCGGGCCTCCCGTTCGGGTGACGGACCCGAAGCGTCAACCCGGCGTGCCCGCCGACGGCGTTGACCCCGGCGAGCGCCCGTTCGGGCTGACGAGGCCTCCGATGGGGTGAGCCGACGGACCCGCGGTGGCCGGGTGGCGCCGGGCGGTCCACGGGGCGAACGGAGAGTCCCAGGCCGGGGGAGTCGCTCCCCGGCCTGTGGCGTAACCCCCGGTGGGGCGTTCCGCCGCCTCCGACGGGGTGGGTCGACCGGCCCGCGCCGGCAGGACGCCGTCTGGACCGCGGCACGATCCGTGCACACCGTTCGGGTCGCCGGGCGTGTCCTCGGCGGACAGAGGGGCACCACCGCGCGCCGGAACGGCATCACCCGGTGCCGTCGTCGCCGTGATCGTGAGGGCCGGGCGGTACGGACCGCGGAGGCCGGCGCACGCGGCCGACCGGTCCGTTCGGGGTAAACAAAGGCCCAGGTCCGGGGAGTCACTCCCCTGACCTGGGCCTTTACCTGCAGAGCGGGCGACGGGAATCGAACCCGCGTAGCCAGTTTGGAAGACTGGGGCTCTACCATTGAGCTACGCCCGCAACGGCCAGTCAGTCTGGCACATCAGATCGTAGCCGATCGACCCGGCTCCCACGCACGCCGTATGTGGCCGTCAGGGTGTGCGGAGGCATGTACTCTACGTGTCGCACCGACGGGGTGTGGCGCAGCTTGGTAGCGCGTCCGCTTTGGGAGCGGAAGGTCGTCGGTTCGAATCCGGCCACCCCGACCAGTGCTCGGCCGCCCTGTGCCGAGCAGGCCCGGCCGCAGGATTGTGGTACCGGTAGGATGGGTCGTCGGCCACGCGGTACGCGGAAATGCCAGGTCGAACACCAGCCGCCCCGCACGATCGCCGAGCGGCCGCCCATCAACGTAAAGCCCCCAAGGAGACCCAACCGTGAAGAGCGCCGTCGAGACTCTGAACCCGACCCGGGTTCGACTCACTGTCGAGGTGCCCTTCGAGGAGCTCAAGCCCAGCCTCGACGCGGCGTACAAGAAGATCAACCAGCAGGTCACGGTGCCGGGCTTCCGTAAGGGCAAGATCCCCGCGCGCGTCATCGACCAGCGGTTCGGCCGTGGCGCGGTCCTCGAAGAGGCCATCAACGACGCCCTGCCGAAGTTCTACACGGAGGCGGTCAACGAGGGCGAGCTCAACGTCCTCGGCCAGCCCGAGGTGGACATCACCGAGTTCAACGACGGCCAGGAGCTGAAGTTCACCGCCGAGGTGGACATCCGTCCGGTCATCGAGATCCCGGACTACTCCGGCATCGAGGTCACCGTGGACGCCATCGAGGTGTCCGACGAGGACGTCGACAAGGCCCTGGAGCAGCTGCGCGAGCGCTTCGCCTCCACCACCGTCGTGGAGCGCGCCGCCGCCGACGGCGACGTCGTCGTCGTCGACCTGGAGGCCTCGGTCGAGGGCGAGGTGCTGGAGGACGGCGTCGCCAGTGGCGTCACCTACACCATCGGCTCCGGCCAGCTGCTCGACGGCATCGACGAGGCCGTCATCGGCCTGGAGGCCGGCGGTTCGGCCACCTTCACCTCCGAGCTCAAGGGCGGCTCCGCCGCCGGCAAGGAGGCCCAGGTCAAGGTGGACGTCACCACCGTCCAGGCCCGTGAGCTGCCCGAGCTGGACGACGACTTCGCCCAGCTGGCGAGCGAGTTCGACACCCTCGAGGAGCTCCGCGCCGACGCCGTGAAGCGCCAGGAGCGCATCCAGCAGTACGACCAGGCCACCCAGGCCCAGGAGAAGGTGCTGGACGCCCTCCTGGAACTGGTCGAGATCCCGCTGCCGGAGAAGCTGCTCAAGGACGAGATCGAGACCCGGGTCCACAACCTGGAGCACCACCAGTTCCCGGCCGCCGGCCTGACGTGGGAGTCGTTCCTCGAGAACGAGGGCAAGACCCGCGAGGAGTACGACGAGGAGATCGAGGGCCAGGCGAAGAAGGGCATCAAGACCCAGTTCGTCCTGGACGAGCTCGTCTCCACCGAGAAGCTCTCCGTCAACCAGGAGGAGCTCACCGAGCACCTCATGCGCCGTGCCGCCTCCTCGGGCATGAGCCCCGACCAGTTCGCGCAGGCGGTCGTCGAGGGCGGCCAGGTGCCGCTGCTCGTCGGCGAGGTCGCCCGCGGCAAGGCGCTGGCCCTGGTCGTCGAGGCCGCCACGGTCAAGGACACCAACGGCGAGGTCGTCGACCTGGAGGACGAGGAGGACGAGACCGGCGAGACGGTCCAGGCCACCTCCGAGGACGCGGACGCCGAGACCGCCAAGGGTGAGGGCTCCGAGGCCTGATCCTCGCCCCCGTAGCGACATCCGACGGGCCCGGACGACCAGTGCGTCCGGGCCCGTTCTGCTCCTTTTCGCTCTCCGCTTACACCCTCCCTGCGCTGACAGCGAACAGTTCCGCGTGGGGGATTGCCGGGCCCCACCTGCGCGTTAGGGTCCGTAAGTACGAGGGCCCGTGCCCTACGAGAAGACCCTGTGACGGCGTCCGCGCCGTCCGACAACGAGCAGGTGGATACGTGACGACTCCGATGCCTTCCGCCGCCGGCGAGCCGACCATCGGTGGCCTCGGCGACCAGGTCTACAACCGGCTGCTCGGCGAGCGGATCATCTTCCTCGGCCAGCCGGTGGACGACGACATCGCCAACAAGATCACCGCGCAGCTGCTCCTCCTTGCCGCCGAGCCGGACAAGGACATCTACCTCTACATCAACAGCCCCGGCGGCTCCGTGACGGCCGGCATGGCGATCTACGACACCATGCAGTTCATCAAGAACGACGTCGTCACCATCGCCATGGGTCTGGCGGCCTCCATGGGCCAGTTCCTGCTGACCGCCGGTACCCCCGGCAAGCGCTTCGCGCTGCCGAACACCGACATCCTGATGCACCAGCCGTCCGCCGGCCTGGCCGGCTCGGCCTCCGACATCAAGATCCACGCCGAGCAGCTTCTCCGTACGAAGAAGCGGATGGCCGAGCTCATCGCCGAGCACTCGGGCCAGAGCGTCGAGGCGATCACCCGCGACTCCGACCGCGACCGCTGGTTCTCCGCCGACGCGGCCAAGGAGTACGGCCTGATCGACGACGTCATCACGCACGCCGTGAACGTGCCGGGCGGCGGCGGCACCGGGGCCTGACCGGGCCTGACGCCCGCGCAGCCCCGCAGGACCGACCCCAGCCCAATGCTCATCTCAGGACGGTGAACGTGACCACCCAGAACTTCCCCGGCAGCGGCATCTACGACCGCACGAGCGCGGCCGAGGCCCGCTACGTCGTGCCTCGCTTCGTCGAGCGCACCTCCCAGGGCGTCCGCGAGTACGACCCCTACGCGAAGCTCTTCGAGGAGCGCGTGATCTTCCTCGGGGTGCAGATCGACGACGCCTCCGCCAACGACGTCATGGCGCAGCTGCTGTGCCTGGAGTCGATGGACCCGGACCGCGACATCTCGGTCTACATCAACAGCCCCGGCGGCTCCTTCACGGCGCTGACGGCCATCTACGACACGATGCAGTTCGTGAAGCCCGACATCCAGACGGTCTGCATGGGCCAGGCGGCCTCCGCCGCGGCCGTGCTGCTCGCCGCCGGCACCCCCGGCAAGCGGATGGCGC
This sequence comes from Streptomyces sp. BoleA5, assembly GCF_000373665.1. NCBI lineage: Bacteria > Bacillati > Actinomycetota > Actinomycetes > Kitasatosporales > Streptomycetaceae > Streptomyces > Streptomyces sp. BoleA5. The sequence goes on from NZ_KB892090.1 coordinate 87,750, forward strand.
TGCCGAACGCCCGCATCCTGATCCACCAGCCGTACAGCGAGACCGGCCGTGGCCAGGTCTCGGACCTGGAGATCGCCGCCAACGAGATCCTGCGGATGCGGGCCCAGCTGGAGGAGATGCTGGCCAAGCACTCCAGCACCCCGATCGAGAAGATCCGCGACGACATCGAGCGCGACAAGATCCTCACGGCCGAGGAGGCCCTCTCCTACGGTCTGGTCGACCAGATCGTCTCGACCCGCAAGGGCTCGTCGGTCGCGGTCTGACGCCAGGCAGGGCATTCTGCGACAAGAAGTCCCCTCTTGGAGCCACCGGGTTGTGCAGGTCACGGCCCAGTAGCTCCAAGGGGGGCCCGCACTGGGGGCGCGGCAAGGTACCGTCGATAGGCAAGCACCAGGACTCGTCGAACTGGCGGGACCCAGGCGAAGGGGAAGCACCTCGTGGCACGCATCGGTGACGGCGGCGATCTGCTCAAGTGCTCATTCTGCGGAAAGAGCCAGAAGCAGGTGAAGAAGCTCATCGCAGGACCCGGTGTGTACATCTGCGACGAGTGCATCGATCTCTGCAACGAGATCATCGAGGAGGAACTCGCCGAGTCCTCCGAGGTGCGGTGGGAGGACCTGCCGAAGCCGCGCGAGATCTACGAGTTCCTCGAGAGCTATGTCGTCGGCCAGGAGCCGGCGAAGAAGGCGCTCTCCGTCGCGGTGTACAACCACTACAAGCGCGTGCAGGCGGGTGAGAACGGCGGCGGGCGCGGCCACGACGACGGCATCGAGCTCGCCAAGTCCAACATCCTGCTGCTCGGCCCCACGGGCTCCGGCAAGACCCTGCTCGCCCAGACGCTCGCCCGCATGCTGAACGTGCCGTTCGCCATCGCGGACGCCACGGCGCTCACCGAGGCCGGGTACGTCGGCGAGGACGTCGAGAACATCCTGCTCAAGCTGATCCAGGCGGCCGACTACGACGTCAAGAAGGCCGAGACGGGGATCATCTACATCGACGAGATCGACAAGGTCGCCCGCAAGAGCGAGAACCCGTCGATCACCCGGGACGTCTCCGGCGAGGGCGTGCAGCAGGCCCTGCTGAAGATCCTGGAAGGCACCACGGCCTCGGTGCCGCCGCAGGGCGGGCGCAAGCACCCGCACCAGGAGTTCATCCAGATCGACACCACCAACGTGCTCTTCATCGTGGGCGGTGCCTTCGCGGGTCTGGAGAAGATCATCGAGTCCCGGGCCGGTGCCAAGGGCATCGGCTTCGGCGCGACGATCCGCTCCAAGCGCGAGATCGACTCCGCGGACCAGTTCTCCGAGGTCATGCCGGAGGACCTGGTGAAGTTCGGCATGATCCCCGAGTTCATCGGCCGTCTGCCGGTCATCACCAGCGTGCACAACCTCGACCGCGAGGCGCTGCTGCAGATCCTGGTCGAGCCGCGCAACGCCCTGGTCAAGCAGTACCAGCGGCTCTTCGAGCTCGACGGCGTCGAGCTCGAGTTCGAGCGCGGCGCCCTGGAGGCCATCGCCGACCAGGCCATCCTCCGCCAGACCGGCGCCCGGGGTCTGCGCGCCATCATGGAGGAGGTGCTGATGTCGGTGATGTACGAGGTGCCCTCCCGCAAGGACGTCGCCCGCGTCGTCATCACCGAGGACGTCGTGCACTCCAATGTGAACCCGACCCTGGTACCGCGCGAGCCCCGCATCATCGGCAAGGGCGAGCAGAAGAGCGCGTAGCACGCACCCACCCGCACACGTGAGGGGGCGCCCGGCAGCTGCCGGGCGCCCCCTCACGTGTGGTGGCCGGTTACTTCTTGACGCGGACGTCGTTCCGGAACTTCGCCGTGGTCTGCGCGAAGTCGGAGACGGAGGGGGCGTCGGGGATGGTGCCGGAGCCGGCCGCCTCCGTGGAGGGGGACCAGATCAGCAGGGCGATGGTGCTGTCGTCACCCCAGACGCAGAAGGGGGACTTGAAGACGCCGTAGTCCTTCTCGCCGCACTTCATCACGTCGCCGTCGAAGCCGGCCGGGTGCTGCTCGGCGGCGGTGCTGCCCGACAGGGCGGCCGAGATCATCTTGTCGACCGCGGCGCCGGGGTCGTCGATTCCGCCGTAGGCGCCGCCGAACCCGATCTGCTCGTCGGCGCTCGTGTAGGCGGCGGAGATCGAGGTGCCGTTCGAGATGTACTTGTCGCTGCCGGACTCGGACTCCGCGAGCTTCTGGTCGGACTTGCTGTACTTGCCGTCCACGACCGTCGCCGGCGTCGTCAGCTTGTAATCGCCGCCGCCGCCGATGCCGCCGCCGCTGGAGAGGGCGAAGATGCCGCCGCCGACGACCGCGGCGGCGACCACGACGCCGACGACGATTCCGATGACCTTGCCCTTGCCGCCGGAGGACGGGGGCGGCGGAGGGGCACCCCAGGCGCCGGGCTGCTGGCCGTACGGGCCCGGTTGGCCGTACGGGCCGGGCTGCTGACCGTACGGGCCGGGCGGCTGGGGCTGGCCGTAACCGGGGACGGTCTGCGGCGCAGCGGGCTGCTGGGGGTAGCCGTACCCGGGTGCGGGCTGCTGGGGCGGACCGGGCGGGACCGGCGGCTGCTGGGGCTGGCCGGGCTGGCCCCCGTAGCCGGGCTGGCCGCCGTAACCCGGCTGCGGCGGCGGCTGGTTGAAGCTCATCGGTGAGTCCCCTCGTTGAACTGCTGTCTCCTCGTACTCATCCTTGCGGATCGTTTAAGCGGTCTTTACACCGGAGTCGTCAGGACTTGGTAACAAGACGATGCAGATGCCCGGTTGGTCACCGTCACCGCACATCAGGCCGGAGTCACCCCTACCCGTTCCCTCCGCCGAGTCACCCTCAGATGCGCTCAGGCCGGGCGCCGTTCGGGCGCTGGGGTCGGGCTCCGGGACACGGCGGGGCCGCGCCTGCCGGTCCCGGCGCCGCCGCGCCCGGTGCGCGGGCGCGTGGGGAACCCGGGTCCGCGCGGCGCCGGCGCCCCCCCGGCCGGCCCTCGCGGCGGGCGCGCCTGCGCCGGTGCCCGGGGGCCGCCTCTCGCGCCCGGGCACCGGCCGGATTCGTTAGGGGGCCCGCCGCGCCCGTAAACTGAGCGCCGTGACCGACAACACTCAGCAGGCCGCCGCGAGCGGGCCGAACAGCGCGACCCCCGAACTGCCGACCCAGTACGCGCCGGCCGAGGTAGAGGGGCCCCTGTACGAGCGCTGGGTAGAGCGCGGTTACTTCGAGGCCGACGCCAAGAGCGACAAGAAGCCGTACACCATCGTCATCCCGCCGCCGAACGTCACCGGCAGCCTCCACCTGGGCCACGCCTTCCAGCACACGCTGATGGACGCCCTCACCCGCCGCAAGCGGATGCAGGGCTACGAGGCGCTGTGGCTGCCCGGCATGGACCACGCGGGCATCGCCACCCAGAACAAGGTCGAGCAGCAGCTCGCCGAGGAGGGCAAGTCCCGGCAGGACCTGGGCCGCGAGGCCTTCGTCGAGCGCGTGTGGCAGTGGAAGGAGGAGTACGGCGGCAGGATCCTCGGCCAGATGCGCCGCCTCGGCGACGGTGTCGACTGGTCGCGCGAGCGTTTCACCATGGACGAGGGCCTCTCCCGCGCCGTCCAGACGATCTTCAAGAAGCTCTACGACGACGGTCTGATCTACCGCGCCGAGCGCATCATCAACTGGTGCCCGCGCTGCCTGACCGCGATCTCCGACATCGAGGTCGAGCACGAGGACCGGGACGGCGAGCTGGTCTCGATCCGCTACGGCGACGGCGAGAACTCCATCGTCGTGGCCACCACCCGGGCCGAGACGATGCTCGGTGACACGGCCGTCGCCGTCCACCCGGACGACGAGCGCTACCGGCACCTGGTCGGCACCGAGATCGACCTGCCGCTCACCGACCGCCGGATCCCGGTCGTCGCCGACGAGCACGTCGACCCGGAGTTCGGCACCGGCGCCGTCAAGGTGACCCCGGCGCACGACCCCAACGACTTCGAGATCGGCCGGCGCCACAACCTGCCGTCCCTGACGATCATGGACGAGCGCGCACGGATCACCGTCCACGGCCCCTTCCAGGACATGGACCGCCTCGAGGCGCGTGACGCCGTGGTCGGCGCGCTGCGCTCGCAGGGCCGGATCGTCGCGGAGAAGCGGCCGTACGTCCACGCGGTGGGCCACTGCTCCCGCTGCAGGACGATCGTCGAGCCGCGGCTGTCGCTGCAGTGGTGGGTCAACGTCGACCCGCTCGCGCGGGCCGCCGGCGACGCGGTCCGCGACGGGCGGGTGAAGATCCACCCGCAGGAGATGTCCGGCCGCTACTTCCAGTGGGTCGACAACATGCACGACTGGTGCATCTCGCGCCAGCTGTGGTGGGGCCACCGCATCCCGGTCTGGTACGGCCCGGACGGCGAGACCGTCTGCGTCGGCCCGGACGAGCAGCCGCCCGCCGGCGAGGGCTGGACGCAGGACACCGACGTCCTGGACACCTGGTTCTCCTCCGGCCTGTGGCCGTTCTCCACCCTGGGCTGGCCGGACCGCACCGCGGACCTCGAGAAGTTCTACCCGACCGACGTCCTGCTGACCGGCCACGACATCATCTTCTTCTGGGTCGCCCGGATGATGATGTTCGGCCTGTACGCCATGGACGGCCAGGCCCCCTTCCACACCATCGCCCTCACCGGCCTGGTGCGCGACGAGCGCGGCAAGAAGATGTCCAAGTCCTTCGGCAACGTCGTGGACCCACTGGACTGGATGGACAAGTACGGCTCCGACGCGCTGCGCTTCACCCTCGCCCGCGGTGCCAACCCCGGCACCGACGTGCCGATCGGTGAGGACTGGGTCCAGGGCGCCCGCAACTTCACCAACAAGATCTGGAACGCCACGCGCTTCGCGCTGATGAACGGCGCCACGGTCGAGGGCGAACTGCCCGCGCCCGAGGAGATGTCGGCCACCGACCGCTGGATCCTGTCCCGGCTGAACGCCACGGTCGCCGAGACCGACGCGCTCTACGACGACTACCAGTTCGCCAAGCTCAGCGACGCCCTCTTCCACTTCGCGTGGGACGAGGTCTTCGACTGGTACGTCGAACTGTCCAAGACCACCTTCCTCGCGGGCGGCCGCCCGGCCGAGGTCTCCCGGCGCGTGCTGGGCGAGGTCCTGGACAAGCTGCTGCGGCTGCTGCACCCGGTGGTCCCCTTCGTCACCGAGACGCTGTGGACCACGCTCACCGGGCGTGAGTCGGTCGTCGTCGCCGACTGGCCGGCCGACTCCGGCTTCCGCGACGCGGTCGCCGAGCAGGAGATCGCGGCGGTGCAGTCGCTGGTCACCGAGGTCCGCAGGTTCCGCGCCGACCAGGGCCTGCAGCCGGGCCAGAAGGTCCCGGCCCGGCTCGACCTCGGCTCCACCGGCCTGGAGGCCCACGAGGCCGCGGTCCGCCAGCTGCTGCGCCTGCAGCCGGAGGGCGAGGCCTTCACCGCGACGGCGACCCTCCCGGTCGCGGGCGCGACGGTCGCGCTGGACCTCTCCGGGACGATCGACGTCGACGCCGAGCGGAAGCGGCTGGCGAAGGACCTGGCCGCGGCCGAGAAGGAGAAGGCGCAGGCCACGGCGAAGCTGGGCAACGAGGCGTTCCTGGCGAAGGCGCCGGAACCGGTCGTCGCCAAGATCCGCACCCGCCTGGAGGCGGCCGAGGCGGACATCGCCCGCATCACCGCGCAGCTGTCCTCGCTGCCGCAGGGCTGACGCGCCGGGGGTGGGCAGGCGTGAACGCCTGCCCACAACCCGGATCTACCCGGCCGCTTCGTACAATGTGGTCGTGAGCAACCCGCGCCCCGAGAACGACGAGCCCCTTTCCGATCCGCTGGCCGCGATGGGTCTGGGCGGCGACGAGGACGAAGCCGAGACCGACCCCGGCCGCGAGGCCGACCTGGCGGTGATCGAGGCGGGCAGCCGTACCCTCCGGGCCGGGGGACCGGTGCCGCAGGACGACGGCGTCCCGGCCCGCCCCACCGACCCGGAGGTCGACAGGGCCCTGCGCGAGGTCGAGGCGGAGCTCGCCGGCCGCTGGCCGGAGACGAAGCTGGAGCCGTCCCTGGACCGGATGACCGCGCTGATGGACATCCTGGGCGAGCCGCAGCGCTCCTACCCCTCGATCCACATCACCGGCACCAACGGCAAGACCAGTACCGCCCGCATGATCGAGCAGCTGCTGCTCGCCTTCGACCTGCGCACCGGGCGCTACACCAGCCCGCACGTGCAGTCCGTCACCGAGCGGATCAGCCTCGACGGAAGGCCGATCGCGCCGGAGAGGTTCATCGAGACGTACGGCGACCTCAAGCCGTACGTGGAGATGGTGGACGCCTCCCAGCCGCACCGGATGTCGTTCTTCGAGGTGCTGACCGGCATGGCGTACGCCGCCTTCGCCGACGCCCCGGTGGACGTGGCCGTCGTCGAGGTCGGCATGGGCGGCAGCTGGGACGCGACCAACGTGGTCGACGGCACGGTCGCCGTCGTGACCCCGATCGACCTGGACCACACCGACCGCCTGGGCGAGACGGCCGGCGAGATCGCGGTGGAGAAGAGCGGGATCGTCAAGAAGGACGCCACCGCCGTGCTGGCGCAGCAGCCCGTGGAGGCGGCCCAGGTGCTGCTGAAGCGGGCCGTCGAGGTGGACGCGACGGTCGCCCGGGAGGGCATGGAGTTCGGCGTCGCGCACCGCGAGGTGGCCGTCGGCGGGCAGATGCTGACCCTGCGCGGCCTGGGCGGGGAGTACGAGCAGGTCTTCCTGCCGCTGCACGGTGAGCACCAGGCCCACAACGCGGCCGTGGCGCTCGCCGCGGTGGAGGCGTTCTTCGGCATCGGCACGCTGCACGCCCGCACCCTCGACGTGGACACCGTGCGTACCGCCTTCGCCAACGTCACCTCGCCGGGCCGGCTGGAGGTCGTGCGCCGCAGCCCCACCGTGGTGCTGGACGCGGCGCACAACCCGGCGGGTGCCCGGGCGGCGGTCGGCGCGGTGGGCGAGGCCTTCGGCTTCACGCACCTGGTGGGCGTGGTCGGGACGAGCGGCGACAAGGACGTACGGGGCCTGCTGGAGGCCTTCGAGCCGGTCTTCGCCGAGGTCGTGGTGACCCAGAACTCCACCCACCGCGCGATGGACGTGGACGAGCTGGCCGCGCTGGCGGTCGAGGTCTTCGGCGACGACCGCGTGCAGGTCGAGCCCCGGCTGGACGACGCCATCGAGGCGGCCGTCACGCTCGCCGAGGAGCAGGGGGAGTACTCCGGCTCCGGGGTACTGATCACCGGTTCGGTGATCACCGTGGGAGAGGCCCGGCTGCTGCTGGGCCGCAAGTGACGAGCGGGAAGCGAAGCCAAGCGGATGCGGACCCTGTGCGCGAGCACCCTGATCGGTGAGTTCTTCGTGATCGGCTTCGCCGGTCTGGTGGCGATGAAGCAGCCGGAGCTGACCGCCGGCACGGTGTGGACGGTCAGCGGCATCGCCATGGCCCTGTGCGTACTGCTGTGCGGCGTGCTGGGGCGGCGCGGCGGGCTGGCCGTCGGCTGGCTGCTGCAGGCCGGGCTGATCGCGAGCGGCTTCGTCGTCCCGGTGATGTTCTTCCTCGGCGTGGTCTTCGCCGGGCTGTGGTGGGCGGCCGTCCACTTCGGCCGGAAGGTCGACGAGGCCAAGGCGGCGCGTGCCGCGCAGCCGGCCTGACCGTACGGCTGGCACCCGGGCCGAGGGGGTGCCGTGGGTCCCGGGGATCACCGGTAATGTCGTCGTACCCGCACCCCGCACATAGGAGTCACACCGTGTCCCAGCGCACCCTCGTCCTTCTCAAGCCGGACGCCGTTCGTCGTGGCCTGGTCGGCGAGATCCTCGGCCGCATCGAGCGCAAGGCGGGCTGGAGCATCACCGCGCTGGAGCTGCGCACGCTCGACCGCGCCCTCCTCGAGCAGCACTACGCCGAGCACGTCGGCCGCCCGTTCTACGAGCCGCTGGTCCAGTTCATGGCCTCCGGTCCGGTCGTCGCGCTGGTCGTCTCCGGGGAGCGGGTCATCGAGGGGCTGCGCGCGCTGGCCGGCCCGACCGACCCGATCGCCGCCGCCCCCGGTTCGATCCGCGGTGACTTCGGCACCATCGTCCGGGAGAACCTGATCCACGCCTCGGACTCCGAGGAGTCCGCCGAGCGGGAGATCAAGATCTTCTTCCCCGGCCTGGCCTGATCCTGCGCTCCTGTTCGCCCCGAATTCGCCGCTGACGCCCGATCAGCTCAACGGGCGGCCGGAAATTTCCCGGCCGCCCGAAGGCATATGCCGGGGGTTCGGGGAACCAATTCCGCCGACACGGCGTCACCATTGCAGAGGACAGCTGTGTGTTCTGATGACAATGGCGGCGGAACCCTGACCCCGTGCCCCGTCGGGCGCGACTACGATGGAATCTCCGCTCATCCGGCTCGGCGCACAGCAGCGCATCCGCCGTGCTCACCCCCACATCGCTCCAGCTCGGGAAGGCCAGACGTATCCTCATGGCGAACAACATGTCGTTCATCGGCCGTGACATGGCTGTCGACCTCGGCACCGCCAACACGCTGGTGTACGTCAGGGGTCGCGGGATCGTCCTCAACGAGCCCTCCGTCGTCGCCATCAACACCAATACCGGCGGCATCCTGGCGGTCGGCTCCGAAGCGAAGAAGATGATCGGCCGGACCCCCGGCAACATCGTCGCGGTCCGTCCTCTCAAGGACGGGGTGATCGCCGACTTCGAGATCACCGAGCGCATGCTGCGCTACTTCATCCTCAAGATCCACAAGCGTCGCTACCTGGCACGACCCCGTGTCGTGGTCTGTGTCCCCTCCGGCATCACCGGGGTCGAGCGCCGCGCCGTCATCGAGGCCGCCACCCAGGCCGGCGCCCGCCAGGTGCACATCATCGAGGAGCCCATGGCCGCCGCGATCGGCGCCGGGCTCCCCGTCCACGAGGCGACCGGCAACATGGTCGTCGACATCGGCGGCGGCACCACCGAGGTCGCCGTCATCTCGCTCGGCGGCATCGTCACCGCGCAGTCCATCCGGGTGGCCGGCGACGAGCTGGACAACGCGATCATCCAGCACATCAAGAAGGAGTACAGCCTCCTGCTGGGCGAGCGCACCGCGGAATCGATCAAGCTCACCATCGGCTCGGCCTTCGCGGTCGACAACGAGGAGCACACCGAGATCCGCGGCCGCGACCTGGTCTCCGGCCTGCCCAAGACGGTGGTCGTCTCGGCCGCCGAGGTGCGCAAGGCGATCGAGGAGCCGGTCAACGCCATCGTCGACGCGGTCAAGACGACCCTCGACAAGTGCCCGCCCGAGCTGTCCGGCGACATCATGGACCGCGGCATCGTCCTGGCCGGCGGCGGCGCGCTGCTGCGCGGTCTGGACGAGCGGCTGCGCAACGAGACCGGCATGCCGATCCACATCGCCGAGTCCCCGCTGGACTGCGTGGCGCTCGGCGCCGGCAAGTGCGTCGAGGAGTTCGAGGCGCTGCAGCAGGTCCTGGACGCGCAGCCGCGCAGATGAGTCCTCACGTTCCGTCGTACGGGTGAAGTCCCGCCCGCACGCCGGATCGTTCTACCTCCCGGGACGGCCCATCGGGCCCACGGGCTCACACGCTCTGACGAGGAAGGCACGGACTGGCCCCCGTGAGGGACACACGAGAGAGCCGGCTTCTGCTGGTACTGCTGGTGGCGATCGCATTCGCGCTGATCACCGTCGACATCCGCGGCGGTGAGGACTCACCGCTGGACGGCACCCGGTCCGCCGCGGCCGCCGTCTTCGGCCCCGTGGAGAACGGGGTCGCGGCCGCGGTCGATCCGGTGGACAACGCCGTGGACGCGGTGCGCGACTCCGGCGACCGCAGCAGCCGCATCAGCGAGCTGGAACGGGAGAACGCCGAGCTCAAGCAGCAGCTCGGCAGCAAGGACGTCACGCGCGAGCGGGCCCGCGAACTCGACAAGCTGCTCAAGCTCGCCGGCGCCGGTCAGTACCGCGTCAAGGGCGCGCAGGTCATCGCGATAGGAGCGGCCCAGGGCTTCTCCTGGACGGTCACCATCGACGCCGGCGCCAACGACGGCATCCAGCGCGACATGACCGTGGTCAACGGGGACGGCCTGGTCGGCCGGGTCACCACCGTCGGCCCCTCCACCTCGACCGTCCTGCTCGCCTGCGACCCGGACTTCACGGTCGGCACACGGCTGGAGAAGTCCTCCGAGCTCGGCTTCGCGACCGGCCAGGGCAACCGGCCGATGCGGGTGCAGCTCCTCAACGGCAAGGCCCACGTGAAGAAGGGCGCCCGCCTCGTCACCTTCGGCTCGCAGGCGGACAAGCCGTTCGTCCCGGGCGTGCCGGTCGGCACGGTCGTCAAGGTCGACCCCGCGGGCGGCGGCCTCACCCGTACGGTCGAGGTCACCCCGTTCGTCGGCTACACCAAGCTCGACATCGTCGGTGTCGTCGTCCAGGGCCCGCGCAAGGACCCGCGCGACTCGGTGCTGCCGGCAGGGCCCAAGCCCCTCCCGACGGTCACGGTCACCGCGACCCCGAGTGTGAACCCCTCTCAGTCCCCGCTCTACGGACAGGAGGAGGTCCGATGAAGCGCATCCTGCTCTCCACCGGCCTCGTGGTCGCCGGAATGATCCTCCAGGTGTGCGTCCTGGCCCGCCTCCACCTGCCCGGCGCCGTCCCCGACCTGCTGCTGCTCGTCGTCCTCGGTCTCGCACTGACGTACGGTCACGTGGCCGGCTGCCTCGTCGGCTTCGGCGCGGGCCTGCTCGCCGACCTCGCCCCGCCCGCCGACCACGCCGCGGGCCGCTACGCCCTCGTGCTGTGCGTCGTCGGCTACATCGCGGGCCTGGTCAAGCCCGACGGCGGCCAGTTGCGGTCGGCCACCCGGCCGATGCTGGTCGTGGTCGGCGCCGCCATCGGCTCCACGGTGCTGTACGCGGCGGTGGGCGCCCTCGTCGGCGACACCGCGGCCCAGCACGTGGGCCTGGGCAAGCTGCTGTTCACCGCCACCCTGTACGACCTGCTGCTCGCGCCGTTCACCGTGCCGTGGATCATGGCACTGGCCCGCAGGTACCAGGGCGACGCGCTCGGGGAGGACGCCTCCGGCCCCGGCTTCGGCGCCCGTATCGGCGGCCAGCGCTCGAGCCTGCTGGGCCGGGTGGGGAGCGTCGCCAAGGGAGGACGGCGGCTTTGAGCAACATCCCCGAGACGGGTCGTACGCCGCGCGTCACGATCCGGTTGGTGGTCCTGCAGATCCTCGTCCTGTCCCTGCTGTTCACCCTCGGCGGGCGGCTGTGGTTCCTGCAGATCCGCAACGGCAGCGAGTACACGGCGCAGGCCAACAGCAACAACGTCCAGGAAGTCGTCGCGCCCGCCGTCCGCGGGTCGATCCTGGACGACAAGGGAGTGGCGCTCGCCGACAACGAGACCCGGCTGGTGGTCTCCGCGAGCCGCACCGACCTGCTGAAGCAGAAGGACGACGGCAAGGCGGCGCTGACCCGGCTCGCCGGTGTGCTGCACATGAAGCCGGAAGAGGTCCTGGGCAAGGTCCGGCTCTGCGACTCGCAGACCCCCAAGCCCTGCTGGAACGGTTCGCCGTACCAGCCGATCCCCATCACCGACGAGGCCACCACCCAGCAGGCGCTGCAGATCATGGAGCGCCGCGAGGACTTCCCCGGCATCACCGCCGAGCCCACCGCGGTGCGCCGCTACACCGCGCCGTTCGGGTCCAACACCTCCCAGGTCCTCGGCTACCTCTCGCCCGTGACGGACGACGAGCTGACCGCCGCCGAGAAGAAGGGCCGCCCGCTGCTGCGCTCGGACCAGATCGGCCGCTCCGGCCTGGAGCGCACCTACGACAGCGAGCTGCGCGGCAAGGCCGGCGTGACCCGCTACGAGGTGGACAACCTCGGCCGGGTCATCGGCAAGGCGGGCGAGACCGCCGCGGAGCCCGGCAGCCATCTGGTCACCAGCATCGACGCACGCGTCCAGAGGGTCGCCGAGAAGGAACTCGACGAGGCGATCAAGGTCGCCCGGAAGACCTTCGACAAGGTGACCGGCAGCCTCTACAAGGCGGACTCCGGCGCGGTCGTCGTCATGGACGTGCACACCGGCCAGGTCATCGCGATGGCCAGCGCGCCCACGTACGACCCGAACGTGTGGGTCGGCGGCATCTCCGCCAAGGACTACGCCAAGCTGACGGGCAAGAAGTCCAACTTCCCGCTGCTCAACAGGGCCATACAGGGTCAGTCGGCCCCCGGCTCGACCTTCAAGGCGATCTCCACCTCGGCCGCCGTGAAGGCCGGCTACGACATCAACGGTCGCTACCCCTGCCCGTCGTCGATGACCATCGGCGGCCGGGTCTTCAACAACTTCGAAGGGGAGAGCGCGGGCTCCATCACCCTCGCCCACGCCCTGGAGATCTCCTGCGACACCGTCTTCTACGGCCTGTCGTACGACCAGTGGCTGAAGGACGGCGGCACCAAGCCCAAGAAGCACCCCAAGGACTGGTTCTACAAGACCGCCAAGGAGTACGGCCTCGGCTCGCTGACCGGCATCGACCTGCCCTCCGAGGTCACCGGACGAATCCCGGACCGGCAGTGGAAGCGGGACTACTACGAGGCCAACAAGGACTACTGGTGCAAGGTCGCCAAGAGCGACAAGCAGGACTACGCGAGCCAGATCGCGCGCGAGAACTGCGTCGACGGCTACGTGATGCGCGCCGGTGACTCCGTCAACTACGCCATCGGCCAGGGCGACACCCTCGTCACCCCGATCCAGATGGCCAACATCTACTCGGCCATCTCCAACGGCGGCACGCTCTACCAGCCGACCATCGGCAAGGCCGTCATCAGCGCCGACGGCAAGAAGATCACCCGCATCAAGCCGAAGGTGAACGGCAAGGCCCCGGCCACCAAGAACACGCTGAAGTACATCAACGAGGCCCTGGAGGGCGTCGTCACCCACGGTACGGCCGCGTGGCGGTTCGGCGGCTGGCCGCAGGACAAGATCCCGCTGCACGCCAAGACCGGTACCGCGGAGGTCGCCGGGAAGCAGACCACGTCGTGGTTCACGACGTACAGCAAGGACTACGCGATCGTCATGACGATCTCCCAGGGCGGTACCGGCTCCGGTGGCTCCGGCCCGGCCGTCCGCAAGATCTACGAGGCCATGTACGGCGTCCAGGAGGACGGGTCGATCGACAACAAGAAGGCGCTGCTCCCGCACCCCCTGAGCAAGCTGCCGAAGATCGACGCCGACGGCACCATCAAGATCACCAAGGCTGCCTGGGCCGACGTGCCGCAGACGCCCGCCGCACCGCAGGACACCGTGCTGGCGGCCGCCGCACTGCCCCCGGACCGCACCGGGTACCTCCTGTCGGGCAGGAGGCACCGGTCATGAGCGCGCACAGCTACGCGGCGCGCCGCTTCACCCCCGAACGCGGCACGCTGGGCAAGCTCCTGGCCCGGGACTCGATACTGCGCCGGATGGACTGGCTGCTGCTCGGCGCCGCCCTCGCGCTGTCCCTGATCGGCACCGCGCTGGTCTTCTCCGCGACGCGCAACCGCACGGAACTCACCCACGGGGACCCGTACTACTTCCTGCTGCGGCACATGCTCAACACCGCCATCGGCTTCGCCCTCGCCGCCGGCACGGTCACCCTGGGCCACCGCCGGCTGCGCGGCGCGGTGCCGGTGCTCTACGCCATCTCGGTGCTGCTGGTGACCGCGGTGCTCACCCCGCTGGGCACCACGGTCAACGGCGCCCACGCGTGGATCGTGCTGGGCGGCGGCTTCTCGCTGCAGCCGTCCGAGTTCACCAAGATCACCATCATCCTCGGCATGGCGATGATGCTGTCCGCACGAGTGGACGCCGGCGACCGGCTCTTCCCCGACCACCGCACCGTCGCCCAGTCCCTCGGCTTCGCCATACTGCCGATGGCCATCGTCATGCTGATGCCCGACCTCGGCTCGGTCATGGTGATGGCGGTCATCGTGCTCGGCGTGCTGCTCGCCTCCGGCGCCTCCAACCGCTGGGTCCTCGGCCTGATCACGGCGGGCGCGGGCGGCGCGATCGCGGTCTGGCAGCTCGGCGTCCTGGACCAGTACCAGATCGACCGCTTCGCCGCCTTCGCCAACCCCGCGCTCGACCCGGCCGGCGTCGGCTACAACACCAACCAGGCGCGCATCGCCATCGGCTCCGGCGGGCTGCTCGGCAAGGGCCTGTTCGAGGGCAGCCAGACCACGGGGCAGTTCGTGCCCGAGCAGCAGACCGACTTCGTCTTCACCGTGGCGGGGGAGGAGCTCGGCTTCGTCGGGGCGGCCCTGATCATCGCGCTGCTGGGCCTGATCATGTGGCGCGGCTGCCGCATCGCCCGCAACGCCACCGACCTGTACGGCACGATCATCGCGGCCGGCATCGTCGCCTGGTTCGCCTTCCAGTCCTTCGAGAACATCGGCATGACCCTCGGCATCATGCCCGTGGCGGGTCTGCCGCTGCCGTTCGTCTCGTACGGAGGATCCTCGATGTTCGCGGTCTGGATCGCGATCGGGCTGCTGCAGGCCATCCATATGAAGCGGCCCATGTCCGCCTGACCCCGCCCGCCGGGTGAACGCACCATTGCGGCCGGGCGAACCCGCGATTAGGTTCCTGACATGGGGAAGCGTGTCGCGGAGACCGAGCGCAAGTACGAGGCCGCTGAGCAGGCCGGTGAGCCCGACCTCGAAGGTCTGCCCGGGGTCGCGGCGGTACGCGTCCTGGAACCCGCCGCACTGGACGCCGTCTACGTCGACACGTCCGACCTGAGACTGGCCACCCACAGGATCACCCTGCGCCGCCGCACCGGCGGCGACGACGCGGGCTGGCACCTGAAGCTGCCGAGCTCGCAGGCCGACACCCGCACCGAGGTCCACGCACCTCTCGGCAAGCAGGGCCGAAAGGGCGGCCCCAGGGTGCCCAAGCCGCTGCTCGCCGAGGTCGCCGCCATCGTCCGCGACCGGGACCTCGTCCCGGTCGTCCGGCTGCGCAACACCCGCAAGCGCGTGCACCTCGTCGACGACACGGGCGCGCCCCTGGTGGAGATCGCCCACGACCACGTCCGGGCCACCGTCCTCGACCACGGCGACGGGGCCGAGAGCGCCTGGAACGAGGTCGAGACAGAACTCCTCGACGGCGACACCGCCCTGCTCGACGCCCTGGAGAAGCGGCTCCGCACGGCAGGGCTGCGGCGGTCGAAGTCCCCCTCCAAGCTCGCCCGCGCCCTCGGCGACCGCCTGACGGCCGCCCCCCGGCCGCCGGGGCCGCCGTCCACGACCGGCACCGCCGGCGACATCGCCCTCGCCTACGTGCACGAACAGGTCGCCGCGATCATCGCCTGGGACCCGGCGGTCCGCCGCGACGAACCGGACTCCGTCCACCAGATGCGGGTCTCCACCCGCCGGCTGCGCAGTGCCTTCAAGTCCTTCCGCCGAGAACTCGACCGCGCGGTGACCGACCCCATCGGCGACGAACTCAAGTGGCTCGCCGCGGTCCTGGGCCTGGAACGCGACCGGGAGGTCCTCGCCGAACGCCTCCGCGACCGCCTGGCGGAACTGCCGGAGGAACTCGTCACGGAAGCCCTCACCGTCCGCATCGGCGGTGACGCCCCCGTCCACGAGGGCGCCCGCAAGGAACTCCTGCGCGAACTGGGAGGCGGCCGCTACTTCCGCCTCCTGGACACCCTGGAGTCACTTCTCACCGACCCGCCGCTGCTGCTCGACGGCGCCTCGGCCCCCGCGGCCCGCGCCGTCGCCAAGGCCGTGGCGCGCGACCACAAGCGGCTGCGCCGGCGCGTCGAACCCGCCCTGGCGATGGAACCCGGCCACGAGCGCGACATCGTCCTCCACGACGCCCGCAAGGCCGCCAAGCGGGCCCGCTACAGCGGAGAGGCCGCCCAGGCCGTCCCGGCGCTGCGCAAGCCCGCCAAGAAGCACACCAAGCGCATGAAGGCCGTCCAGCAGCTGCTCGGCGAGCACCAGGACAGCGTCATCTGCCGCGACGCCGTGCTCCGCCTCGCCTCCGACGCCCGCGAGGCCGGCGAGGACACCTTCGCCTACGGCGCGCTCTACCAGCTGGAACGCGACCGCGCCGCCGCGGCCGAGCGGCAGCTGCCGAAGGACTGGCCCAAGGCCGACCGCGGCAGACTGGCCGGCTGAGCCGCCAGGGACGCCCGTCGGAGGGCACCCGGCCCGCGCCGAGCGCGGCCGGGAAGCCCTCTGTGACGCGTTACGCTGAATGGTCACCCTTGCCAGCTCACGAAAGACACCTCTGATGCCTGTCGAGTCGGTCTTCCCCCAGCTCGAGGCCCTGCTGCCGCACGTGCAGAAGCCGATCCAGTACGTCGGCGGGGAACTGAACTCCACCGTCAAGCCCTGGGACGAGTGCGACGTCCGTTGGTCCCTGATGTACCCGGACGCCTACGAGGTCGGGCTGCCCAACCAGGGCGTCATGATCCTCTACGAGGTGCTCAACGAGCGCGAGGGCGTCCTCGCGGAGCGCACGTACAGCGTGTGGCCGGACCTCGAGGCACTGATGCGCGAGCACAACGTGCCGCAGTTCACCGTGGACGCGCACCGCCCGGTCAAGGCCTTCGACGTGTTCGGCCTCAGCTTCTCCACGGAGCTCGGCTACACCAACATGCTCACGGCCCTGGACCTCGCGGGCATCCCGCTGGAGGCCCGGGACCGCACCGAGGACGACCCCATCGTGCTCGCCGGCGGCCACGCGGCCTTCAACCCCGAGCCCATCGCGGACTTCCTGGACGCGGCCGTGATCGGCGACGGCGAGCAGGCCGTCCTGGAGATCACCGACGTGATCCGCGCCTGGAAGGCCGAGGGGCGCCCCGGCGGCCGCGACGAACTGCTGTTCCGGCTGGCCCGCACCGGCGGGGTGTACGTGCCGAGGTTCTACGACGTGGAGTACCTGGCCGACGGCCGGATCGCCCGCGTCGTCCCCAACCGCTCCGGCGTGCCGTGGCGGGTGTCCAAGCACACCGTCATGGACCTCGACGAGTGGCCGTACCCCAAGCAGCCGCTGGTCCCGCTCGCGGAGACGGTCCACGAGCGCATGTCCGTCGAGATCTTCCGCGGCTGCACCCGCGGCTGCCGCTTCTGCCAGGCCGGCATGATCACCCGCCCGGTGCGCGAGCGCAGCATCACCGGCATCGGCGAGATGGTCGACAAGGGCCTGAAGGCCACCGGGTTCGAGGAGGTCGGCCTGCTGTCGCTGTCCTCCGCCGACCACTCCGAGATCGCCGACGTCGCCAAGGGCCTCGCCGACCGGTACACGGAGGACAAGATCGGCCTGTCCCTGCCCTCCACCCGCGTCGACGCCTTCAACATCGACCTCGCCAACGAGCTGACCCGCAACGGCCGCCGGTCCGGTCTCACCTTCGCCCCCGAGGGCGGCTCCGAGCGCATCCGCAAGGTCATCAACAAGATGGTCTCGGAGGAGGACCTGATCCGCACCGTCGCCACCGCCTACGGCAACGGCTGGCGCCAGGTGAAGCTTTACTTCATGTGCGGTCTGCCCACCGAGACCGACGAGGACGTCCTGCAGATCGCCGACATGGCGAAGAACGTCATCCAGAAGGGGCGCGAGGTCACCGGCCAGAACGACATCCGCGCCACGGTGTCGATCGGCGGCTTCGTGCCCAAGCCGCACACCCCGTTCCAGTGGGCCCCGCAGCTCGGCGTCGAGGAGACCGACGCCCGCCTGGAGAAGCTGCGCGACGCCATCCGCGGCGACCGGAAGTACGGCCGCAACATCGGCTTCCGCTACCACGACGGCAAGCCGGGCATCATCGAGGGCCTGCTCTCCCGCGGCGACCGCCGCGTCGGCGCCGTGATCCGCGCCGTCTACGAGGACGGCGGCCGCTTCGACGGCTGGCGGGAGCACTTCTCCTACGACCGCTGGATCCGCATGTGCGAGAAGGCACTCCCGGAGCAGGGTGTCGACCTCGCCTGGTACACCACGCGCGAGCGCACCTACGAGGAGGTCCTGCCCTGGGACCACCTGGACTCCGGCCTCGACAAGGACTGGCTCTGGGAGGACTGGCAGGACGCACTCGACGAGACCGAGGTCGAGGACTGCCGCTGGACGCCGTGCTTCGATTGCGGGGTGTGTCCTCAGATGGACACCCACATCCAGATCGGCCCGACGGGCAAGAAGCTGCTCCCGCTGACCGTGGTGAAGTAGCCGGGCTCGGACACGAGGCCCCCGCCGCACGGCGGGGGCCTTCGTGCGTCCGGGGGAGCGGAACGACGGTCAGTCAGGCCGGCTCCGCGGCAGGGCGGTTGACGCGGGGCGGGGGCGCGTCGTCGTCCCGCGCCGCCTGCGGGGAGGCCGGGTTCCGCCCGTGGGAGGGGGAAGGCGCGCTTCCGGGCGTACGGTTCGGGCATGCGGGAACGGGGGGACGCCGACGGGTACGGCGGGAACGGGGACGGCTGCCTGACGGTGGCGGTCAGGACGCCGGCGCGGATCGTCGCGCTGGTGGTGGTGCTTCCGCTGCGTATCGCGTGGGACGCACTGATGGCCGCGGGCCGGGCACTGGGCCGCGCCGGGGGATGGCTGGCCCGGGTGCTGGTGGTCGTCCCGGCGGTGGCGCTGTGGCGGTATGCGCTGGCGCCGGTGGGGCGGGCCGTGGGGGTCGCAGTGGGGTGGGCGGTCTCCGTGCTGGTCGTCCTGCCGGCGGTGGCGCTGTGGCGGTACGTGCTGGTCCCGTTGGGCCGGGCGTCCGGCGCGGGGGCGCTGTGGGTGCTTCGGGCGCTGCTGGTGGCACCCCTGGTGGCGCTGTACCGCCATGTCCTGGTGCCGGTGGCCGCCGGGGCGGCGTGGCTGGCCCGGTGGGCGGTCCGGGCGCTTGTGGTGCTTCCGGCGGTCGCGCTGTGGCGGTACGTCCTGGTGCCGGTGGCCCTGGGGGTGGCGTGGCTGGTGCGGTGGGTGGTCGTGGCGCCGCTGCTCCTGCTGTGGCGCCGGGTGCTCGTGCCGGTCGCCCGGGAGGTCCGGGACGCGGTGCTGGTGGCCTGGCGTGTGGCGGGGTATGTGTCGCGCGCCGTGGGGCGCGCGCTGAAGTGGCTGGTCACCGTGGTCCTGGTGGTTCCGGCGGCCTGGGTGTGGCGCGCTCTGGTGCTGCCGGTGTGGCGGCCGGTGCGGCGGGCGGCGGCGGAGGCGCGCCGGGCGGTGCGCGACGCGCTGGCGGCGGTGCGGGAGACCGTACGCGGGGTGCGGGCCGATCTGCGCACCGCGCTGACGGGCGCGCCGCGGCCGGTGGAGCGCGGTGGGCGCCGTGGGGAACCGGAAGGCCGGAACCCCCAGTAATCTGGAAGACGACAAGCAACCCCGTCCGGGGTTACCAGACGCACGAGGGACTGAACGACACTGGGCAAGCGACAGCCCGAAGGCCCGCCGCCCGCACCCGCGGTGCAGCGCATCCGACTGCGCTACACCAAGCGCGGCCGCCTCCGGTTCACCAGCCACCGCGACTTCCAGCGCGCATTCGAGCGGGCGCTGCGGCGCGCCGAGGTGCCCATGGCGTACTCGGCGGGTTTCACCCCGCACCCCAAGGTGTCGTACGCCAACGCCGCACCCACCGGCGTCGCGAGCGAGGCCGAGTACCTGGAGATCGCGCTCAGCGAGGCCCGTGAGCCGGAGAAGCTGCGCCTGCTGCTGGACGAGTCCCTGCCGGACGGCCTCGACGTGGTCGACGCCGTCGAGGCCCGTACCTCGGGGCTCGTCGAGCGGCTGGAGGCGTCCGTGTGGCAGCTGCGGCTGGACGGTGTGGAGCATGCCGTGGCCGAGCGGGCCGTGGCCGCGTTCCTCGCCGCGGGGACCGTCGAGGTCCAGCGCATGACGAAGAACGGCGTGCGGACTTTCGACGCGCGCGAGGCCGTCGCCCGGCTCGAAGCGGTGGATCCGCAGGTGGCCGGGGCCCGGGAAGGTATCTTCGAACAGGGTGCCGATAGGCCGACACCAGCAGCTTGTGCGATACTGCGGCTGGTTGTTCGGCATGTGACACCTGCCGTACGACCCGACGACGTCCTGTCCGGCCTCCGTGCGGTGGCCGACCTCGCGCCGCCGGTCCCCGCTGCGGTGACCAGGCTGGCGCAGGGGCCGCTCCACGAGGAGACCGGCACGGTGACCGATCCGCTTGCGCCCGACCGCGATGCCGCGGCGGTGCCGGAGGGTTCCGCCTAGGACCGTCGTCGTTGTGCGGCCGACGCATCTGGGGAAACCCGGGTCCGGCAGCACGCATCAGACGAGACTTTCGTCGGCCCGTCAGTCCGGTGCCGACGAGCGAAACGACAGCTCCCGTGTGGCGCCCGCGCCCCCGGGCGGTGGAACCGCGAGGACGCGGACCGCCGCGAACCGGATCAGGGTGCGGCGCCCGGGAGCGTGACGGGAGATATGCCCGCATGCTCGAGCAGAACGAGCCGAACGAGGCGCCCGAGAACGGCGCCACCGAAGCCGCCTCCGGCGGCACCGACAGTGAGCCGACGGCCGCTCCGCGCCGCCGTCGCCGGGCGGCGAGCCGTCCGGCGGGTCCGCCCGCGGCCGGTGAGGCCGCTCAGGACGCGACCTCCGTGACGGCGGCCGCCGAGCCGCCGGCCATACCGGCCGAGACCCCGTCCGCCGAGGCCGAGGCCGCCCCCGCGCGGACACGCCGCCGTGCGACGCGCAAGGCGGCCGCCCCGGAGCAGTCGCCCGCCGGGTCCGAGCAGGAGACGGCCGAGGCCGCCCCCGCCCCGGCCCGCCGTCGGGCGACGCGGAAGACCGCCGCCCCGGCGACCGCCCCCGAGGCCCCCGTCGCGGAGACGCCTGCCGCCGAGACGCCTGCCACCGACACGCCCGTGGCGGAGCAGGCCGAGCAGGCGGCCGCCCCGGCCCGCGGCCGGCGCCGTGCCACGCGCAAGGTGACCAGCCCCGAGCCCGCCCCGGCCGCCGAGGAGACGGGTGGCCCCGCGGCCGCCGCCGACACGCAGGCCAAGGAGCTCCAGTCCGATCTGCCGCTGCACGCCGAGGCCGCCCCCGTGGCGGAGCAGGCCGAGCAGGCGGCTGCCCCGGCCCGTGGCCGGCGCCGTGCCACGCGCAAGGTGACCAGCCCCGAGCCCGCCCCGGCGGAGGACGCGGCCGTGGCCGTGGCCGCCGCCGACGCTCCGGCGAAGGCCCTCCAGGAGGAGCCCGCCGAGCGTCCGAGGCGCGGGAAGTCCGAGAAGCCCCAGGGCGAGAAGTCCAGGGCCACCCGTTCGCGCCGGCGCACGGCTCCGGCCGCCTCCTTCCTCGCGGCCGACGACGGCTCGCGCCGTCTGAAGCCGGGCGCGCTCGCGCCGCGTGAGGAGGCGGGGGGCGAGGCCGCCGCGACCGCCGCCCCGGAGCAGCGCACCTACACCGCCAAGGCCGTCCCCGACGGTTCCGGCTGGGCCGTCGAGGTCGAGGACGCCTACGAGATCCGCGGTTACGGCGACACCGTCGACCAGGCCCGTGTCGCCGCGGTCGCGGCCGTCGCGGAGGCGTTCGGCGTCCCCGCGGACACGATCGTCATCGAGGTGCAGGAAGCACAGGGTGCCGAGGTCCAGCCCGAGATCGCGCCCGAGCCCGAGCCCGAGGCCGCTCCCGCGCGTGGCCGGCGCCGTGTCGTGCGCCCGCCCGTGGCCGTGTTCCAGGCGCCGGTGTTCCAGGCCCCCACCGCGGCGCAGGCGGCGCAGGCCGCCGTGCGGCCCGCGGAGCAGGAGGAGCCGGAGGAGCCCGAGGCCGAGGCCGAGGAGTACGCCGGCGGACGCCGCCGTCGCCGCCGTCGTCGTGGCGAGCCCGCGGAGGCCGTGGAGGTCGCGCAGACCGCCGTCGCGGAGCGGGCCGGCGAGGAGCCCGAGGCCGCCCACGAGGAAGAGGCGGAGGCCGAGGAGCACGAGGCCGACGAGTACGAGGACGAGGGCGGCGAGCGGATCTCCCGCCGGCGCCGTCGCGGTGGCCGTCGTCGTCGTCGCGGTGAGGCCGCCGACGGCGACGAGACCGCCGGCGAGGACGAGGAGTCCGAGGACGAGGGTGCCCCGGACGAGTCCGAGGACGACGAGGACCAGGACGCCGAGAGCAGCAGCACCAGCCGCCGCCGTCGCCGCCGGCGCCGCCGCGGGGGCGACGGTCCGGCCGAGGAGAGCCTGGGCGAGGACGCGCCGGAGCGCACGGTCGTCAAGATCCGTGAGCCGCGCAAGCCGTCCGAGCCGGTCGACGAGGTGCAGTCCATCAAGGGCTCCACCCGTCTGGAGGCCAAGAAGCAGCGGCGCCGCGAGGGCCGCGAGCAGGGCCGCCGCCGGGTGCCGATCATCACCGAGGCCGAGTTCCTGGCGCGCCGTGAGGCGGTCGACCGGGTGATGGTCGTCCGCGAGAACGGCGACCGGACGCAGATCGGTGTGCTGGAGGACGGCGTCCTCGTCGAGCACTACGTCAACAAGGAGCAGGCCACCTCGTACGTCGGCAACGTCTACCTGGGCAAGGTCCAGAACGTGCTGCCGTCCATGGAGGCCGCGTTCGTCGACATCGGCAAGGGCCGCAACGCCGTCCTGTACGCCGGTGAGGTCAACTTCGAGGCGCTGGGCATGGGCAACGGCCCGCGGCGCATCGAGGCGGCCCTCAAGTCCGGCCAGTCGGTGCTCGTCCAGGTCACCAAGGACCCGATCGGCCACAAGGGCGCGCGTCTGACCAGCCAGGTCTCGCTGCCCGGCCGCTACCTGGTCTACGTGCCCGAGGGCTCGATGACCGGCATCAGCCGCAAGCTGCCCGACACCGAGCGCGCCCGGCTGAAGCAGATCCTCAAGAAGATCGTCCCCGAGGACGCGGGCGTCATCGTGCGCACCGCCGCCGAGGGCGCGAGCGAGGACGAGCTGCGCCGCGACGTCGAGCGGCTGCAGTCGCAGTGGGAGGACATCCAGAAGAAGGCCAAGACCGGCAACGCCCCGTCGCTGCTCTACGGCGAGCCGGACATGACCGTCCGGGTGGTCCGCGACATCTTCAACGAGGACTTCGGCAAGGTCATCGTCAGCGGCGACACGGCCTGGGAGACCATCCACGGCTATGTCTCGCACGTCGCGCCGGACCTGGCGGAGCGGCTGAGCCGCTGGACCTCCGAGGTCGACGTCTTCGCCACGTACCGGATCGACGATCAGCTGCTGAAGGCGCTGGACCGCAAGGTCTGGCTGCCGAGCGGCGGTTCGCTGGTGATCGACCGGACCGAGGCGATGGTCGTCATCGACGTCAACACCGGCAAGTTCACCGGCCAGGGCGGCAACCTGGAGGAGACGGTCACCAGGA
Source organism: Streptomyces sp. BoleA5 (assembly GCF_000373665.1). Classification (NCBI taxonomy): domain Bacteria; kingdom Bacillati; phylum Actinomycetota; class Actinomycetes; order Kitasatosporales; family Streptomycetaceae; genus Streptomyces; species Streptomyces sp. BoleA5. The sequence goes on from NZ_KB892090.1 coordinate 111,117, forward strand.
ACAACCTGGAGGCGGCCGAGGAGATCGTGCGCCAGCTGCGGCTGCGCGACCTGGGCGGCATCATCGTGATCGACTTCATCGACATGGTGCTGGAGTCCAACCGCGACCTCGTCATGCGCAGGCTGCTGGAATGCCTGGGCCGGGACCGCACCAAGCACCAGGTGGCCGAGGTCACCTCGCTGGGCCTGGTGCAGATGACCCGCAAGCGGGTGGGCCAGGGCCTGCTGGAGTCCTTCTCCGAGACCTGCGTGCACTGCAACGGCCGCGGTGTCATCGTCCACATGGACCAGGCCACGGCGGCCGGGGGCGGCGGCAAGCGCAAGCGGCGTCGCGGCGGCGCGGCGGAGGAGCACGCGGTCGCGGAGACCGCCGTCATCGAGGCCGAGGAGGCCGCGGAGGAGGCTCCCGAGCTGGAGCCGGTCGCGGTCACCGAGGCCGAGCTGGTGCCCGCGGTCGGCGGGGACGAGGAGTGGTACAGCAGCCCGGCCGAGGCCGAGGCGGCGGCGGGCCGGCGTTCCCGGCGGCGCGCCTCGCGGCGGGTCACCGCCCCGGTGAGTTCGCCGGACGCCACGGCCGAGATCGTCACCGTCGTCCCGGTGGCCGCGCCGGTCACGGAGCCCCAGGCGGCGGAGGCCGCGACGGCTACCGCCGTCGAGCCGCCCGTCCCCGTGGGCGCGGCCGAGCCGGCGGAGGAGCCCGTGGCACCGGTCCGCGGCCGGCGCCGGGCGACCCGCAAGGCCACCGCGCCGAGCGCGCCCGCCGGTGAGGCCGCCACCGTGGTGGTCTCCGCGGCGGAGACGGCCGTCCCGGCACCGGCCCCGGAGCCGGAGCCCGTGGCGGAGGTCCAGGAGCCGGCCGCGCCGGTCCGCCGCCGTGCCACGCGCCGGGTGTCCGCGCCCGCCGGCGCGCCGTCCTCCGGCGAGGAGGCCGCTGTCGTGGTCGTCCCCGGTGCCGAGGCGCAGCCGGAGCAGACCCCGGCTGCCGAGGCGGCGACGGTGGGGACGGAGACCGCCGAGGCGGAGCCGAAGAAGCGGGCCGCACGCAAGACGGCCGCGAAGAAGGCGCCGGCGAAGAAGGCCGCCGCGAAGAAGACGGCCGCCAAGAAGACCGCTGTCAAGAAGACCGCGGCCAAGAAGGCGCCGGCGAAGAAGGCCGCCGCCAAGGCCACGGCCGAGGCGCCCACCGAGGCGTCCTGACCCTGGGTCACCGTCCGCGGGCCGTTCCCCACCGGGGGACGGCCCGCGGTGCGTCCGGGGTCGGGCAGGCGCCGGTTTGACCCGGTCGGGGACGCCCCGTAACCTTGAGCTTCGGCGTTTTGGCGCCCATTCCTGAGCACCTTCCTACCGGCCCCGGCCGGCAGAGGCCCCCCACGCATCGCAGGGACGGCTGGCGTCAGGAGTGATGATCCGAGCGAGAGAGTGAGTTCCGCGTGTACGCAATCGTGCGCAGCGGCGGCCGCCAGCACAAGGTGGCCGTCGGCGACATCGTCGAGGTTGACAAGATTTCCACTGGCAAGGTTGGCGACGCGGTCGAGCTCTCGACGCTGCTCGTCGTCGACGGCGACGCTGTCACCAGCGACCCGTGGGTGCTGGCCGGGATCAAGGTCCAGGCCGAGATCGTGGACCACCACAAGGGCCAGAAGATCGACATCCTGCGGTACAAGAACAAGACCGGCTACCGCCGTCGTCAGGGTCACCGCCAGCAGTACACGGCGCTGAAGATCACCGGCATCCCCGCCGCTGCGAAGTAAGGGACTGAAGAGAGATGGCACACAAGAAGGGCGCATCGTCCACCCGGAACGGTCGCGACTCCAATGCCCAGCGGCTCGGCGTCAAGCGCTTCGGCGGCCAGGTCGTGAACGCCGGTGAGATCATCGTCCGCCAGCGCGGCACCCACTTCCACCCCGGCGCGAGCGTCGGCCGTGGCAAGGACGACACGCTGTTCGCCCTCGCCGCCGGTGCGGTCGAGTTCGGCACCAGCCGTGGTCGCAAGGTCGTGAACATCGTCCCGGTCGCCTGATCGGCCGCGATACGACTTCACCGAGGGCGGATCCTGTTTCCCGGACGGGAAGCAGGTCCGCCCTCGATGCGTTGAAGCCCAAGACATCCCGTACGTATCTGGAGGAACATCCGCATGACCACCTTCGTGGACCGCGTCGAGCTGCACGTCGCCGCGGGTAGCGGAGGCCATGGCTGCGCCTCCGTGCACCGGGAGAAGTTCAAGCCGCTGGGCGGCCCGGACGGCGGCAACGGCGGCCGTGGCGGCGATGTGATGCTGGTCGTCGACCAGTCGGTCACCACGCTCATCGACTACCACCACCACCCGCACCGCAAGGCCACCAACGGCAAGCCCGGCGAGGGCGGCAACCGTTCGGGCAAGGACGGCACGGACCTGGTCCTGCCCGTCCCGGACGGCACCGTCGTCATGGACAGCCGCGGCAACGTGCTCGCGGACCTCGTCGGCCACGGCACCACCTTCATCGCCGGCCAGGGCGGCCGCGGCGGCCTCGGCAACGCGGCGCTGGCCTCCGCGCGCCGCAAGGCGCCGGGCTTCGCGCTGCTGGGTGTGCCGGGCCAGAGCCGGGACCTCGTCCTGGAGCTGAAGACGGTCGCCGACGTGGCGCTGGTCGGCTACCCGAGCGCGGGCAAGTCCTCGCTCATCTCCGTGCTCTCGGCCGCCAAGCCGAAGATCGCGGACTACCCCTTCACCACGCTCGTCCCCAACCTGGGCGTGGTCACGGCCGGTTCGACGGTCTTCACCGTCGCCGACGTCCCCGGACTCATCCCGGGCGCCAGCGAGGGGCGTGGCCTGGGCCTGGAGTTCCTGCGGCACGTCGAGCGCTGCAGCGTCCTGGTGCACGTCCTGGACACCGCCACCCTGGAGTCCGATCGCGACCCGCTGAGCGACCTCGACGTCATCGAGGCGGAGCTGCGCGCGTACGGCGGTCTCGAGGACCGTCCGCGCATCGTCGTCCTCAACAAGGTGGACATCCCCGACGGCCAGGACCTCGCCGACATGGTCCGCCCCGACCTGGAGGCGCGCGGCTACCGGGTCTTCGAGGTGTCCGCGGTGGCCCACAAGGGCCTCAACGAGCTGTCCTACGCCCTCGGCGGCATCGTGGCCGAGGCACGGGCCGCCCAGCCGGTCCAGGAGGCCACCCGCATCGTCATCCGGCCCAAGGCCGTGGACGATTCCGGCTTCACCGTCACCGCGGAGGAGGGCTTCTACCGCGTCCGCGGCGAGAAGCCCGAACGCTGGGTGCGCCAGACCGACTTCGCCAACGACGAGGCCGTCGGCTACCTCGCCGACCGGCTCGCCCGCCTCGGTGTCGAGGAGGAACTGGTCAAGGCCGGCGCCCGCGAGGGCGACGAGGTCGTCATCGGCGCCGAGGACGACGCCGTGGTCTTCGACTGGGAGCCGTCGGTGGCGGCCGGCGCCGAGATGCTCGGACGCCGTGGCGAGGACCACCGCTTCGACACGCCCCGTCCCGCCGCGCAGCGCCGCAAGGACCGTGACGCCGAGCGGGACGACGTCCAGCAGCAGTTCGAGGGCTTCGACCCCTTCGAGTCCTGAGCCGCGGCCACATGTGACGAGGGCCGGTTCCCCCGCGATCTGCGGGGGGACCGGCCCTCGTCCTCATGCCGTGCGGGTCAGCTCACGGACGCCTGGAGCGGGGTCGCGCCCTCCTCTTCGGCCTCCTCGGCGCCTTCCTGCTCGCGGATCTCCGCCTCGAGCTGCGCCATGACGCCCTCGAAGTCGCGGGTGGAGAGCAACAGCTTGTAGATGATGGCGAGTTCGAAGGTCAGCAGCAGCACGGCCGCGCCGATCGTGACGCCGACGATGGCACCGGTGAGCGGGGCGATGATGAAGACCGCCATCTGGAACTCGATGCCGCTGATCAGGTGCGGCCGCACACGGTGCTTGATCAGGAAGTCGCGGAACTTCTCGTAGGGGCCGAAGCGCTTCTTGAAGGTCTGCTGGAGGTCGATGACGCGCTTCTGGGCCTGCTCGGGCGACGGGGTGTCCGCGTCCGCGTCGGCCGCGTCGGCCGTCTCGGTCGCCTCGGCCGTGTCGGTGGAGCCGTCCGTGGTGGCCGCCGTGCTCGCCGTGGCGGTGTCGGGGCCGGTCCACTGCGCGGGCACGTTCCGCGGGCCGGGCCCGACGGCGTCGAGCACCACGGCCGCGGCCTGGGCGTCCGCGTCGGCCTGCGTCTCGTCGTCCTCGGCCCGCTCGCGCAGCAGGTCCTCCATGAAGGCGGTCGGCTTGGCCGCCTCGACCCGCTGCAGCCGCTTCTGGATCTTCTTGCGCATCCCGGCCCGCACCTTGAAGATCTGCAGGGCGTCGAGGTAGCGCAGCGCGTCCAGGAAGATCACCGCGAGGGCGAGCCACATGTAGACGGGCTTGTCGGTGCGGTAGAACTGCCCGCCCATCAGGGCCGCGGCGCAGCAGACGACGCGGATGCGGTCGAAGATGTAGTCGAGCCAGGCGCCGAACTCGGAGCCGTTGCCGGTCAGGCGCGCGAGCTTCCCGTCCATGCAGTCGAGGATGAAGCTGACGTGGTAGAGCACGGCGCCGAGGATCAGCCACCTCCAGTCGGCCATCGCGAAGCACGCCGCCGCGCCGAGGCCGAGAACGAGGGCGCCCCAGGTGATCTGGTTCGGGGTGACGCGGGTCCACCTGGCCGTCCAGCGCACCAGCGGGGTGGCGACCGGATCGACCAGGAACACGGTCCACCAGGCGTCTCGCTTCTTCTCCGTGAGGCGCCTTACTTCCGCGAGCGGCGGTATTTCCATGGACCAGGAACCTTTCGAGGCGGGACGGGGATGTCGAACGGATCTGCGGTGGGGGTGGTGGCGGGAGTGGCGGCGCGCCCGTCAAGGACGGCTCTTGCATCCACCGCAGGTACGACACCCGGCGACGCCCAATGGTTGCACGGGTGAATGGAGAGTAAACAAAAAGTTGTCGAATGGTATCCCGCGACCCATTCGTCTGGGACGGGGCCGCGGAGCCGCCCGGGAAGCGGCGGGGCGCGCGGACCTGGGAAGTTCTCGCTCGGCGCGCCGAGGCGGGTCCCCCGGGGCCGGGTGGCGGCCGTGGCGGAGGACACCCCTGGCGCGGCGTCGCCCCCCTCGACGGCGGCGCCGTTGCCAGGCGGGCACGAAGAAGGCGCCGAAGGCGCGCGGAAGGCACAAAGAAGGAGGCCCCCGGTGGAACGTGGTCGTTCCGGCCGGAGGCCTCCTCGGTGGGTCAGCGCGCCCCGGTCACAGGGCGCCGGCCCGCTGCCGCGGGACCACCTGTGCGGTGCCGCGGGCGGCCTTGGCGCGTCGCTCGTCCACGCGGGCCGCGAGGGCGTGCACGGCCTCCTGGAAGCGTTCCGCGGAGGTCGGCGCGGCCGGGCCCAGCAGATACTCCCGAAGCTCCTCACGCGCCGCGGTGAGCGTGTCCTCGGCGGTGCCCCGTGCCACCTGCAGCAGGCTGTCGAGGCCCTTGCCCTGCGGGGTCAGCACGATGCCGGCGCGGACGGTCGGGAAGGTCTCGCGGAAGCCGTCCTCTGACAGGTCCGTGGTGTTGGTGACCGCGTAGGGCTTGCCGCTCACCATGAACTCGGAGATCACGCTGGACACGTCGGTGATCAGGACGTCGGAGTGGTTGAAGCAGGAGTAGAGGCCGGGCCGCTCGGCGGTGAGCACCTGGTGCTCCGTCGCGGGGCGAGCCGTCCAGTAGACGGCCTCCCATTCCTCTGTCGCGCGCCTCATGGCCTCGGTGACGCTGACCTCCCCGGCCAGGCCCTTGTCGGCCATGCGCTCCAGGTCGTCCGCGTTGCTCAGCGACCAGGCTGCGGTGAGCCGGTCGAGCTCGTGCTCGGCACGCTCCAGGAGGGCGAACTGCTCGGGCGACGGGTCGGCCTGCGGACGCGCCCTGTTGGCTTCCTGGATGAGCTCGATGATGCGCTGGTTGGCGACGCCGGCCCGCGGGTCCACGGACCCGGTCAGGGGGTGCGGGCGGTAGAGGAGCCGGACCCCGGGGTCGGCGAGCAGCTTGCTGACGAGCTTCTCGCCCGCCAGGACGATCGAGGTGTTGCCCGGGTCGTCGGTCCACCCCTCCCAGGTCGGCGCGTACAGGACCGTGACCGGCTCCCCGGCCCGCACCGGACCGGAGGCGCGCTCGACGCCGGCCAGCTGGGGGCGGCCGACCTCCACGATGTCGTCGTCCGCCACACCGACCGCGGCGAGGGCGTAGCGCTCGCGGGCGGCGGGCCCCGCCACCCAGACCTCGTCGTAGGCCTTCGCGTAGGGGTTGCAGCTGGACAGCTTGTCGCTCTCGCCGTGGTTGACGAAGGCGTGCATGATCGACGGGATGCGCAGCACCTGGGAGGTCTTGGGCGCGTTGGCCGGGTGGAGCAGCACCTTGAGGCTGGAGTCGTCGAGCCGCATGAGGTCGGCGACCTTCGGCAGGCAGACGATGGGGAGGTCGGTGGGGCCGATGCGCGACACCATGCCCCGCTCACGCAGCACGATCACGGGCCGGCCGTCGAGCTTGGCCAGCGCGGGCAGCCACATGTTCGCCTGGTACGCGGAGCTGCTGCCCCCGGAGAAGTACATGCCGACAGTGGGCCGGTAGTCCCGCAGCCACGCATCGAACCACTCCATGACCTCGTCCTGCTGCGGGGCTCGCCGCCCGCGCAGGACGGCGGCGGCGAGCACCGCCAGGGCCACGGCCGCCAGGACCGCGGAGAGGGCGATGCCCGCGAGGGCCCACACCGTGTCCCCGGTGGCCGCCGTGACCGACAGCCCCGCGACGGCGGTGAGCTCGATCAGCAGCAGCCGCAGTCCGGGCCGGCGGGTGATCGCGGACGGTGGAGCGGACGGCAGGGTGAGGGCGGAGGTGTCGATGTTCCGTGTGACGACCGGGAGTCTCCGGCCCCGCTGGACCTGGACGGCGCCCGCCTGAATCGCGACGTGCGCGCCGTGCACGGCGAGGAGCCCGCCGAGGCAGAGCAGGAGGAACGTCGTCGACGGCCCCTCGTGCACCCGCAGCAGCCCGATCACGAGGAGCAGGTCGCGCAGCGCCTGCCGCGTGACCGCTTCGGCCTGCAACTGGCCGAAGATCTTCGGCGGGGTGCCCTTGACGGCGTGCAGGCGGAGGTCGGCGGCGTAGCCGATCGCCGCGGCGCCGACCAGTAGCGCTGTGCCGGGGAGTGCCACACCCACGATCTGGGCGATCAACGCGCAGGCCTGCAGCAGCAGCAGCGCGAAATGGATGGTCTCCGTCCTGGTCTCCATGGTGCGTTTCACAGCGGGCAACCTACCATTCAAAAGGATGAGGTCTTTTGGCTCGAACGGCCGTGCAACTGCCCTGCACAGGAGGTCTGATGGCCGGGTGACGGAAGCCGTTCCGGCACCGTCCCGTGTGGGATATCACAAGCGAATGGCTCCTCTTGACCGCATGGACCGCCCGCATGCGGTTTGAGTGCTTAGGCGGCAAAGGCTCATGCTATGCGAATTTCCCGCCCCGCCCTTTGGGTCCTTGGTCCCGTAAAGCCGGTACTTCGGGTCCGTCCGCTGGGTGGATGCAGGCGGCACCGGGCCGCTCCTCTGCCGTAGATTGCGAACCCGGGAGAGGAAAGGGACGGACGTGGCGAGCGCGAGGCAGGACGTGGCGGAGGCCCGGCGGGTCGTGGTCAAGGTCGGGTCGAGTTCGCTGACGACGGCGGCCGGCGGCCTGGACGCCGACCGGGTGGACGCCCTCGTGGACGTCCTGGCCAAGGCGTGCGGAACCCAGGAGGGCGCGGCGCAGGAGGGCGCGGCCGTCAAGGAGGTCGTCCTGGTCTCCTCCGGTGCCATCGCCGCGGGCCTGGCGCCGCTCGGGCTGGCCCGGCGGCCGCGGGACCTGGCCAGGCAGCAGGCCGCCGCCAGCGTCGGCCAGGGCCTGCTCGTCGCCCGCTACACGGCCTCCTTCGCCCGGTACGGCGTACGGGTCGGCCAGGTGCTGCTCACCTCCGACGACATGAGCCGCCGGGCGCACTACCGCAACGCCTACCGCACGCTGGACAAGCTGCTCGCCATGGGCGCCATGCCGATCGTCAACGAGAACGACACGGTGGCCACCGACGAGATCCGTTTCGGCGACAACGACCGCCTCGCCGCCCTCGTCGCCCACCTGGTCCGCGCCGATCTGCTCGTCCTGCTCTCCGACGTCGACGGCCTCTATGACGGCGACCCCGCCCTCCCGGGCACCTCGCGCATCGAGGAGGTCCACGGACCGCAGGACCTGGAGGGCGTCTCCATCGGCAGCGCGGGCAAGGCCGGCGTCGGTACCGGGGGCATGGTGACCAAGGTCGAGGCCGCCCGGATCGCCGCCGGCGCCGGCATCCCCGTCGTGCTCACCTCCGCCTCACGGGCCGCGGACGCCCTGGCCGGCCGGCGTACGGGCACCCTCTTCCACGCCACGGGCAAGCGCTCCGCCGACCGGCTGCTGTGGCTGGCCCACGCCTCCGCCCCGCTCGGCGCGCTCATCCTGGACGACGGCGCCGTGCAGGCGGTCGTCAAGCGCCGCACCTCGCTGCTGCCGGCGGGCATCGCGGCCGTCGAGGGCCACTTCGCCGCCGGCGACCCGGTGGAACTGCGCGACACCTCCGGCCACGCCGTCGCGCGCGGCCTGGTGAACTTCGACGCCAAGGAACTGCCGCGGCTGCTCGGACGCTCCACCCGCGAGCTGGCACGGGAGCTCGGCCCCGCCTACGAGCGCGAGGTCGTGCACCGGGACGACCTCGTACTGCTGCACCACTGAGGCGGACTCCTTCGTGGTTACTTCGTGAAAACCGCCCCGCGGCCGCTCCAGGGCTGCTGGACTTTGAGGGCGGAGCACGGAATCCGGCCAGGGACGTGACGACAGGGACGACAGGGAGGCCGCCGGTGAGACGAGGGCGCCCGGGGGCATCGTCGTCCCGAGGGACGGCGGAGCGGACACTGGTGAGCGTGACGAGCGACGACACCGCCCGGCCGGCGCGGGAGCGCCCCGTGTCCCGGCTCTGGCACGTGACGCTCAGCGTCTCCGGGCCCGAGGCCCCGCTCGCCGAGGTCCGGCGCGCGCTGGAACAACTCGCCAACGACCATCCCTTCCTGCTCACCAGCCGGTACGCGGCCGACCACGCCGAGATCCGGTACTGGGAGGAGGCCCGCGACCTGCACGACGCCGCCGCCATCGCGCTGCGGCTGTGGGGCGAGCACCGCTCCTCCGCCAATCTGCCGCCCTGGGAGACGGTCGGCCTGGAGGTCATCGACCGCGAGACCTACCACCAGCGCCTCGCGGAGGGCTACGGGCCGCCCCCGGCGGCACCCGTCGGAGTGCACCCCTACTGAGCCGAGGGGGCCTGCGCGCCGTGCGCCGCACGGGTCTCACCCCCCGGAAAGCCGCCCCGTCGCACGCCGCCCACGCCGTACCCTGGCGGCTATGAGCAGCCGCAGCCACAGCAACGACGACCTCGCCGCCTCCCTGCCCTCGCCGTGGCCGAAGAGCCCGGTGCTGCAGGCCGCCTACCGCGCCCGCTCGGCCGCCGCCGACCTCGCGCCGCTGCCGCGCTCGGTGAAGGACGACGCGCTGCTGGCCATCGCCGACGCGCTGGTCGTCCGCACGCGGGAGATCGTCGAGGCCAACGCCGAGGACGTCGCCCGCGCCCGCGAGGCGGGGACCGGCGAGTCGATCGTGGACCGGCTGACGCTGACCCCCGAGCGGGTCCGGGCCATCGCCTCCGACGTGCGCGACGTGGCCGGCCTGCCCGACCCGGTCGGCGAGGTGGTACGCGGCTCGACGCTGCCCAACGGGCTGGACCTGCGCCAGATCCGGGTGCCGCTGGGCGTGGTCGGCATCATCTACGAGGCCCGGCCCAACGTCACCGTGGACGCGGCCTCGCTGTGCCTGAAGTCCGGCAACGCGGTGCTGCTGCGCGGCTCCTCCTCCGCCCTGCACTCCAACTCCGCGCTGGTGACGGTGGTGCGCGACGCGGTCGGCGGCGCCGGACTGCCCGCCGACGCCGTGCAGTTGGTGCCGGGGGAGAGCCGGGAGTCGGTGCGCGAGCTGATGCGTGCCCGCGGCATGGTCGACGTCCTCATCCCGCGCGGCGGCGCCTCCCTCATCAAGACGGTGGTCGAGGAGTCCATCGTCCCGGTGATCGAGACCGGCACCGGCAACTGCCATGTGTACGTGGACGCGCAGGCCGACCTCGACATCGCCGTCTCGGTCCTGCTCAACTCCAAGGCCCAGCGCCCGAGCGTGTGCAACGCGGCGGAGACGCTGCTGGTGCACCGGGACATCGCCGCCGACTTCCTGCCGCGCGCCCTGGACGCGCTGGCCGGGGCCGGGGTCACCGTGCACGCCGACGAACGGGTGCGGGAACTGGCCGGCGAGTGCGGCACCAGGGCCACCGTCGTCCCGGCCACCGCGGAGGACTGGGAGACCGAGTACCTGAGCAACGACATCGCCGCCGCCGTGGTGGACTCGCTGGACGCCGCCGTGCAGCACATCCGGCTGTGGTCGTCCGGGCACACCGAGGCCATCGTCACCACCTCGCAGCCGGCCGCCCGCCGATTCACCCAGTTGGTGGATTCCGCGGCCGTCGCCGTCAACGCGTCGACCCGGTTCACCGACGGCGGCCAGTTCGGCTTCGGCGCGGAGATCGGCATCTCCACCCAGAAGCTGCACGCCCGCGGCCCCATGGGTCTGCCGGAGCTGACCTCGACCAAGTACGTGTTCACCGGGGACGGTCACGTACGCGGCTGACCGGCGGCGGCGGACGGAGAGAGTTTCCCGGCGGCCTGCCCAATCCGCGTCATCGGCCCTATTCTGGACGGGTGCCGGACGAACTGGGGGGCAAGCCGTTCCCGGACGGCGAGGACCACGGTGGCGCGGATGACGAATTCGCGTCCGTGGTGCTCGACGAGGCCTTCATACGGGCGGCGGCCTTCCACGAACCCAGCGCCCACGAGCGCATGCTCGCCGCCGCCACGGCACAGGCCGAGGCCGAGGCCTCCCGCCCCCGTGTCCTGGGCGCGGAGGACGGCGCCGTCCCGTACGACCAGGAGGACTCCGGGCGCTCCACGGAGGACGAGGAGTACGAGGGCCTCTACTCCCAGCGCAGCCCCTACCGGAGCAACGGGCGCTGGCACCGGACGGTGGCCTGGGTGCTCGCCGTGGTGATGGGCATCGGCGTCGTCGCACTGACGTTCGCGGCGGTCTACCGGGGTGCCGGTGGGGGCCGGCAGCCCTCCGTCCCGCCCTCCCCCACGGGCCGGATCGGGGCCCCGTCGCTCCCCCCGGTGGCGGTCAGCCACAGCCCCTGAGCACCGCCCGAACTTGTCTCGTACCAGGACGTTTTAAAGGGCCCTGACAGACCTACGCTTGTTGTATGGCCGGGCCTGGAGACCCACCGGAGGGGAACCCCGAGGGCTCCCCGGGAGGTGGCGAGGACGAGTACCGATCCGTCGTCTTCGACGAATCGTTCGTGCGCGCTGCCCGGATACAGGAGTTCTCCGCGCGGGAGCGGCTGGACGGATCGGCGCGCTCGGTGCGCACCCGCCGCCTCTGGGCCCGCGGCGGCGCCCCGCGGCAGGCGCTGGTCCTCGTCCTCCTGATCGCCGTCGCCTTCGGCACCGCCGTCTACCTGGGCATACGCAACCCCTACGACCCGCCCGCCCCTCCCGTGGCGGAGCCGCTGCGGATCACCCTGCTGCCGCTCGCCCCCACGGCCGCCGTGGCCGCCGTGGACCGCGCCCGGCCCTTCGCCGGGCAGCGCGCCGAGCACTACCGGGCCGGCGGGGACGGCTACGCGCTGCCGCCGGCCCGGCGCACCGCGCACTTCAGCGAGAGCCAGGTCATGCAGGCGCTGGTCTCCGCCAAGGAGTACCTGGTCGCCTCCTCCGTCGATCCCGGTGCCCTGACCGGCGGGGACGTCCGCACGGTGCGCACCATGCTCGACCCCGGCCAGCTCGACCAGTTCGACCACAGCCTGGAGCGCCCCGCCGACGACGGGCGCCACGCGGCGACCGGCTGGCTGGTGCGCTTCGACCCCGGCCGGGTCGCCCTCGCCGACGACGAGGTCAGGGTGCGCGGCACCATGACCGTGGCCGAGGTGCGGGAGGAGGCCCTGGAGGTCGTCACCGACCACACCCTGGTCTACGCCGTGCAGGCCGCGGCCGGGGACAGCGGCCAGGCCTCCCTGTTCACCGTGCGGCGCGAGCTGCGGCTGCGCTTCGACCGTGCGGACCTGCGCGACAAGCACGTGGAGCTGCTGCAGGCCGCCGTCGAAGCCGGCCCCCTGTCCTGCGTGGGCGCGCCCGTGGCTCACTTCCTGCCGCTGCTGGCCGGGCAGCGGCCGCCGGTGCAGCCCGGGGTCGACCCCCACGACCACCGCCACGAGATCAGCTCGGTGTGCGGGGTGCTCGCCCCGGCCCCGGCGGCCGGTCCGGGGATCAGCTCTCCGGCGGCGGGTCCTGCGAGTCCTTCGGCGGGCGCCCCGGGGAGTCCGGGCCCGAGCCCGGACTCCCGGTGAAGCGGTCGCGCAGCCGGCCGCCGATGTCGCCGGCCCCCGACCCGATGTCGGAGAGCAGCTTCATGAGCGGGTCCTTGCTCGTCTTCACCGTTTCGGCGTAGTGGCTCGCGGATTCCTTGAACGAGTCGTAGACCGAGGTGTCCTTGTCCTCGCCGCGCCGCGGGTAGTGGCCGTCCATGATGCGCTGGTGGTCGCGGCTCGCGGCCCACTTCTTCAGCTCCGCGGCGCGCACGGTGGTGAAGGGGTGGCTGCGCGGCAGGACGTTGAGGATCTTCAGCACGGAGTCGCGCAGGTCGCCGGACTCCTCGTACTCCTCGGCCTGCTTCAGGAAGGCGTCCACGTTCATCTCGTGCAGGTGGTTGCCGCCGGCGATCTTCATCAGACCGCGCATGGACGCCTGCAGGTCCTGGCCGACCAGGAGCCCGGCCCGGTCCGCGGAGAGCTCCGACTTGCGGAACCACTCGCGCAGCGCGGTGACGATCGCCATGATCGCGAGGTTGCCGAGCGGTATCCACGCGACCCGCAGCGCCAGGTTGGTCAGGAAGAGCAGGATCGTGCGGTAGACGGCGTGGCCGGACAGCGCGTGGCCGACCTCGTGGCCCACGACGGCCCGCATCTCCTCCTCGTCCAGCAGCTCCACGAGCCCGGTGGTGACGACGATGATCGGCTCGTCCAGGCCGATGCACATCGCGTTGGGCCGCGGGTCCTGCGTGACGTACATCGGCGGGACCTTGGGCAGGTCGAGGATGTAGCAGGCGTCCCGCAGCATGTCGTTGAGGTGGGCGAACTGCTGGTCGCTCACGCGCACCGAGTCCGAGAGGAAGAGAAGCCGCAGCGAGCGCTCCGGCAGCAGGCCGCTGAGCGCCTTGAAGACGGTGTCGAAGCCGCTCAGCTTGCGCAGCGCCACCAGCGCGGAGCGGTCCGCAGGGTGTTCGTACGCGCGCGAGGAGATCCCCTCGAAACGCCGGCGGTTGCGTCCGGGCAGCCGCCGCCCGTCCTTCCCGCCGCCGTTCGCACCGCTCGAATCGTTCGGACCGGACATATGTCCCCGCCCCCCTGCTCGCCCGTTGGGTACGTAGTGAGGACGCGCGGAGCCACCGCGAAGTTCCGCCCGGACCGCCCGTACGATGTTGCCCGAGTCCTCCGCCCGTCGACAGACCCGAAGCCACCAAGGGACGCCGAATGACCTCCTACGCGACCGCCGCCGTTCTGACCACGCTCGCCGAGGGCGAGGGCGGCGGTAACCACGAGAGCCTGAGCCCGTACCTCACCGGCGGCGGCGCGCTGTTCGCGCTGCTGCTCCTGCTCTTCATCACCACGCGCTTCAACCGCGACCGCTGAGCTCGATCAGGTGATGCGGGTAGGGTCTATCCGCATGAAGAAGCGAATCGGTGTGATGGGTGGGACGTTCGATCCCGTCCATCATGGCCACCTCGTGGCGGCCAGCGAGGTGGCGCACCTTTTCCGGCTGGACGAGGTGGTCTTCGTGCCCACCGGCCAGCCCTGGCAGAAGAGCACCCAGAAGGTGTCGGCGGCCGAGGACCGCTACCTGATGACGGTGATCGCCACCGCGTCGAACCCGCAGTTCTCGGTCAGCCGCAGCGACATCGAGCGCGGCGGCCGCACGTACACCATCGACACGCTCCGCGACCTGCGGGCCGAGCACCCCGAGGCGGAGCTGTTCTTCATCACCGGGGCGGACGCGCTGGCCCAGATCTTCTCCTGGCGCAAGGCCGAGGAGCTGTTCTCCCTGGCGCACTTCATCGGCGTCACCCGCCCCGGGCACACCCTTTCCGACCCCGGCTTCCCGGCCGGCGGGGTCTCCCTGGTGGAGGTGCCCGCCCTGGCCATCTCCTCGACCGACTGCCGTCAGCGGGTCGCCAAGGGGGAGCCGGTCTGGTATCTCGTGCCCGACGGCGTCGTGCGCTACATCGACAAACGCAGGCTGTACCGGTAAGTGATCAGCGGCTGATCGGCAACTGGAGGGGTCCCCAGTGAACGACTACCCCCGATGGCAATACGCCGAGGGAACACCCGAGCAGGGCGGTCAGGACCCCTACGGAGAGGACCCCTACGCACAGCAGCAGGGCGACTACGCAAACGGTTACGGCCACGAGCACGGGCAGTACGACCCGTACGCCCAGCAGACCGGCCAACAGCAGGCCTACCAGGGGCAGCAGGCCCAGCAGCAGGGTCAGCAGGGCTACACCGGCCAGCCGTACTACCCGCAGGAGCAGCAGCAGTACCAGCAGCCGCAGCAGCACCCCCAGCAGTCGCAACAGGCTCAACAGCCCCAGCAGACACAGCAGTACCAGGGGTGGATCCCGCAGCAGCCGCAGTACCAGGAGCCGTACTACGAGGAGCAGCAGTACGGGCAGCAGCCCCCGGCACCGCCGCGGGCACCGCAGCAGGCCCCGCCGGCTCAGCGGCGGCCCGCGTACGAGGAGCCGCCGGCCCGGCCCGCCGCCCCCGCCGCCCCCGGCCGCGCGCCTTCGGGCGAGGACGGTTTCCACACCGGCCAGTTCTCCTTCGTCGACGAGGAGACGGAGGAGTCGGAAGAGGTCATCGACTGGCTGAAGTTCACCGAGTCGCGCACCGAGCGCCGCGAGGAAGCCAGGCGCCGCGGCCGCAACCGCGTGGTCGCCGCGGTCGTCGTCCTGGCGCTGGCCGCCGTCGGCGGCGTCGGCTACCTGTGGAAGGCCGGCAAGATCCCTGGCCTCGGCGGGGACTCCGGGACCGCCCAGCAGGCCGCGGGCGGCCAGAAGCGCGACGTCATCGTGCTGCACCTGCGCCCGGTCGGCAGCGAGGAGACCTCGACCGCGCTGCTGGTCAGCAACTCGACCACCAAGAAGGGCACCACCGTCCTGCTGCCGAACTCGCTCGCCGTGAGCGGCGACGACGGCAGCACCACGCTCGGGAAGTCCGTCGTGGAGAACGGTTCCGCCCCCACGCGTGAGGCGCTGGAAGGGCTGCTCGGCACCAAGATCAGCGGCACCTGGCGGCTGGACACCCCCTACCTGGACAACCTCGTGGAGTCCCTCGGCGGCGTCCTCGTCGACACCGACGCCACGGTGAAAGCCGGAAAGAAGAAGGGTGACAAGACCCTCGTCAAGCCCGGCAAGCAGCAGGAGCTCGGCGGCCAGGCCGCCGTCGCGTACGCCATCCACCGGGGGCCGGGCGAGGGGCCCGACAAGCAGCTCGCCCGCTTCGGGCAGGTCGTCCAGGCCGTGCTCAAGAAGATGTACAGCGACCCCGACCTGGCGACCAAGACCGTCGAGGGACTCAACCAGGTCATCGAGCCGCCGCTGACCGAGAAGGACCTCGGCAGCAGCCTCGCGGCGCTGTCCGAGGAGGCCAAGGGCGGCGACTACACCACCGAGACGCTGCCGGTGGAGCCCGACGGAACGCTGAGCGAGAAGGCCACCGAGGACGTGGTGAAGAAGGTGCTCGGCGGCACCGTCACCAACACCGACTCCGAGGGCATCCCCCGGGTCACCCTGCGCAACGCCACCGGCGTCGCCGCCAACACCGGCGAGGCCCAGGTGCAGATCGTCGGCGGCGGCTACACCTTCGTCTCCGGCGCCGCCTCGGACACCCAGGCGACCTCGCAGGTGCTGTACGCCGAAGCCGATCAGAAGGCGAACGCGGAGGAACTGGCCAAGACGCTGGGCCTGTCCGCCAAGGCCGCCAAGAAGGGCGACATCGCCTCCAACGCGGACATCACGGTCGTCCTGGGCCAGGACTACAGCCCGCCGAAGCGGGTCTGACCTGGGCGGCGCATAACCGGTCGGGGACCGAGGACGGTCCGTGAGACCCTGGACGTACGAACGTCCCCGACCGGAAAGCCGCACCAGTGACCGCCACGGACCGCTCCATCGAGCTCATCCAGACCGCCGCGCAGGCGGCCGCCGACAAGCTCGCGCACGACATCATCGCCTACGACGTCAGCGACGTCCTCTCCATCACCGACGCGTTCCTGCTGGCCTCGGCGCCCAACGACCGCCAGGTGAAGGCCATCGTCGACGAGGTCGAGGAGCGGCTGCAGAACGAGCTCGGCGTCAAGCCGGTGCGTCGTGAGGGCGAGCGCGACGGCCGTTGGGTGCTGCTCGACTACATCGACATCGTGGTGCACGTCCAGCACTCGGAGGAGCGGGTCTTCTACGCGCTGGAGCGGCTGTGGAAGGACTGCCCCGAGCTCGAGCTGCCCAAGGACGCGGTCGCCACCCGCGGCAAGGCCGACGAGCACGCCCGCGCCACCGCGGCTGCCGACGAGGACGGAGAGCTGATCTGAACGGGCACCACCGCGGTCGCGGCCGCCGCGTCGTCTTCTGGCGGCACGGCCAGACCTCCTGGAACGTGGAGGGCCGCTTCCAGGGCTCCACGGACATCCCGCTGACCTCCACCGGCGTCGCCCAGGCCAAGCGGGCCGCCCGTCTGCTGGCCGCGCTGGAACCGGACGCGATCGTCTCCTCCGACCTGCAGCGCGCCGCCGACACCGCCGCCGAGCTGGCCGCCGTCACGGGCCTGGACATCTCCTACGACGAGGGGCTGCGGGAGACCTACGCGGGTGTCTGGCAGGGCCTGACCCACGAGGAGATCACCCAGCGGTTCGGCGAGGAGTACGCGGCCTGGAAGCGCGGCGAGCCCGTGCGGCGCGGCGGCGGCGAACTGGAGACCGAGGTCGCGGAACGGGCCGCCCCGGTGGTGCTCGCGGCGGCCGACAAGCTGCCCGACGGCGGTGTGCTGGTGGTCGTCAGCCACGGTGGCGCCATCCGCACCACCATCGGCCGGCTGCTCGGGCTGGACCCGCGCAGCTGGGAGGCGCTGGGCGGGCTGTCCAACACCTGCTGGTCGGTCCTCGGCGAGGGCGCCCGCGGCTGGCGGCTGCTGGAGCACAACGCCGGGACCCTGCCCGAGCCGGTGCTCGGCGACGACGACTGACGGCCCCGCGGGCCCGGGCGGGGCCGGTCCGCGGCCGGTCCGCGGCCGATTTCAGGAATCCGGCCCCGACCGGCTAAGCTTCTTCTCGTTCGCCGGGCGGAAAAGCCCGAGGACAGCGGGGCTATAGCTCAGTTGGTAGAGCGCTTGCATGGCATGCAAGAGGTCCGGGGTTCGAATCCCCGTAGCTCCACAGAAGCACCGGATCCCGTCTCCCCTCAGGGGGAGGCGGGATCCTCGCGTTTCACCCGCCCGGTTCCGAATCCGGTCCCTTTCGCCGCGGGCTCCGGCAGCGGGGGCAGGACGAACCGGCCCCGCCCACGGCCCTGTTGGGGTGGCCCGGAGCCGGCCCGGGCGCCGTTCAGGCGGGTTCCGTGGCGCGGTCCCGTCGCCCGCGCCACGCGGCGGCCGCCGCGAGGCACAGGAACGCCGCCCCGGCGGCCGGGTAGACCGCGGACAAGGCCATCTGGGCCGCCGACTGGTGGAGTTCGGGACGCGCGACCCCGTCCCCGTGCGGCGTGAGCCACAGCGCGTACGAGCAGAAGAGCAGGCCGAACAGGGCGGCGCCGCCCCAGCGCAGCGCGGGCCGGCGGCCGCGCGGGGCACGTCCGGCGAGGAACACGAGCAGTGGGACGGCCCACACCCAGTGGTGCGACCACGAGACCGGGCTGACGAGGAGCCCCGTCACGGCACAGGACAGCACCGCCCAGGCGTGCTCCCCGGAGGTCAGGTGTACCGCGGCGACGGCCAGGCCCGCGGCGGCCACGGCGACGGCCGCGAGGAGCCACACGCCGCCCGGGTCGCCGGTGTGCAGGGCGCGGGCGAGGACGCCCCGCAGCGACTGGTTGGCGGTGTCCTCCCCGTTGCCGGCGCGGTCGGCGGAGAAGACGACCCCGGTCCAGAACCGCCTCGAGTCACGCGGCAGCACGAGCGCGGAAAGGCCCGCGGTCGCTGCGAAGGTGACGAAGGCCACGGCCGCCTGCCGCAGCCACGCGTTCCACTTCTCGCGCCGGCGCCAGGCGGCCACCGCCCCGCCGATCGCCAGGAAGAGCACGAACAGCAGCGGGGTCAGCTTGATGCCCGCGGCGATGCCGACGCCGATCCCCGCCGTCCGGCTCCCGCGGCGGGTGAGGTCCCACAGCACCAGCACCGCGAGCAGCAGGTTGATCTGCCCGTACCGCAGCGTCGTCCACACCGGTTCGCACCACACGGCCGCCGCCGCCACGGCGAGCGCGGCCGCCGCCGGCGGGAGCCGCCGCGGCGGTCCCGCCAGCCGGAGCGACAGATGGGCGAGCGCCACCAGCAGGCCCAGGTTGAGCAGGGTCGCCGCGATCCGGCAGGCGCCGGTGCCCAGCAGCGTCAGGGGCGTGAAGAGCAGGGCGGCGAACGGCGGGTAGGTGTTGGGCAGCTGGGCGTGGGTGACGCGCATCGCGTAGAGGTCCCCGCCGTTGCGCACCGTCCAGCCCTCGGCCCGGTAGACGGTGAGGTCGATCATCGAGACGTGCGCGGCCCGTTGGGCGGCCCAGAAGGCCGCGAAGGAGACCAGGCAGACGAGTGCCGCGACGAGGGTGGCCCGCCGTACCGGCAGGCCCCGGGGCGCGTTCTCGGCGGTGGCCCTGGGCTGTGTCGCGGTCACTGAGGGCTGCTCCAGTCTCGGTCGGGGAGGGGCCAGCCGACAGTACCGGGCGCCCTGTCGGGGCGGCCAGGAATGGATTTGGCGAACCGCCCCCATGGCCGTGTAATGTATGCCAGGTCGCCGGGGGAACCCGGGAGAACGACATCGCGGGGCTATAGCTCAGTTGGTAGAGCGCTTGCATGGCATGCAAGAGGTCCGGGGTTCGAATCCCCGTAGCTCCACTTCCACAGTGTGACGGGAGCCCGTCCGATCGCCTCGATCGGACGGGCTCCTGGCGTTCCGCGGCGGCCCCTCCTCAGCCGGCCGCCGCGCGTTCGGCGAAGGCCAGCACCCTGCGCCAGGCGTCGGCCGAGGCCTCGGCGTGGGCGTCAGTCGGCCAACGAACTGCTCGCCGGGCTCGCCGACCAGGGCCTGGTCGAGCGCCGGTGGCACCCCACGGACGGCCGCAGCCAGCAGGTCTTCCTGACGGACGCCGGGCGCGAGCGCCTCGAGGAGGCCAGGCCCGTGGTGCGCGAACGCGAACGGGAGCTCGAGGCGGGGTTCAGCCAGGAGGAGCGCCGGCTGGCCCGGCAGTGGCTCAGGCGCATGACCGGCGACCAGCCGGAGTGAGCGCGGTGCCGGCCCGCCGGCCGGCGCGGACGCACGAGGGGCCCGGCACCGCACGGTGCCGGGCCCCTGCGTCCGCGGTCAGCGGCGGCCGCCCTCCTCCATGCGCAGCGCCAGCGCCGGGCAGCGGGCCACCGCGCGCTGCGCGGCGGCGTCCAGGTGCGGCGGTACGGGCGTGCCGGCGATGTCGGGGTAGCCGTCCCGGTCCAGCCGTACGATCTCCGGCAGCACACCGGCGCACAGGCCGTGGCCCTTGCACAGCGTCCAGTCGACGTTCAGCCGCTTGTTGCTGGGTGCCGCGGCCGCGGCGCCCGAGGAGCCGCCGCGCAGCGCCGGGGGGTCGGACTTCAACAGCGGCAGCACGCCCACCGTGGGACGGCCGCAGCCGCCGCCGAGGACGTGGGCGGCGAGATCGTCGGTGAAGGTGTTGATGCTGGACATCACGAAGCGCATCGAGCCGTCGGGGTGCTTGCACACGCCGCGCCCCTTGACCGCCACCGCGGTCTGCCGCAGCTGCTCCAGCGCCGCCTGTCCACCGCCGTTGAGCACGTCCTGGAGCAGCCCCGCCATACGGGGCAGTCCGAGGCGGCACGGCCCGCACTGGCCGGCCGTCTCGGCGGCCAGCCACTGGGCGACCAGCAGCGACTCGCCGAGCGGGCACAGTCCCGGGTCCAGCGGCAGCAGGGCGCCGGCGCCCAGGGTGGCCTTGTGGGCCTCCAGGCTCTCCCTGGCTATCGTCACCATCGAGGCCACGCTGGGGTCGATCCAGGCGCCGTGGTAGCCGCCGACGAGCACGCCCTGCCCCGGGTTCCCGCCGCACATCTGCAGGATGTACGACATGGGGACACCGGTGGGGGTCTCCACGACCGTCTGCCGCGGCACCGAGCCGGAGACGGTCAGCATGGCGGTGCCCGGCTCGCCGGGAGCGCCCGCGGAGCCGAAGCGGATCGCCCCCATCCGCGCGCCGATGGCCAGTTGGGTGAAGGTCTCGGTGTTGGAGAAGAGCGTCGGCATCCCGCCGAGACCGGACTCGCTCGCGCTCACCTTCTTGCCGGGCGGCAGGGGGAGGCCGCCGTTGGCCGCCGAGATGATGCCCGAGGACTCGCCCGACACGAAGCGCTCCGGCATGCGCACGATCCGGGCCCTCAACTGGCGGCCGCGCTTGGTGCCGAGGCCGCGTTCGGCCAGGGCGTCGCGCACGGACTGCTCGTTGGTGTCGCGTGTGACGCTGATGACCAGTTCGCGCGCGCCGAGGATCTCGGCGCACAGCAGGGCGCCGTCCAGCATCAGGTGCGGGGCGCGGCGCAGGATGACCGCGTCCTTGCGGCAGGCCGGTTCGCCCTCGCAGCCGTTGACCATCACGGCGGTCGGGGTGCCGCGCCGGCGCGCGGCCTCACCGACGGCCTTGAGCTTCCTGTAGAAGGGGAAACCCGCGCCGCCGCGGCCGCGCAGCCCCATCAGCTCGGCGAGGTCGAGCAGTTCCCCCTCGGTCAGGCTGGGCATGGAGCCGTGCACGTTCAGATGGGTCACCCGGTCCAGGCGCTCCACCTCGTCGAAACCCGCGGTGATCCGGGGCAGCCCGACGGTACGCACGTCGGGGAGCACATCACCCGCCCCCGAACGAGGGGCGGGTGACCGGTCCGGTATGGCGGGAACGCTCATCGCTGTCCTTCATAGGGGCCGGGCGTGGACTGCTGCCAGGCGATCGGCTGGAGCCGGTCGGCCCCCAGCGGATCCACGTCCTGTGCGCCGCCCTGCATCGGCGTGCCCCAGGCGGGGGTGCCGTCCCAGCCGGTCTGCTGGGGCTGCTGCTGGTACGGCACCTGCGGTTGCTGCGGGTACGTCGCCTGGGGTCCGGCGGGTACCTGCGGCATCTGCATCGTGGCGGCCGCGGGATCCAGGCCGAGGGTACGGTCCGGGGGCGGGGGAGGGACAGCCGTGTACTGCTGGGCGGTGGGGAAGTTGGGCAGCGGCGGCAGCGGCTGGCTGTAGGCGCTGGCCAGGCTGGGCCCCGTCTCCTCGCGCGGTACGGCGCGCCGGCGGCCGCCCGAACCGCCCCGGGACGCGGCCCGTTCGCCGCCGAGCTTGCGGAAGGAGGCGGAGCGTTCCCGGGTCTCGGGGAAGAGCGCCTCGCCGCGGGTCCTGCGGAGGCGGTAGATCAGGCCGATGGCGACACCCACCAGGCAGATCCCGTAGGCCACGACGATCCACGACTTGGCCGAACGCCCGGACTGCAGGCCGTGGATCAGCGCCATGCACCAGGAGGCGTAGGCGGTGCTGTGCAGGATGCGCCACCGCACGGGGTGGCGGTTGGCGGCGAAGACGCTGCGCATGGCGCCCGTGGCGGCGGCGAGGATCATCAGGTAGGCGGCGAGCACGCCGAGGGCGATGAGCCCGTCCCGGCCGGTCACGCCCAGGGGGAGGAAGGCGCCGGCGGTGGAGACCCGAACCTCGACGACCTTCGTGGTCACGTGAAGGATCAAGAACCCGATCGCGGCGACACCCAGACCGCGGTGGATGCCCTGGGTGAGCAGACGTTCGCGGGGCCCGAGGAAGACGGTGTCGGTGGACACCAGGCCCCAGATGACGGTGCAGCTCAGGGAGACGAGGGTGAGGACGCCGGCGCCGAAGTCCAGGAACGCCCGCAGGTACGGCCCCGCGGTGACGGCGAGGACGAGCAGGGCGGCGGCGGTGCCGGCGATCGCCCAGGCGCGGGGCGACCGTGCGGCGCGAAGGGCCCCGGACAGGATGTCGCTCGCCGGTATCGGGGGGGTCCGGCGACCGTCCGGGGACTGTCGGTTGGTGCGCATGGGGCAGACGCTAACCCCTACGGGTGGTCAGAACGATCGTCTTTCGACAACCCGGGATGAGGATCATTACGAACTGCTAACGTTGGTTTGTTCGGGCTCCGTTCGGCAAGGATGATCGGCTCCTCCTCGCAGCGTCCGATCTCCGTCACCATATGTCCGCATTCCGGATCGGATCGCCCTCCCAATTGCCCTTTCGTGGGCCTTCTTTGAGTCCTTCTTGGCGAACACATGTACCTGGCATGAGCTGTTCGTGGCGAGAGTGGCGTGGCGGTCTTCGCGCGCCGCCGGTTCCGGCGCGCCGCCACTCCGCGAGAACTTCACACAGCAGGGGGTCACATGAGTTCAACCCGCTCGAGAAGGCGGGCCGGCCTGGCCCTGGCGGCGACACTGCCGCTGGTCGCCGGTGCGCTGGCGATGGGCATACCCAGCGCCCAGGCCGACGCGCCGCACGGACGGCACGGCCTGGCCGGCAGCAAGCCGGGGTGGGCCACCGCCAAGGCCGACAGGGGCGCCACGGCGGACTCGGCCTCGGTCACCCTCCGGGTCTACCTCGCCGGCCGCGACGCCCAGGGCCTGGCGGCCTACGCCAAGGCGGTGTCCGACCCCGGTTCCGCCTCGTACGGCGCGTTCCTCTCCGCCAAGCAGGCCAAGGCCCGCTTCGGCGCCACCGCGCAGCAGGTCGCCCAGACCCGGCAGTGGCTGGAGTCCTCCGGGCTGCGGGTCACCGGCGTCAACGACCACTACTTGACCGTCACCGGCGACGTCGCCGACGCGGAGAAGGCGTTCGGCACCCAGCTCCACGACTACGCGAAGGGCGCCAAGACCTACCACGCCCCGACCGGAACGGCCTCCGTGCCCGCCTCCCTGGGCGGCGCGGTGCTCACGGTCACCGGCCTGGACAACTCCCCGCGGCGCGCACGGCACCAGGACACCCTGCCGCCGCCCGGCGCCGTCTTCAAGAACGCCGGCCCCTTCTCGACGTACTACGGGTCGAACACCGACAAGAAGCTGCCGGTCGCCTACGGCACGCACGCCCCGTACGCCGTCAAGGGCTACACGGGCAAGCAGTTGCGCGCCGCCTACGGAGCCGGCTCGTACAACGGCAAGGGCGTCACCGTCGCCATCACCGACGCGTTCGCCTCCCCGACGATCGTCGCCGACGCCAAGAAGTACGCGGCCCGCAACGGCGACGCCCCGTACAAGCGTGGCCAGCTCTCCCAGGTGCTGCCGGCCGACTACCGCTACACCAGCCCCGACGAGTGCGACGCCTCCGGCTGGTACGGCGAGGAGACCCTGGACGTCGAGGCGGTGCACGCGGTGGCCCCGGCCGCCGACATCACCTACGTCGGCGCCTCCTCCTGCACCGACGACGACCTGCTCGACGCGCTCGGCAAGATCGTCGACCACCGGCTCGCCGACATCGTCTCCAACTCGTGGGGGGACCTCGAGTCCAACGAGACGCCGGACATCGCCGCCGCCTACGACCAGATCTTCCAGATCGGCGCGGTCGAGGGCATCGGCTTCTACTTCTCCTCCGGCGACGCGGGCGACAACGTCGCGAATCCGCTGGGGACCGGGGCGAAGCAGGTCGACACCCCGGCGAACTCCCCCTGGGTCACCTCCGTCGGCGGCACCTCGCTCGCCGTCGGCAAGGGCGACACGTACCAGTGGGAGACCGGCTGGGGCACCCTGAAGGCGACGCTGGCCGAGGACGGCTCGAGCTGGACTGCCTTCCCCGGCGGCTTCACCTCCGGCGCGGGCGGCGGCACCAGCAAGCTGTACGCGCAGCCCTTCTACCAGCGCGGCGTCGTCCCCGACTCGCTCGCCCTGGCAGGCGGCGGCAAGGTCAGGCAGCGCGTCGAGCCCGACATCTCGGCCGTCGCCGACCCGAACACCGGTTTCCTGGTCGGCCAGACGCAGGCCTTCCCGGACGGGTCCCTCCAGTACAGCGAGTACCGGATCGGCGGCACCTCGCTGGCCGCGCCGGTCATCGCGGGCGTGCAGGCGCTGGCGCAGCAGGCCCGGCACGGTGTGCCGATCGGCTTCGCCAACCCGCTGATCTACGACCGCTACGGCACCGGTGCCTACCACGACGTGACCGACCACCCGCTGGGCCGCGGCAAGGACCTCGCGGTGGTCCGCGTGGACTACGCCAACGGCTTCGACGCGGCGGACGGCACCATCACCTCGCTCCGCAGCCTGGGCAAGGACAGCTCGCTGTCCGCGGTCGTCGGCTACGACGACGTGACCGGCGTCGGCACCCCGGCGCGCGGCTACCTCGACACGTACAAGCCGCACCACCGCTGAGCACGGCCGGAAACGGCACGGAAGGGCCCGCACCGGGGGGAACCTCGGTGCGGGCCCTTCCCGCTCTGGGGTACCCTGACCGCATGCGTGCCGTACGCCTTCTGCTTAGTGAGCCGTGCTGACCAGGATCGATGTCAGCGCGGCGCCCCTCCTGTGCGAGGGGCTTTTTCGTTTCCGCGGCTCCGCGGTTCCGCAGGCAGATGCCCGTACGGCGGCCGGGCCGCAGGCCGTCATGACAGCGATGGAGTACGAAGGACGATGAGCGAGACCACCCCCGCCGCGGAGGCGGCTGCGCCCCACCGCTACACGGCCGCCCTGGCCGCCGACATCGAGAGCCGCTGGCAGGACTTCTGGGACGCGAACCAGACCTTCGCCGCCCCGAACCCCACCGGTGACCTGGCCGGGGACGGCGAGCTGGCCAGGCCCAAGAAGTTCATCATGGACATGTTCCCGTACCCCTCGGGCGCGGGACTGCACGTCGGCCACCCGCTGGGCTACATCGCCACCGACGTCTTCGCCCGCTTCCAGCGGATGACCGGGCACAACGTGCTGCACACCCTGGGCTTCGACGCCTTCGGCCTGCCCGCCGAGCAGTACGCGGTGCAGACCGGCACCCACCCCCGGGTGTCCACCGAGGCCAACATGGAGAACATGAAGCGGCAGCTGCGCCGCCTGGGCCTGGGTCACGACACGCGCCGCTCGTTCGCCACGATCGACCCGGACTACTACAAGTGGACCCAGTGGATCTTCCTGCAGATCTTCAACTCCTGGTACGACGAGCAGGCCGACCGGGCCCGCCCGATCGCCGAGCTGGTCGAGCAGTTCGAGAAGGGCGAGCGGGACACCCCGGACCGGCGCCCCTGGGCCGAGCTGACCCCCGCCGAGCGCGACGCCGTGCTGGGCGAGTACCGCCTGGCGTACGCCTCGGAGTCCCCGGTCAACTGGTGCCCCGGCCTGGGCACCGTGCTGGCCAACGAGGAGGTCACCGCCGACGGCCGCTCCGAGCGCGGCAACTTCCCCGTCTTCAAGGCCAAGCTGCGCCAGTGGATGATGCGCATCACCGCCTACGCGGACCGCCTGCTGTCCGACCTGGACGCGCTGGACTGGCCCGAGGCGATCAAGCTGCAGCAGCGCAACTGGATCGGCCGCTCCGAGGGCGCCAAGGTCGGCTTCGCCGTCGAGGGCCACCCCGAGGAGCCGATCACCGTCTTCACCACCCGCCCGGACACCCTGTTCGGCGCCACCTACATGGTGCTGGCCCCCGAGCACCCGCTGGTCGACGCCGTGGTGCCGGCCGCCTGGCCGGAGGGCACCAAGGACACCTGGACTGGCGGCGCGGCCACCCCCGCCGAGGCCGTCGCGGAGTACCGCAGGCAGGCGCAGGCCAAGTCGGACGTCGAGCGGCAGACCGAGGGCAAGAACAAGACCGGCGTCTTCAGCGGCGCGTACGCCGTGAACCCGCTGACCGGCACCCGCATTCCGGTCTTCGTCGCCGACTACGTCCTGATGGGCTACGGCACCGGCGCCATCATGGCCGTCCCCGGCCAGGACGAGCGCGACTGGGAGTTCGCCGGCGTCTTCGACCTGCCCGTCGTCCGCACCGTCCGGCCGCCGGAGGGCTGGGAGGGCGAGGCCTACACCGGCCAGGGCCCGGCGATCAACTCCGCCAACGACGAGATCGACCTGAACGGCCTGGAGGTCGCCGACGCCAAGCGCAAGGTCATCGCGTACCTGGAGCAGCGCGGTATCGGCGAGGGCACCATCAACTACCGCCTGCGCGACTGGCTGTTCAGCCGCCAGCGGTACTGGGGTGAGCCCTTCCCGATCGTCTACGACGAGGACGGCGTGGCCCACGCCCTGCCCGAGTCGATGCTGCCGCTGGAGCTGCCCGAGGTCGAGGACTACTCCCCGCGCACCTTCGAGCCGGACGACGCGGACACCGAGCCCGAGACCCCGCTGTCCCGCAACGCGGAGTGGGTCCACGTCGAACTGGACCTGGGCGACGGCCGGGGCGTGCGCCCGTACCGCCGTGAGACCAACACCATGCCCAACTGGGCCGGTTCCTGCTGGTACGAGCTGCGCTACCTGGACCCGCACAATGACCGCAAGCTGGTCGACCCCGAGATCGAGCGGTACTGGATGGGCCCGCGCGAGGGGCAGCCGCACGGCGGCGTCGACCTGTACGTCGGCGGCGCCGAGCACGCGGTGCTGCACCTGCTGTACGCGCGTTTCTGGTCCAAGGTGCTGTTCGACCTGGGGCACGTCTCGTCCGTGGAGCCGTTCCACAAGCTGTTCAACCAGGGCATGATCCAGGCCTACGTCTACCGCGACGGCCGCGGATTCCCCGTCCCGGCGGCCGAGGTCGAGGAGCGCGACGGCGGCTACTGGTACGGCGGCGAGCAGGTCAAGCGCGAGCTGGGCAAGATGGGCAAGTCCCTGAAGAACGCCGTCACCCCGGACGAGATCGCCGCCGAGTACGGCGCCGACACCCTGCGCCTGTACGAGATGGCGATGGGCCCGCTGGACGTCTCCCGTCCCTGGGACACCCGCGCCGTCGTCGGCCAGTACCGGCTGCTGCAGCGGCTGTGGCGCAACGTCGTGGACGAGACGACCGGCGAGGTCACGGTGACCGGCGCCGAGCCGGACGAGGACACCCTGCGCGCCCTGCACAAGGCGATCGACGGCGTCCGCCAGGACCTGGAGGGCCTGCGCTTCAACACCGCCATCGCCAAGATCACCGAGCTGAACAACCACCTGACCAAGGCGGGCGGCCCCGTGCCGCGCTCGGTGGCCGAGCCCCTGGTGCTGCTGATCGCGCCGCTGGCCCCGCACATCGCCGAGGAGCTGTGGCGGCGGCTGGGTCACGAGGGGTCCCTGGCGCACGAGGACCTGCCGGTGGCCGACCCGGCGTACGTGGTGGACGAGACCGTCACCTGCGTCGTGCAGATCAAGGGCAAGATCAAGGCCCGCCTGGAGGTGCCGCCGACGATCTCGGACGCGGACCTGGAGGCCCAGGCCCTGGCCGACCCGGCGGTCGTCGCCGCGCTGGACGGCGCGGGGGTGCGCAAGGTGATCGTGCGGGCTCCGAAGCTGGTGAACATCGTTCCCGCGTGAGGGCGTGAGGGCGTGAGGGCGTGAGGGCGTGAGGGCGTGAGGGCGTGTGGGCGTGACGGCGTGCCGGGCTGACGGCGTGGCGGCGTACCCGGACTGACGGGGCCTGATGCCCGGCTGATCGCGCGGACGACGCGAATCGTTGTAGGGGGCGGGCAAGGGTTCTCCCGGAACCCTTGCCCGCCCCCGTCCGTTTACCGTGGACGTACAACCGATCCAGCAGACCGGCCGGTCGGACGGACCGGGCCGACCAGGCAGAGGAGCCGCCGTGGATGTCGCCGTCGCCGTGATCCTGCTGCTCTTCGCCTCCTTCCTGGCGCTCGGAGTCGTCGCCGCGGTCAAGACGGCGCGGGCGGTCAAGCGCGGGGTGGAGCGCACCAGCATCGAGGCCCGCCGCATGGTCGAGGACACCGGCCTCAAGGCCCGCCGCTACAGCCGGCCCGGGCCCGCCGGGAAGCTCGCCGAGCTGCGTCTGGCGCTGCGTACGTCCGTCGCGAGCACGGGTGAGGCACTGGAGGGGCAGGCCGCCGTCGACCCGTCGCTGAGCGAGGCCGTCGCCCTGCTCAGCCGGCTTCGCTCGCACGCCCAGGAGCTCGACGCGGAGCTGAGGCTTCTGGAGCGCGAGCCCGACCGGGCCCGCATCGCCGCCCGGATCGGCGAACTCGAGGAGCGCACGCGGCGCATCACCCACTCCGCCGACTCGCTGCGCTGGGCCGCCCAGGACCGCGCCCGCCGCTTCGCCGACGACGACCTCGCCGCGCTGGGCCGCGACATCGACCTGGAGGCCGGGGCGTTGCGGCACTGGGCTCCCGCGGCGCTCCCGGAGCCGGGACCGGGGCCGGCACCGGAACCGCACATTCAGCCGGGGGCGCGACGCGAGCGGACGTCCGAGCCCGGCGCCGGTCAGCCGCCCAAGGCGCTGTGACGGGCCCCACGCGGCCGGGACGCGTCCCGGGGACGTTCACCCGGGTTCACCTCGGCGGAGCCGTACTGTCGCCCGGCCTTCGGCGCGGGTAACCTCCCGCACATGTCGTCCCATGTCGCTATCGTCACCGATTCCACGGCCTACCTGCCGCAGGAGGCCCTGACCCGGCACCGGATCACGGTGGTGCCCCTGGCGGTGGTGATCGGCGACGAAGCGCTGGAGGAGGGCACCGAGGTGTCGGCGCCCGCGGTCGCCCGCGCCCTGCAGCGCCGCAAGCCCGTCACCACGTCGCGGCCGAGCCCCGAGGAATTCGCCGCCGCCTACCGCGCGGTGGCGGGGGCGGGGGCGACCGAGATCGTCTCGCTGCACCTGTCGGCGGAGTTCTCCGGCACCTATGACGCCGCGCTGCTCGCGGGGGCGCAGGCGCCGGTGCCGGTGCGCGTGGTGGACACCGCCATGGTCGCCATGGCCCTCGGGTTCCCGGTGCTGAGCGCCGCCGAGGCGGCGGAGGCGGGCGGTTCCCCGGACGAGATCGTGGCGGCGGCGGAGAAGCGGGCCTCGGACACCTCGGCGTACTTCTACGTGGACACCCTGGACTACCTGCGCCGGGGCGGCCGCATCGGCGCGGCGCAGGCACTGCTGGGGTCGGCGCTCGCGGTGAAGCCGCTGCTGCAACTCGACGAGGGCCGCATCCAGTTGCTGGAGAAGGTCCGTACGGCCTCCAAGGCGCTGGCTCGGCTCGAGGAGATCGTCGTCGAGCGGGCGGGCACCCGGCAGGTGGACATCGCCGTCCACCATCTGGCCGCCGCGGACCGCGCCTCCGCCCTGGCGGAGCGGCTGCGGGCGCGGGTCCCGGGACTCAACACCCTCGTCCTCAGCGAGGTCGGCGCGGTGATCGGCGCCCACACCGGTCCCGGGCTGCTGGGGGCTGTCGTCTCCCCGCTGTGACGGCTTCCGGGTGACGGAGTTATCCACAACCTGCGGACCATCCACAGGACTTGAGCAAGATCATCTTGTTGGTGGCGGTCCGCCTACCGTCGCTGACATGGGATCGACCACCGCAACTCCTCGCCACCGCAGGCATCCGTCCGCGGCTCCCGGCGCACCGGCGCCTGCCGCGGTCCGGGAGCGGGCCGCCGCGCTCTTCGACCGTCCACCGGCGCGTCCCCCGCAACGGGGTGTGCCGCAGCCGCCGGAACGGCCGGAACGACCGGAGCGACCGGAGCGACCGGAGCCCGGGGCGCGACCGGATCCGCCGGAACGGCCTGCGCGGCCGGATCCGCCGGCGCGCCGCCGCGTCGGGGGTGCCTGGCGTCTGGCCCTGACCGAACGCCTCCCCACCTGGTTCTCCGTCCGCTGCGGCATCGAGGCGAAGACCGCGGCCGCCCTCGCCGTCGTGCTGGTCGTCGCCCTGGCCTTCGCGGTGCACCACTTCCGGACCGGCCGGCCGCGCACCGTCGCGGTACCCCCGGTCGCCGCGGCGCTGCCCACCGCCGAGGTCTCCGCCGCAGTCCGGACTCCCGCCGCGGCAGGGCCGCGGGCGCCGAGCCCCGTGCCGGGCGCGAAACCGGTGCTGGTCGTGGACGTCGCGGGCAAGGTGAGGACACCGGGGCTTCGCCGGCTGCCCGCGGGGTCCCGCGTGGCGGACGCCGTGGCCGCCGCCGGGGGAGCGCTGCCCGGCACGGACACCAGCGCCCTGAACCTGGCCCGTCCGCTGGCCGACGGGGAGCAGATCGTCGTCGGCCGCCCGGCCCCGCCGCCCGTCGGCGGGCCCCCGGGGGCCGCCGGCGCGAGCGGTCCGGTCAGCCTCAACGCCGCCACCGTCGAACAGTTGGACGCCCTGCCCGGTGTGGGTCCCGTGCTCGCCCGGCACATCATCGACTACCGCGGACGGCACGGCGGTTTCACGTCCGTGGAGCAACTGCGGGACGTCAACGGCATCGGGGACCGCCGGTTCTCCGATCTCGAACCGCTGGTGACCCCGTGAGCGCGTCCCGCCCGGCGGTGCACGCGGCGGCCGTCTCCCCCCGGGGCGCGTCGAACCCGCGCCGGGAAGGCCCGCCGGACCTGCGTCTGGTGGCGCCGGCCATCGCGGCCTGGCTCGCCGCGGGCGTCGCCCTCGCCGTGCCGGGGCGAGCCGTGGCGTGGGCGTGCGCGGTGGCCGTCCTGGCGGCGCTGGCCTCGCTCGTACGCCGGTGGGCGACGGCGGCCACCGTGGCGCTGTGCGCGGCGGCGTCCGCGGCCGTCGCGGGGCTGCACGCCGCGGATCTGCACCGCGGTCCCGTGCCCGCCCTCGCGGCCGAACACGCGCATGCGAGGGTCGAGTTGCGGCTGACCGCGGATCCCCGGCTGATCCGCCCACAGGTGAGCGGGGCGGTGCGGGCCCCGGACGCGGTGCTGGTGGAGGCCGAGGCGGTGCGCGTGGCGGCGCGGGGCGCGACGACCGCCGTCCGCACGCCGGTCCTGCTCATCGCCCGGCAACCGGCACGCAGGTGGCTGACGTTGCTGCCGGGGACACACATCGACGCGGAGGCACGGCTCGCCCCGGCGACGGGCCCGGGCGACCGGATCGCCGCGGTGCTGTCGGTCCGCGGGCCGCCCCGCGTCGTCGAGCCGCCGGGCCGTGCGCAACGGGTGGCCGGCGGGCTCCGGGCGGGACTGCGCGAGGCCACCGAGGGCCTTCCACTCGACGCGCGGGCCCTCCTCCCCGGTCTGGTCGTCGGGGACACGTCCCGTGTTCCGGTGGAACTGCACGACGCCTTCGAGGCCACCGACCTGACCCATCTGACCGCGGTCAGCGGTTCCAATCTCTCCCTGGTGCTCATCCTGCTGATCGGTCCCCCCGGGCTCGCCCTGCGCGCCGAACGCGGCGGCCTGGCGCCGCGGCTGGCTCTCCCGCTCCGCGTGACGGCCGTGCTCGGGGGAGCGCTCACCGCGGCGTTCGTCGTCGTGTGCCGGCCGGACCCGAGCGTGCTGCGCGCGGCGGCCTGCGGGCTGATCACCCTGCTGGCCATCGGCACGGGCCGCCGCCGCAGCCTGCTGCCCGCACTGTGCGGAGCCGCTCTCCTGCTGCTCCTCTACGACCCCTGGCTCGCCCGCTCGTACGGCTTCGCGCTCTCCGTGCTGGCCACCGCCGCGCTTCTTCTGCTCGCGCCGCGTTGGAGCGCCGCCCTGCGCCGCCGGCGGGTGCCGCCCCGCCTCGCGGAGGTCCTGGCCGCGGCGGCGGCCGCGCAGGCGGTGTGCGCCCCCGTGGTGGCGGTGCTGGCCGCCCACGTCAGCCTGGTCGCCGTCCCCTGCAACCTGCTGGCGGAACTCGCGGTCGGCCCCGCCACCGTCCTCGGGTTCGCCGCCCTGGCCGCGGCGCCGTTCGCCATGCCCGTCGCGAAGGCCCTCGCCTGGGTCGCGGCCTGGCCGGCCGGGTGGATCGCGGCGGTGGCCCGTCGTGGCGCCGCCCTGCCCGGGGCGACCCTCGACTGGCCCGGCACCTGGGCAGGCGCCCTGCTGCTGGCCGCCGTCACCGTCGTGGTGCTCGCGGCCGGTCGCCGCCTTCTGCGCCGCCCCTGGATGTGCGCCGCCGCGGCGCTGCTGCTCGTCCTGGCCGTCGTGCGTCCGGTGCCGCTGCCCCGCGCGGTGACGGGCTGGCCGCCGCCGGCCTGGCGGCTGGTGGCCTGCGACGTCGGCCAGGGCGACGCGCTGGTGCTCTCCGCGGGCGACGGCGCCGCCGTCGTGGTGGACACCGGCCCGGAGCCCCGCCTCGTCGACCGCTGTCTGCGCTCCCTCGGCGTCACCAAGGTTCCGCTGCTCGTCCTCACCCATTTCCACGCCGACCACGTCGCGGGCCTCCCCGGGGTCCTGCGCGGCCGCTCCGTGGGCGCCATCGAGACCACCACCCTCGACGAACCCTCCGACCAGGCCGCCTTCGTACGCCGTCAGGCGGCCGGCGCCCGGGTTCCCCTGCTCCGCGCGGCGCCCGGGGAGCGCCGCCGGCTGGGCTCCCTGGACTGGAGCGTGCTGTGGCCCGCCGCGCCCTCCCTCCTCGCGCCCTCCCTCCTCGCGGGCTCCGACGACGCCAACCCGAACGACGCCAGTGTGACGCTGCTGGTCCGCACGGCAGGGCTGACCGTGCTCCTCCTCGGCGACCTGGAGCCCGCGGCCCAGCGTGCGCTCCTGACCGCCGTCCCGGACCTCCCCCGCGTCGACGTGCTGAAGGTCGCCCACCACGGTTCCGCGTACCAGGACCCGGCGCTCCTGGCCCGGGTGCGGCCCCGTCTGGCGCTCGTGAGCTGCGGTGCGGGCAACCCGTACGGACACCCGTCCCCCCGCACCCTCGCCGCGCTGCGCGCCCAGGGCACCACCGTCCTGCGCACCGACCGGGACGGTCCGGTCGCCGTCCTCGGCGACCGGGAGGAGTTGCGGGCGGCCGTGGCCGGTCCGCCGCCCGCCGCGGAGCGGGCCGGCCGGGGACGGCGAAGGGCCCGCACCGGTGCGCGACCGGTACGGGCCCCACGGGGGACGGGTGGCGGCTCAGACGTTCTCGAGGCCCATCTCCTCCTCGG
Source organism: Streptomyces sp. BoleA5 (assembly GCF_000373665.1). Taxonomy (NCBI): domain Bacteria; kingdom Bacillati; phylum Actinomycetota; class Actinomycetes; order Kitasatosporales; family Streptomycetaceae; genus Streptomyces; species Streptomyces sp. BoleA5. The sequence goes on from NZ_KB892090.1 coordinate 144,553, forward strand.
GCACGGAGATCACCCAGCGGGTGCTCTGCCGCGGCCGGAGGTAGAAGAGCCAGTAGGCGAGCGAGGCGGCGACGATCACCCCGGTGATCACCAGGTCCCGCGCGGTCTGCTGGGTCAGCACGTACGCCAGCACGACGACCAGCAGCAGCGGTACCGCGGGCCACAGCGGCATGCGCCAGGCCGCGCGCTCCCTGTGCCCGCCGCGGCGCGAGCCGAGGGCCGCGAGCGCGACGACGACGTACATCGCCGCGACGGCGACACCCGTGACGCCGCTCAGCGTCTCCACCGGGACGAAGCAGAGCACGGCGCCGGGCACGCCCACCGCGAGCGTCGCGATCCACGGGGCGCCGAACCGCTTGCTCAGCGTGCCGAAGGCCCAGTTGACCGGGGCGGGCCAGGCGCGGTCCCGCGCGGAGGCGTACAGCACCCGGGAGTTCTGGATGACCATCACGATGCCCGCGTTGATGATGGCCAGCGCGATGCAGAGGCTGATGAAGGTGCCGACCGCCGAGTTGCTCCAGCCCTGTACGAGCGCGGAGAGGTCGCCGGCCATCAGGGAGTTCATGTCGGGCGCGCCCAGCGTGATCGCGATCGTCGGCACGATCACCACGACGGCGCCGATACCGAGCGTCCACAGCACGGTCCGCGAGACCGTGCGCCGCGGGTTCTCCATCTCCTCGGACAGGTACACGGCCGTGCTGAAGCCCTGCAGCACGAAGAGCGCGATCGCCAGGCCCGCGATGATCGTCCCCGCCGTGACGGCCGTGCTCACCCCGTGCCCGCCCTCGGTCACCGGGTGGATCAGCACCGAGGCCGACCGGGAGGTGTGGGAGAAGCCGAGGAAGGCCACCACCGCCGCCGCGACGACCTCCAGGACGAGGAAGATGCCGGTGATCCAGGCGTTGGCCCGCAGGTCCAGCAGACCCATGACGGTGGCGAGCAGCATGACGGCGGCGCCCGCGATCTTCGGGTCGATCTGCATGATCGGCGCCAGGTACTCACCCGTGCCGAGCGCGATGATCGGCGGCACGATCATCACCACGATCAGGGACAGCACGAACACGATCCATCCGGCCAGCCGCCCGATGAGCGTGCCGACCATGGCGTACTCGCCGCCCGCGCTCGGTATCAGCGTGCCGAGTTCCGAATAGCAGAACGCCACCGCGATGCAGAGGAGCGCGGCGACCACGATCGTCAGCGCCGTCCCGGTCCCCAGGTCGGCGAAGAGCGGGGGCACGATGACGAAGAGCGAGGAGGCCGGGGTCAGGCACGACAGCGTCAGAAGCGTTCCGCCGACCACGCCGATCGACCTCTTGAGCGACTGCGGCGCCTCGATGGGCGGGGCGAGCGGCGAGTGCGGGGCCGTCGGCGGGTGGAGCGTGTCGGTCATGCGCGCATCCGATCGGTCGGGCTTGAGGGGGCTACCGCCTCCGGTGCAGGGAAACACGAAACGGAATATTCATTTCCGCTTCCGAGGATGAAACCGTGCCCGTCAAGCCCCCGTCAAGAGTCTCCGGACAACGAAATCCGAAGATCCACCACCTCATGTCCGACGTAAAACCGGTTACTTAAGGCCACCCGCTGTGCATATCAGTGCTCGAAGATCAGAATAGCCACACCCCTTCCTTCATCAGGTCCCGGTCTCGCATCTCGGTCACCGTCCCCCAGGCCTGCACCCATTGGGGCCGGACCGCGTAGAACGCGTAAGAAGGTCCGTCACCGCGGGGATCCCAGACGGCCTTCGCCGCGAAGGCGTCTCCGACGCCGTGCGGCAGCCGCGCGAACTCCACGACCCGTGCGGTGCCGTCGATGAGCACCAGGTCCCGGGTGTGCCCCAGGCTCAGCCGCACCCGTCCCGACGCCTCCAGGTTCCGCCCGGTGGGGTTCGTCCTCCGGGTGGCGAGCCACAGCTCGTGCCCGTCCCACCAGAACGACAGCGGGACCAGACACGGCGTACCCTCCCCGTCCGCCGTCGCCACCCACACGTCCTCGTCGTCCCTGAGCCGGACCATCGCCCCGGCGTGCCGCTCGCGCAGTGTTCGAGTCATACGGCGAAGCTATCCGGCTCCGGCCTGATCGTCGCGGGTTCCCCTGGACGGGGCACCACCGCCGTCGCGGTGACCTCCACCAACTGGCCGGTGTACCCGAGGCATGCGACCCCGAGCAGCGTCGACGTGTGCGGCCCCTCGCCCAGCCCCGAGGCCCGTACGACCTCCCAGACCCGCGACAGGTCGGCGGGGTCGGCCCCCACGACGTGGACGGTGCTGGCGACGACGTGCTCCAGGCCGCTGCCCACGGCGCGCAGCGCCTCGTCGAGGTTGGCGACGACCTGGTGCGCCTGGGCGACCGGATCGCCGGGTCCCACCAGGGCGCCCCGCGCGTCGAGAGGTACGGACCCGGCCATGAAGGCCAGCCGCTCCGCGGCCTCGACGACCGCGGCGTGCGCATAACCGGGCGGAGGGAACAGGGTCGGGACGATCGTGCGATGCACCACGGGGCCTCCTGGCTCGAATCGGCTGACCCGGAGATCCTGCAGAGCCGCCGCCGCGGACGTCACCCGGTTTTCGCACCCCGGACAGCACCCCTGGGCGGCACATTTGACAGCACCCCAAGACAGCACGCCGCTCGCCGCCGCGAGGCCGGTGGTCGGCCGGGAAGTGCAACCGCCGTGTCACGGCTTGCCCATGGCTTCGTCTCGGCACGCATGGAGGGCGGGGGGCCGTGGCAGGTTGACGGCATGACCATCATCGGCTGGATCGTTCTGGGCCTGATCGCGGGCGCCATCGCGAAGATACTGCTCCCCGGGAAGGACCCGGGCGGAGTGGTCGGGACGACGCTGATCGGCATCGCGGGCGCCGTGGTGGGCGGCTGGATCTCGGCGAAGTTCCTCGACCACCCCATCACCAAGGACTTCTACGACCTGCCCACATGGGGCGCGGCCATAGGCGGAGCACTCGTCCTCCTGATCATCTACCGCATCCTGTTCGGGGACTCCCGCCGCTGACCCCTGGGGCGGGCAGCAGCTGCACGTCCTCCCGGCGCACGGACAGCGCCTGCGAACGGGCCGGGTCCCACAGCCAGATCCAGTCCCCGGAGGCACCGAAGGACAGGACGGCGCGGCCGGCCGGCACCGGCCCGTTCTCCACGGGGACGGGGCCCTCGCCGACGGGCACCACGCACATCAGGGTGCCGCGCACGCCGAAGTACGCCGCCGGGGCGTGACCCTTGCGGGCGGCGGCTGCCGCCTCTCGGGCGGCGCGGTCCGCGTCGTGGACTCCGGTGAGGAGCGCGGTGGCCGCGAAGGCCGCCGAGAGCAGCACGGTGAGGGCGACCAGGGCGAGGCGGTTGTCGCCCTTGGCGATGTGCACGTGCCGCAGCCACCCCGCGACCGCCGTGAAGAACAGGACGAACCCCAGCGCGAGGCCCAGCGGTTCGGCGGCGGCCGCGTACGGCCACAGGTCCCCGGCGGAGCGGACGGAGCCGGACGGGATGCCGAAGCGGTCGAGGTAGAACGCCTGCATCAGCCGGCCGAGCCAGGTCACCAGCGACCACCCCACCGGCAGGGCGAGCGGCACCAGCCAGACCGCGTTGCGCGAGAACGACGAGTCGCGCAGGGCGAAGTACACCCCGGGCGCGCAGAAGAGGGCCGCCGCGGTCAGCGGCCACCACAGGAGCCCCGCGCCGTCGAGGGCCGCCCAGCCCAGCACCGCCGCTGCCGCGACGGCCGCAGCGGGCAGCACCCGTACCCGGGCCGCGGTACGGCGCCCCGCGGCGGCCGTCGCGGCGGCCGTCGCGACGTCCTCCGTCTCCGGCGGCGCGGGCCGCAGTTCATAGGCCTCGGCGGTGAACGTACGGCCGCCCAGGGGGCGTTCCGCGAGCTCGCGCTCGACGGCCTCCCGGGTGAGCCCGGCCGGCAGCCGCAGCAGCCGGTGCGCGCCCCGCCCGCCGCACGCGGCCCACCACCGGGCGAGCCGGTCGCGCCGGCCGGTGCCCGCGCCGGGACGGCGGATCACGCGGTACTCCGTCCGCGGGTCGTCCGGCCGCATCACCAGCGCGGCGTCACGAACCCACAGGGCGAGCTTATGGGTCCTCGCCAGCCGCTCCACGGCCCCGCACGCCGCCTTCTCGGCCCGCCGGCGGGAGCCGCTCAGCCGAACCTCGACGACGAGCGCGACGCGGCCGCCGTCCGCGGTGGCCGGGGCGTCCTCACGGCCGGCGCGGCGCACCGCCCAGCCGCGTGCCTCCATCAGCCCCTGGGCGAGGGCGAGCTCGTCCGCCTGGTCGACGGCCTCGACCAGGAGACGTACGCGCTGGTTGAACGGGACGGCCGGGAGCGTCCCGGCCGTCCCGGGGCCTTCGGCCCCCGGCTCCCGCGAGCGACGGCGCTGTGCGGGGAGGCGCAGCGGCACGGTCTAGTCCTCCTCCTCCAGCCAGCCCTCGAACTCCTCCGCCAGCTCGTTCAGAGCGGTCGGGTCCAGTTCCTCGTCGTCGTCGTTGATGACGACGAGCCATTGGGCGTCCTCGGCGTCGTCCTCGCCCGCGAGGGCGTCACGGACGAGCTGGGGGCGGGCGGGTAGGTCGAAGCGCTCGGCGGCTTCGTCGGCGGCGTCCTCGGCGGCGTCGCGGTCGGGGAGGACGAGCACATGTCTGACGTCGGTCACCGGGACATTGTGTCGGACCCGCGTGGGATGCTGGACCGCGATGGCCAGGAACAGTACGACAGACAGCCCGCTCGCCCCCCTGACGATCGCGGTGGGGCAGGAGGACCTGCTCCTCGACCGTGCGGTACGGGAGGTCGTGGAGGCGGCGCGCGCCGCCGACGCCGACACCGATGTGCGCGACCTCACTCCGGACGCCCTCCAGCCGGGCACGCTGGCGGAGCTCACCAGCCCGTCGCTGTTCGCCGAGCGCAAGGTCGTGGTCGTACGGAACGCTCAGGATCTGTCCGCGGACACCGTCAAGGACGTCAAGGCTTATCTGGACGCCCCCGCCGAGGAGATCACGCTCGTCCTGCTGCACGCGGGCGGCGCCAAGGGCAAGGGCCTGCTGGACGCCGCGCGCAAGGCCGGTGCGCGCGAGGTGGCCTGCCCGAAGATGACCAAGCCCGCCGACCGGCTGGCCTTCGTCCGGCAGGAGTTCCGCACCCTGGGCCGGTCCGCCACCCCCGAGGCCTGCCAGGCCCTGGTCGACGCCATCGGCAGCGACCTGAGGGAGCTGGCGAGCGCCTGCGCCCAGCTCGCCGCCGACGTGGAGGGCGCGATCGACGCGGCGGTGGTGGCCCGTTACTACACCGGCCGGGCCGAGGCCACCGGCTTCGAGGTCGCCGACCTGGCGGTGACCGGCCGCGCCGCCGAGGCACTGGAGCGGCTGCGCTGGGCGATCGCGGTCGGCCAGCCGCTGCCCGGCATCACCTTCGCGCTCGCCTCGGGCGTACGGGCCATCGGCAAGCTCGCCTCCGCCCCGCGCGGGGCGCGCTCCGGCGACCTGGCCCGCGAGCTGGGCATGCCGCCGTGGAAGATCGACCGCGTACGCCAGCAGATGCGCGGCTGGTCCGCCGACGGCGTCTCCGCCGCCCTGCGCGCCGTCGCCGATGCCGACGCCGCGGTCAAGGGCGGTGGCGCGGACCCGGCCTACGCCCTGGAGAAGGCGGTCGTCGCCGTAGCGCGGGCCGCGCGGGCCCGCTGATCCCGCGGCGGACGGCCCCGGGCATGCCGAAGGGCCCCGTACCGGAAAGGTAGGAGCCCTTCGGAGGCCGCACCCGCGTGGCGAACGCAGGCCGCGTGCGGCCGGAACATCAGGGGTGCCGGTGGAGGAGCGGGTGAGAGGGACCGCTGTGTCCGTCACCGACGGGTACTGCTTACGGGAAGGCTCAGCCCTGGAGGCCGGCCACCTTCAGCGCCAGCGCCGACTTCTTGTTGGCGGCCTGGTTCTTGTGGATGACGCCCTTGCTCACGGCCTTGTCGAGCTTCTTGGACGCGAGGCGCGCGGCCTCGGTGGCCTTCTCGACGTCGCCGGTGGCCACGGCCTCACGGGTGCGACGGATGGCGGTCTTGAGCTCGGACTTGACGGCCTTGTTGCGCAGGCGCGCCTTCTCGTTGGTCTTGTTGCGCTTGATCTGGGACTTGATGTTCGCCACGAAAGAGCCTTTTCAGGTTTGATCTGATGGGGTCCGCGCCTCGGGTAGAGGGTCACGAGACGCGACTGCCCAGGCTAGCAGTCGGCCGCCGCGCCGCCCAAACCGGTGGCCGGTGGCGGGTCTCGCGGCCCGTCCCGCACCGCCCGGCACGGTCGTGGGCCCGGGCCATGGGACTATGGGAGCCATACGTATCGATCCGACCAGAGGCGACAGGCGCCTCAAGAGACAGGACCCTGCGTGCCCGCGACCCCTTCGAACGTGCCGGAGCCGAGCCGTACCGACCCGGCGCTGATCCGCAATTTCTGCATCATCGCGCACATCGACCACGGCAAGTCGACGCTCGCCGACCGCATGCTCCAGCTCACCGGCGTGGTGGACCAGCGGCAGATGCGCGCCCAATACCTCGACCGGATGGACATCGAGCGCGAGCGCGGTATCACGATCAAGTCCCAGGCGGTCCGGCTGCCCTGGGCGCCCACCGAGGGCGCAGGACAGGGGAAGACCCACATCCTGAACATGATCGACACCCCGGGGCACGTGGACTTCACCTACGAGGTCTCCCGGTCGCTGGCGGCCTGTGAGGGCACGGTCCTGCTGGTCGACGCCGCGCAGGGCATCGAGGCGCAGACGCTGGCCAACCTCTACCTGGCGATGGAGAACGACCTCACCATCGTCCCGGTGCTGAACAAGATCGACCTGCCGGCCGCGCAGCCCGAGAAGTTCTCCGAGGAGCTGGCCAACCTCATCGGCTGCGACCCCTCCGACGTGCTGAAGGTCTCGGCCAAGACCGGCCTCGGCGTCGAGGCGCTGCTGGACCGCGTCGTCGAGACCGTCCCGGCCCCGGTCGGCGTCGCCGACGCGCCCGCCCGTGCGATGATCTTCGACTCGGTCTATGACTCCTACCGCGGTGTCGTCACCTATGTCCGGGTCGTCGACGGTCAGCTCAGCAAGCGCGAGCGGATCAGGATGATGTCCACCGGCGCGACCCACGAGCTGCTGGAGATCGGCACCAACTCACCCGAGATGCTGCCGGCCGACGGCCTCGGCGTCGGCGAGGTGGGCTACCTGATCACGGGTGTGAAGGACGTCCGCCAGTCCAAGGTCGGTGACACGATCACCCAGCAGTCCAAGGGCGCCACCGAGGCCCTGGGCGGCTACAAGGACCCCAAGCCCATGGTGTTCTCCGGCCTGTACCCGCTGGACGGCTCCGACTACCCGGAGCTGCGCGACGCCCTGGACAAGCTGCAGCTCAACGACGCCGCGCTGGTCTACGAGCCGGAGACCTCCGCGGCTCTCGGCTTCGGTTTCCGCGTGGGTTTCCTGGGTCTGCTGCACCTGGACGTGATCCGCGAGCGGCTGGAGCGCGAGTTCGGGCTCGACCTGATCGCCACGGCCCCCAACGTGGTCTACCGCGTGGTGATGGAGGACGGCGCCGAGCACGTCGTCACCAACCCCAGCGAGTTCCCCGAGGGCAAGATCGCCGAGGTGTACGAGCCGGTGGTGCGGGCCACGATCCTGGCGCCCACGGAGTTCATCGGCGCGATCATGGAACTCTGCCAGACCCGGCGCGGCTCGCTGCTCGGCATGGACTACCTCTCCGAGGACCGGGTGGAGATCCGCTACACCCTCCCCCTCGCCGAGATCGTGTTCGACTTCTTCGACCAGCTGAAGTCCAAGACCCGCGGCTACGCGTCGCTGGACTACGAGCCCACCGGCGAGCAGTCCTCCAGCCTGGTCAAGGTGGACATCCTGCTGCACGGCGACAAGGTCGACGCCTTCTCCGCCATCACGCACAAGGACAACGCCTACGCGTACGGCGTGCGCCTGGTGGCCAAGCTGCGCGAGCTCATCCCGCGGCAGAGCTTCGAGGTGCCCGTCCAGGCCGCCATCGGTTCGCGCGTGATCGCCCGCGAGACCATCCGCGCCATCCGCAAGGACGTCCTCGCCAAGTGCTACGGCGGTGACATCTCCCGCAAGCGGAAGCTGCTGGAGAAGCAGAAGGAGGGCAAGAAGCGGATGAAGATGGTCGGCTCCGTGGAGGTGCCGCAGGAGGCCTTCATCGCGGTGCTCTCCAGCGACGAGAACGCCGCCAAGAAGAAGTAGCCGAGGCGGGTCGGCCGACGCGGTCCGAGGCCCCGCGCAGGAAGGGCGCTTGTCCGATTACCGGGCAGGCGCCCTTTCGTATGAGAGGTCCGGCATTCGGGTGATTGGCAAAAACCCCGGTCCGTGCGGTTTCTGCCGGGAGTCCACGACGTTACTCATCGTGACAGCGGCGAAAGTCGTCGCTGTGGAAGGGGAATGTGAAGTGAAGTACTCGAAGGCCGCGGCCGTCGTCGCTGGTTCCGTGATCGCGCTGGGCGCCGCCGGTGCCGCCGCGTCCCCCGCCTTCGCCGGGGAGGCCCTCCCGCTCGGCAACGGGCCGATGAAGATCCTGGACGCCAAGGACGAGGTCGCCAAGACCGGCCTGAAGGCGGTCACCGGCAAGACGGGCGAACTGCTCGGCGGAGCGGGCAAGACCGGGGGCACCAAGGGCATGATCGGCGGGCTGCCCATCGGCGGCTGAGCGCCGCGCTCCCCGCGGTGCCGCCGGTGGGTGGCCGGAGCGGTGGCCGGAAGGCGGGCTCCCCGGATTCCGGGAGGGCCCGCCGTTATGTGTATGCACCACCTATCCGGTCGTCACGGTTGCATCGCGGTGTCCGCGGCCCCTTACCAAGCGGGCGCCGATTCCCTACTCTGATCACCACTCGGTGGTTACTCACGAGTCACCCAGCTAAGAGGCGGGCCCCCGGAGGTTGTCGTGACCGACACGCAGACTTTGATCGAGAACCGGCCGCCCTCCGTGGCGAGCCTGTTCCTGGAGCGCGTCGAGGCGACGCCCGATGCCGAGGCGTACCGCTTCCCGGTGGCGTCGGCGGACGGCGGCCCGGATTCCTGGAAGTCGCTCACCTGGAAGCAGGCCGCGGAACGGGTCCACGCCGTCGCGGCGGGACTGATGGACCTGGGCGTGCGCCCCGAGGAGCGGGTGGCGATCGCCTCGGCCACCCGGGTCGAGTGGATCCTGGCCGACCTCGGCGTGCTCTGCGCCGGTGCGGCGACCACCACCGTCTACCCCAGCACCAACGCCGACGAGACGGCCTTCATCCTGGCCGACTCCGGCAGCCGGGTGCTGATCGCCGAGAACGCGGTGCAGCTCGCCAAGGCCGTCGAGCGCCGTGCCGAGCTTCCCGAGCTGGTCCACGTCGTGGTCGTCGACCCCGAGGGCGCCGACCTCGGGGACGACGGGTGGGCGCTGTCGCTGGCCGAGTTGGAGCAGCGCGGCAAGGTCTACCTGGAGAAGAACCCCGAGGCCGTCCGCAAGGCCGTGGGCGAGATCACCAAGGACCAGCTGGCCACCCTCATCTACACCTCCGGCACGACCGGCCGTCCCAAGGGCGTACGGCTGCCGCACGACTGCTGGGCGTACATGGCCAGGGCGATCCAGGCGAACGGCCTGCTGGAGCCGGAGGACGTCCAGTACCTCTGGCTGCCGCTGGCGCACGTCTTCGGCAAGGTGCTCACCGCCGGGCACATCACCATCGGCCACGTGACCGCCGTCGACGGCCGCGTCGACAAGATCATCGAGAATCTGCCCGTCGTGCAGCCCACCTACATGGCCGCCGTCCCGCGCATCTTCGAGAAGGTCTACAACGGCGTCGCCGCCAAGGCCCGCGCCGGCGGCGGGGCCAAGTACCGGATCTTCAAGTGGGCCGCCGAGGTCGCCCGCGAGTACGCCAAGGTCACCCAGGACAACCGCCGCCGCACCGGCAACGCGAGCGCCCCCTTCGGCCTCACCGCCCAGCACGCCGTCGCCGACCGCCTGGTGTACGCCAAGCTCCGCGACGCCTTCGGCGGCAGGCTGCGCGCCTGCGTCTCCGGCTCCGCCGCCCTCTCCCCGGAGATCGGCTACTTCTTCTCCGGCGCCGGTATCCACATCCTGGAGGGCTACGGGCTGACCGAGTCCAGCGCGGCCAGCTTCGTCAACCCCGGCGAGGCCTACCGGACCGGCACGGTCGGCAAGCCGCTGCCCGGCACCGAGGTCCGCATCGCCGAGGACGGCGAGATCCTGCTGCGCGGCCCCGGCATCATGCAGGGCTACCACGGGCTGCCCGAGAAGACGGCCGAAGTGCTGGAGTCGGACGGCTGGTTCCACACCGGTGACATCGGGGAGTTGTCCGCGGACGGCTACCTCACCATCACCGACCGCAAGAAGGACATCATCAAGAACTCCAACGGCAAGTACATCGCGCCGGCCGCGGTCGAGGGCCAGTTCAAGGCGGCCTGCCCCTTCATCAGCAACGTCCTGGTGATCGGCGCCGACCGCAACTTCTGCACCGCCCTGTTCGCCCTCGACGAGCCCACGATCCTCGGCTGGGCGAAGGAGAACGGCCTGGAGGGCAGGCCCTACGCGGAGGTCGTCGGCTCCGAGCAGGTACGGGCCCTGATGGACGGCTATGTGCAGCGGGTCAACCAGGACCTGCAGCGCTGGCAGCAGATCAAGACGTTCCGCGTACTGCCGCGAGACCTGGACGTCGAGCACGGCGACCTCACGCCGAGCCTGAAGCTCAAGCGGCCGGTCGTGGAGCGGGAGTTCAAGGACCTGATCGACGACATGTACGCCGGTACGCGGGAGGGCTGAGCGGGCCGGGCGCCTCAGTCGCCCGTCCGGGGGCCCGGCAGGCCCACCCCGCGCAGGGCGCGTTCCAGCCGGGCCACGCGGTGGGCGAGCGCGGTGACGTCCGGGCGGCCGTCGGCGGCGAGTTGCCGCTCGACGGCCGCGAGGCGCTGCTCGACCGCCTCCAGCCGGTCCCGGTCGCGCTCCAGCAGTCCTCGCAACTGGCGTGACGTGTGGTGCAGTTCGAGGAAGACCGTCACCTTGGCGCGCAGCACCCAGGGGTCGAAGGGCTTGGTGAGGTAGTCCGCCGCGCCGGTGGCGTAGCCGCGGAAGGCGAAAGTGGTGTCCAGGTCGTCCCCGGTCAGGAAGATGATCGGGATGTCCCTGGTCTGGTCGAGGCGCTTGATGTTCGCGGCCGTCTCGAAGCCGTCCATGCCGGGCATCAGGACGTCGAGCAGCACGACCGCGAACTCCTGGCGCAGCAGCGCCTTCATCGCATCCTCCCCGGAACGGGCGCGGACCAGCGGCTGGTCGAGGGGGCCGAGGATGGCCTCGAGGGCGACGAGGTTGTCCTCCATGTCGTCGACGAGGAGGATGCCCGCCTTCCCCGCGACCGTGCCGGTGGCGCCCGTGGTCACGACGCGGGCCTCGCGGGGTCGTCTGAGCCGGCGCACAGGCCGCCGGGACCGGGACGGGCCCGTCCGTCGTCCCGTCCCGCCCCGGGGTCGGAGAGCCGGTCGGCCCTCGTGTCGATCGTCGACTTCGGCTGCAGGATCTCGCCCTGCGCGGCGGCCGTGATCTTCCGCGAGAGGTCGCCGTCGGCGACGGCCGTCGTCACCTGGGCGATGTTGCGGACCTGGGAGGTGAGGTCGCACGCCATGAAGCCGACGTTGCCGGTGGGGTCCTTCCAGACGCCGGAGACGCCGCGGACCTGTGTGCGGCCGCCCAGTTGGCCCTCGGTGCCGACCTCGCGGGCGACCCGGGCCGCCTCGACCGTCACCTCGCGGGTCAGGTCGCCCCGCGCCACCGCCGTCGCCACCAGCGCGAAGTCGCCGACCTGGGCGGTCAGCCGGGCCGCCACCGTGTTGACCGCCTCGGTCACGTCCCGCCAACTGCCGGACGGCCCGCACGCCTTGGCACGGCCTCCGAGCCGGCCTTCGGTGCCGGCCGCGCGGGCCACCCGGGTCACCTCGCCGGTGAACAGCGACAGCTGGCCCACCATGCCGTTGACCGCCCGGTCGGGCCTGCGCAGGTCGCCGCGGAGCGGCCGGCTGCCGTCGTGCAGGTCCACCCGCTGGGTCAGGTCCCCGTCCGCCACGGCGTCCAGCACGCGGGTGGCGTTCGCCGCGTGCGCGCTCATCGCCCAGGAGCCCTGGCCCGGGCTCTCCGCGAGCCGTTCGTCCAGCCCGTCCCGGCGTACGACCTCCCGCTTGACCCGGCCCAGTTCGGCGGAGAAGTGCCGCTCCCGGGCGACGATCCGGTGGAACGTTCCGGCGAGTTCGGCCGGCACCCCCTCCGTCCCGTCGCCCGGCCGCACCCGGGAGTCGCCGTCGCGCAGGGAGCGCATCGCCGTCAGCAGCGGCCGCAGTTCCGCCGCGCGTATCCACTCACCGTCCGTGGGCGGGTCGGCGACACGCGGACGCGCAGGAGTCGCGGTTTTCGGGGCGGGAACAGCCGATTTAAGAGCCATGACGGCCTTCTTCGGTGACTCGGCGCTTATGAGCGCGCTCAGTCTGTCACGCTGGGCGTGCCGTTAAGGGCGCAATGCCGGATCTGCTCGGGAGCCGCACAGTGGGGCCAGATTCCATGCCACGGGAGTTCGTTTCCCGTACCAGCCTGCCCGGCAACCAGCTGGCGGCCTCCGCGGCAAGGAAGTTCGTCCGTGCCGCGCTGGCCGAGTGGACCACCGAGGAACCCTGGCCGGCCGAGAGCATCGGTGACCACCTCGTGGACGACGCGGTGCTGCTCGTGAGCGAACTCGTCACGAACGCCGTCATCCACGCCGGCACCACCGTCGAGCTGCTCTGCAGGCTGGAGAGTTCGGCGCCAGGCGGTCGTGAGGAGGGCGGACTCGTCGTCGAGGTCTCCGACCACCACCCGGCCCGGGTCGTCCGCGACCGGGCCGAACTCGCCCGCGAAGGCCGCGACGGAGGGCGCGGACTGCAGCTCGTCTCCGCGCTCTCCGAAGAGTGGGGCATCACCTACCGGCGCGAGCTCAAGACCATCTGGTGCCGGCTGGCCGCCGACCGCGAGCCCGTGGGGACGCTGCCGCCGGCCCCCGAGGCCGACCGCGCCCTGCTGCGCGGACTGCGCGCCACCGAGATCCTCGCGCCGACGGCGTACCGGCTGCCGCGGCGGTACGACAGCGAGTGGATCAACCGCGGCTCGCTCTCCTTCCTCGCCGAGGCATCCGACCTGCTCGCCGGGCAGCTCGACGAGGACATGGTCGCCTCGCTCGCCGGGCAGCTGCTCGTGCCCCGCCTCGCCGACTGGTGCGCGGTCTGGCTCTCCGGGGACGGGCCCGAGGGTGCCGAGCCGCGCCTGGCGCGCGTCTGGCACACCTCGGAGGGCCGCATCGACGAGCTGCGCATGGTGCTGGAGAAGGAACCGCCGCCGCCCGCCTCCCGCGCCGGCGCCGTGCCCTGGCCGTGGCCCGCCACCGCCCAGGGCGCGGACGCGTTCGGCGCGGCCCTCGCCTGCCCCCTGGTCACCGGCGGCCGCTGCCACGGCACGCTGCTGCTCGGGCGCACCGGGCTGATGCGCTTCCCCGACGAGGTCATCGGCCTCATCGAGGACTTCGCGCGCCGCGTCGCACTGGCGGTGGGCACCGCCCGGCAGTACACGCGCCAGGCCATGATCAGCCGGGTCCTGCAGCGCGGCCTGCTGCCCGCGGGGCTCGGCGCGGTGCCGGGCCTCGACACGGCCGTCGTCTACGAGCCCACGCGTGCCGATGTCGTCGGCGGCGACTTCTACGACCTCTTCCCCGCGGGCGGCGGCCGGTGGTGCTTCGCCCTCGGCGACGTCCAGGGCAACGGCCCCGAGGCGGCCGCGGTCACCGGCCTCGCCCGGCCCGTCATGCGGCTCCTCGCGCGCGAGGGGTACGGCGTCACGGAGGTCCTCGACCGGCTCAACCGCGCGCTCGCGGACGAGGCCGCCGCGGCCACGCTCGGCGACGCGCTCGGGCCGGGGTGGGACACGGGGCCGCGGTTCCTGTCCCTGCTGTACGGGGAGATCGTGCCGGAGGGTGTGGGGGAGGGCACCGGTGCGCCGGGCGGCGGCGCCCTGTGCACCCTGGCCAGCGCCGGGCATCCCCTTCCGCTCCTGCTGACAGGGGACGGCGCGGTACGGCCCGCCGCGGTGCCGCAGATACTGCTGGGGATCACGGACGACGCGCGCTACCGCAGCGAATCGTTCCGGCTGGCCCCCGGGGACACGCTGCTGTGCGTCACGGACGGGGTGACGGAGCGGCGCAACGGGAGCCGCCAGTTCGACGACGACGACGGGCTGGCGGCCGTGCTGGCGGCTTGCGCCGGGCTGGGGGCGGCGGGGGTGGCGGAGCGGATCCGGAGGGCGGTGCACGAGTACGACGTGGCGCCGCCGGATGATGATCTCGCGGTGCTCGTGCTTCAGGCCCAGTGAGGGGCGCAGCCGCCCGCAGGCGCAACGGAGCCGCACACGACAACCGGGCCCCGCACGAGGGGACCGGAACCGCCCTCGGAAGGGATGGCGGACAATGGGACGCATGCCATCCGTACTGCCCGACGGGGAGCCCATGCCGGAGGACGGCGCGCTCCCCCCGACCGCGCTGCACGGCGCGGACTCCCGCCCCCTGGGGTTCTACCTGCACGTCCCGTACTGCGCCACCCGCTGCGGGTACTGCGACTTCAACACCTACACCGCCGCCGAGCTGCGCGGCACCGGGGGCGTGCTCGCCTCACGGGAGAACTACGCGGACACCCTGGTCGACGAGATCCGGCTGGCCCGCAAGGTGCTGGGCGACGACCCCCGCCGCGTCGAGACCGTGTTCGTCGGAGGCGGGACGCCGACCCTGCTGCCGGCCGCGGACCTGGCCCGGATGCTGGGGGCCATCCGGGAGGAGTTCGGCCTGGCGGAGGGTGCGGAGGTCACCACGGAGGCGAACCCGGAGTCCGTGGACCCGGCGTATCTGGAGGAGCTTCGGGCCGGGGGGTACACGCGGCTCTCGTTCGGGATGCAGAGCGCCCGCCCGCACGTGCTGCAGGTACTGGACCGGCGGCACACGCCGGGCCGCCCGGAGCAGTGTGTGGCGGAGGCCCGGGCGGCGGGGTTCGAGCACGTCAACCTGGACCTGATCTACGGCACGCCCGGGGAGTCGGACGACGACTGGCGGGCGTCGCTGGACGCCGCGATCGGCGCGGGGCCCGACCATGTGTCGGCGTACGCGCTGATCGTGGAGGAGGGCACGCAGCTGGCGCGCAGGATCCGGCGCGGCGAGGTGCCGATGACGGACGACGACGTGCACGCGGACCGCTACCTGATCGCGGAGGAGCGCCTGGCGGCGGCCGGCTACGGCTGGTACGAGGTGTCGAACTGGGCGACCTCGCAGGCGGCCCGGTGCCGCCACAACGAGCTGTACTGGACCGGCGCGGACTGGTGGGGAGCCGGGCCCGGCGCGCACAGCCACGTGGGCGGGGTGCGGTGGTGGAACGTGAAGCACCCCGCGGCGTACGCGGCGGCGCTCGCCGAGGGCCGCAGTCCCGGGGCGGGCCGTGAGGTGCTGGCGGCGGAGGACCGCCGGGTGGAGCGGATCCTGCTGGAGCTGAGGCTGTCCGACGGCTGCCCGCTGGACGTGCTCGCCCCGGCGGGCGCCGGGGCCGCGGAGCGCGCCGTAAGGGACGGGCTCCTGGAGACCGGTCCTTACCGTGAGGGCCGTGCCGTCCTCACGCTGCGCGGCCGCCTGCTGGCCGACGCCGTCGTCAGGGACCTGGTCGACTGACTCACGCCGGGGCCGTGACGAAGTCGATCAGCTCCTCCACGCGCCCCAGCAGTTCCGGCTGGAGGTCCTTGTAGGAGTGGACGGCGCCCAGGATGCGCTGCCAGGCGGCGCCGGTGTTCTCCGGCCAGCCCAGGGCGCGGCACACGCCGGTCTTCCAGTCCTGGCCGCGGGGGACGGCCGGCCAGGCGGGGATGCCGACGGAGGAGGGCTTCACGGCCTCCCAGACGTCGATGTAGGGGTGGCCGGCGACCAGGACGTGCTCGCCGGTGACCTCCGCGGCGATCCGGGACTCCTTGCTGCCGGGCACCAGGTGGTCGACGAGCACGCCGAGGCGCGCGTCCGGGCCGGGGGCGAAGGAGGCGACGATGGCGGGGAGGTCGTCGACGCCTTCCAGGTACTCGACGACGACGCCCTCGATCCGCAGGTCGTCGCCCCAGACGCGCTCGACCAGTTCCGCGTCGTGGCGGCCCTCGACGTAGATACGGCCGGCGCGGGCGACCCGGGCCCGGGCGCCGGGGACGGCGAGGGAGCCGGAGGCGGTCAGCCGCGGGCCGCCCGCGGGGGCGGTGGAGGGGCGCACGAGGGTGACCACGCGGCCCTCCAGGAGGAAGCCGCGGGTTGCCATGGGGAAGACGCGGTGCTTGCCGAAGCGGTCCTCAAGGGTGACCGTGGGGCCCTCGGCGGTCTTCTCGCAGCGGACGACGGCGCCGCAGAAGCCGGTGGAGACCTCCTCCACCACCAGGTCCCGCTCGGCGGCGACCTCGGGCGCGGGCGTGGCGGGCCGTTTCCACGGCGGGGTGAGGTCGGGGTCGTAGCTGCGGCTGCGCATGCCTGCGATCGTATCCGCGCGGCACGCCGCTCAGGCGGATCCGAACCGGGCGGCGAGCGAGTCCCGTTGGGCGCGGACGAAGCGGGCGTCGACGACCGCGCCGTGGCCCGGCACGTACAGCGCGGTCTCGCCGCCCAGCAGCAGCAGCCGGTCCAGGGCGGCGGGCCAGGCGTGCGGGGCGGCGTCGGGCCCGGCCTGGGGCTCGCCGGACTCCTCGACGAGGTCGCCGCAGAAGACCACGGCCGGCGTGCCCGGCACGACCACCGCCAGGTCGTGCGTGGTGTGCCCCTCACCCGGGTGGACCAGCAGGACCTGCCGGTCGCCGCCGAGGTCGAGTTCGCAGGAGCCGTCCACGAGGTGACCGGGGTGCACGAGGGCCTCCGCCGCCCACGCGGACTCGGCCTCGTCGGCGCCGTGCCGGACCGCGTCCCGGCCCAGCGAGAAGCGCTCGCGGCCGAGGTAGGTGTCGAGCGTCATCTCGCCGAACACCTGGACGCCCTCGAAGGCGGCGGTGCCGAAGACGTGGTCGAAGTGGCCGTGGGTGAGTGCGATGTGCGTCACGTCCCGCCCGGTCAGTTCGCGGACCTCACGGCGGAGTCCGGCGCCCTCGGGGACGGAGGAGCCCGTGTCGATCAGCAGCACGCCGTCGTCGCCGACGACCACCCCGACGGTCACGTCGAGGAAGGGCAGCCGCCGCCGTGCGACGCCCGGGGCGAGCTGTTCCCAGCCGCCGGGGGAGCCCGGCGCGGTCGGTGTGGTCTCCACAACGTGACGGTATCCCCGCCACCTGCCCCGCGCCCGCTACGGTGGCCGGTCAAGGACGTCCCGGGACCGGACCCGTGGACGGCCCTTGCCGAGGTCTTGCCACCCCGCCGTACACTGACTTGGGGAAAGCTGGCACTCAGCCCAGAGGAGTGCCAGGCCACGGGGGCGACACGACCCGCACGGTGACCGAGCGACTGGAGGTGCGCGATGCTCAGTGAACGACGACTGGAAGTGCTGCGTGCCATCGTCCAGGACTACGTGGGCACCGAGGAGCCGGTCGGCTCCAAGGCGCTGACCGAGCGGCACGCCCTCGGCGTTTCCCCGGCCACCGTCCGCAACGACATGGCCGTGCTGGAGGACGAGGGCTACATCCAGCAGCCCCACACCAGCGCCGGCCGCGTGCCGACCGACAAGGGCTACCGGCTCTTCGTCGACCGGCTGACCAGTGTCAAGCCGCTGTCCGGCGCGGAGCGCCGGGCCATCGGGAACTTCCTGGACGGCGCCGTCGACCTCGACGACGTGGTGGCCCGGACGGTCCGGCTGCTTGCGCAGCTCACCCGGCAGGTCGCGATCGTCCAGTACCCGTCGCTCACCCGCTCGACGGTGCGCCACGTCGAACTGCTCGCGCTCGCCCCGGCCAGGGTCATGCTGGTGCTGATCACGGACACCGGACGGGTGGAGCAGCGACTGGTGGACGCCCCGGCACCGGTCGGCGAGACCGTGCTGGCCGACCTGCGCGCCCGGCTGAACAGCCGGGTGGTGGGGCGCCGGTTCAGCGACGTCCCGCCGCTGGTGCAGGAGCTCCCCGAGGGCTTCGAGCCCGACGACCGGCCCTCCGTCCAGGTGGTGCTCGCCACACTCCTGGAGACCCTGGTCGAGGAGACCGAAGAGCGGATCATGCTCGGCGGCACGGCCAACCTGACCCGCTTCGGGCACGACTTCCCGCTGACGATCCGCCCGGTGCTGGAGGCGCTCGAGGAGCAGGTGGTGCTTCTCAAGCTGCTGGGCGAGGCCAAGGATTCGGGCGTGACGGTGAGAATCGGTCACGAGAACTTCCATGAGGGCCTGAACTCCACATCGGTCGTCTCCGTCGGCTACGGTTCGGGCGACGAGGCGGTGGCGAAACTCGGCGTGGTCGGACCGACCCGCATGGACTACCCCGGAACGATGGGAGCGGTACGCGCAGTGGCACGTTACGTCGGACAGATCCTGGCGGAGTCGTAGTGGCCACGGACTATTACGCCGTGCTCGGCGTGCGCCGCGACGCAGGACCGGACGAGATCAAGAAGGCCTTCCGCCGTCTCGCGCGCGAGCTGCACCCGGACGTCAATCCGGACCCGAAGACCCAGGAGCGGTTCAAGGAGATCAACGCCGCTTACGAGGTGCTCTCGGACCCGCAGAAGAAGCAGGTCTACGACCTCGGCGGCGACCCGCTGTCCGCCAACGGCGGCGGTGCGGGCGCGGGCGCGGGCTTCGGCCAGGGCTTCGGCAACTTCAGCGACATCATGGACGCCTTCTTCGGCACGGCGTCCCAGCGCGGCCCGCGCTCGCGCACCCGGCGCGGCCAGGACGCGATGATCCGGCTGGAGATCGAGCTGGACGAGGCGGCCTTCGGCACGACCAAGGACATCCAGGTCGACACGGCCATCGTCTGCAACACCTGCCACGGCGAGGGCGCCGCCCCGGGCACGACCGCGCAGACGTGTGACATGTGTCGCGGCCGCGGTGAGGTCTCGCAGGTCACGCGGTCCTTCCTCGGCCAGGTCATGACCTCCCGCCCGTGCCCCCAGTGCCAGGGCTTCGGCACCGTCGTCCCCAACCCGTGCCCGGAGTGCGCGGGCGACGGCCGGATCCGTTCGCGGCGCACGCTGACGGTCAAGATCCCGGCCGGAGTCGACAACGGCACCCGCATCCAGCTGGCGGGCGAGGGCGAGGTCGGCCCCGGCGGCGGCCCCGCCGGCGACCTCTACGTCGAGATCCGTGAGCTCCCGCACCAGATGTTCCAGCGGCGCGGTGACGACCTGCACTGCACCGTCACCATTCCGATGACGGCGGCGGCGCTGGGCACCAAGGTCCCGCTGGAGACCCTGGACGGGCTGGAGGAGATCGACATCCGGCCCGGGACGCAGTCCGGCCAGTCGATCCCGCTCCACCAGCGCGGCATCACGCACCTGCGCGGCGGCGGCCGGGGCGACCTCATCGTGCACGTCGAGGTGCAGACCCCGGGCAAGCTCGACCCGGAGCAGGAGGAACTGCTGCGCCGCCTGGCGAAGCTGCGCGGCGAGGAGCGGCCCCTGGGGCAGTTCCAGCCGGGCCAGCAGGGGCTGTTCTCCCGCCTCAAGGACGCGTTCAACGGGCGCTAGGGCGACACGGCCCAGCCACCCGGGGGCCCGCGGCCGGGGCGCACGACACCCTGGACCGCGGGCCGTCGCGTGCCGTGAAACGATGGGCGCATGGCCGCCCTGACCCACCGCTCCCCGAGGACCGCGCCGTGACCGCACCCGTCTTCGTCGTCGAACCCGGCGCGCTGGGCCCGGACCGCATCACGCTCTCCGGACCCGAGGGGCGGCACGCGGTGTCCGTGCGCCGGCTGCGGGCCGGCGAGGAGATCGTGCTCACCGACGGCCTGGGGCGCGGCGCGTACGGCACGGTGGCGGCCGTCGACGGCAAGGACACGCTCGAGGTCGCCGTCGCCGAGGTCCGCGAGGAGTCCGAGCCCCGCCCGCGGATCACGGTCGTCCAGGCGCTGCCGAAGGGCGACCGAGGGGAACTCGCCGTCGAGACCATGACCGAGGTCGGCGTCGACGCCGTCGTGCCGTGGGCCGCCGCGCGCTGCATCACCCAGTGGAAGGGCGAGCGCGGCGCCAAGTCGCTGGCCAAGTGGCGGTCCACCGCCCGGGAGGCGGCCAAACAGGCCCGGCGGCTGCGGTTCCCGGAGGTCGCCGATCTGCTGACGACCCGTCAGCTCGCCGGGCTGCTGTCCGGCGCCGCGTTCGCCGCGGTCCTCCACGAGGAGGGCTCGGAGCCCCTCGCCACGGCCCCGTTGCCGCCCGAGGGCGACATCGTGCTCGTCGTCGGTCCCGAGGGCGGGGTCTCCCCGGAGGAGCTCGACGCCTTCGCCGCGGCAGGAGCGAAGCCGTACCGCCTCGGCGCCAGCGTGCTGCGCACCTCCACCGCGGGTGTCGCCGCCACGGCCCTCCTGCTGGGACGTACCGGACGCTGGGGCTGACGCGGCCGCCGAGGTGGCGTCCCCCCCGGCGGGCAATGAGATCGAAAACCCCTGACCAGCCGGGCGCCGGGTGGTTAATGTGGCGACGTGACGCAGCCGCAGCCTTCGCATCCCGCGTACCTCCGCTTCCCGCACCTGCACGGTGACTTGATCACCTTCACCGCCGAGGACGACGTCTGGGCCGCCCCGCTGGACGGCAGCGGACGGGCCTGGCGGGTCAGCGCCGACAACATGCCGGTCGGCCATCCGCGGTTCTCCCCCGACGGGACGCTCATCGCGTGGACCTCCACGCGGGACGGCGCACCCGAGGTGCACGTAGCGGCCGCCGACGGCGGGCCGTCGAAGCGGCTGACGCACTGGGGCAGCGTGCGCACCTCCGTACGGGGCTGGACGCCCGGCGGCGACGTGCTGGCCATCAGCACGTACGGGCAGGCGTCGCTGCGCCGCAGTTGGGCGCGGGCGATCCCGGTCGACGGCGGTCCCGCCTCGACGCTGCCGTACGGGCCGGTCGGTGCCGTCGCCCACGGTCCGGACGGGGCCGTGCTGCTGCTGTCGGCCACGATGGGCCGTGAGGCGGCGGCCTGGAAGCGCTACCGGGGCGGCACCGCGGGCAAGTTGTGGATCGACCGCACGGGCGAGGGAGAGTTCGAGCGGATCCACACCGGCCTGGACGGCAACCTGGAGTACCCGATGTGGGTGGGGGACAGGATCGCCTTCCTCTCCGACCACGAGGGCGTCGGCGCCGTCTACTCCAGCCTCCCCGACGGCTCGGACCTGCGCCGCCACACCTCCGTGGCGGACGGCGGCTTCTACGCCCGGCAGGCCGCCAGCGACGGCTCCCGCGTCGTCTACACCAGCACCGGCCGGCTGTTCCTGCTGGACGACCTCGACGGCGCCGAGGCCCGGCCGGTCGAGGTGCGCCTCGGCGGCCAGCGCGCAGACCTGCAGCCGCACCCGATCCACGCGGCCTACCACCTCGGCGACGCGCGGCCCGACCACACCGGCCGCGGCAGCGCGGTCGAGATCCGCGGCACCACGCACTGGGTCACCCACCGCGGCGGCCCGGCACGGGCGTTGTCGGCCGAGCCCGGGGTGCGCACGAGGCTGCCGCGGGTGTTCGGCGGTGAGGGCGACCAGCAGGTCGTCTGGGTCACCGACGCCGAGGGCGAGGACGCGCTGGAGATCGCCCCCGCGGCGGGCACCGGCACCGCGGCGCCCCGCCGGCTGGCCTCGGGGCGGCTCGGCCGGGTGCTGGGGATGACCGTCTCACCGGACGGCCACCGGATCGCCGTCGCCTCGCACGACGGCCGGGTGCTGCTCGTCGAGGCCCAGACCGGTGAGGTCCGCACTGTCGTGGAGGGCGAGCACGGCCACGCCACCGGCCTCGCCTTCTCGCCCGACTCGGCCTGGCTCGCCTGGTCGCACGCCGGACCCGACCCGCTGCGCCAGCTCAAGCTGGCCTCGACCGCCGACCTCACCGTCGTCGACGCGACGCCGCTGCGCTTCCAGGACTTCTCGCCCGCCTTCACCGCCGACGGCAAGCACCTGGCGTTCCTGTCCGAGCGCTCCTTCGACCCGGTCTACGACGACCACGTCTTCGACATGGCCTTCCTGCGCGCCTGCCGTCCCCACCTGATCACGCTCGCCGCCACCACGCCCTCCCCCTTCGGCCCGCAGCGCCACGGCCGCCCGGTCGACTCCTCCGCCGAGGACAAGGACGGCGAGGACCGCGCCCAGGACGAGGGCAGGAAGGACTCCCGCACGGAGGACGGCGAGGACCGCCCCCGTACTCCCGTCACCAGGGTGGACGCCGAGGGCCTGGCCGACCGCATCGTCCCCTTCCCGGTGGAGGCGGCCCGCTACTCCACACTGCGCGCGGCCAAGGACGGCGTCCTGTGGCTGCGCCACCCCGTGCGCGGGGTCCTGGGCGCGAGCCTGGCCTCACCCGAGGCCGAGCCGCCGTCCACCGCGCTGGAGCGCTACGACCTCAAGCAGCTGCGCGTGGAGGACATCGCCGACGACGCCGACGACTACGCCGTCAGCGGCGACGGCAACAAGGTGCTGGTGACGTCCGGTCACCGGCTGCGGGTCGCCGCCGCCGACCACAAGTCGGCGCCGTCCGAGGACGAGACCGACAGCAACGTCACCGTCGACCTCTCCCGGGTCCGCGTCACCGTGGACCCGCAGGCCGAGTGGCGGCAGATGTACGACGAGTCGCACCGCCTGATGCGGGACAACTTCTGGCGCGCCGACATGGGCGGCGTCGACTGGGACGGGGTGCGCGAGCGCTACCGGCACGTCCTGGACCGGGTCGCCACCCACGACGACCTCGTCGACCTGCTCTGGGAGGTGGCGGGCGAGCTCGGCACCTCGCACGCCTACGTCGTGCCGTACGGCGGCCGCGGCGACGGGCTGCACCGCCAGGGCCTGCTGGGCGCGGACCTCGCCCGGGACGCGGACGGCGTGTGGCGCGTGGAGCGGGTGCTGCCCTCGGAGACCTCCGACCCTATGGCCGGCTCCCCGCTGGCCGCGCCGGGCGCCGCGGTCCGCGCGGGCGACGCGATCCTCGCGGTGGACGGACGGCCCGTGGATCCGCTGACCGGCCCCGGCCCGCTGCTGATGGGCACCGTGCGCAAGCCCGTCGAGCTCACCGTGGGCCCCGCCGACGGCGGGGCGGCGCGCCATGTGGTCGTCGTGCCCATCGCGGACGAGGAGCCGCTGCGCTACCACGACTGGGTCGCCGGGCGCCGGGCGTACGTGCACGAGCTGTCCGGCGGCCGGCTGGGGTATCTGCACGTGCCCGACATGGTCGGCTCCGGCTGGGCCCAGCTCCATCGCGACCTGCGCGTGGAGGTCGTGCGGGAGGGGCTGGTCGTCGACGTGCGGGAGAACCGCGGCGGCCACACCTCGCAGCTGGTCGTGGAGAAGCTGGCGCGGCGGATCGTGGGCTGGAACCTGCCCCGCGGGCTGCCGGCCTCCAGCTACCCGCTGGACGCGCCGCGCGGGCCCGTCGTGGCCGTCGCCAACGAGTTCTCCGGCTCGGACGGCGACATCGTCAACGCGGCGATCAGGGCGCTGGGGATCGGGCCCGTGGTGGGCACCAGGACCTGGGGCGGCGTCATCGGCATCGACTCCCGCTACCACCTGGTCGACGGGACGCTGGTCACCCAGCCGAAGTACGCCACCTGGCTGGAGGGCATGGGCTGGGACGTGGAGAACCACGGCGTCGACCCGGACGTCGAGGTCGTCCACACCCCGCAGGACTCGGCCGCCGGGCGGGACCCGCAGCTGGACGAGGCCGTCCGTCTCGCGCTGGAGGCGCTGGAGGCCGATCCGGCCCGCACCGCGCCCCCGTTGCCGTAGCGGCGGGAGCGGGGCCCGGCGCGGCCCGGGCCCCGCGGCGGCGCGCCGCCGCGGGGGGCACCGGTAGCATGCGGGACGTACTGATCAACCCCTGGACGGAGGCGTCAGGTGGCGGGAGAGCCGCAGGCGGACTGCCTGTTCTGCAAGATCGTCGCGGGGAGCATCCCCGCGACCGTCGTGCGGGAGACCGAGACGACCGTCGCGTTCCGCGACATAAACCCCCAGGCGCCGACGCACGTTCTGGTCATCCCCAAGGCGCACTACCCGGACGCCGCCTCGCTGGCCGCCCGGGCGCCCCAACTCGCCGCGGACGTGCTGCGGGAGGCGGGCGAGGTGGCGACCGAGGACAAGGTGGCCGGCAGCGGCTACCGGATCGTCTTCAACACCGGCGCGGGGGCGGGCCAGACCGTCTTCCACGCGCACGCCCACGTGCTGGGCGGCCGTGGCTTCGAGTGGCCGCCCGGATAACCGCCGGTGTCCGCACGTGAACTGGTCGTGCTCGGCACGGCCAGCCAGGTCCCGACCCGGCACCGCAACCACAACGGCTACTTCCTGCGCTGGGACGCCGAGGGCATCCTCTTCGACCCGGGGGAGGGCACACAGCGCCAGATGCTGCGGGCCGGTGTGGCGGCGCACGACCTGACGAGGCTGTGCGTGACCCACTTCCACGGGGACCACAGCCTGGGCCTCGCCGGGGTGATCCAGCGGATCAACCTCGACCGGGTGCCCCACCCCGTCACGGCCCACTACCCCGAGTCCGGCCGCCGCTTCTTCGACCGGCTGCGCTACGCCACCGCCTACCGCGAGACGGTGGCCCTGCGCGAGGAACCGGTGAAGGGCGAGGCGGTGGTGCTGGTCGAGTCCGGCGCCTTCCTGCTGGAGGCGCGCCGGCTGTCGCACCCGGTGGAGGCGTACGGCTACCGGCTGGTCGAGCCCGACGGGCGTCGCATGCTGCCGGAGCGGCTGGCCGCGCACGGCATCACCGGCCCGGCGGTGGGCCGGCTGCAGCGCGAGGGCGAGGTGGACGGGGTGACGCTCGCCGACGTGAGCGAGCCGCGCCCGGGGCAGCGCTTCGCCTTCGTGATGGACACCCGGCTCTGCGACGCCGTGTACGCCCTCGCCGACGGCTGCGACCTGCTCGTCATCGAGTCGACCTTCCTCGACGAGGACGCCGCGCTCGCCGAGGAGCACGGGCATCTGACGGCTGGTCAGGCAGCTCGCGTGGCGGCGGAGTCCGGCGTCCGGCACCTGGTGCTCACGCACTTCTCGCAGCGCTACACCGATCCGGCGGACTTCGAGCGCCAGGCACGGGACGCGGGTTTCGAGGGCGAGCTGACGGTCGCCCAGGACCTCGGCCGGGTCGTCGTCCCGAAGCGCCGCCAGACCTAGCCGAACGCCTGTGACCTGTACGGTTGCCGGGTGAGCATCCCCAAGGCCGAACTGCATCTGCACATCGAAGGCACCCTCGAACCCGAGCTCGCCTTCGCCCTCGCCGAGCGGAACGGGGTCGACCTGCCGTACGCCTCGACCGAGGAGCTGCGGCAGGCCTACTCCTTCAGCGACCTGCGGTCCTTTCTCGACCTGTACTACGCTCTCATGGCCGTGCTCCGCACGGAGCAGGACTTCGCCGACCTCGCCGACGCCTACCTCGCCCGCGCCGCCGCGCAGGGCGTGCGGCACGCCGAGGTCTTCTTCGACCCGCAGGCGCACACCGCGCGCGGCGTCCCGCTCGGCACGGTGGTGGAGGGCCTGGCGAGGGCCCTGGACCGCGCCCCGGAGCGGCACGGCGTCAGCACACGGCTGATCATGTGCTTCCTGCGGGACGAGTCCGCCGAGTCCGCGCTGGAGACCTTCGAGGCCGCCCGGCCCCACCTGCACCGGATCAGCGCCGTCGGCCTGGACTCCGCCGAGGTCGGCCACCCGCCGTCGAAGTTCCGAGCGGTGTACGAGGCCGCCGCGGCGGCCGGTCTGCGCCGGGTCGCGCACGCGGGCGAGGAGGGTCCGCCGGCGTATGTGCGGGAGGCGCTGGACGTGCTCGGCGTCGACCGGATCGACCACGGCATCCGCAGCATGGAGGACCCGGACCTGGTGGCCCGGCTGGTCCGCGACCAGGTGCCGCTGACCGTCTGCCCGCTGTCCAACGTACGGCTGCGCTGTGTGGACACCCTCGCCGACCACCCGCTGCCCGCCATGCTCGACGCGGGCCTGATGGTCACCCTGAACTCCGACGACCCCGCCTACTTCGGCGGCTACGCGGGCGACACCTTCGACGCCGTGGCCGGCGCGCTGCCGCTCGGCGAGGACGACCTGCGCAGGCTCGCCCGCAACTCCTTCCTGGCCGCCTTCCTCGACGACGACGAGGAGTTGCGCGCCCGGTACCTCGCCGAGGTGGACGCCCACACGTTCTGAGTGCCGCCGCGCGTGCCGTCTGAGTACGCGCACTCATGCGGGGCGTGCCGCGCGGGCGGAGCATGGAGTCATGCGAAGGCACCTGATGCGGCCCGCAGCGGCCGTCACGCTGATCGTGACCACGCCCGTCGCCACCTGGGGGCTCATGGGCCGGCAGGACGCCGCGGGCTTCGACCCCTCCGAACTGGACTACCTGGTGCGGCCCTTCGGCATACCGGCGGGGGCGGAGACCGCGATCGGCGCGGCCGCCGCCGTGCTGGCCACCGGCGCGGCGGTGCTGCTGGGCCGGGCCTCCCGTCCCGGGCCGGACCGCTTCGACGGCCGGTGGTGGGAGGTCATCGGGCCGCTGCTCGCGGCCGGGCTGCTGACCGGCGCGATCTGGCGGACGGTGACGGCCGGGGTGATCGGCGCCAACATCGGCGCCGGGCTGGCGATGCTGCTCGGCGGGCCCCTGGTCGCCGGGCTGGTGCTGTGGTCGCTGGGCCGCGGCCTGTGGCTGGCCCGCGCCCGCCGCCGCGGCCCCCGTCCCCCGCGCGGCGGGGCGGGCACCGCGGGCTGGCGGCCCGCCGCCGGTCAGGGCACGTAGTACATCGGGTTGGGGAGCTTGAACGACTTGTCGGCGTGACCGCCGATCAGGTCGCTGTACTGGTCGCCGAAGTTGGCGACGATGTCGTACCCCTGCGCCTCGATGTGGGCCCGGGTGCCCGCCTTGTAGTCGACGGTGGAGCAGGTCCACGTCGGGGCGGAGCAGGGCAGGTAGTCGGTCGCGACCTTGTTCTTCAGGAAGAAGTGGGCCGGGTCGGCGGTGGAAGTGTAGCCGGCGGCCCCGAGGTTGCGGACGCTCGCGGCGCGCTGCGTCTCCGGGCGGCCGGTGATCCAGAAGACGGTCACACCGTGGTCGGCGGCCCAGTCGGCCAGTTGGGGCATGCCGGGGACCGGGGCCATGTCCTTGTTCTGGATGTACGCGTCGTTGGAGGCGGGCGTGTAGTTGAAGCCCACCTCGAGCTCGTAGTTGTACGTCAGCAGGGACGTGTCGTCGACGTCCAGGACGATCGCCGGCTTGCCGTGGCGGTGGTGCGCGGACTTCGCGAGGGCGTCCCGCAGGTAGTCCTGGGCCTTCTTCTCGATGCCGGTGACCTGCTTGGCGTAGTTGCCGTCGGCCGCGGCCTGGTGCTCGCCCGAGGCGTCGACGGTGTCGCCGTAGTACGCCTTGATGTCGTTGACCACGTCGGTCAGGTTGGGGATCTGCTTGTCGCTGCGCGGCACGGAGGTGTCCGCGCTCGCCGCGCCGACCCCGTAGAGGGTGGCGGCGGCCGCCACCGCGGCGACGGCGGCGGCGACGGTGCGGGTGCGCCCGCGGGTGAACACGGACGGCCTGGCTGCGGGCATCTGGGGGCTCCTTCGATCCGGCCGGGAGGGCGCACACGGCCGGGCCCACGCGTTCGAGGGGGATGCCCGGCCCTGCGGGGCTCGTTGACGCGGCGACGCTAGGGGTCCCGATCATGCTGGTCAAGGGCTGTCTACGCGCGATGAACCGGAATCGCCGCCCGGGGCCGGATCAGCCCAGGTCGCCACGTGCGGAAAGGACCGGCAAAGCTTTGGCATGCCGCCGCGGCCGGGCGGCCGCGGCGGCATGCCGGTACCGGTTCGAGGGTCAGTGGCGGTGCCGTCCGGGACCGCGCCGCCCCGATGCCGCGCCCTTTGCACGGGTGTGCCTCGACAGGGCCGCACCGCCCGCGCAGAGCACGGCGCCCGCCGCGAACGCGGTGAAGCCCAGCGGTGCCTTCGGCAGCCCCCACAGGGACTCCGCGAAGGGGTCCGGCGGGGCCTGCGCGCTGCCCGCACCGCCCAGCAGGCTGAGGATCAGGGACACCCAGACGGCGAACCCGGCGAGCGCCACCAGCACCCCGGCCGCCATGAGCACCCGCCCGGCCCCCCGCACCCGGAACAGCCCGGTGCAGGCCTCGTCGGCGGCCCCGGGGTCCGCCTCACGGCCGTCGCCGCCGCCCCCGTAGCGCCGGCGGCCCGCGAGGTACTGCGCGCGCCCGGAGGCGTAGCGGTGGGTGCCGCCGGGCCCGGACGGGGTCCGGGTGTCCCCGAGGTCGTGGAGGACGGCCGGAGGCGGGGAAGCGCCGCCCGGATCCTCGCCGCGCTCCTCCGCGGCGCCGTCCTCGGGATCCCCCGGACGCGCCGGCCCGTGCCGGGCCGCCTCCACCGACAGCCGCAGTTCGACGTGGCCGATGCGGAGCAGGTCCCCGTCGCGGAGGGGGCGCGGCGCGTCGAGCAGGGTCCCGTTGAGGTAGGTGCCGTTGGTCGAGCCGAGGTCGCTGAGCACGACGTGGCTGCCGGCGCGGTTCATCGCGGCGTGCCGCCGGCTCACGCCCTCCGCGTCCAGCCGGATCCCGCTGCCGGCGAGCCTGCCGATCTCGCAGTAGCCGGCCGGAACGGCGTAGGCCCGTCCGGCGTCCGGCCCCGTGGTCACGATCAGTTGCGGCGGTGCGGCCGAGTGTCCGGGCATCTCCAGCCCCTGGGGTCATCCGCTTTCCCTCAGCATCCGTCCGCGTCCCCGCGCGGACAAACGCTGGTCAAGGCCCCGGGCGCGCGTACGATCGGTCGGAACGACACCAGGCCGGGAGGAGCCCGGGTGGAAGACCAGCCCGTCCTCGACCCGCTCGCGGCGGTACGCGGGCCGGACGACCCGGAGACCGATGTGTACCTGACCGGCACGGTCTTCCTGGACATCATCTTCACCGGTCTGGACAGCGCGCCCGTCCGCGGCACCGAGTCCTGGGCGCGCGGCATGGGTTCCAGCCCCGGCGGCGTGGCCAACATGGCGACCGCCCTCGCCCGGCTGGGGCTGCGCACCTCGCTCGCGGCCGCCTTCGGCGACGACGTGTACGGGGACTACTGCTGGGACGCTCTCGCCGCGGGCGAGGGCATCGAGCTGGCGCTGTCCCGCAAGATCCCCGGCTGGCACTCCCCGGTCACCGTCTCCATGGCGTACGAGGGCGAGCGCACCATGGTCAGCCACGGCCACGAGGCCCCGCCGCCCGAGGAGCCAGCCCCGCCGTGCCCGCCGCCGAGCCGGGCGTGCGTGGCCTCCCTGGTGCCCGGGGTCCCGCAGCAGGAGTGGATCGGCACCGCCGCCGGGCGGGGCAGCCGGATCTTCGCCGACGTCGGCTGGGACGACAGCGGCCGCTGGGACCGCGCCGACCTCGCCGACCTGGCGCACTGCGAGGCCTTCCTGCCGAACGCGGCCGAGGCCATGCGCTACACCCGCACCGACTGCCCCCGCACCGCCGCCCGCAAGCTGGCCGAGCTGGTCCCCCTGGCGGTGGTCACGCTGGGATCCGAGGGCGCGTACGCGGTGGACTCCGCCGCCGGGCAGGCGGCCGAGGTCCCGGCGCTCTCCGTCGAGGCCCTGGACCCCACGGGCGCCGGGGACGTCTTCGTCGCGGGCTTCCTCACCGGCACCCTGGCCGGCTGGGCCCTCGCCGACCGGCTGGCCTTCGCGTGCCTCACGGCGGCGCTGTCGGTGAAGGAGTTCGGCGGATCGCTGTCGGCGCCCGGCTGGATCGAGATCGCGGCCTGGTGGCAGCACGCCAAGGCCTACGACGACCAGGACCGCTCCGCACTGCGCCGCTACGCCTTCCTGGACGACCTGCTGCCCACCGGCACCCGCCGCTGGCCCCTGCGCCGGGCGGTGCCGACGGTCGGCTTCCGTCCGCCACCGATGCGCTGACGCGGGGTGCGCCGGGCGGCGGGAGGGCGTCAGGCGATGACGTCGACGGGGCAGCGTGCCGCCCTCGCCCGCTCGATGCGTGCGTCCCCCGTCACCAGGGCGCACCCCACGTGTTCGGCGAGCGCGACGTACGAAGCGTCGTACGCGGAGAGGCTGGCGCGCAGCTCCCAGACGCGATCAAGCAGGGCGTAGCCCGGCATGCGCTGGATCGGCAGGGCGGACAGCAGGGTGATCGCCGTCTCCGCCGCCGCTTGCTCCAGTTTTCCCCCGAGCGAGAGCCCACGGATGGCATGAGCCGCCTCGAACTCGATGACGGCCGGTGCGTGCAGGATCTCGCCGGACAGGCGTTTGCGCGCGAGATCGCCCAGCGGACCGCCGTGGGTGAGGGCCAGGACGAGCGCCGAAGCGTCGACGACGATCACCCGCGGCGCCCCTCGTCGAGGTGCCCCAGGAGGTCATCCACCGTGTAGTCGGCCGTCGCCGACTTCCGGGCGCTGGCGAGTATGTCGTCGACCGTCGGGGTTCTCGCCTGTTCGATCAACCTCTGGCGCAGGTACTCGTTCAAGGACTGGTGCGCCTCGACCGCGCGGTGCTTGAGGGTGCGGTGCACGTCGTCGGGGACGTCCTTGATCTGGATGTTCGCCATTCCGTGACGCTAGCATGCGAAACGCATGCATGCATGCGTTTCGCATGCGCCGTCACGCCCGGCGCTCCAGGATCTGCCCCGGCCAGGGGTCGCCCTCCTCCCGGCTGACGGCGAAGGGCTGGGCGCGGGTGAAGCCCAGGGCCTCGTACTGCCGTACGAGCCGGCCCTCGCCGCCCGCGTAGCAGTCGACCCGCAGCAGCCGGATGCCGCGCCGCCGGGTCTCGGCGACGGCGTCCTCCACCAGGGCCGCGCCGATGCCGCTGCCGGAGAGCGACCGGTCGGTGACCAGCAGCCGGACGTAAAGCTCGCGCTCGTCCACGGGCGGGGCGTACTCGGGCCTCTCCTCGGCCAGCACGCAGACGCCCACCACCCGGCCGCCGGTCTCGGCGACCCGCAGCAGGTACTCCTCGGCGTACCGGGTCACGCGCTCCACCGCCGGGGGCCGGGAGGACCAGGGGCGGGTGCCCCACTGGCCGGCGTGGCCGCGAGCGGTGAGCCACTCGACGGCCCCGTCCAGCAGGGCGAGTGTGGCGGGCAGGTCCCCGGGTCCTCCGGTGCGGATCTTCATTGTGCTGTTCTACCCGGCGCGTGACGGAGCGTAAAACCTCTCGGAACCCAAGCCGCACCGACGTACCCTTGAACCCCAAGCCCAGTGGCATGCCGAACAGCAGAAGGCGGGATGAGCAGGCCGTCGAGCCTGGCCCATGACTCAGACACGGACAACGCAGCAACGGCAGGCGAGCGCCCACTTCGTCGTACCGGCGAAGCACCCCATGGTGACCGTCCTGGGGTCGGGGGACTCGCTGTTGCGCGTCATAGAGCAGGCGTTCCCGGCGGTCGACATCCATGTGCGGGGCAATGAGATCAGCGCGAGCGGGGAACCCGCGGACGTCGTACTGGTCCAGCGCCTCTTCGACGAGATGATGCTGGTACTGCGCACAGGCCAGCCGATGACGGAGGACGCAGTGGAGCGGTCGATCGCCATGCTCCGGCAGGACAGCGGAACCGACGGCCTGGAGGAGACCCCCTCCCAGGTGCTCACCCAGAACATCCTGTCCAGCCGGGGCCGCACGATCCGCCCCAAGACCCTCAACCAGAAGCGCTACGTCGACGCGATCGACAAGCACACGATCGTCTTCGGCATCGGGCCGGCCGGCACCGGCAAGACGTACCTGGCCATGGCCAAGGCCGTCCAGGCCCTGCAGTCCAAGCAGGTCAACCGGATCATCCTGACCCGCCCCGCCGTCGAGGCGGGCGAGCGGCTCGGCTTCCTGCCGGGCACGCTCTACGAGAAGATCGACCCGTACCTGCGCCCGCTGTACGACGCGCTGCACGACATGATCGACCCCGACTCGATCCCCCGCCTCATGGCGAGCGGCACGATCGAGGTCGCTCCTCTGGCCTACATGCGCGGACGCACGCTCAACGACGCGTTCATCATCCTCGACGAGGCGCAGAACACCAGCGCCGAGCAGATGAAGATGTTCCTCACCCGCCTCGGCTTCGACTCCAAGATCGTCATCACCGGAGACGTCACGCAGGTCGACCTCCCCGGTGGCACGAAGAGCGGGCTGCGCCAGGTCGTGGACATCCTCGAAGGCCTCGAGGACGTGCACTTCTCGCGTCTGACGAGCACGGATGTCGTACGCCATAAGCTGGTCGGGCGCATCGTGGACGCCTACGAGCGCTACGACGACCTCAACGGCAACCGAAAGTAGCCACCGAAGCACTATGGCGATCGACGTCAACAACGAATCCGGCTGGGACTTCGACGAGGCGGCGGTGCTCGACATCAGCCGCTACGCCCTGCAGCACATGCGTATCCATCCGCTGTCCGAGCTCTCGGTCATCGCGATCGACGCCGACGCCATGGAGCAGCTGCACATCCAGTGGATGGACGAACCGGGCCCCACCGACGTCATGTCCTTCCCGATGGACGAACTGCGTCCCGGGAAGGACGACGAGGAGCCCCCGCAGGGCCTGCTCGGGGACATCGTGCTCTGCCCCGAGGTGGCCAAGAAGCAGGGCGACGCGGCCGTGACCAAGCACTCCATGGACGAGGAGCTGCAGCTGCTCACCGTCCACGGGGTGCTGCACCTGCTCGGTTACGACCACGACGAGGCCGACGAGAAGGCCGAGATGTTCGGCCTGCAGAAGGCCATCCTCGACGGCTGGCGCGCCGAGCGCGGCATCCAGGGGCCTTCGCCGGCCCCGACGACCACCCACTGATCGCGATGGTGGTCTTCGCCGTCCTGCTGGTCGTCGTCGCCTGGCTGGCCGCCTGCGCCGAGGCCGGTATCGCCCGCACCTCCCGCTTCCGGGCGGAGGCCGCGGTGCGTGCCGGCCGGCGCGGGGCGGACAAGCTGCTGGCGGTCTCCTCGGACCCCACCCGCTACCTCAACGTCGCGCTGCTGGTCAGGGTGGCCTGCGAGATGGCGGCGGCGGTGCTGGTGACCGTCGTGTGCGTCCGGCACTTCGAGCGGACCTGGCAGGCGGTCCTGGTGGCGGTCGCCGTCATGATCGTGGTCTCCTACGTCGCGGTGGGCGTCTCGCCCCGCACCATCGGCCGCCAGCACCCGCTCAACACAGCCACCGCGGCGGCGTACGTGCTGCTGCCGCTGGCCCGGGTCATGGGCCCGGTCCCGGCGCTGCTGATCCTCCTCGGCAACGCCCTCACCCCCGGCAAGGGCTTCCGCCAGGGCCCGTTCGCCTCCGAGGCGGAGCTGCGCGCGCTGGTGGACCTCGCCGAGAGCGAGTCCCTCATCGAGGACGAGGAGCGCCGCATGGTGCACTCCGTCTTCGAGCTCGGCGACACCCTGGTCCGCGAGGTGATGGTGCCGCGCACCGAGCTCGTCGCCATCGAACGCTTCAAGACGATCCGCCAGGCCATGACCCTCGCCCTGCGCAGCGGTTTCTCGCGCATCCCGGTCACGGGCGAGAGTGAGGACGACATCGTCGGCATCGTCTACCTCAAGGACCTCGCCCGCCGGGTGCACATCAACCGGGACGCCGAGACCGACCCCGTCTCCTCGCTGATGCGCCCCGCCTACTTCGTCCCCGACACCAAGAACGCCGGCGACCTGCTGCGTGAGATGCAGCGCGAGCGCAACCACGTCGCCGTCGTCATCGACGAGTACGGCGGCACGGCCGGCATCGTCACCATCGAGGACATCCTGGAGGAGATCGTCGGAGAGATCACCGACGAGTACGACCGCGAGCTGCCCCCGGTCGTGGAGCTCGGCGAGGGCCGCTACCGCGTCACCTCCCGCCTCGACCTGGGCGACCTGGGCGAGCTCTACGGAGTGGACCTGGACGACGAGGACGTCGAGACCGTCGGCGGCCTGCTCGCCAAGGTTCTGGGCCGCGTGCCGATCCCCGGTGCCTCCGCCGTCGTCGCGCTCCCCGAGACCGCCTCGGCCC
Source organism: Streptomyces sp. BoleA5 (assembly GCF_000373665.1). Lineage (NCBI taxonomy): Bacteria > Bacillati > Actinomycetota > Actinomycetes > Kitasatosporales > Streptomycetaceae > Streptomyces > Streptomyces sp. BoleA5. The sequence goes on from NZ_KB892090.1 coordinate 178,718, forward strand.
CCCACGCGCCGGCCGCGCTGCGGCTCACCGCGGAGGCCCCGTCGGGCCGCCGCAACCGGATCGGCGCGGTTCTCGTCGAGCCGGTCGCGGCCGTCGTGGACGAGGACGGCGCGGGTCCGGAGCCGGACGGGGCGATGCACGGCGGGTAGTGCCGCGCCCTTCGCCCGTGCGGGGCTGACGCCAGAGCCCTGTCCTCGAGGGGGAGGCGCCGGGACGGCTACGCTGACCGCCATGAGCGACGAGCTGCCCGCGGAAGACCGCAAGATCATCACCCTGGCCCGCTCCACCCGGGCCCGCAACGGGGTCCCCGAGGGTGCGGCGGTCCGCGACGACACGGGCCGCACCTATGTGGCGGGCACCGTCGCCCTGGAGTCGCTCTCGCTCAGCGCGCTGCAGACCGCGGTGGCCATGGCCGTGGCGAGCGGAGCCACGTCACTGGAGGCGGCGGCCGTGGTGTCCGAGGCGGAGGCGGTGCCGGACGCGGACCGCGCGGCCGTGCGCGACCTCGGCGGTCCCGGCACCCCCGTGTTGCTGGCCGGGCCCGACGGCGCCGTCAGGGCGACGGTCACCGCCGGCTGAGTCCGCCGGCCCGCCCGCGGTCCCGGCCCGGGCACCGGCGGTCAGCCCGAGGCGGGCCCCGTAGCGCGGGCCGCGCGCAGGGCGTGCTCCCAGTCGCCGAGCAGGGCGCGGGCCGCGGGCAGCAGTGCCTCACCCTGCGCGGTGAGCGCGACGCTGCGCGGCCCGCGGTCGAAGAGGCTGAAGCCGAGCTGGCGTTCGAGGGCCCGGATCTGCTTGGAGAGCGCGGGCTGGGAGATGCGCAGCCGCTCGGCGGCCCGGGTGAAGTGCAGCTCGTCCGCGACCTCGGTGAAGTAGCGGAGGTCACGCAGATGGACGTCCATAGCCATCGGTCATAGCAGTGCCTCCTGGACGGTTCCGTGCTCCCGGCGGAACGCTGGACGACGGCCCGGCAAACGCACCCCGAGAGTCCAGGCCCGCCCGGAACGCACAGGTCAGCGGCGAGTACGCGCCACCGGCCGCCACCCCTGCCCGCTGCGGGCCCTCCGCGCCGGGCACCGGCGGCCGCGGCAGCCGGCGGAGGGCGTCGGCCGGGCCCGGTGGATCAGGGACAATGGTCGCCATGAGCGTGCGCACCGAGACGACCCCCGCCCCCGCCCACCGAGCCGGCTTCGCCTGCTTCGTGGGCCGCCCCAACGCGGGCAAGTCCACCCTGACCAACGCTCTGGTCGGCACGAAGGTGGCCATCACCTCCAACCGGCCGCAGACCACCCGGCACACCGTGCGGGGCATCGTGCACCGCCCCGAGGCCCAGCTCGTCCTCGTCGACACGCCCGGTCTGCACAAGCCGCGCACCCTGCTCGGCGAGCGGCTCAACGACGTCGTCCGCACCACCTGGGCCGAGGTCGACGTGATCGGCTTCTGCCTGCCCGCCGACCAGAAGCTCGGCCCCGGCGACCGCTACATCGCCAAGGAGCTGGGCGAGGTCCGCAAGACCCCGAAGGTGGCCATCGTCACCAAGACCGACCTGGTGGACTCCAAGCGGCTCGCCGAGCAGCTGGTGGCCGTCGCCCAGCTCGGCGCCGAGCTGGGCATCGAGTGGGCCGAGATCATCCCGGTCTCCGCGGTCGGCGACAAGCAGGTCTCCCTCCTCGCCGACCTCATCGTCCCGCTGCTGCCGGAGGGCCCCGCGCTCTACCCGGAGGGCGACCTGACCGACGAGCCCGAGCAGGTCATGGTCGCCGAGCTCATCCGTGAGGCCGCGCTCGAGGGCGTACGGGACGAACTGCCGCACTCCATCGCCGTCGTGGTGGAGGAGATGCTGCCGCGCGAGGGACGCCCCGCGGAGAAGCCGCTGCTGGACGTGCACGCCAACATCTACATCGAGCGCCCCAGCCAGAAGGGCATCATCATCGGCCCCAAGGGCTCCCGGCTGAAGGAGGTCGGCACCAAGTCCCGCCGCCACATCGAGGCGCTGCTCGGGACGCCGGTCTTCCTCGACCTGCACGTGAAGGTCGCCAAGGACTGGCAGCGCGACCCCAAGCAGCTGCGCAAGCTCGGCTTCTGACCCTCCGGCCCGAAGGCCGGGGCCTGACGGCCGGCGGCGCGGACGTCAGGCCCCCTCCTTCAGCACCAGCCGGACCAGTTCGCGCTGTTCCTCCGTCAGCCAGGGGTCGGCGCAGTGCACCGTGCGGCCCTCGACCGCGATCTCGTACCGGAAGCCGTCCGGAACGCCCTGCGGGGGCCCGCCCGGGTCCGCGGCGAGGACGTCGCGGGCCAGGGCGTGCAGACGGAACGCGTCGGGCCGGCCGGCGGTGTCCAGCACGGCCCGGCGCTCGATCCCCGCGAAGCCGCCGGAGCGGATCACCTCTATGCGCATGGCGGACGCCTACCCGTGGGCGGGCGGTCGCGCACCTTCCGGGGCGGCCGACTGGCGCGGCACGTCGGTGCCGCCGAGGGCGGTCGCGATGCCGACCTCCGACCACGCCTTCACCACCGCGGCGTGCTCCTCGCCCTCGCCGAACCGCCCCGCGGCCGCGGCGACCGTCGCCTGGGCGAACTCGGCGAACGTCGCCCTCGGCGACAGCTCTCCGCCGGTCAGCACGTCGTACCAGACCAGCCCGGCCCGCTCCCAGGCGTTGCCGCCCAGCGCGGTGGCGAGCAGGTGGAACGCCCGGTTGGGGATGCCGGAGTTGATGTGCACGCCGCCGTTGTCCCGCGAGGTGCGGACGTAGGAGTCCATGTGGCCGGGCTGCGGGTCCTTGCCGAGGACGTCGTCGTCGTAGGCCGTGCCGGGGGCCTTCATGGAGCGCAGCGCCACTCCCGTGACGCGCGGGGCGAGCAGTCCGGCGCCGATCAGCCAGTCGGCCTCGTCGGCGGTCTGGCCGAGCGCGTACTGCTTGATGAGGGAGCCGAAGACGTCGGACATCGACTCGTTGAGGGCGCCGGACTGGCCGAAGTAGTCGAGGTTGGCGGTGTACTGGGTGACGCCGTGGGTGAGTTCGTGACCGATGACGTCGAGGGGGAGCGTGAAGTCGAGGAAGATCTCCCCGTCGCCGTCCCCGAAGACCATCTGCTCGCCGTTCCAGAAGGCGTTGTTGTAGTCGCGGTCGTAGTGGACGGTGGCGTCCAGCGGCAGCCCGGAGTCGTCGATGGAGTGGCGGCCGTACGCCGTCAGGTAGAGCTCGAAGGTCGCCCCCAGCCCGTCGTAGGCCCGGTTGACGGTGGCGTCGGCGACGGCGGTGTCGCCCTCCCCGCGCACCGCCCGCCCCGGCAGGTCCGTGCGGTGCTCGGCGTCGCTGATCGTGCGGCGCGGCCGGTCTGACGGCTCCGCCCCGGTCACCGGGAGGGCGCCGATGACGGTGGTCAGCCGGCGGCGGGTGCGCTCCGCGGCGTCGCGTTCCAGGGTGCGGCGGGCGGGTTCGGCGAGTGCGCGGTCCTCGTTCCGGGCGACCTTGTCGAGGACGTGCGGCGGCACGATCGTGCAGAAAACGGGTGTCTGCTCCATGCAGGGCAATGTGGCACGGTGCTCACTGTCTGTCACTAGCTGTCACCATGATCCACGAAAAGGGGGGAAGATATGCGTTTTTCATGTCATCACGGGCGGTCTTGCATACTGAGAAGAACGCCGCAGCGGCTGCAGGGTCCCCGGGGGCTCGGCTATGGTCGACAGCATCATGCGTTTCGGGCTGCTTCTTCTTAGCTGCCGCGGCGAGGGCCTGTAGTCCAGGTCGACTCCCTCCCCGCGGGGTTTGGCGTTGCACCAGCGCCGGTCGGCCGCCTCCACAGCCGCAACCGAGGAGCACCCCCGCAGATGTCCACCCCGAACGCCGTCGGCCGCCCCACGCCCATCACCGCCGCGACCGTGCGCCAGCGCCCGACGGCGATGCCGGTCCACAAGTACACGCCGTACGAGTCCGTGGAGATCCCGGACCGCACCTGGCCCGACCGGCGGATCACCAAGGCCCCGCGCTGGCTGTCGACCGACCTGAGGGACGGCAACCAGGCGCTGATCGACCCCATGTCGCCGGCCCGCAAGCGCGCGATGTTCGACCTGCTGGTGACGATGGGCTACAAGGAGATCGAGGTCGGCTTCCCGGCCTCGGGCGAGACCGACTTCGCCTTCGTGCGCTCCATCATCGAGGAGGGCGCGATCCCCGATGACGTCACGATCTCCGTACTGACCCAGGCCCGCGAGGAGCTGATCGAGCGGACCGTGGAGTCGCTGCGCGGCGCGGCGCGCGCCACGGTGCACCTGTACAACGCGACCGCCCCGACCTTTCGCCGGGTGGTCTTCCGCGGCTCCAAGGAGCAGATCCGGCAGATCGCCGTGGACGGCACACGGCTGGTCATGGAGTACGCGGACAAGATCCTGGGCGACGAGACCGTCTTCGGCTACCAGTACAGCCCGGAGATCTTCACCGACACCGAACTGGACTTCGCGCTGGAGGTCTGCGAGTCGGTCATGGACGTCTGGCAGCCCGAGGAGGGCCGCGAGATCATCCTGAACCTGCCGGCCACCGTGGAGCGCTCCACGCCCTCCACGCACGCGGACCGCTTCGAGTGGATGTCGCGCAACCTGTCGCGGCGCGAGTACGTGTGCCTGTCGGTCCACCCCCACAACGACCGCGGCACGGCCGTCGCCGCCGCGGAACTGGCGCTGATGGCGGGGGCGGACCGGATCGAGGGCTGCCTGTTCGGCCAGGGCGAGCGCACCGGCAACGTCGACCTGGTCACCCTGGGCATGAACCTGTTCAGCCAGGGCGTGGACCCGATGATCGACTTCTCGCAGATCGACGAGATCCGCCGCACCGCCGAGTACTGCAACCAGATGGAGGTCCACCCGCGCCACCCGTACGTGGGCGACCTGGTCTACACGTCCTTCTCCGGCTCCCACCAGGACGCCATCAAGAAGGGCTTCGACGCCATGGAGGCCGACGCGGCCGCCCGGGGGAAGACGGTCGACGAGATCGAGTGGGCGGTCCCGTACCTGCCGATCGACCCCAAGGACGTCGGCCGCTCCTACGAGGCCGTGATCCGCGTCAACTCGCAGTCCGGCAAGGGCGGTGTGGCGTACGTCCTGAAGAACGACCACAAGCTGGACCTGCCGCGCCGGATGCAGATCGAGTTCTCGAAGATCATCCAGGCGAAGACCGACGCCGAGGGCGGCGAGGTCACCCCGAAGGACATCTGGGCGATCTTCGCGGACGAGTACCTGCCCACCCCGGAGAACGCCTGGGGCCGCATCGCCCTGCGCTCGGCGCAGACCTCGACCAGCAGCGACGGCGCCGACACCCTGACCGTCGAGGCGGCCGTGGACGGGGCCGCGACGGTCCTGACCGGCACCGGCAACGGCCCGATCTCCGCGTTCTTCGACGCGCTGGCCTCGGTCGGGGTCGACGCCCGCCTGCTGGACTACACCGAGCACACCATGAGCGAGGGCGCCAGCGCCCAGGCCGCCTCCTACATCGAGTGCGCCATCGACGGCAAGGTCCTGTGGGGCATCGGGATCGACGCCAACACCACCCGCGCCTCGCTGAAGGCGGTCGTCTCCGCCGTCAACCGCGCGGCCCGGTAGTCGCCGCGGACGGTGAACCGGCCACGGCGCCCGCCCGGGCGCCGTGGCCGGTTCTTGTATTCGCCCCTCTCGTGGTACTGACTGCGCGTTGCTCATGTGGCTAACATCACGTCATGACGGCGCCGTTGCCGGAGCGTTACCCACGCGTACGGCGCGTAATGGGACGAACCGGTGTAATCGGGACGGCGGCCGGAGGGTGCGAAGTGCTCCAGATCAAGGGCTTGTGCATCTTGGGCGTGCGGACGGTCTGGCACACCGAAGGTGACGGGGAGTTCTTCTGCTCCGGATGCGGCGGCGACCGAGGCTACCGGCGGCGCACCGGCACCCGCCGGCTGACCCTGCTGGGCCTGCCCCTGCTGCCGCGCGGCTCGGCCGGCACGGTCGTGGAGTGCGTGGTGTGCCGCGCGCACCACGGCCCGGAGGTCCTGGAGCAGCCCACCACCACCGTCTTCTCCGCCATGCTCCGCGACGCCGTCCACACCGTCGCCCTCGCCGTGCTCACCGCGGGCGGCGCGATGGGGCGCGGCGCCCGCGAGGCCGCCGTCGGCGCGGTCCGCTCGGCCGGGTTCACCGACTGCACCGAGGACCAGCTGCTCGGCCTGCTCGCCGCGATCGTCGCCGACGAGGGCCGGTTCCCCGGCGCCTCCGACGCGCTGGACGCCGACGGGCTCGCCGACGCCCTCGACGGCTGCGGCAGTTGGCTGTCCATCGAGCTCCACGAGGCCCTGGAGCCCCTCTCCCGGCACCTGGCCCCCCAGGGCCGCGAGTACGTCCTGCTCCAGGGCGCCCTCATCGCCCTCGCCGACGGCCCCTACCTGCCCGCCGAGCGGGAGGTCCTCGGCGCCGTCGGCCGCTGCCTAGGCCTCGTCGGCGCGGACACCGAGCGCATCCTGGAGGACGCGGCCCGCACGCCGTCCTGACGGCCGCCCCCACGCCAACCCCTGCCACCGCCGGGCGTACTCCCCGGGGAGTAACGGGACCCGTCCCGCACCCCGGGAAGTAACGCGCGGTTCGCCCTCGGGCCCGACGAAACGGCGCTCCGCGGCCGGGAGTCTGGAAGCGACCAGACCACCGGCCCGGAGGGAGGCCCGCGATGGGGGCCACCAGCACGAAGAGCACGGCGGGCGCGCCGGCGCAGGCGCCGCCGCGGCGCGCAAGGGACGGACGGCGCGCGGCGCGCCTGGTGCCCTGGGGGGTGCTCGTCCTGTGGCTCGCGGTGCTCGCGCTCGCCGGCCCGATGGCGGGCGGCCTCGCCGGCGACCAGCAGAACCGCGCCGTCGACTACCTCCCGGCGAGCGCCGGTTCGACACGCGCTGCCGTGCTGCAGGACGCGCTCCCGGGCGGTGAGGCGACCGAACTGCTGGTCGTCTACCACCGCGACGGCGGGCTGACCGCCGCCGACCGGGCCAGGGCCGCCGGGCAGATGGCCGACGTCGCGAAAGCGCACCGGCTCACCAGTGCCGGACGGCCGCGCGGCGTCCCGTCGCAGGACGGCAGCACGCTGATGTTCCCGGTCGCGAGCACCGAGCCCGGCCAGGACGACGCGGCCGTGGAGGCCTTCGTCGAGGACGTGCGCGCCGTGGCGGCCGGCGGCGACGGGCTGACCGTCCAGGTCGGGGGCCCCGGGGCGGTCGGCACGGACATGAAGGAGGTGTACTCCTCGCTCGACGGGCCGCTGCTGTACACCACGGTGGCCGTCGTCGCCGTCCTGCTGGTCCTCATCTACCGCAGCCCGCTGCTCTGGCTGCTGCCGCTCCTGGTCGCCGGTGTCGCCGACGCCACGGCCATGGCCGCGGTCCACGGCCTCCACCGCGCCTTCGACATCACCGTCACCGGCCAGAGCCAGGGCGTGATGACCATCCTGGTCTTCGGCGCCGGGACGGACTACGCCCTGCTGCTCGTCTCCCGCTACCGCGAGGAACTCCGGCGGGTGCCGCGCCCGTACGACGCCATGCGCGCCGCGCTGCGCGGCTGCGGGCCCGCGGTGCTGGCCTCCTCCGCGACGGTGGCCGCGGGCCTGCTCTGCCTGCTCGCCGCCGACCTCAACAGCAGCCGCGGCATGGGGCCGATCGCCGCGGTCGGGGTGCTCTGCGCGCTGGCCGCCATGACGACCCTGCTGCCCGCGCTGCTGGTGCTGCTCGGCCGCCGGGTCTTCTGGCCGCTGGTCCCGGTGTACGGCGGGGAACCGCCCGTGCGGCGGGGACTGTTCACCTCGATGGGCGGCCTGGTCGCCCGCCGGCCGCTCGCGGTGCTCGCGGGCGGGGCGGTGCTGCTGGGAGCGCTGGCCGTCGGCGCTGTCGGCCTGCCCGGCAGCCTGAGGAACGACGACGCCTTCACCAGCGCCCCCGAGTCGGTCGCGGCCATGCGCACCCTCGCCCGCGCGGAAAGCGACGGCGGCGCCCAGCCGATCACCGTCATGACGCCCGCCGGCCGGGCCGCAGAGGTCGCGGCGGCCGCCCGGACGACCGAGGGCGTCACCGCCGTGGAACGCGGCCGCAGCGGCGGCGGCTGGACCGAACTGTCCGTCACCGCCCGGGCGGTGCCGGACTCGGCGGGCGAGGCCGCCACCGTCGAGGCGCTGCGCGCCGAACTGGACGGCCGCTACGGGACGTACGTCGGCGGGCCCGGCGCCCAGCAACTGGACCTCGCGGACACCAGCGCGCGGGACCGCCTGCTGGTGGTGCCGCTCGTCCTGCTGTCGGTGCTGCTGGTCCTCGTCGCGCTGCTGCGCAGCATTGTCGCGCCGCTGCTGCTCGTCGCGGCGGTGATCGCCGTGTGGGGAGCCTCGCTGGGCATCGGCGGCCTGGTGTTCGGCCCGCTCTTCGGCTTCGGCGGGACCGACCCGGGGCTGCCGTTGCTCTCCTTCGTCTTCCTGGTCGCGCTCGGCGTCGACTACGGCATCTTCCTGATGCACCGGATGCGGGAGGAGTCGCTCGCCGGTGCCGCGCCCGCTGCCGCGGCCCTCACCGCGCTCCGCACCACGGGCGGGGTCATCGCCTCCGCCGGGCTGGTGCTGGCGGCGACCTTCTCGGTGCTGCTCGCCATGCCCCTGGTGTCGCTGGTCGAGCTCGGCTTCGTCATCGCCGTCGGAGTGCTGCTGGACACCTTCCTGGTGCGGACCTGCCTCGTCACGTCGGCGAGTCTGCTGCTGGGACGCCGGGTGTGGTGGCCGGGCCGGCTCGGCAGGCCGGCACCGCACCCTGGGAACTCCCCGACCCCGTAGCGGAAGATGGAGCCGTGCCCAAGCAGCCACGCATCGTTCTCGCCTCCCACGGCGACGCCCTGCTCGCCGTCGCCGTGCTCGCGGCGCAGTGCGCGCTCGCCCTGTTCTTCCCCGACCGGAACGGGCACCGGCCGGACGCGGTGGGCTGGACGCTGCTCGTCGTCAGCGCGCTGCTGCTGACGGCGCGGCGGCGGGTGCCGATGGCCGTGATGATCGCGACGGTCCTGACGGTCGGGCCCTACCACGCCCTGGACAACCTCCACGTGGCCGTCGTGCCCGCGAGCATGGTGGCGGTGTACTCGCTGGCCGTGGCCGGACCGCCGTTGCGGACCTTCCCGACGGTGACGGCGGTCGTCGGGATCATGGCGTCGGTGATGGCCGCGACCCCGGACCGGCACGCCGTCGGCGACATGCTCCGCAGCGGCGGCTGGGTGCTGGCGATGGCCCTGGTCGGCGAGGCGGTGCGGATCCAGCGCAAGTACGTGGCGGCGGTCGTGGAGCGCGCCGAGCGGGCGATGCGCACCCGCGAGGAGGAGGCGGCCCGCCGGGTCGCCGAGGAGCGCCTGCGGATCGCCCGGGACCTGCACGACCTGCTGGCCCACAGCATCACCGTCATCGGCGTGCAGACCTCGGTCGCCGCCCATGTGCTGCTCGCCGACCCGGACCGGCTGGACCGTACGGCCGTCGCCGGGGCCCTGGACAACATCGCGGAGACCTGCCGCGACGCCCGCACGGAACTGCGGGCCACCCTGCAGGTGCTGCGCGGTGACGACGAACGCGGTCCGCTGCCGGGCCTGGCCGGGGTCACCGACCTCGCCCGGTCCGCGGAGGCCGCCGGGGCCCGGGTCGAACTGGCGGTGGCGCCCGGTGCCGACGGGGTCCCCCCGGCCATCGGCGCGGCGGCGTACCGGATCGTGCAGGAGGCACTGACCAACGCGGTACGCCACGCGGGCGGCGGCACCCGGGTCCGGGTGGGCGTGTCCCTGGACGCAGAGGTGGCGGCCCTGCGCATCGCCGTCACCGACGACGGCCCCCGCTGCGCGGAGGCGGAGGCGCCGGCCCCGCCGCAACAGGACGGCAGATGGCGTCCCTGGCGGGCCATGGCGCCGTCCGGACCGCCGCAGGAGGAGCCCGCCCCGGTCGGCTACGGCCTGGTCGGCATGCGCGAGCGGGCCCGCAGCGTCGGCGGCACCCTGACGGCCGGCCCCTCCGCGGAGGGCGGCTTCGCCGTCGCGGCCGTCCTCCCGCTCGGCGGGGGCGGCGCGCTCGCGGGAGGCCCCGCGTGATCCGGGTCCTGCTCGCCGACGACCAGAACCTGGTCCGCGAGGCCTTCGCGATGCTCGTCGAGTCCGCGCCCGACATGCGGGTCGTCGGGCACGCGGCCACCGGACGGGAGGCCGTGGCGGCGGCCCGCGCCGGCCGTGCCGACGTGGTGATCATGGACATCCGCATGCCGGACCTCGACGGCATCGAGGCCACCCGGCTCATCGCCGCCGACGAGGACCTGGCCGGTGTCCGGGTGCTGGTGCTCACCACGTACGACAGCGACGACCACGTCCTGCCCGCGCTGCGCGCCGGCGCCAGCGGCTTCCTGGTCAAGGACACCCGCCCCGCCGACCTGCTCGACGCGATCCGTACGGTCGCCGCGGGCGAGGCGCTGCTCTCGCCCGGGCCGACGGCACGGCTCATCGCCCGGGTGCTGCGCCTGCCCGAGGGGCCGCCGCAGGGCGGCCCGGCGCCGGAACGCCTGGCCGCGCTCTCCGAGCGGGAGCGGCAGGTCCTCACCCTCGTCGCGCGGGGCCTGAACAACACCGAGATCGCCGAGGCGCTGGGCCTGAGCCCGCTCACCGCCAAGACGCACGTCAGCCGGATCATGGGCAAACTCGGCGCCCGCGACCGCGCCCAGCTGGTGATCGCGGCCTACGAGTCGGGGCTGATCGCCCCCGGCGGAACGGCGGGGCTCAGCGGCTGACCGCCCAGAGGAGGATCGCGGCGGCGACGGCGAAGCAGGCGAGCACGGCCCACACCGTCGTGCCCAGCGTCCGTCCGTCCGCGGCCATCGCCGGCGCCCCGGTGGCGCCGTGGGCCTGCGACAGATGGGCCAGCGCCTTGTCCCTGGCGCCGCCCCAGGTGATCTGCTCGCGCCATGCGCAGTGCCGGCACTCCAGCATCCGCCGCTGCCGGTCCGCGTAGCCGTACAGCACCTCCAGTTCGGTGCCGTCGGGGCCGGCGGCCGTGATGTGGTGGGTGACGGAGTCCATCAGCGGGCCGCCAGCACCGGCGCCAGGGCGACGAGCGCCGGCACGGTCTGCACGAAGAGGATCCGGCGGCTCGCGGTCGCGGCACCGTACAGCCCGGCGACCGCCACGCAGACCAGGAAGAACACCTTCGCCTGGAAGCCCACCGGGTCGGACGCCACCGCGCCCCACACCAGGCCGGCGGCCAGGAAACCGTTGTAGAGCCCCTGGTTGGCGGCGAGCGCCTTGCTCTCCTGGGCGAACTCCTCGGTGGTGCCGAAGGCCGCCCGGGCGCGGGGGGTGGTCCACAGGAACATCTCCAGGACCAGGATGTAGACGTGGAGGGCCGCTATGAGCAGTACGGCGACGGTCGCGGTGATCGACATGGGCCGTAGCGTACGACCCGGGCCGGATCGCTCGCTGCGTACGGGAGAATGGGCGCATGAGTCTGTTCCGCGACGACGGCATCGTGCTGCGCACCCAGAAGCTGGGCGAGGCGGACCGGATCATCACCCTGCTCACCCGCCGGCACGGCCGGGTGCGGGCGGTGGCCCGCGGCGTGCGGCGGACGAAGTCCAAGTTCGGGGCTCGTCTGGAGCCCTTCTCCCACGTGGACGTGCAGTTCTTCGCGCGCGGGGGAGAACTGGTCGGCCGCGGTCTGCCGCTGTGCACCCAGGGTGAGACGATCGCCCCCTACGGCAGCCGCATCGTCACCGACTACGCCCGCTACACCGCGGGCACGGCGATGCTGGAGACCGCCGAGCGCTTCACCGACCACGAGGGCGAACCGGCCGTGCAGCAGTACCTGCTGCTGGTCGGCGGCCTGCGCACGCTCGCCGACGGTGAGCACGACCCGCGCCTGGTGCTCGACGCCTTCCTGCTGCGCTCACTGGCGGTCAACGGCTACGCCCCCAGCTTCGGGGACTGCGCGAAGTGCGGGATGCCCGGCCCCAATCGGTTCTTTTCGGTCGCCGCGGGAGGAGTCGTATGCGGCGAGTGCCGCCCGGCCGGAAGCGTCGTACCCTCACTGGAGTCACTGGAACTCCTCGGCGCGTTGCTCGGAGGGGACTGGGAGACCGCCGACGCGTGCGAACCGCGCCACTGCCGGGAGGGCAGCGGACTGGTCGCCGCGTATCTGCAGTGGCACCTGGAGCGCGGCTTGCGCAGTCTGCGCTTCATCGAGAAGTAGCGGTACCCGGCGGGCCCGGCAGCACCAAGTCGTGAGGCACAGGAAGTGGAGAGCAAGGTCATGGCAGTACGCGGGATTCTGAGCCGTCCCCGGCGCGAGTACCGGGCTCCCGACCCGCATCCGTCCGGCGCGCAGCCCCCCAAGATCCCGGGGGAACTGGTCCCCCAGCACGTGGCCATCGTGATGGACGGCAACGGCCGCTGGGCCAAGGAGCGGGGCCTGCCCCGCACCGAGGGGCACAAGGTCGGCGAGACCGTCGTGCTGGACGTCCTCAAGGGCTGCCTGGAACTGGGGGTCAAGAACCTCTCCCTGTACGCCTTCTCGACCGAGAACTGGAAGCGCTCGCCCGACGAGGTCCGCTTCCTGATGAACTTCAACCGGGACGTCATCCACCGCCGCCGCGACGAGATGCACGAGATGGGCATCCGCATCCGCTGGGCCGGGCGCATGCCCCGGCTGTGGAAGTCGGTCGTCAAGGAGCTCCAGGTCGCGGAGGAGATGACCCGCGACAACGACGCGATGACGCTGTACATGTGCGTCAACTACGGCGGCCGCGCCGAGATCGCCGACGCGGCGGCGCGCCTGGGCGAGGACATAAAGGCGGGTCGCCTCGATCCCTCCAAGGTCGACGAGAAGACCCTCGCCAAGTACCTGTACCACCCGGACATGCCGGACGTGGACCTGTTCGTCCGGCCCTCCGGGGAGCGGCGGACCTCCAACTTCCTGATCTGGCAGTCCGCCTACGCCGAGATGGTCTTCCAGGACGTCCTCTGGCCGGACTTCGACCGCCGCGACCTGTGGCGCGCGTGCCTGGAGTACGCCTCCCGCGACCGCCGCTTCGGCGGCGCGATCCCCAACGAGCAGCCGCCGGGCACGGAGAGCGACGCGGACGGCGAGTAGTCACCCCGCGGTCGCCCACCGGGCGACCGCGGTCACGGGGGAGGGGCATGGAAGGCGTCGACAGCGCTGCCGGTACGCAGGGCACACGCGACGGCGACGCGGTGTGGGGGGACACCGCCGCGCGCGGCTGCACCGCGGCGGTGGTCTTCGCGGCCGGCGCCTGCCTGGTGATGCTCGGCTTCCTCGCCACGATGGACATGGAGTCGGGTCCGGGCCTGCGCGACAACACCGCTCCCCTGGTCGTCTACCTGTGCGCGCTCGCGGCGCTGCTCGCCGCGGGCGGGGTCGCGGTGGCGGCCCGGCGTTCAAGGGCGGCGCGCGGCGCGGCCCTGTGCCTGGCCGCGCTCCTCGCGTGGCGGATGTGCACCGTCGCCCCCGCCCTGCACTGCTGGTCCCACAACAGCGTCGGCCGGGCCGACGACGGTTCGTACCTCTGCTACGACCGCTGACCGGCGCGGGATCAGGCCCGCACGGGGACGCCGCCGCAGCCGGCGCAGTCGGCGCAGGTGCCGAAGATCTCCACCGTGTGGGCGACGTCGACGAAGCCGTGCTCCTCGGCGATGGTGTCGGCCCACTTCTCGACCGCGGGGCCCTCGACCTCGACCGCCTTGCCGCAGACGCGGCAGACCAGGTGGTGGTGGTGGCCGCTGCTGCAGCGGCGGTAGACGGACTCGCCCTCCCCGGTGCGGAGCACGTCGATCTCGCCGGCGTCGGCGAGGGACTGCAGCGTGCGGTAGACCGTGGTGAGGCCGACCGAGTCACCCCGGTGCTTGAGGAGGTCGTGCAGTTCCTGGGCGCTGCGGAACTCGTCGACCTCGGCGAGGGCCGCGGCGACGGCGGCACGCTGCCGCGTCGATCGGCCTCGGACGGGGGGCTTGGCGGTCGTCACCGGTGGCCTCCTACTCGGTCGGTTCGGTCGGTCATTCTGCCAGGCCTGGAGCTCATACCCGGACGTCGTCCTCGGTGGGACGCGCCGCGGGTACCTCCAGGGTGCACCGTGTCCCGTCCCCTGCGGCACGGCGTGCACGCTTTTTCGCCAGCGGCGCCGCCAGCAGCGTCAGCGTGACGAAGACGCCGATGGCCAGCAGCACGATGGTCGCCCCGGAGGGCACGTCGGCGTAGTACGAGGTCACCGTTCCGGAGAAGGCGACCACCACGCCGATCACGACCGACAGCGCGAACGCCGTGGCGAAGCTCCGGGCGACCTGCTGCGAGGCGGCGACCGGGATCACCATCAGCGCACTGACCAGCAGCAGCCCGACGACCCGCATGGCGACCGTGACCGTGACCGCCGCGGTGACGGCGACCAGCAGGTTGAGCAGCCGCACCGGCAGTCCGGTCACCTGGGCGAACTCCTCGTCCTGGGAGACCGCGAACAGCTGCCGCCGCAGGCCCACGGTGACCAGCACCACGAAACCGGCCAGCAGGCAGATCGCGGTGATGTCCTGCGGGGAGACGGTGGTGATGGAGCCGAACAGATAGGTGAGCAGGTTGGCGTTGGAGCCGTTCGGCGCGAGCGAGGTGAACAGCACACCGGCCGCCATGCCGCCGTAGAAGAGCATCGCGAGCGCGATGTCGCCGCGCGTCCTGCCGTACCAGCGGATGAGTTCCATGACGACGGCGCCCGCGACCGCCACGGCCGTCGCCATCCACACCGGGTTGGCGCTGAGCAGGAAGCCGAGGCCGACACCGGTGAGGGCGACGTGGCCGATGCCGTCGCCCATGAGGGACTGGCGGCGCTGGACGAGGTAGATGCCGATCGCGGGGGCGGTGATGCCGACGAGGACTGCGGCGATCAGCGCCCGCTGCATGAAGGCGTAGGAGAACAGCTCCATCAGAACAGCCCCGTCCGGATCGGTTCGGCCGCGTGACCGGCGTGCGGGTGGACATGGTCGTGGCCGGGCAGGGCGTGCTGTCCCTGGGCCTTGGGCGGGGGCCCGTCGTGGACGACGCAGCCGTCGCGCAGCACCACCGCGCGGTCGATCAGCGGCTCGAGCGGCCCGAGTTCGTGCAGCACCAGCAGGACGGTGGTGCCCAGCGAGACCTGTTCGCGCAGCGTCCCGGCGAGCACTTCCTGGCTGGCGAGGTCGACGCCCGCCATTGGCTCGTCCATGATCAGCAGTTCGGGTTCGACGGACAGCGCGCGGGCGATCAGCACCCGCTGGTGCTGGCCGCCGGAGAGCGCCTCGACCGGGTCGGCGGCCCGGTCGGCCATCCCGACCAGCTCCAGGGCGTGCTCCACGGCCCGGCGGTCCGCCTTCCGGGGCAGGCCCAGCTTCGTACGGGCCAGCCGCCCGGCGGAGACGACCTCTCGGACGGTGGCGGGGACGCCGGAGGCCGCCGTGGTGCGCTGCGGCACGTAGCCGATCCGGGCCCAGTCGCGGAAGCGGTTCAGCGGGGTGCCGAACAGCTCCAGCCCGCCCGAGGTGAGCGGCACCTGGCCGACCACGGCGCGGATCGCGGTGGACTTGCCCGAGCCGTTGGCGCCGAGCAGCGCGACGACCTCGCCGCGCCGCACGGCCAGGTCGACGCCGCGCAGTACCGGCCGTGAGCCGAGCGTGGCGGTCGCGCCCCGCATCGATATGACCGTGTCCATTCCAGCCTCCGTACCGGGCTCCGTCATCATCGCCTCACTTCGCGCCGAGCGCCGCGCGCAGGGCCTGAAGGTTGCTGTGCTGGACCTCGAAGTAGTCGCGGCCCGCGGACTTGTCGGTGATGCCCTCGATCGGGTCCAGCACCGCGGTCTTCAGGCCGAGATCGCCGGCGAGGGTCCTGGCGGTCCTGTCGCTGGCCAGCGTCTCGAAGAATACGGTGCTGACGCCCTTGTCCTCGGCGAGGGTGTGCAGCGTCCTCATCCGGGCGGCGCTGGGCTCGGACTCCGGGTCGATGCCGCTGATCGCCTGCTCGACCAGCCCGTAGCGCTCGGCGAGGTAGCCGAAGGCGGCGTGGGTGGTGATGAAGGTGTCCGAGGAACGGTTCTTCAGCCCGCCCTGGAAATCGGTGTCCAGCGCGCCGAGCTTCTTCACCAGCGCCGCGGTGTTCTTCTCGTAGACCGCCTCGTGGCCCGGGTCCGCCTTGGCGAGGGCCTTGCCCACGCCCTCGGCGACCTCGGCGTAGCGGACCGGGTCGAGCCAGATGTGCGGGTCGGCGCCGGCGTCCTCGCCGTCCTCGCCGTCCTCGTGCCCGGTGTGGTCGTCGTCGGGGCCGTGGTCGTGGCCGTCGACCTCGGTGCCGTGGTCCTCCAGCGGGGTCAGCGCGGCGGCGTCGACGGTGTTCTCCACGCCGGACTGGGCTATCGCGTCGTCGACGGCGGGCTGCAGGCCCTTGAGGTAGACGACGACGTCGGACTCGCCCAGCTCGCCGGTCTGCCGGGGGGTGAGTTCCAGGTCGTGCGGCTCGGTCCCGGGCTTGGTCAGCTCCGTCACGTCGACGTGCCCGCCGCCGATCTGCTCGGCCAGGAACTGCATCGGGTAGAAGGAAGCGGTGACCTTCAGCCTGCCGTCCTCGCCGCCCGCGCCCGCGGTGGAGCAGGCGGAGAGGGCGGCCAGCCCGGCGAGGGCGGCGAGGGGGACCAGAGCGCGACCTATGTTCATGACACCCATTTTCAACAAAAGTGGAAACGATTGTCAATTGACCCTCTGGCCGGACCAAGGAGCTCCCGGAGTGCGGAACCGATTTGATACAGCCCCCGCACCCGCCGGTAATCTGAGGTATTCGCCGGACCGCACGCGACCCGGCGGACTCCACCGACCGCTTCGTCGTCTGAAGAGAGCACCGTGGCCGCCGACAAGATCGACACCATCGTCAGCCTGAGCAAGCGCCGTGGCTTCGTTTTCCCCTGCAGCGAGATCTACGGCGGCCAGAAGGCCGCCTGGGACTACGGGCCGCTGGGTGTGGAGCTGAAGGAGAACATCAAGCGCCAGTGGTGGCGTGCGATGGTCACCTCCCGGGAGGACGTGGTCGGCCTCGACTCCTCGGTGATCCTGGCCCGTGAGGTCTGGGAGGCCTCGGGTCACGTCGCCACGTTCACCGACCCGCTCACCGAGTGCACCTCCTGCCACAAGCGGTACCGGGCCGACCACCTGGAGGAGGCGTACGAGGCCAAGCACGGCCACCTGCCGGCCAACGGCCTCTCCGACCTCAACTGCCCGAACTGCGGCAACAAGGGCACCTTCACCGAGCCCAAGCAGTTCTCCGGCCTCCTGTCCACGCACCTGGGCCCGACCCAGGACTCCGGCGCGGTCGCGTACCTGCGCCCGGAGACCGCGCAGGGCATCTTCACCAACTTCGGCCTGGTGCAGCAGACCTCGCGCCGCAAGCCGCCGTTCGGCATCGCCCAGACCGGCAAGTCCTTCCGCAACGAGATCACGCCCGGCAACTTCATCTTCCGGACCCGCGAGTTCGAGCAGATGGAGATGGAGTTCTTCGTCAAGCCGGGCGAGGACGAGACCTGGCACGAGTACTGGATGCAGCAGCGCTGGGACTGGTACCGGGGCCTCGGCATGCGCGAGGAGAACATGCGCTGGTACGAGCACGCCAAGGAGAAGCTGTCCCACTACTCGAAGCGCACCGTCGACATCGAGTACCGCTTCAACTTCGGCGGCACGGAGTACTCGGAGCTGGAGGGCATCGCCAACCGCACCGACTACGACCTCAAGGCCCACAGCCAGGCCAGCGGCCAGGACCTGTCGTACTTCGACCAGGAGGCCGGTGAGCGCTACTTCCCGTTCGTCATCGAGCCCGCGGCGGGTCTCAACCGCGCCATGCTCGCCTTCATGCTCGACGCGTACAACGAGGACGAGGCCCCGAACGCAAAGGGCGTGATGGAGAAGCGCACCGTCATGCGCCTCGACCCGCGCCTGGCGCCGGTCAAGGTCGCCGTCCTGCCCCTGTCGCGCAACCCGGAGCTCTCGCCGAAGGCCAAGGGCCTCGCGGCAGACCTGCGCCGCCACTGGAACATCGAGTTCGACGACGCGGGTGCCATCGGCCGCCGCTACCGCCGCCAGGACGAGATCGGCACCCCGTTCTGCGTGACCGTCGACTTCGACACCCTCGAGGACAACGCGGTCACCGTACGCGAGCGCGACACCATGAAGCAGGAGCGCGTCTCGCTGGACCAGGTCGAGGCCTACCTCGGCGGCCGCCTGCTCGGCTGCTAGGTCCGGACCCGGACGTACGCGAAAGGCGCCCGGCCGCTCCCGAGAGGGAGTGGCCGGGCGCCTTTCGCGTACGCCGGCCCTGGGGTCCGCGCGGCCGGGGCTCAGGCCCGCAGGCCGCGCAGGATCAGGTCGTTGACCGCGGAGTACGCGGCGTCGACGCCCGGGCTGAACCACTCGGCGGCGTACGCCGGGTCGTGGAAGCGGACGGTGGCGTCCCACACCGCCTGCGCGGCGGCCCCGGGGTCGCCGGCGGCGAACTCCCCGCCGGCCACGCCGTCCCGGATGATCCGGGTGAGGAGCCCGACCATGACCGCGACGTGGCCGGCGACCACGGTGCTGTGCTCCTCGGTCAGCGCCAGGTAGGTGGCGAACAGCTCGGGGTCGCCGCCCGCCTTGCGCCGCTTGGCCGCGAACAGGGCCTCCAGCCAGGTGCGCAGCCGCGCCTGGGCCGGCCGCCCGCCGTCCTCCGCTATCGCCGACAGCTCCGCGTGGGCCTGGTCGAGCCACCGCTGGGTGACCGCCTCGCGCAGCGCGGCCTTGGTGCGGAAGTGCCGGTAGACGCTGCCGTGGCTGACGCCGAGGGCACGGGCCACGTCGACCACGGTGGCCTTGGCCGGGCCGTAACGGCGCAGCACCTCTTCCGTGGTCTCGAGGATGCGTTCGGCGGTCAGCGTCTCGGGTGGCATGGTCGCCATTCTCCCAGGGCCGGGCGGGTGCCCGTCAGTGCCCGTGCTCACTGTCCAGGTGGGCCATCTGCGACTGCGGGTAGCGCTCGCCTGCGGCCGCGCCGGGCGGGACGGCGGCCTCGATCGCCGCCAGGTCGTCCGCGTCCAGGGTCACGTCCAGCGCGCCCAGCGCCTCGGCCAGCCGCTCGCGGGTGCGGGCGCCCACCAGCGGGACGATGTCCTCGCCCCGGGACAGCACCCAGGCGATGGCGGTCTGGGCGACCGTGACGCCCCTCTGCTCCGCGATCTTGCGAAGCGCCTCGACCAGCCCGAGGTTGTGCTGCAGGTTCTCGCCCTGGAAGCGGGGGCTCATGGCGCGGAAGTCGTTGCCCGCCAGCTGCCGGTCGCGGGTGAAGTGGCCGCTGATCAGACCGCGGGACAGCACACCGTACGCCGTGACGCCGACGCCCAGTTCGCGGGCGGTGGGCAGGATCTCGTCCTCGATGCCGCGGGAGATCAGCGAGTACTCGATCTGCAGGTCGCTGATCGGGGCCACGGCGGCGGCCCGGCGCAGGGTGGCGGCGCCGACCTCGGACAGGCCGATGTGCCGTACGAAGCCGGCCTCGACGAGCTCGGCGATGGCGCCGACGGTCTCCTCGATCGGGACGTCCGGGTCGACCCGGGCGATGCGGTAGACGTCGATGTGGTCGGTGCCCAGGCGCTGCAGGGAGTACGCGGCGAAGTTCTTCACGGCGGCCGGGCGGCCGTCGAGGCCCAGCCAGTCGCCGCCGGGCCCCCGAAGGGCGCCGAACTTGACGCTGACCAGCGCCTTCTCGCGGTCGGCCGGGGAGGCCGTGCGCAGGGCCTCGCCGACGAGCAGCTCGTTGTGGCCCATGCCGTAGAAGTCGCCGGTGTCGATCAGCGTGACGCCGGCGTCGAGGGCGGCGTGGACGGTGGCGATCGACTCGCCGCGGTCTGCGTCGCCGTAGAGGGCGGACATGCCCATGGCGCCGAGGCCCAGGGCGGAGACGGTGGGGCCGGAGGAACCGAGGGTGCGGTTCTGCAAGGGGGACTCCTTGGTCGGATCAGGAGGTCGAGCGGGGATGCTGACAACAGTGACACATGCACTGACAGATTTCAATATCTGTCAGTGCATGCGCCACTCCCGGCTCCGTCCCAGGGGCCGGACCAGGGTCCCGGACCCGGTCCGGCGGGTCCTCAGGCCACCTGGCGCGGCAGCCGCAGACTGGCCAGCACCGTCACGACCACCGCCGCCAACTGCACGATCAGCACCGTGACCAGCGCCTCGCGGGTCCCGTGCGAAGGGACCAGGGCGAGGAAGAGGGTGCCGAGGGTGGCCACGCCCAGGGCCAGCGCCGACTGCTGGGTGGTCACCATGACCCCGCTGCCCACCCCGGCCCGCTCGCCCGGTACGTCCGCGAGCACCAGCCGGAACAGCACCGGCAGTTGCAGCCCCTGGCCGAGTCCGGCCAGCGCCACACCCGGCAGCAGCGCCCACGCCGTCATCCCGGTCTCCCAGCTGCGGGCGACGGTCAGCGCCAGCACCGCGACGCCGGCGCCCTGCAGGACACCGCCCGCGGTGACCACACGCCCGCCGTACCGGCCCACCAGGTGCGGCCCGGCCAGCGAGGCCAGGAAGAACGCCACGGCCATCGGCACGAGCGAGGTGCCCGCCTCCACGGGCCCGTACCGCAGGCCCTGCTGCAGGGCGACCGCGATCACGAACATGAAGCCGCCGAAGCCGATGGAGAACGGCACCAGCAGGGGCAGCGCCCGCCGCATCCCGGTGAGGGCGAACAGGCTCGGCGGCACGAGCGGGATCCGCCCGGCCCGGTCGGCCCGCCGCTCGACCACGAAGAAGGCCACGGCCGCGAACGGGAAGACGGCCAGCGACACCCACGTCCACACCGGCCAGCCGGCCGCACGGCCCTCCGTGAGCGGCGCCAGCAGGGTCACCAGCGACACCGCCAGCAGCAGGGTGCCCGGCCGGTCGACCGGCGCGGGCCGGTCGGAACGGGTCTCCGGCACCGAGCGCACCGCGAGCAGCAGACCGGCCGCCGCGACCGGCACGTTGACCAGGAACACCGCGCGCCAGCCGGTGCCCGCGATGTCCGCGGCGACCAGGACGCCGCCCAGGATCTGGCCCGCGACCATGGCCAGGCCCGCGGTCGCGCCGTACAGGCTGAGCGCCTTGGCCCTGCGGTGCCCGGCGGTCGTGGAGTGGATGGTGGCCAGCACCTGGGGCAGCATCAGCGCGGCCGCGGCACCCTGTGCGACGCGGGCGCCCACCAGCACCCACGCGTCGGGCGCCAGACCGCAGGCGAGCGAGGTGAGGCCGAAGGCCGCCATGCCGGCGAGGAAGAGCCTGCGGCGGCCGAAGGAGTCGCCGAGCCGGCCGCCGAGCACCAGCAGCACGGCGTACGCCACGCCGTAGCCGGCCACGACCAGCTCCAGCAGGGCCGCCCCGGCGTGCAGGTCCGTCTCGATGGCGGGCAGGGCGACGTTGACGATGAAGAAGTCGATCAGCGGCAGTGCCGCGCCCAGCAGCACGGTGAACAGGCCCAGCGGGCTGAGCAGCGGTGCCGCGGGGCCGGGCGGCGCCTCGGCGGCCGGTGGCGAGGTTCTCGCGGCCGGCGCCGGTCCGGTGGCGCCCACCCGGATGACGCGGGGCCGCACCTGGGTCCGGGAACGGAGGGCGGCGGAGGCGGAGGATTCATTGTGATCGGTCACGTATGCCACGATGACCTTGTTCCGAGGGGGGTACCAGAGAGCGTTTATCCAGGTATCGCGACCACCTGGCAATGGTCTGGGGCTTCAGGCACCCTGGAGGTATGACGTCTCCCAGCGCCGCCGCGCGGAGCGAACTCGCTTCCTTCCTCCGCAGCCGCCGTGAACGGATCTCCCCCGAGCAGGTCGGACTCCCGCCCGGACGCCGACGCCGCACCCCCGGGCTGCGTCGTGAGGAGGTGGCGCAGCTGGCCGCGGTCGGCGTGACCTGGTACACGTGGCTCGAGCAGGCCAGGGAGATCCAGATCTCCGCGCAGGTGGCCGACTCGATCGCCCGGGCCCTGATGCTGGACCCGAACGAGCGCACCCACCTCTTCCTGCTCGCCGGGGTGCCGGACCCCAACCCGCGCGCCCAGTGCCCGGGGATGTCCGACCAGATCCGGGAGATGCTGGCCAAGCTGGAGCCGCTGCCGGCCGCGGTGCTCAACAGCCGTACCGACGTCATCGCCCACAACCGCACCTACGCGCGGCTGGTCGACGACCTCGACAGGCTGCCGTTCGAGGACCGCAACATCATGTGGCTGACCTTCACCGACCCCGCCTGGCGAGAGGGCCTGCCCGACTGGCACGAGACCAGCCGGCAGCTGGTCGCCAAGTACCGTGCGGCGATGGCCGAGCACCTCGCGGAGCCAGCGTGGAAGTCCCTGGTCAAGCGGCTGGAGCAGGCGTCCCCGGCGTTCTGCGAGCTGTGGGAGCGGCATGAGGTGCAGGAACCGGAGAACCGCACCAAGCGCTTCCTCAACCCCCGGGTCGGTCTGCTGACCTTCCACTTCACGCACCTGTGGCTCGGCCCCAGTCAGGGCCCGCGGCTGGTGACCTACTCCCCGGCGGACGCCGCCACGCGTGAACGGCTGGACCGGCTGTACGAGCTCGCCGCGTCCGCGCCGAGCGTCATGCCGGTGCCGGTGTGAGCAGCCGCTGCCGCGTCTCCATGAGGGCGAAGCCCAGCAGGTTCAGGCCGCGCCACCGTGCGGGGTCGGCGGCCCCGTCGTCGTCGGCCGCGAGGCCGATGCCCCATATGCGGTCCAACGGGCTGGCCTCCACCAGAACGCGCGAGCCGGTGCCCAGCAGGTAGTCGCGCAGGGCCGGGTCCTGACCGAACTTGGCGACGTTGCCCTCGACGACCAGTTCCTCCCGGTGCCGTTCCCAGGTCGCGTTGTCGAAGCCGCGCACCTGGCGGCCCAGCTTCTTCGCCGCGTGCGGGTGCGGGGCGGCGAGGATGGCGGCGAGGGCCCGGTCGTCGTCGAAGAGCCGGGCCTTGCCGGCCATCATCCAGTGCTCCGCCGTGGCGTAGCCGATGCCGTCGACGGTGAACTCCGACGGCCACCACTGGCTCAGGCAGCCCGCGCCCACGCTGCCGTCGCTCTGCGGCCGGTGCCCCCAGAAGAACAGGTACTTCGGCCGGACGCCGCGCGCGGTCAGCTCCGTCAGTGCGGCCCGGGAACGGGCGTCGCGGGGCTTGGTGATCTGCGTCGCCATGCTCGTGACGGTACCGCCGGGCACCGACAACGGCCCCCGGTTTTCCCCGCTCACCCCGCCGCGGGCCCCAGCAGCTTGGTCACCACCCGGTCCAGCGCCGCGAGTTCCTCCGGGTCCAGGGCCACCAGGCCCGGCGGGGGAGTGCCGAGGATGCGGTCGGCCTCCTCCGCGGCCGAGGCGCCGGCCGGCGTGACGCTCAGGAGCTTGCGGCGCCGGTCCCGCGGGTGCGGCGTGCGCTCCACCAGCCCCCGCCGGGCGAGGTCGTCGACGACGAGCGTGACGTACGGGCGGTCCGTCATGAGGTCCGCGGCGAGGTCGCCCGGGGTGACGGGGTCGGCCGCGATCCGGCGCAGCGCCTTGACCCGGAAGAAGCTCATACCGAGGGCGTCGGCGACCTCGCGGCGGCGCTCGTTGCGCTCGAGGACGAGTGTGCGCAGGTCGCGCCACACCCGGGCGGCCGTGGCCTCGTTCACCGGGCGCCCACCGGCTCGCGGGCGGCGTCGGCGCTGAGCCGCTCGGCGGCGCGTTCGGCGGTGGCCGCCGCCCACCGGCCCGAGGTCAGCCACCCCAGCGTCAGGATGGCCACACCGCAGCCGGTGATGATCCACCACGCCGTGAGGTCGAGGCCGGCGGCGAGCGCGGCGCCCATGACGGCCACGCCCAGGGACTGTCCGACCTGCCGGCTGGTCGATGCCACCGCCGCGGCGACACCCGCCTGGGTCCGCGGCATGCCGGAGACGGCGGTGTTGGTGATGGGCGCGTTGACGAAGCCGAAGCCGATGCCGAACAGGACGTACGCGGTGAACAGCTTCGGGTCCGAGGCCGTCGCGTCCAGCGCGGCGAACATCACGCCGCTCGCCGTGGTGGCCACACCCGCCAGCAGCAGCGGCAGCCGCGGGCCGCGGCTGCCGACCATGCGGCCGGACAGCGGGGCGCAGACCAGGGCCATGGCCGCCATCGGCAGCAGGTGCAGTCCGGCGTCCAGGGCCGACATGCCGCGCACGTCCTGCAGATACAGGGTGTTGAGGAAGAGGAAGCCGGCGAGGGCGGCGAAGGCGCTCACCGCTATCACCGTCGCCCCGCTGAAGGGCGCGCTGCGGAAGAAGCGCGGGTCGATCAGCGGTTCCTTGCGCCGACGTTCGTAGGGGACCAGGGACGCCGCGGAGAACACGGCGAGCGCGAGGCAGCCGACGATGGCGGGGGAGCCCCAGCCCGCCGCGGGCGCCTCGATGATGGCGTAGGTCAGCGAGCCGAGCAGCGCGACGACCAGCAGCTGGCCGACCGGGTCGATCCGGCGCGGCCGGGGGGCACGGGACTCGGGCACGTACAGCGCGGTGAGCACCAGGGCGAGCAGCCCGATCGGCAGGTTGATCCAGAACACCGAGCGCCAGCCGACCGTCTCCACGAGCGCGCCGCCGATGATCGGCCCGGCGGCCATGCTGATGCCGACGACGCCGCCCCACGCCCCGATCGCCCGCGCGCGCTCGCGCGGGTCGGTGAAGACATTGGTGATGATCGACATCGCGACGGGGTTCAGCATCGAACCGCCGATCGCCTGCAGCATGCGGAAGACCACCAGCCACTCCAGGCTGGGGGCGATGCTGCACAGGGCGGACGCCCCCGTGAAGATCACCAGACCGGTGCGGAAGATCCGGCGCCGCCCGATCCGGTCGGCGGTCGAGCCGGAGAGCATGAGCAGCGAGGCCAGCACGAGCGTGTAGGCGTCGATGGTCCACTGCAGTCCGGAGATGGAGGTGTGCAGGTCCCGGCGCATGGCGGGCAGCGCGACGTTGAGGATCGTGTTGTCGAGGCTGACGATCAACAGGCTCATGCAGCAGATGGCCAGCACCAGAAGGCGCCTGCCCCGGCTCAGCTCGGGCATCGGCTGTTCGGTCTCCTTGATCCGGATTGATTGTACGTGTGTAACCATTTCACGCTACACCCAACCTCGCCCCGGTGATACGGGAGAATGGTCCGCATGACTGCTGACGCCACCGCTCCCGCACTACGTATCGGCCCGCACACCGTGTGGCCCCCGGTCGTGCTGGCGCCGATGGCCGGGATCACCAACGCGCCGTTCCGCACGCTGTGCCGCGAGTTCTCCGGCGGCAAGGGGCTCTTCGTCTCGGAGATGATCACCACCCGGGCCCTCGTCGAGCGCAACGACAAGACCATGCAGCTGATCCACTTCGACGGCAGCGAGAAGCCGCGCTCGATCCAGCTGTACGGGGTCGACCCGGTCACCGTCGGCAAGGCGGTCCGGATGATCGTCGACGAGGACCTCGCCGACCACATCGACCTGAACTTCGGCTGCCCCGTCCCCAAGGTGACCCGCAAGGGCGGCGGCTCGGCCCTGCCCTACAAGCGCAACCTGCTCCGCTCGATCCTGCGCGAGGCGGTCGGCAACGCGGGCGACCTGCCCGTCACGATCAAGATGCGCAAGGGCATCGACGACGACCACACCACCTATCTGGACGCCGGCCGGATCGCCGTCGAGGAGGGTGTCACCGCCGTCGCGCTGCACGGCAGGACGGCCGCCGAGCACTACGGGGGCACGGCCGACTGGGAGGCGATCGCCCGCCTCAAGGAGCACGTCCCGGAGATCCCGGTGCTGGGCAACGGCGACATCTGGAGCGCCGCGGACGCGGTCCGGATGATGCGGGAGACCGGCTGCGACGGCGTCGTCGTGGGCCGCGGCTGCCTCGGCCGCCCCTGGCTGTTCGGCGACCTCGTGGCCGCTTTC
Source organism: Streptomyces sp. BoleA5 (assembly GCF_000373665.1). NCBI lineage: Bacteria > Bacillati > Actinomycetota > Actinomycetes > Kitasatosporales > Streptomycetaceae > Streptomyces > Streptomyces sp. BoleA5. The sequence goes on from NZ_KB892090.1 coordinate 204,714, forward strand.
GAGGGCGGCGGCGCACCGGCCGCCCCGACGCTGCGCGAGGTCGCCGGGGTCATGCGGCGCCACGCCGGGCTGCTGGGGGAGTGGCTGGGCGACGAGGAGCGCGGCGTCATCGACTTCCGCAAGCACGTCGCCTGGTACACCAAGGGGTTCTCGGTCGGCTCGGAGATGCGCCGCAAGCTGGCGATGACCTCCTCCCTCGCCGAGCTCGACGCCCACCTCGCCGACCTCGACCTCGACCAGGAATGGCCGGATGGCGCCGAGGGGCCGCGCGGCCGGACGGCCGGGAGCAAGCGGGTGGTGCTGCCGGACGGCTGGCTGGAGGACCCGTACGACTGCTCGGTGGTCGTCGGCGCCGACGCCGAGCTGGACACTTCGGGCGGCTGAGGACGTTTCGGGGACCCCGGCGACGTCCGGACCGTAAGACGAAGGGGGCGCGGGGCGAGTGATTCTCGCCACGCCTGATAGGGGTATTGCTCAGATGAGCGGGCTGAGTGTCACCACATCTCTCCAATGAGTGGCACTGGGTGCCATCGTTGTCGTGGACACATGCTCAAGCCATCCGTCGCATGGAGTGACCGACTCCAGGTGTGTCGATCACGTGGCGAGAGCATGCGTTCGACGATTGAACGCATGCCTCGTTCACCCATAGGGGTGCCACGACTTTCGATCTCTCGGCGGATGGGTGGTTACGACCGTGTGACCTGGTGATTGACGTACTGCGGCGCCTTCGGGATGGGTACGCTCCCCGCCGTCAGGGCATCCCGGCCGCGAGGAGCGAGTCCCGTGTCGGAAGAACAAGTAATCCAGAAGTTCGTCTACGACTTCACTGAGGGCAACAAGGACCTCAAGGACCTGCTCGGCGGCAAGGGCGCGAACCTCGCCGAGATGACCAACCTCGGTCTGCCCGTCCCCCCGGGCTTCACGATCACCACCGAGGCCTGCAAGGTCTACCTGGAGTCGGGCGCCGAACCCACGGCGCTGCGCGACGAGGTGAGTGCGCACCTCGAGGCGCTCGAGCGGAAGATGGGCAAGAAGCTCGGGCAGGCGGACGACCCGCTGCTGGTCTCCGTCCGCTCCGGGGCGAAGTTCAGCATGCCGGGCATGATGGACACGGTCCTCAACATCGGCCTCTCCGACGCCTCGGTCGTGGGCCTGGCCGCCCAGGCCGGCAACGAGCGCTTCGCCTGGGACTCCTACCGGCGCCTGATCCAGATGTTCGGCAAGACCGTGCTGGGCGTCGACGGCGAGCTCTTCGAGGACGCGCTGGAGGACGCCAAGCGCGCCAAGGGCACCCACGACGACCTCGACCTGGACGCGGGCGACCTGCAGCGCCTGGTGGAGCAGTTCAAGGCCGTCGTCGCCAAGGAGACCGGACGGGACTTCCCGCAGGATCCGCGCGAGCAGATGGACCTGGCCGTGCGCGCCGTCTTCGACTCGTGGAACGGCGAGCGGGCCAAGCTCTACCGCCGCCAGGAGCGCATCCCCGGCGACCTGGGCACGGCCGTCAACATCTGCTCGATGGTCTTCGGCAACCTCGGCTCCGACTCCGGAACCGGCGTCGCCTTCACCCGCGACCCGGCCACCGGCCACCAGGGCGTCTACGGCGACTACCTGAGCAACGCGCAGGGCGAGGACGTCGTGGCGGGCATCCGCAACACCGTGCCGCTCGCCGAGCTGGAGCAGCTGGACAAGACGTCCTACGAGCAGCTGATGCAGATCATGGAGACCCTCGAGACGCACTACAAGGACCTGTGCGACATCGAGTTCACCATCGAGCGCGGCAAGCTGTGGATGCTGCAGACCCGCGTCGGCAAGCGCACCGCGGCCGCCGCCTTCCGCATCGCGACCCAGCTGGTCGACCAGGGCCTGATCGACGAGGCCGAGGCGCTGCAGCGGGTCAACGGGGCGCAGCTGGCGCAGCTGATGTTCCCCCGCTTCGACGAGAAGGCCAAGGCCGAGCGGATCGGCTGGGGCATCGCCGCCTCGCCGGGCGCCGCGGTCGGCAAGGCCGTCTTCGACTCGTACACCGCCGTGAAGTGGTCGCGCTCCGGCGAGAAGGTCATCCTCATCCGCCGCGAGACCAACCCCGACGACCTCAACGGCATGATCGCCGCCGAGGGCATCCTCACCTCGCGCGGCGGCAAGACCTCGCACGCCGCCGTCGTCGCCCGCGGTATGGGCAAGACCTGCGTGTGCGGCGCCGAGGAGCTCGAGGTCGACACCAAGCGCCGCCGGATGACGGCCCCCGGCGGGGTCGTGGTCGAGGAGGGCGACGTCATCTCCATCGACGGCTCCTCCGGCAAGGTCTACCTCGGCAAGGTGCCGGTCGTGCCCTCCCCGGTCGTGGAGTACTTCGAGGGCCGCATGCACGCCGGCGCCGACGACGCCGACGAGCTGGTGCGGGCGGTGCACCGGATCATGGCGTACGCGGACCGGGTCCGGCGGCTGCGCGTGCGCGCCAACGCCGACAACGCCGAGGACGCCTCCCGCGCCCGCCGCTTCGGCGCCCAGGGCATCGGCCTGTGCCGCACCGAGCACATGTTCCTCGGCGAGCGCCGCGAGCTGGTGGAGCGGCTGATCCTCGCCGACACCGACTCCGAGCGCGACAAGGCGCTCTCCGCGCTGCTGCCGCTGCAGAGGTCCGACTTCGTTGAGCTGCTCGAGGCGATGGACGGGCTGCCGGTGACCGTGCGCCTGCTGGACCCGCCGCTGCACGAGTTCCTGCCCGACATCACCGAGCTGTCGGTGCGCGTCGCGCTCGCCGAGGCGCGCAAGGACTCCAACGAGAACGACCTGCGGCTGCTGCAGGCCGTCCACAAACTCCACGAGCAGAACCCGATGCTGGGCCTGCGCGGTGTGCGCCTGGGGCTCGTCATCCCCGGCCTGTTCGCCATGCAGGTGCGGGCCATCGCCGAGGCCGCGGCCGAGCGCCGGAACGCCAAGGGCGACCCGCGGGCGGAGATCATGATCCCGCTGGTGGGCACCGTCCAGGAGCTGGAGATCGTCCGCGACGAGGCCGAGGCCGTCATCGCCGAGGTCGAGGCCGCCACGGGCACCGAGCTCAGCCTCACCCTCGGCACGATGATCGAGCTGCCCCGCGCCGCCCTGACCGCCGGTCAGATCGCCGAGGCCGCCGAGTTCTTCTCCTTCGGCACCAACGACCTGACCCAGACGGTCTGGGGCTTCAGCCGCGACGACGTAGAGGCGAGCTTCTTCACCGCCTACCTGGAGAAGGGCATCTTCGGCGTCTCCCCGTTCGAGACCATCGACAAGGAGGGCGTCGGCGCCCTCGTCCGCTCCGCCGCCGAGGCCGGCCGCGCCACCCGGCCCGACCTCAAGCTCGGCGTGTGCGGCGAGCACGGCGGCGACCCCGAGTCCGTCCACTTCTTCCACGAGGTGGGCCTGGACTACGTCTCCTGCTCCCCGTTCCGCATCCCCGTCGCGCGCCTCGAGGCGGGCCGGGCCGCGGCGTCGGGCAAGGGCGGCGACAGCCGGTAACCCCGGCCCGGAAGACCATCTCCAACCCTCACCGGGGGCGGCACCTTTGTGCGAAGGTGCCGCCCCCGCTTCCGTTCCGCCCGGTCACGAGCGGAACGGGCCGCGCACCTCGTAGGTGATGCCGCCGGACGAACTGCCGCTCGTACCGCGCTGCCCAGCGGTAGCTGGGGGATTTCATTCGACGACAAGGCCAGGGCGCGCCGCCTGACGTGGGCACCAACGCGGCGTGAACCCTTTGCCCTGTTCTGCCGCATTCGCCGTCCTGGCAGACGGCGCGGCTCACCCCGCCGTGGGCAACTCGTAGCGGACGCCCGTCAGCTGCTCGGAAGCCGCCCACAGCAGCTCGCCCGACCGGTCGTCGCGGGTCCACGGGGCCCGCCAGGAGGGGACGGGGGATCCGCGCCACCCCTGGAAGCGGGGGCCGGTGAAGGAGTCGGGGAGCACACCGGGCGCCGTGGCGGCGTACAGCAGCGGGAGCGCGCCGGCGTCCGCGGACTGGGCGATCACCCGGTTCCCGAGGTTCACCACGCGCTCGACGGTCCGGCGTTTCTCCATGCGCGCGGCGCGGGTCTGCAGCGCGGTGCTCGCGTAGCCGGGGTGCGCCGCCGCGGCGACGGTCCCGGCGCCCGCGGCCGCCAGCCGCCGGGACAACTCGTGGACGAAGAGCAGGTTGGCGCTCTTGGACCGGGCGTAGGCGATCCAACGGCGGTAGCGGCGCTCGCTGTTGAGATCGCCCGGGTCGACGTTGGCGACCGCGTGCATGCCGCTGGAGACGGAGACGATCCGGGCACCCGGGGTGGCCAGCAGGCGCGGCAGCAGCAGCCCGGTGAGGGCGAAGTGGCCGAGGTGGTTCACGCCCATCTGGGTCTCGAAGCCGTCGGCGGTGGTGCCGTACGGCAGCGCCATCACGCCGGCGTTGTTGACCAGCAGGTCGAGGGTGGTGCCGTCGTACCCGGCGGCGAAGGCGCGCACCGAGGACAGGTCCCCCAGGTCGAGGTGGCGGTATCCGGCGCGGGCGCCCCGCACTTCGGCCTTCAGACGGTCGACGGCCTCCTTGCCGCGCGTCTCGCTGCGGCAGGCGAGCAGCACCCTCGCGCCCCTGCGGGCGAGTTCGCGGGCGGCGCAGTAGCCGATGCCGCTGTTCGCTCCGGTGACGACGGCCGTGCGGCCGCTCTGGTCGGGGATGTCCTTCGCGGTCCACACCATGCGGGCCAGCGTAGGGCCGCCGCGCCGCCCTTCACACGGGTGCGCGACGGCCCTTCGGCGTCAGGAGTGCGGGGGACGGTCCTCGCCGGTGCCGCCGGTGCCGAACTCGTCGCCCATCTTGTCCTGAGCGCTGTCGACCTGGCGCTGGTACTTCCCGCCGGTCTTGTCGTCCAGCATGTCGCCGCCCTTGTCGATGCCCTTCTGGGCCTGGCTCTCGTGGCCCTTCAGCTTGGCCTTGATCTTGTCGAACATGGACATCGCTGTCCTCCTCGCCGTCAGTGGCACTTCTCTCAGCATCACCGCCCCGACGAAGATCCGCATCCGGAGCCCGCGGTGTCCCGAATCCGCAGGTCAGAGGCCCGTGCGAGCCGTGCTCGCAGGGGAGCGTCCGCGTGGCGGCCGCCCACCGGACGGTGTACGCGAATCCCGGGGCCGCCCCGCGCGGCGGCGTTCCGTTCGTACACGCCCCGCCGGGTCCGGCCGCCGCCGGTTCGTGCCGTCACCCGGCACGACCTGTCGGCGATCGGCACGGGGAAGGGGGTGCGACCTGCCGTCGCGGGCGAGGGCCGACGGAGGGTCAGAAGGCGGGGGAGACCCGGCCGCCGATGTCGACGGTGCCGTCGGGGTGGGGGCGGGTCAGGATCTGCGAGGCCACGCCCTGGCGGACGTCCAGCGGACGCCCCAGTTCGGCGGTGAGCACCAGGGCGGCGGCACCGGTCGCCTCGTCCTCGACGATCCCGTCGCCGCGGCGCGGGAAGGCCCGCGCGCGCACGCGCCCGGCCGCCTCGTCGGCCCAGGCCCACGCGTAGAGCCAGCCCTCGCCGGGCGGCGGCGCGGGAAGCGCGTCCACTTCCTCGGGTGAGCCGAACCGCTGGGTGCGACGTCCCGACGCCCACTCGGCGCGCCCGCGCACCCAGGTGAGCCCGCCCTCCGCCCAGGCCTTCACCTCGCCGGCCGGCGGCCGCAGCACCTCGGCCCCGAGCAGCCACGCCGTCCCGACCGCCGGATGGCCCGCGAAGGGCAGCCGCACGCTCGGCGTCCAGATGTCGACGACGCCGCGTCGGGTGTCGTCGACGAAGACGGTCTCGCTGAAGCCGAGCTCCGCGGCCAGCCGCCGCCTCGCCTGCGCCCCGGGCACGGACGCGCCGTCCCGCACCACCCCGAGCAGGTTCCCGCCCCGCCCGTCGGGACCGACGAACACCCGCAGCACCTCGACTTCGGCCATGGACCGATTCAAGCAGGTGCCGCGCCCGTCACCGCATCCGCACCGGGAAGGCCGGGACGGAGACCGCCTCGTCGTCGAGGCAGCGGCCGTTCTCCAGGTCGAAGCGCTGCTTGAGCAGCGGGGAGGCGACGAAGGCCCGGCCCTCGGCGGTGGAGCCGATCAGGCCGCGGGACAGGACGTAGGCGCCGGTGAAGGGGTCGCGGTTGTCGATGGCGTAGGGACGCCCGTGGCGGTCGGTGAACAGGGCCGCCTGCCGGCCGTCGGGGAGGAGGGCGGCGACGCCGCGGCCGGGGGTGAGGGCGTCGTGGTCGCACACGGCGATCCAGTCGGCGGTGCCCGGGAGGAGGACTTCGACGTTCATGCGGTGGTGGTCCCTTCGAGGGTGCGGACGGCGAGCACGGGGCCGGCGAGCAGGCCGAGGTCGGGCTTGACCTGGTCCCGCTCGGGGACGAAGCGGACGGAGGGGTCGGGCACGCCGGGCGCGTTGACGAAGGAGACGAAGCGCCGCAGCCGCTCCGGGTCGTCCAGCGTCTGCGCCCACTCGTCGCGGTAGTTGGCGACATGGCCGGCCATCTGCCGCTCCAGTTCCTCGCAGATGCCGAGCGAGTCGTGGACGACGACGTCCCGTACGTGGCCGAGCCCGCCCTCGATCCGCTCCAGCCAGGCGGAGGTGCGCTCCAGGCGGTCGGCGGTGCGGATGTAGAACATCAGGAAGCGGTCGATCAGCCGGACCAGTTGGGCGTCGCTCAGGTCCTGGGCGAGCAGGTCCGCGTGGCGCGGGGTGGCGCCGCCGTTGCCGCCGACATAGAGGTTCCAGCCGCCCACGGTGGCGATGACGCCGAAGTCCTTGCTCCGGGCCTCCGCGCACTCGCGCTGGCAGCCGGAGACGGCGGACTTGAGCTTGTGCGGGGAGCGCAGGCCCCGGTAGCGCAGCTCCAGGTCGATGGCCATGCGGACGCTGTCCTGCACGCCGTAGCGGCACCAGGTCTGCCCGACGCAGGACTTCACGGTGCGCAGCGCCTTGCCGTACGCGTGCCCGGACTCGAAGCCGGCGTCCACCAGCCGCGCCCAGATCAGCGGGAGCTGGTCGACCCGGGCGCCGAACAGGTCGATCCGCTGGCCGCCGGTGATCTTGGTGTAGAGGCCGAAGTCGCGTGCGACCTCGCCGATCACGATCAGCTTCTCCGGGGTGATCTCGCCGCCGGGTATGCGGGGCACGATCGAGTACGAGCCGTTCCGCTGCAGGTTGGCCAGGAAGTGGTCGTTGGTGTCCTGCAGCGCCGCCTGCTCGCCGTCCAGGACGTAACCGGAGGCGCCGATCGCCGGGGCGAGCGAGGCGATGATCGAGCCGACGGCCGGCTTGCAGACCTCGCAGCCGTCGCCCCCGCGGGCGCCCTCACGGCCGTGGTGGTCGAGCAGCTCGCGGAAACCGGTGACGCGCAGCGCCCGCACGATCTCGAAGAGCTCCTGGCGGGTGTGGGCGAAGCAGCCGCACAGGCCCTTGTCGACCTCGACGCCGGAGGCCTCCAGTTCGGCGGTGACCAGCTGGCCCAGCACCTTCACGCAACTGCCGCAGCCGGTCCCGGCCCTGGTGCACTTCTTCACCTCGGGGACGGTCGCGCAGCCGTGCTCGGTGACGGCGCCGCGGATCGTGCCCTTGGTGACGTTGTGGCAGGAGCAGATCACCGCCTCGTCCGGCAGCGCGGACGGGCCCAGCGCCACCGGGGCACCCGCGCCGGCCGGCAGCACCAGCTGCTCCGCCGGGACCGGCGGCACCGAGCCGGTGAGCGGGCGCAGCATGCCGTACTGCTCCGCGTCGCCGACGAGGATGCCGCCCAGCAGTACGCCGTCCCGCGAGACGACCAGCTTCCTGTAGACCCCCGAGCGGGAGTCGGAGTAGACCACGTCGAGGCAGCCCGCGGTCGCGCCGTGCGCGTCGCCGAAGGAGGCCACGTCCACGCCGAGCAGCTTCAGCTTGGTGGAGGTGTCGGCGCCGGTGAAGGAGCCCTCCTCGCCGGCGATGGCCTTCGCCGCGGTCTCCGCCATCTCGTAGCCCGGCGCCACCAGGCCGTACACCCGGCCGTCGGAGGCCAGGGCGCACTCGCCGATCGCGTAGACGTGCGGGTCACCGGTGCGGCAGGCCGCGTCGACGACGATGCCGCCGCGCTCGCCGACCGGCAGCCCGCACTCCCGGGCCAACTGGTCGCGCGGCCGTACCCCCGCGGAGAAGACCACCAGGTCGATGTCGAGCGACGAGCCGTCCGACAGCGCCATGGCCCGGACCGAGCCGTCGCCGGCCGTGACAATCTCCTGCGTGCCCACCCCCGTGTGGACGGCCACGCCCATGTCCTCGACGGTGCGCCGGAGCGCCTCGCCGCCGCCCTCGTCGACCTGCACCGGCATCAGCCGGGGAGCGAACTCCACGACGTGCGTGTCCAGTCCGAGCCCCTTGAGGGCGCCGGCCGCCTCCAGCCCGAGGAGCCCGCCGCCGACGACCGCGCCGGTGCGGGAGGTCATCGCGTACTCCTCGATCGCCAGCAGGTCCTCGATGGTGCGGTAGACGAAGCAGCCGCCCGCGTCCCTGCCGGGGACCGGCGGTACGAAGGGGTACGAGCCGGTGGCCAGCACCAGGGTGTCGTAGCCGACGGTGAGGCCCGAGCGGGCGGTGACGGTCCGGGCCTCCCGGTCGATCGTCACCGCCGGGTCGCCCAGGTGCAGTTCGATGCCGTGCTCCGCCATGAAGCCGGCCTCCACCAGGGAGAGCGCCTCGGGGCCGGTGCCGGCGAAGTACGAGCTCAGGTGGACGCGGTCGTACGCCGGGCGGGGCTCCTCGCAGAGCACCACCACCCGCGCGCGGGAGGTCAGGCCCCGGTCGGCCAGCGCCTCCAGGAACCGCTGTCCGACCATCCCGTGGCCGACGAGCACAATGGTGGGCGTGGTCATGTCAGGACCCTCCGTTGTCGGTGAGCAGGTGGAGCGGGGGAGAGGGCAGCGGCTCGTCGCCCTCCCAGGTGCGGGCGAGGGTGCCCACGGTGGCGAGGTCGCCGAGGAGGATGCCGCCGACGAGGCGGTCACCGCGCAGCACGACCTTCCGGTACGCGCCGCGCGTGGCGTCGGCGAGCCGGAGCACGTCGTCGCCGGGGGCGGGGGTGGTCTCGCCGAAGGAGGCGATGTCCAGGGCCGCCGGGCCGTTGAGGGTGAGCCGGGTCAGCGAACGGGTGCCGCCGTACCGCGGCGCCGGGCCGGCCGTCAGGACGTCCGCCAGCGCGTCCGCCTGCTCGGTGGCCGGGCCCGCGAGACCGTAGACGACGCCGGCGTGCTGGGCGCAGTCGCCGATGGCGTGGACCGACGGGTCCGCGGTGCGCAGCGCGTCGTCCACGACCACCCCCTCGGCGACCGCCAGCCCCGCCGCCCGGGCGAGTCCGACGCGCGGCCGGACGCCGCAGGCCAGCACGACCAGGTCGGTGCCGAGGCGGTAGCCGTCGGCGAGTTCGACCGCGGTGACCACGGGACGCGCCGTCCGGCGTTCGCCGCCCACCCCGCGGGGCAGGGTCAGCGGACGTGGTCCGGCGCGGGTGCCTCCCGAGCGCGCCGCCAGGGCCAGGCGCAACTGCCGCGAGGGCTCCGCGCCGCCGTCCGCGTCGCCGGTCAGCAGACCGCGCACCCGGCACTGGGTGTGCACCTCGACACCCAGCCCCTCCAGATGCGCACGCAGCAACTCGGCCGCGGAAGCGTCGAGATGGCGTTCCATCAGGTGCTCGCCCTGGGTGGCGACCACCACCTGCGCTCCGCGTGCCGCCAGCGCCCGGGCCGCCGACACCCCGAGCAGCCCCCCGCCGACGACCACCGCGCGGGCCCCGGGGCGCACCGCCGCCGACAGCGCCAGGCAGTCGTCCATCGTCCGGAAGGCGTGCACCCCCTCCGGGAAGGAGCCGCCGTCCTGCGTGAACAGCCCGCGCAGCGGCGGCAGCACCGGATTGGAGCCGGTCGCCAGCACCAGCCGGTCGTACCGCAGCACGCCGCCGTCGTCACAGACCACGGCCCGCTCGCCGCGGTCGATCCGCACCACCCGCACACCCCCGCGCACCACCGCGCCGGGCACGCCCGGCAGGGCGACCGCCTCCGGCGCGTACCGGCCCGCCAGCACCTCCGCGAGCAGTACCCGGTTGTACGGGGCGTGCCGCTCCTCGCCGACCACCGTGACGTCCGCCCCGGAGGGCGCCAGACGCTGCGCGAGGCGCGCCCCCGCCATTCCGCCGCCGACCACCACGATTCTCATGGCACGAGCCTGCGGTGCCGCTGTTACCCGGCCGGATCCCCGTCGTTTCCCCCGGGGAACAGTGCCCTCAGCGCCGGCCCGGCTCCGCTGTGAGCCCGCAGCGGCCGCAGGTCACGGCCGGTCGACCCTGATCATGGGGATACCGGGCCGGACCTTGGCCACCGACGCGAAGTCCTGGCCGGCGTGGATCAGGGTCAGACCGTGGGCCTCGGCGGTCAGCGCGATGAGGATGTCCGTGGGCGACGGTCCCCTGTGGTGCCCGATGGCGATCAGATCACGCTGCACGGCGTGGATCCGGCGCCAGGGGTCGTCGAGCGCCGGGCACCAGCCGAAGGTCCGGCGCAGTACGGACAGAAAGGGCTCGTACTCCCGATCGGCGCGTACCCCGGTCATCAACTCGGCTTCGACCGGCGGGCACATGGCGACCAGCCCCCGGGCCACATGCGTGGGCCACGGCTCGGGGATCTGCCGCCGCAACAGGCGCCACATCGCGGAGGTGTCGGCGAGGTAGCTCATCGGCCGCCGCGCTCCTGCTCCGCCAGGTGGTCGAAGTCGAGGACGTCCTCGGCGTGCTCCTGGAGCCATGCGAGACCGCGGGCACGGTCGTCGGCGCTCGTCCCGGCCGCTATCGACAGGGCCAGGTTGATCGTCTCGCGCTTCGTCCTGGTGCCGAGCTGCCGCTGGGCGAGGGCGAGCATCGCGTCGTCCAGATCGATGACCGTGCGCGCCATGACGGCCTCCCTGTTGATATCAGGCAAGATGTCAGTATATCAACAGGGATATCAGACGTCGATGGCCCGCGGCTCCGCCCGCTCGACGCGGACCGCGCACACCTTGAACTCCGGCATGCGGGACGTCGGGTCGAGCGCCGGATGGGTGAGGGTGTTCGCCCGGCCCTCGCCCGCCCAGTGGAACGGCATGAAGACCGTGTCCGGACGGATGGCGCGGTCCACCCGGGCCGGCGCCACCGCGCGGCCCCGGCGGGACGTGACGGCGACCGGGTCGCCGTCGGCGACACCGATGCGCTCGGCCAGACGCGGGTGGAGCTGCACGAAGGGACCGGGGGCGGCGGCGTTCAGCTCCGCCACCCGCCGCGTCTGGGCGCCCGACTGGTACTGCGCCAGCACGCGGCCGGTCGTCAGGTACAGCGGGAAGTCCCCGTCCGGCTCCTCGGCCGCGGGCCGGTGCACCACCGGCACGAACCTGGCGCGGCCGTCGGGCGTCGCGAACCGGTCGAGGAACAGCCGGGGTGTGCCCGGGTGCGCGGCGCCCTCCCCGGCCGCCGGCTCCGGGCACGGCCAGAACACGCCGTCCTCCTCCTCGATCCGGCGGTAGGTGATCCCCGAGTAGTCCGCGGGGCCGCCCGCCGACGCGCGGCGCAGCTCGTCGAAGACCTCCTCCGGATCGGCCGGGAAGCCCTTCTCCCGGCCCAGCCGCGAGGCCAGCCCGTTCAGCACGTACAGGTCGCTGCGCACGCCCTCCGGCGGGTCCACGGCCCTGCGCCGCAGCAGCACCCTGCCCTCCAGGTTCGTCGTGGTGCCCGTCTCCTCGGCCCACTGCGTCACCGGCAGCACCACGTCGGCCATCGCCGCCGTCTCCGACAGCACCACGTCGCACACGGCGAGGAAGTCCAGCGCCGCGATGCGCTCCGTGACGTGCGCCGCCCGCGGCGCGGAGACCACCGGGTTGGAGCCCATCAGCAGCAGGCCCCGCACATCCCGGCCCAGCGCGTCCAGCAGCTCGTACGCGCTGCGCCCCGGTCCCGGCAGGTCGTCCGGGTCGACCCCCCACACCCCGGCCACGTGGGCGCGGGCCGCCGGGTCGTCGAGCCTGCGGTAGCCCGGCAGCTGGTCGGCCTTCTGGCCGTGCTCCCGGCCGCCCTGGCCGTTGCCCTGCCCCGTGAGGCAGCCGTACCCCGACAGCGGCCGCCCCGCGCGGCCCGTCGCCAGGCACAGGTTGATCCACGCGCTCACCGTGTCCGTGCCCTTCGACTGCTGCTCCGGGCCCCGCGCGGTCAGCACCATCGCTTCCGGCACGCCGCAGAACATCTCCACCGCCTCTCGGAGCATTGGCACCGGCACCCCCGTGATCCGCTCGGCCAGCTCGGGCCAGAGCGTCATCGCCGCGGCGCGCGCCTCCGGCCAGCCGGTCGTCCGCTCCGCGACGAACTTTTCGTCCACGCGGCCCTCCGCGACCACCAGGTGCAGCAGGCCCAGCGCGAGGGCGAGGTCGGTGCCGGGGCGCGGCTGCAGGTGCAGGTCGGCGTGCTCGGCGGTGCGCGTACGGCGCGGGTCCACGACGATCAGGCGGCCGCCGTTCTCCTTCAGCTGCGTGAAGTAGCGCAGCGCGGGCGGCATCGTCTCGGCGGGGTTCGAGCCGACCAGGATCACGCAGCCGGTCCGCGGGATGTCCGCCAGCGGGAACGGCAGGCCCCGGTCCAGTCCGAAGGCCCTGGAGTGCGCGGCCGCGGCGGAGGACATGCAGAAGCGGCCGTTGTAGTCGATCTGGGAGGTCCGCAGCACGACGCGGGCGAACTTGCCCAGGGCGTACGCCTTCTCGTTCGTCAGCCCCCCGCCGCCGAAGACGCCGACGGCGTCGGGGCCGTGGGCGGCCCGCACCCGGAGCAGGCCTTCCGCGACCCGGTCCAGGGCGTCTTCCCACGGGGCCGGCTCCAGCAGCCCGGAGGCGCGGTTCCTGACCAGGGGCCCGGTCAGGCGCGCCTGAGGGGAGAGCACGGCGGGCGCGGTACGGCCCTTGCCACACAGGGCACCCTTGTTCACGGGGAAGTCGCGCTCCACAACGTCCGGGACGCCCCCGTCCCCGGCGGCGGGGCGGAGGCCCATTCCGCACTGCAGGGCGCAGTAGGGGCAGTGGGTGTCGACGGTTCCGCCTGCGCTCGCGCTCATGCCGTCCACGATGCGGCGCCGGTGTTTCGCGTCGCGCGCGTGGGGGTTACGGCGGGCGCACGGTGCGCTCCCCGCGGGGCGGTGCCGGGTGTGAGGCGATGCGCCGGTGGGTGTGTGCGGGTGCGTCGTGGTTGGCGCACGTCAGCGTCCAGAACGCCCACCCTCTCCCAGCCTTCGGCCGGGGGTGCCCCCAACTCCCCCGCCCCCGCCGTTTCGTCGGGCGACCAACGGCCGGTGGGGCGTCAGAAGGCAGTCCGGGGCGCCGCACTCGTCCGACGCACCCCCTGGACAACACGCGCCCGCGCAAGGGGCAGGTGCATGGCGGGTTGCTCCCCCTGGCCGAAGGCCGGGGGCGACGAGCGGCGGACCCGGCGCCGAATGATGTTGGGCCAAACCGCGAGCGTTGTGGGGGTCCCCCCGGCCGAAGGCTGGGGGAGGGAGGGCGGGGGACAGCCCGCCGCAGACGCAACGCACCCGCACACAACCACCGGCCGCGAGCGGCACCGCGCACTGAACCGGCACCCCCCTGGGAAGGCGCGTCACCCCAGGGCGCGCCGAACCCCGCCCTCCCGCGGCCCCAGGAACCGCGGATCCGGGGTGAACACCGCGTCGAACACCGCCTTCACCGCTCCCGCGACCTCGCGGGTGCCGCCGTAGTACCAGGTGGCGTCGTGCGGCTCGTCGACCCCGACCCCGTACGCCTCGATCCCGGCGGCCCCGCACAACGCCAGCGCCCGCCGTATGTGGAAGCCCTGGCTCACCAGCAGCGCCCGGTCGACGCCGAAGACGCGCCGGGCCCGGGCACAGGAGTCCCACGTGTCGAAGCCGGCGTAGTCGAGGACGACCTTGTCCCGGGGCACCCCGTGCGCGGCCAGGTAGTCGCGCATCGCGGTGGGCTCGTCGTAGTCGGTGCGGCTGTTGTCGCCCGTGACGAGGACCGCCCGCACCTTGCCCGCCGCCCACAGTTCGGCGGCCGCGTCGAGGCGGTGGGCCAGGTAGGGGGAGGGCTCGCCGTTCCACAGGCCCGCGCCGAAGACGACGGCGACGGGCTCCTCGGGGGCGTCCGCGACCGTGCGGACCCGGTCGTCCGCCGTGACCTGGAGCCACGTCGCCGGCAGCAGCGCCAGCACGCCCAGCGCCACGGCGGCCCACAGCAGGTGCCGACGTCCCCGCCTGGACCTCGGCAGCCGCGGCAGCCGCTGCCCCTGCCGCACCCGCCGCACGACGGCTGCCACCCGCGATCCCGGGGTCTTCCGGTTCAGGCTTCGTTCCACGTCCGAGTCGACGTCCCGCACGTCCGTGCGGTTCCATGAAGTTGATGCGTGACGACCATTCCCGCCTCCCGTTCTTCGTGTACGGGACCCTGCGGCCCGGCGAGATCAACCACTCCTGGCTGCTGCGGGGCCGGACGACGTCCGAGACGCCCGCGGTGCTGCACGGAGCGCTGCTCTTCGACGGCCCGGGCTACCCGTACGCCGTGGCCGACGAGCGCGGCCGCGTCCACGGAGACGTGATCCATCCGGCGGAGGACCTGTACCAGGAGGTGCTCTCGGACCTCGACCGCCTGGAGGAGTACAGCCCGGGGGCGCCAGGGAACCTGTACGAGCGGGTCGTCCGCGACGTGCGCACCTACGCCGGGCAGACGCTGCCCGCCTGGGTGTACCTGGCGGCCGCCGACCACGAGCGGGAACTGCGCGACAAGGGCCGCCCCATCGCCGGCGGCGACTGGAAGCACCGCTGACCCCGGTACGCCCTCACACCGGTGCGCGCGCCGTGTGAAGCGGCGGAAACCAGTCGTGACGCGGGTGCAACGGGCCGGCAACCCCGGCTCGCGACACTCGGTCCATGACGGCCGAGCAGCCCGCGCCGCACGGCGCGCCAGGACCGGACCACTTCGACAGTACGGCGCAGCTCATGTCCCGGATCACCGCCCAGCTCAGCAGCCGGCTCTCCCGGGTGACGCTGCACTCCGCGCCGCCGCGCCCCCCGGTGCTGGTCGCCGTCGCGCACGGCAGCCGGGACCCGGAGGCGCTGCGCACCGCGCACGCCCTGCTGGAACGGATCAGGGACCTGCGCCCGGGGCTGCCCGTGCGGCTCGGGCACATCGAGATCGACGAGCCGTCGCTGGACGACGCCCTCGCCGCCCTGAGCGGCGAGGTGGTCCTGGTGCCGCTGATGCTGACCCGCGGCCACCACGTCGAACGGGACGTCCCCGGGGCGCTGGCCCGGGCCCCGCACCTGCGCGGACGGGTCGCGGCGCCGCTCGGGCCGCACCCGCTGCTCGCGGAGGCGCTGGCCGGCCGGCTGGCCGAGGCGGGCTGGTGCTCAGGCTCCGGGCAGGCCGCCCGGCGTGCCGGGGTCGTGCTGGCCGCCGCCGGGTCCCGGAACCCGCGGTCGGCCCGCGACACGCAGGCGACGGCGGCCCTGCTGGGGGCGCGGCTGGGCGGTGGCGTCCCGGTGGTGCCCGCGTACGCGTCGGCGGGCCCGGACGTCGCCACGGCGGTGCGCCGGCTGGCGGCCGAGGGCCGGGACCGGGTCGCGGTGGCGTCCTGCTTCGCCGCCCCGGGCCGCTTCGCGACGGCTACGGCCGCCGCGGCGCCGTGGATCGCCGCCGCACCGCTCGGCGCGCATCCGGCGATGGCGGCGCTGGTGCTGCACCGCTACGACCGGGCGCTGCCCGGCACGACCGGTTCCGCCGCCGCGGCGCAGCCGGCCACCGCGTAGCCACCGGTATCCGGTCGCGCCCGCTAACGTCGCGGTATGGACGCGAACCACCCCGCGGCGGCCGACCACGCCCCCTACAGCGAAGCCGACACCGAACGCTATGTCCCCGAGCCCGACAAGCGGCCCGGCCGTACGTCGTTCCAGCGGGACCGGGCCCGCATGCTGCACTCCGCGGGACTGCGCAGGCTGGCCGGGAAGACGCAGGTGGTGGACCCGGTCGACGACGCCCGGGCGATCAACAGCAGCCCGCGGACGCGTCTGACGCACAGCCTGGAGTGCGCCCAGGTCGGCCGGGAGCTCGGGGCGGCCCTCGGCTGCGACCCGGACCTGGTGGAGACCGCGTGCCTGGCCCACGACCTCGGCCATCCGCCCTTCGGCCACAACGGCGAGATGGTGCTCGCCGAGGTGGCGGCCGGCTGCGGCGGCTTCGAGGGCAACGCCCAGAGCCTGCGCATCCTGACCCGGCTGGAACCGAAGCGGTTCGCCCACGCCGACGACGGCACCCTGGTCAGCGTCGGCCTCAACCTGACCCGGGCGGCGCTGGACGCGGCGACGAAGTACCCGTGGCCCCGCGGCGGCCACCCCACCGATCCCGCCAGCCCGAAGTTCGGCGTGTACGAGGACGACCTGCCGGTCTTCGATTGGCTGCGCCGCACCGCCCCCGCCGACCGCCCGTACGTGCAGTGCTTCGAGGCCCAGGTCATGGACTGGTCGGACGACGTGGCCTACTCCGTCCACGACGTCGAGGACGGGCTGCACGCCGGCCACCTCGACCCGGCCGTGCTGCTCGCCGAGCCGGAGCGGCGCGAGATCTTCGCCGTCGCCGCCGGCCGCTACGCCCCCGGGGCGGCCGAGGACGAACTCGCCGAGGCCCTGGACCGGCTGCTCGACATGGAGTGGTGGCCCCACGGCTACGACGGCTCCGCCATCGCCCAGGCCCGGCTGAAGGACGCCAGCTCGCAGCTGATCGGCCGCTTCTGCCTGGCCGCGGAGCGCGCCACCCGGGACGCCTACGGCACCGGCCGGCTCACCCGCCACCGCGCCCAGCTGGTCGTCCCGCGCGACCAGCGGCTGGAGTGCGCCGTCCTGAAGGCCGTCGCCGACCGGTACGTCATGCAGCGCGAGGCGCAGGAGCGGCGGCGCGCCCAGCAGCGGGTGGTGATCGGGGAGCTCGCCGAGGCCCTGCTGGCCCGGGCGCCGGAGGGACTGGACCCCCAGTTCCGTGGCATCTTCGACGCGGCCAAGGACGACCGGGCCCGGCAGCGGGCCGTCGTCGACCAGATCGCCTCGCTGACCGACGGCGCCGCGACCGCCCTGCACGCCCGGCTCAGCGTCTCCCGGTGAGCCCCCGGCGGGCCCCCGCCCGCCCCCTGGCACCGCCCCGCCCCCGCTCCCGGTCGGCGCGGCACTCTTCACGTCGGCGCCGGGGTGCGGGACGCTCACATGACTGGCAATTGCCAGAGGGAGGGCCGCGGGGCACCCGAGGACACCAGGGAGGCGCACAGTGGTGGACGCAGACCACACATTCGTCATCGTCGGGGCGGGGCTCGCCGGGGCGAAAGCGGCGGAGACGCTGCGCTCCGAGGGTTTCACCGGCCGCGTGATACTGATCGGGGACGAACGCGACCACCCCTACGAGCGACCCGCGCTGTCCAAGGGCTTCCTGCTGGGCAACGAGGAGCGCGACTCGGTCTTCGTCCATCCGGCCGCCTGGTACGCCGAGCACGACGTCGAACTCCACCTCGGCCAGCCGGTCACCGGCCTCGACCGGGCCGCCCGGCGGATCACCCTGGGCGACGGCACGTCCATCCCGTACGACCGGCTGCTGCTGACCACCGGTGCCGAGCCGCGCCGGCTGGACATCCCCGGCACCGACCTGGTCGGGGTGCACCACCTGCGCCGCCTCGCGCACGCCGAGCGGCTGAAGAACGTGCTGACCTCGCTCGGCCGCGAGAACGGCCACCTGGTCATCGCGGGAGCGGGCTGGATCGGCCTGGAGGTGGCGGCGGCCGCCCGCGGCTACGGCGTCGAGGTCACGGTCGTCGAGCCACAGCCGTGCCCGCTGCACTCCGTCCTCGGCCCGGAACTCGGCGAGGTCTTCGCCGACCTGCACCGCGAGCACGGTGTGCGCTTCCACTTCGGCGCGCGGCTCACCGAGATCACCGGCCAGGACGGCATGGTGATGTCGGTGCTCACCGACGACGGCGAGGAGCACCCCGCCCACCAGGTGCTCGCCGCGATCGGCGCCGCCCCGCGCACCGCGCTCGCCGAGGCCGCCGGGCTCGCCCTCGCCGACCGGGCCGCCGGCGGCGGCATCGCCGTGGACGCCTCGCTGCGTACCTCCGACCCCGACGTCTTCGCCGCCGGCGACGTCGCCAACGCCGAACACCCGCTGCTGGGCGGCCGGTTGCGGGTCGAGCACTGGGCCAACGCGCTCAACAGCGGGCCCGTGGCGGCGCGCGCCATGCTGGGCAAGGACGTCCTGTACGACAGGGTCCCGTACTTCTTCACCGACCAGTACGACCTGGGCATGGAGTTCTCCGGGCACGCCGCCCCCGGCACCTACGACCAGGTGCTGGCCCGGGGCGACATGGGCAAGCGGCAGTTCATCGCCTTCTGGCTGCGCGAGGGCCGGGTGCTGGCCGGGATGAACGTCAACGTGTGGGACGTGACCGACACCGTGCAGAAGCTGATCCGTTCGGGCCGCCAGATCGACACCGACGCGCTGGCCGACCCCACGGTGCCGCTGGCCTCCCTGCTGGAGTGAGCGCGGGGGCGACCGCCTAGCATGGCTGCCATGGAGCCCAGGACCGCCGTCGTACCCGTCGAGGAGATCTTCGATCTGCGCTGGAGGGTCCTGCGGCCAGGGCTGCCGCGCGAGTCGGCGATCTTCCTGGAGGACGGTCACCCGCTCGCCTTCCACATGGCGGCCTACGGCGGAGACGGCGGCGACGAGGTCGTGGCGTGCGTCACGCTCTTCCCGGAGCGACTGCCCGGCGACCCCGCGATCGCGTACCGGATCCGGGGCATGGCCAGCGCCCCCGAGGCCCGCGGCCGCGGCTACGGGGCGGCGCTGCTGCACGCCGCGCTGGAGCAGGCCCGGCGGCGCGGGGCCGAGGTGGTGTGGTGCAACGGCCGCACCTCGGCCCGCGGCTTCTGGGAGGGGCAGGGCTTCACGGCGGTGGGGGAGGAGTTCGTGCTGGAGCCGGCCGGGCCGCACTTCCTCTTCGTCGCCAAGCCGGTCTGACCCTCCGCGGGCCGCGCCGTAGAATCCCTGTGTGGCTGGGCGGATCAGGGACGAGGACGTCAAGACGGTACGGGACGCGGTCCCGATCGACGCCGTCGTGTCCGAGTACCTCCAGCTCAGGAACGCGGGCGGCGGCAATCTGAAGGGCCTGTGCCCCTTCCACGACGAGAAGTCCCCCTCCTTCCACGTGAGCCCGAGCAAGGGGCTCTACCACTGCTTCGGCTGCCAGGAGGGCGGCGACACCCTCGACTTCGTGATGAAGGTCGACCACCTGTCCTTCTCCGAGGCCGTCGAGAGGCTCGCCGCCGTGGCGGGCATCACACTGCGGTACGAGGAGGGCGGCTACACCCCGGGCCGCCAGCAGGGCGAGCGGATCCGGCTGGTCGAGGCCCACAAGGCGGCCGCGCAGTTCTACGTCGAGCAGCTGGGCGGCGCCGAGGCCGAGATCGGCCGCAAGTTCCTCGCCGAGCGCGGCTTCGACCAGGCCGCCGCCGAGCACTTCGGCGTGGGCTACGCACCGGCGGGCTGGGACCACCTCGTCCGCTTCCTGCGCGGCAAGGGCTTCAGCGATCGCGAGCTGATCGTCTCGGGGCTGGCCAGCGAGAGCCGCCGCGGCGGCGCCATCGACCGCTTCCGCGGCCGGCTGATCTGGCCGATCCGCGACATCACCGGCGAGGTGATCGGCTTCGGCGCGCGCAAGCTGCGCGAGGACGACCAGGGCCCCAAGTACCTCAACACCCCCGAGACGCCGATCTACAAGAAGTCGCAGGTGCTGTACGGCATCGACCTGGCGAAGAAGGAGATCGCCCGCACCAGCCGGGCCGTCGTCGTCGAGGGGTACACCGACGTCATGGCCTGCCATCTCGCGGGTGTCACCACCGCCATCGCGACCTGCGGCACCGCCTTCGGCGGCGATCACATCAAGATCCTGCGCCGGCTGCTGATGGACAACTCCAACGCCGAGGTCGTCTTCACCTTCGACGGCGACGCGGCCGGCCAGAAGGCCGCCCTGCGCGCCTTCGAGGACGACCAGAAGTTCGCCGCCGAGACCTCCATCGCCATCACCCCCGGCGGCATGGACCCGTGCGATCTGCGTCTGGCGGAGGGCGACGCGGCCGTGCAGCGGCTGGTGGACACCCGCACGCCCCTGTTCGCCTTCGCGCTGCGGTCGGTCGTCGCCCGCTACAACCTCGACACCGCCGAGGGCCGGGCCTCCGCGCTGGAGGCGGGCGCGCCCATCGTGGCGGGCATCAAGAACGCCGCCATCCAGCACGAGTACGCGGTGCAGCTCGCCGGCATGCTCGGCATCCTCGACTCGCAGTTCGTGGTGCGCAGGGTCGCCCAGCTCGCCCGCTGGCAGCGCGAACGCCGCCAGTCCGGCGGCCCGTCGGGCCCGGGCCAGGGGCCCCGCAACGGCCCGCCGCAGGGGCACCAGGCGGCTCCCGCCGGACCTCCCGTACCGAGCGGCCCCCGGCTGGACCTGCGCAGCCCGGCGCACCGCGTCGAGCGCGAGCTGCTCAAGCTGGCCCTGCAGCACCCCGGGCTGGTCTCCCCGGCCTTCGACGCCTACGGGGAGGACGAGTTCACCGCCCCGCCCTACGTCGCCGTGCGCCGCGCCATCACCGAGGCGGGCGGCGCGGAGTCCGCCGACGCCGGGTACCTGGCCCGCGTCCGCGACGTCGCGCCGGACGACACGGTCCGCAGCATGGTGACGGAACTCGCCGTCGAGGCCGTGATGCACAAGGCCCCCGACATCTACGCGGGCGAGGTCCTCGTCCGGGTCCGCCTGCTCGCGGTCGACCGCCGCGTCGCCGAGGTCCGCGCCTCGCTCGCCCGGCTCGGCCCCCGCGCGGACGAGGCCCAGGTCTCGGCCGTACAGGGCGAGCTGTGGGCGCTGCAGCAGTACGGCCAGCGCCTGCGCGAACAGGGCGCCGCGGCCCTCTGAGCCGGGTCGCGCAGCGCCGTCCGGCCCGGGAACGGGCGGGAACGGATGCGAACACCGGCGTGACGAGGGGGTCGCCCTCCGTCACAAAAAAGCGGCGCACGACTCTCGTGGGCTCGGTGTGCCGTACGCCACACTGGGGGCGGTGCAAGAGTCCTCGGAGCGCGGACTGCCGAGCGGTGTCGATGGTGACGCCACCGCGGTACCGCTGACGGCGAACTCCCGGACGGGCCGCGGCGAGGGCGCCGTGACCGTTCCGCCGGCGCGCGTCTCCGAGCCCGTGGCTGCGCTCACCGTGGAGGTCGCTCCCGTGCACATCCAGACCCTGAGGCCCCCGGCGGCCCCTGCCGACGACCTGCTGGAGCGCGTGCCGGAGCAGAACCACGCGGCCGTTCACCCCGAGGAGCCGGCCGGTGAACACGACGAGGCGGTGGCGCAGGCGCGGGCCGAGGCCGCGGCCGAGGCGGGCTCCGACCCCGGCCCCGAGTCCGAGTCCGATCCCGACCCGGGACCGGTACGGCGGTCCGGCGACGAGGTCGCCGGCCCGTCCGCCGACCTGTTCCGCCAGTACCTGCGGGAGATCGGCCGGATACCCCTGCTCACCGCCGAGGAGGAGGTCGAGCTCGCCCGGCGCGTCGAGGCGGGCCTCTTCGCCGAGGAGAAGCTGAACAGCACCCAGGACCCCGACTCACGGCTCGCCGTCGACCTCGACCGGCTGGTCGTGCTCGGCCGGATGGCCAAGCGCCGCCTGATCGAGGCCAATCTGCGCCTGGTCGTCTCCGTCGCCAAGCGCTACGTGGGCCGCGGCCTGACCATGCTGGACCTGGTGCAGGAGGGCAACCTCGGGCTGATCCGCGCCGTGGAGAAGTTCGACTACGCCCGGGGTTACAAGTTCTCGACCTACGCGACCTGGTGGATCCGCCAGGCCATGAGCCGCGCCCTGGCCGACCAGGCCCGCACCATCCGGGTCCCGGTGCACGTCGTGGAGCTGATCAACCGCGTCGTCCGCGTCCAGCGCCGCCTGCTGCAGGAACGCGGTTACGAGCCCACCACCGAAGAGGTCGGCGCCCACCTGGAGATCTCCCCGGAGCGGGTGAGCGAGGTGCTGCGCCTGGCGCAGGAACCGGTGAGCCTGCACGCCCCGGTGGGTGAGGAGGAGGACGTCGCCCTCGGCGACCTCATCGAGGACGGCGACGCCGCCTCGCCCGTGGAGTCCGCCTCCTTCCTGCTGCTGCGCGAGCACCTGGAGGCGGTGCTGTCCACCCTCGGAGAGCGCGAGCGCAAGGTCGTCCAGCTGCGCTACGGCCTGGCCGACGGGCGCCCGCGCACCCTGGAGGAGATCGGCCGGATCTTCGGCGTCACCCGCGAGCGCATCCGGCAGATCGAGTCCAAGACCCTCAACAAGCTGCGCGACCACGCCTTCGCCGACCAGTTGCGCGGCTATCTCGACTGAGCACGCGAGAGCCCCCGCCGGCCGGGCCGGCGGGGGCTCGTCTCGCGGCGGCCCGGCGGTCAGTCGACCTCCGCCACGGCCTGCGCGAACTGCGCCGCGTACAGCCGTGCGTAGGCACCGTCACCGGCGAGCAGCTCCTCGTGGGTGCCCTGTTCGACGATGTCGCCGCCCTCCATCACCAGGATGACGTCCGCGTCGCGGATCGTGGACAGCCGGTGCGCGATGACGAAGCTGGTCCGCCCGTGGCTGAGTTGCGCCATGGCCCGCTGGATCAGCACCTCGGTGCGGGTGTCGACCGAGCTGGTGGCCTCGTCCAGGACGAGGATCACCGGGTCGGACAGGAACGCCCGCGCGATGGTGATCAGCTGCTTCTCGCCGGCGCTGACGCCGGTGCCCTCGTCGTCGATGACGGTGTCGTAGCCGTCGGGCAGGGTCCGGATGAAGCGGTCCGCGTGCGCGGCGCGCGCGGCCTCCTCGATCTGCTCGCGGCCGGCTCCCTCGGTGCCGTACGCGATGTTCTCCGCGATGGTGCCGCCGAACAGCCAGGTGTCCTGCAGCACCATGCCGATGCCGGAGCGCAGCTCCTCCCGTGGCATGGACGCGATGTCGGTCCCGTCGAGGGTGATCCGGCCGCCGGTGACCTCGTAGAAGCGCATGAGCAGATTGACCAGGGTGGTCTTGCCCGCGCCCGTGGGGCCGACGATGGCCACCGTGTGGCCCGGTTCGACGGTCAGCGACAGGTCCTCGATCAGCGGCTTCTCCGGCTCGTAGCGGAACGCCACGTCCTCGAAGCGGACCTCGCCGCGTCGTACCTTGCGCAGCGAGAGCGCCTTGGGCTCCGGGCTCTGCTCCTGCGCGTCGAGCAGTTCGAAGACCCGCTCGGCGGAGGCGACCCCGGACTGCACCAGGTTGGACATGCTCGCCACCTGGGTCAGCGGCTGGCTGAACTGCCGGCTGTACTGGATGAAGGCCTGGACGTCGCCGATGGACAGCGCGCCGCTCGCCACCCGCAGGCCGCCCACCACGGCGACCAGGATGTAGTTGATGTTCCCGATGAACATCATCGCGGGCTGGATGACACCCGAGATGAACTGCGCCCGGAAGCCCGACTGGTAGAGGGCCTCGTTCTGCTCGCGGAAGGCCTCCGCGGACTCCTCCTGGCGGCCGAAGACCTTCACCAGGGTGTGCCCGGTGTACATCTCCTCGATGTGGGCGTTGAGCTTGCCGGTGGTCCGCCACTGCTGCACGAACTGCGGCTGGGCCCGCTTGCCCACCGCCGTGGCGACGAACACCGACAGCGGCACGGTCACCAGTGCCACCAGCGCGAGCAGCCAGGAGATCGAGAACATCATCACCAGCACGCCCACGATCGACAGCAGCGCGAAGATGATCTGCCCCATCGTCTGCTGCAGCGTCTGGCCGATGTTGTCGATGTCGTTGGTGGCCCGGCTCAGCACCTCGCCGCGCGCCTGCCGGTCGAAGTACGACAGCGGCAGCCTGGCCAGCTTCGCCTCGACGTCCTGGCGCAGCCGGAAAACGGTCCGCTGGATGACCGTGGTGGCGAGCCGGCCCTGGACGATCGCGAAGACCGCGGCGGCCGCGTAGATCGCGAGGGCGGTCAGCAGCACATGGCCCACGGCGTCGAAGTCGATCCCGGCGCCCGGGGTGAAGTCGGCGGACTGCAGCAGGTCGGCGAGGGTGTCGCTGCCCTGCTGCCGCAGGTGCTCGATGGCCCCGGCCTTGTCGGTGCCGGCGGGCAGCGAACGGCCGAGGACCCCGGCGAAGATCAGGTCGGTGGCCTTGCCCAGGATCCTCGGGCCGATGACGTTGAGGGTGACGCCCAGGGTCGTGCAGGCCAGCATGGCGACGACCAGGGCGCGTTCGGGACGCATCAGCCCCAGCAGCCGCTTGCCGGAGCCCTTGAAGTCCATGGACCGCTCGGTGGGCTGGCCGCTCATGAACCGCATCGGCCCCGCCGCGGGTGCGGGCCCCCTGCGGGGCGCGGGGACGCTCATGCCGCCTCCTGCTCGGTGAGCTGGGAGAGCACGATCTCCCGGTACGTGGGATTGCCGTCCATCAGTTCACGGTGGGTGCCGGTACCCACCACGCGGCCCTCGTCGAGGACCACGATCCGGTCGGCGTCGCGGATGGTGCTGACCCGCTGCGCGACGATCACGACCGTCGCGTCCGCCGTCTCCCGGCCCAGTGCCCGGCGCAGCGCGGCGTCGGTGGCGTAGTCCAGCGCGGAGAAGGAGTCGTCGAAGAGGTAGATGCCGGGCTTGCGCACCAGGGCCCGCGCGATGGCGAGGCGCTGGCGCTGGCCGCCGGAGACGTTGGTGCCGCCCTGCGATATCGGGGCGTCGAGCCCGGAGCCGCCGTCCTCCTGCGCGAGCCGTTCCACGAAGTCCCTGGCCTGGGCGATCTCCAGGGCGTGCCAGAGCTCCTCGTCGGTGGCCTCGGGGTTGCCGTAGCGCAGGTTGGAGGCGACCGTCCCGGAGAACAGGTACGGCTTCTGCGGGACCAGGGCGACCGTCTCGGCCAGGTGCACCGGGTCCAGTTCGCGGACGTCGGTGCCGTCGATGAGCACCTGGCCGCCGGTGGTGTCGAACAGCCGCGGCACCAGCCCCAGCAGGGTCGTCTTGCCGCTGCCGGTGGAGCCGATCACCGCCGTGGTCTCACCGGGCCGGGCGATCAGGTCGATGCCCCGCAGTACCTCGGCCTCGGCGCCCGGGTACGCGAAGTCCGCGGCGCGCAGTTCCAGCTCGCCGCGCCGTGCCGGCAGCCGCACCGGCCGGGCGGGCGGGACGACGCTGGGATCGGTGCCGAGCACCTCCTCGATGCGCTCGGCGCAGACCTCGGCGCGCGGCACCATCATCACCATGAAGGTGGCCATCATGATCGACATCAGGATCTGCATCAGATAGCTGATGAAGGCGGTCAGCGCGCCGATCTGCATGCCGCCGCTGTCGATCCGGTGGGCGCCGAACCACAGCACGGCCACGCTCGTGACGTTCACGACGGCCATCGCGACCGGGAACATCAGCGTCATCATCCGCCCGGCGCGCAAAGCGACGTCCGTCAGGTCGTCGTTGGCCTTGCGGAACCGGTCCTGCTCGAAGTCGTCCTTGACGAAGGCGCGGATGACCCGGATGCCGGTGATCTGCTCGCGCAGTACCCGGTTCACGGTGTCGAGCCGCTCCTGCATGGAGCGGAAGAGCGGACGCAGCTTCCGCACCAGCAGCAGCACCAGCAGGCCCAGCACCGGTACCACCGCCAGCAGCAGCGAGGACAGCGGCACGTCCTGGCCGAGCGCCATGATGATGCCGCCGAAGCACATGATCGGCGCCGAGACCATCAGCGTGAAGGTCATCAGCACCAGCATCTGGACCTGCTGGACGTCGTTGGTCGTACGCGTGATCAGCGAGGGAGCGCCGAACTGCCCGACCTCGCGCGAGGAGAAGCGCTGCACCCGGTCGAAGACCGAGGCGCGGATGTCCCGGCCGACGGCCGTCGAGGTGCGGGCCCCGTGGTAGACGGCGCCCACCGAGCAGGCGAGCTGGACCAGGGTCACGGCGAGCATGATGCCGCCGATCCTGAGGATGTAGCCCGTGTCCCCCTTCACGACGCCTTCGTCGATGATGTCGGCGTTCAGGGTGGGCAGGTAGAGCATGGCGAGGGTCGCCACGAGCTGCAGTACGACGAGCACGGAGACGGCACGCCTGTAGGGCAGGAGATGGGACCGCAGGAGACGGATCAGCACGACCGATGACCCTATAGTCCGATGGTTGCCGCAGGCACACGGTTTACCGGCTCATGGCCGACACCGGGATCAACCCGGGAACGCCCCCGGATGCGTCTGCTCACGCACCGACACGTACTGCTGCCGCACCGAGTGCCCGATCGGCCCGTCGTCCTCGCCCGGTTCGACCACGGCGTACTCGGCGGGGTGCCAGTACGGCGGCTGCTCCGGCGAGTCCGTGCCGTTCACCACCCCCAGCGACCACGCCGCCTGCCGGGCCGCGCCCAGTGCCGCGTACTCGCCCGGCGGGGGCACCACGAGTTGCGCGCCCAGCAGCGCCGGGGCCATCGACCGCACGGCGGGCAGGTCGCCCGCCGGGCCCAGCAGGAAGATCCGGCGCACCTCGACCCCGCGCGCCCGCAGCACGTCCAGCGCGTCCGCCAGCCCGCACAGCATCCCCTCGAACGCCGCCCGCGCCAGGTGCTCCGGCTTCATGCTCTCGCGCCGCAGTCCGTGCAGCGTCCCCGCGGTGTGCGGCAGGTCAGGCGTGCGCTCGCCCTCCAGGTAGGGGAGCAGCACCAGTCCGTACGCGCCGGGCGTGGAGCGCATCGCCAGCTCGGACAGGCCGGCCAGGTCGGTGCCGAGCAGCTCGGCGGTGCCGCGCAGCACCCGTACCGCGTTGCGGGTGTGCACCACGGGCAGGTGGCGGCCGGTCGCGTCGGCGAACGAGGTGATCATGCCGGACGGGTCGCTCAGCGCGTGGTGGTGCACCGCGAAGACCGTCCCGGCCGCGCCCAGCGACACCACGGCGTCCCCGGGGCCGACGCCCAGGCCGAGCGCGGCCGCCATGTTGTCCCCGGTGCCGGCCGAGATCAGCAGCCCCTCCGGGGTCCGGCCGGCCGGCTCGGCGGGCGCCAGCACCTCGGGCAGCTGCACCGGATGGCCGAGGGCCAGTTCCACGATGTCCGTACGCCACCGGCCGGTCGCCGCCGACCAGTAGCCCGTCCCCGAGGCGTCGCCCCGGTCGGTCGTACGCCGCTGCGGGCGGCCCATCAGTTGCCACACCAGCCAGTCGTGCGGCAGCAGCACCTGGGCCGTGCGCTGCGCCGAGGCGGGTTCGTGCCGGGCCAGCCAGCGCAGCTTCGCCACCGGGTACGCGGCCTGGGGCACCGCCCCGACCGCCTCGGCCCAGGCGCCGGGACCGCCCAGCTCCTCGGTCAGGTCGGCGGCCTGGATCTGCGCCCGCTTGTCGTTCCACAGCAGTGCGGGCCGCACCAGCGCCCCGCCGGCGTCCAGCGCCAGCATCCCGTGCTGCTGTCCGGAGACCCCGATGGCCTCCACGCCCTCCAGCATCCCGCCCTTGGCCGCCTCGCCCAGCGACAGCAGCCACGCCTCGGGGTCGACCTCGGTCGGTGTCCCGGCGCCCTCGCCGCCCGGCAGGGGGTGCGGGGCGTGCGTCTGCCGGAGCACGGCCCCGCTCCCGGTGTCGCACACGACCACCGTAGTGCCGGTGCCCGAGCTGTCGATCCCCGCCACAATCGCCATGCGGGCATCATGCCGCACCCGGCGCGTACGGCGGAAAACCGGGCACGCGCCTCAGCGCCGGGCAGTGGCGGGCAGTGGCGTCAGGTGTTGCTGGTGCCCCAGTCGTCCTCGCCGGCGGAGCCGTTGCCGCGCACCCGGCGCAGCCGCTCCGCGACCGCCGGCGGCAGCCGGTCCCCGACCTTGGCGGTGACCACGTCCACGGCCTTCACGGCCGCCCCGCGCCCCGCCTGTCCCGCGGACTCCACGCTGTTCCGCACCGCCGGGTTCTGCGCGATGCGCTGGGCGCTCTTGCGCAGCTGCTCGTACCGCTCGCGGCCGGCCCGCGCCCCGAGCACGTACCCGACGGCGACCCCGCTGATGAACGTCAGCCGGTAGCGCATGGCTCCACCCTCTCCTCGTCTCGGGGCTGTGCTTCGCGCCTACCCGCCGTGGCCTGCGGACAACCACGGAGATACCGGTTGGCGGAGCACCCCCCACCTTGCGCTAATGTATGTGTCGCAGCGAGCGCACGCCGTCCGGGATGCCGGAAACGGGTGCATTCGGTGCAAGCGGAGCGATCCCCTGTAGCTCAATTGGCAGAGCAGCCGGCTGTTAACCGGCAGGTTACTGGTTCGAGTCCAGTCGGGGGAGCTCGCGCTCCTCTATCCCCTGTAGCTCAATTGGCAGAGCAGCCGGCTGTTAACCGGCAGGTTACTGGTTCGAGTCCAGTCGGGGGAGCAGCGGTCAAGGACCCCCTCGGGGGTCCTTTTTCGTGCCCCCGGGAACCGATCACCCGGTGATCGCAGTCCACCAGGTGGTGCGTCTGTGACCCGCGAGGGCGACAGATCGTATGAGCAGCTATGCTGCGGCAGACGGCGTGCACGGGATGGTGACGGCACGCCGTACGGGGCGGTAGCTCAGCCGGTTAGAGCAGCGGACTCATAATCCGTCGGTCGTGGGTTCGAGTCCCACCCGCCCCACCGAGGGTCGCGGGCCCGCAGGTTCGGGACCCGCAGCGAGATAACGAACGAAGCCCCTCCGGGTCACCCGGAGGGGCTTCATTGTTCGTCAGCCGGGCCCCCGCCGCGCCGAGTTGCCGACGCGCCACGCCCGAGGCGCCGTCACCCCGGCGGGCTCCCGCCGGACATGGGGGAGGCCCCCGCCGCGCGGCGAGAGGGCGGGGGCCTCGGCCGTCAGCGGGGGCCGGTGCGGTGCGGTGCGGGGCGGGCGCCCGCGCGATGCAGGCCTCGGCGTCGGCGCAGAGGACCAGGATGCCGCCCGGGCCGGAGCCGGACTCGACCAGGCGGGAGACGGCGTCCTCGGTGTACGTCTGGCAGCGGGCGCAGGTGCCCGCGACGCGGTCGTCGGCTTCCTGCTGCCGGCCGCCACCGGCGCCGCACCCTGGCCCCACCCCGAGCCGGACTTCCCCGCCTACGCCGCCTCCGACGTCGTTCACGCCGCCGCCGACCGCGGTGACCGGTGGGCGCGCGCCGCGCCGGCGGACCTGGAGGCGCCCCCGGGCGGCGACCGGTGGGCACTGCGGCCGGCACCGGAGCAACTGGACGGCATCACGGGCTGAACGGGGACGCCGGGGCCCGGTTCTGCTCCGGATGCGCCATCCGGGTGACTGTGATGTGCTGGGTCTGTCGATGACGGCCCGGCACCCGCGGGTGCCCCGGGCCCCGGCTATCCCGCCCCTTCCCAGGGGGCCGGTGATCCGCGCTCCCTCGCAGGCACCGTCGTGTGCCCGGTGCCTCGGGAGCGCCGGCACCGGCCGATCCGACCACCCGACCCGAGGCGGATCCCATGGCTCTCTCGAAGAAGCTCGCCGCAGGAACGGCCGCCGCGCTCGCGGCGGGTGCCCTGGCCTTCGGCGGCACCGGTACGGCCCTGGCCGACGAGGGCTGCCACGGCGGGGACGGCCAGGGCGGTTCGCCGTCGCACTGCCTGCCCGGCGGATCGGGATGGTCCGCGGCGGACGTCCAGGAGGCGCTGCAGTCCTTCCTGCAGGCCCATCCGGACATCGCGGACGATCCCCATGTGCAGGCCCTCGCCGCACTCGCCACGCAGTGGCTGCAGGCGCATCCGGGCATGACGGCCGACCAGTTGACGGCGGCGCTGGGGCTGGTCGTCTCCTGCCTGGAGGCGGGCGGCGCACCTCGGACGTGCGTGACGCCGCCCTCCTGACAGGACCGGCGGAGCGGCCCGATGACGTCCGACAGGATCCTCGTGACCGGCGCGGCCGGGAGCGTGGGAGCGGTCGGCCACGTCCGCGCCTTCGTCCACCGGGAGGACAAGCGGGCGGCGCAACTGCGGGCCCACCGGGGCGGAGGTGTTCGCCGGCGACCTCACCAGGACCGCGGACGCCGCGCGGGCCTCGGAGGGCTGCGGCCGGATGTACTTCGGGATGGGGGTCTCGGCGCAGTACCTGCAGGCCGCCGCGACGACGGGGGCCGTGGCCCGCACGCACGGCGGCCTCGACGTCCTGGTCGACATGTCGCAGATGACGGTCTCCCAGATGGACCTCACCTTCCGGCCTGTTCTCCGCGGTGAAGGCGCTCGCCATGGTGGGCGTCGTCCTCGCCGCCGCGATCGGCTACCTCGTGGCCGCCGCCCTCCTCTCGGCGGCGCTCGGTTAGCGCCCGTCGAGGCGGCCCCCGGGGGGGCTCAGGGGACGAACCGCCGCGAGCCCGCTCCTAGGCTGGGGCCATGGCCACTTCGACCCCGCCGAACGCCGCGCCGGACGCAACCCCGCCCAGCCGGAGCCCTGTCGGCCCCGCCCAGCTGATCGCCGACCCCTACGGGGCGTACGGCAGGCTCCGCGAGGCCGGCCCCGTCCACCGCGTCACCGGCACCGACGGGCGTCCCGCCTGGGTGGTCACGCGGTACGAGGACGTGCGGCAGGCGCTCGGCGACCCGCTGCGTCCCTGGACAAGCGCAACGCCCTGCCCGGCAACTACTCCGGGTTCGCCCTGCCCCCCGCCCTCGACGCCAACCTGCTGAACATGGACCCGCCGGACCACACCCGTATCCGGCGCCTGGTGTCGCAGGCCTTCACCCCGCGCCGCGTCGCGGACCTGCGCGAACCGGTCCGCCGTACCGCCGCCGAACTCCTGGACGCCCTCGCCCCCGACGGCCGCGCGGACCTGGTCGCCGCCTATGCCGCGCCGCTGCCCATCCGGGTGATCTGCGACCTGCTCGGCGTGGCCCCCGGCGACCGCCGCGACTTCCGGGGCTGGACGGACGCCCTGGTCGCCCCGGACCCGTCGCGCCCCTCCGCGGCGAAGGAGGCGGTCGCCGCGATGCTCGCGTACTTCGGGCAGCTCATCGCGCGCAAGCGGGCCCACCCCGAGGACGACCTGCTCTCGGCGATGATCGCCGCCCGCGACGACGGCGACCGGCTCAGCGAGGACGAGCTGATGTCGCTGACCTTCCTCGTCCTGTTCGCGGGGTACGAGAACACCGTGCAGCTCATCGGCAACGCCGTCCTGGCGCTGCTGACGCACCCCGCGCAACTGGCGGCGCTGCGTGCCGAGCCGGGCAGGATCGCGGCGGCGGTCGAGGAGCTGACGCGCTGGGACGGGCCGGCGCCGCTGGCCATCCGGCGCTTCCCCCTGGAGGACGTCACCATCGGCGGCGTCACGGTCCCCGCCGGGGAGACGGTGCTGCTGTCGCTGGCCGCGGCCAACCGGGACCCCGCCCGCTTCCCCGAGCCCGACCGGCTCGACGTCGACCGGGCCGACACCGCGCACCTCGGCCTCGGGCAGGGCATCCACTACTGCCTCGGCGCGCCCCTGGCCCGGCTGGAGACCGAGGTCGCGCTCGCCGAACTGCTGGCCCGTCTGCCCGGGCTCGCCCTGGACGCCGACCCCGCGGAGCTGCGGTGGCGCGCCTCGATGCGCACCCGCGGCCTGATCGCCCTGCCGGTCCGCTTCTGAGCGGCGGTACGGGCCGGGTCACCGGCGGGCGGCGACGGTCGCCGTAGCGGCCACCGCCAGCGCGCACCCGGTGGCCGCGGCGAGCGCGGCGGGCGGTGTCACCAGGAGCACCAGCAGGCCCCCGGCGAGGGCGCCGCACACCAGGGCGGCGACGCTCAGCGCCTGGCGTACGGCGATCCGCCGGTCGTGCGCCGCGGCGCCGGTGTCGCCGATCAGGCCGACCAGGGTGCGGGTCATCACGGTCGTGGTCAGGCCGGCGATGCCGACGCGTCCGGCCATGGCGTTCTGGAGGCCCATCGCCACCGCGCAGACCACCACCAGCACGCGCCGCGGCCCGTCCAGCGCGTGCAGGACCGTCGCCGAGGCGAGCAGCGCGGTCTCGCACAGCGCGGCCGCGCTCACCAGCGCGACCGGGGGGCTCAGCCGGGAGAGCGCCGCCCGGCAGAAGAGGATGCCCACCGTGAAGCCGCCGAGGGCCGCCAGCGAGGTGACGACGGAGAACTCGGGCGCCCCGGCGAGGCCCAGGCTGACGAAGACCAGGTTGCCCGTCATGTTCGCCACGAAGACATGGCCGAGGCTGAGGATGCTCACGGCGTCGACCAGTCCGCTGAGCACGGTGAGGACCAGCAGCAGCACGGTCAGCAGGCGCCGCCGTTCCCCTTCCGGGCCACCGCTCATGTCCAGCCGCCTTCCCCAGGGGTTCGGTGCCGCTCCTGGTCAGGATGCACCGGACCGGGCCCCGGAGCAGACTTGAGCGTGTCCGCCCGGACCCGGGTGCGCCCCGACACGAAGGAGCGTGGTGATGGCGGAACCGCTGCCGCAGCCGGTGCTCAGCCCTCTCACCACGTCCGCGATCTTCCTGGTCGTGACGGTCGACCCCGGCGGGGAGAGCGCAGTCCGCGATCTGCTGGAGGACCTGTCCGGACTGCAGCGCTCGGTCGGCTTCGGCACCCCGGACGGGCGCCTCAGCTGCGTCGCGGGAGTGGGGTCGAACGTGTGGGGCCGCCTCTTCGGCGGGCCCCGCCCCGCCGAGCTGCACCCCTTCACCGAGCTGACCGGGGCCCGCCACCAGGCGCCCGCCACCCCGGGCGACCTGCTCTTCCACATCCGCGCCGGCCGGCTGGACCTGTGCTTCGCGCTGGCCTCCCTGGTGATGGACCGGCTGCGCGGCCATGTCACGGTCCGCGACGAGGTGCACGGCTTCAAGTACCGCGACATCCGCGACCTGCTGGGCTTCGTCGACGGCACCGAGAACCCGGTGGGCCCCGAGGCGACCGAGGCGGTCCTGACCGGCGACGAGGACCCGGACTTCGCGGGCGGCAGCTATGTGATCGTGCAGAAGTACGTGCACGACCTCGACGCCTGGAACGCCCTGTCCGTGGAGGCGCAGGAGCGGGTGATCGGCCGCAGCAAGCTGGGCAACGTCGAGATGGACGACGACGTCAAGCCCGCCGACTCCCACGTCGCCCTGACCACGATCGTCGAACCGGACGGCACCGAACGGCAGATCCTCCGCGACAACATGCCCTTCGGCCGCGTGGGCACCGCCGAGTTCGGGACGTACTTCATCGGCTACGCCCGGACCCCCGAGGTGACCGAGCGGATGCTGCGCAACATGTTCCTCGGCGACGGGCAGGCGAGCCACGACCGGATCCTGGACTTCTCCCGGGCCGTGACCGGCACGCTGTTCTTCGCGCCCTCCGCCGACTTCCTGGACGACCTTCCCGATCCCCCCGCCGTCGCGGCCCGCCCGGCCGCGAAGTCGCTGGGGATCGGCGACCTGAGGAAGACCGTCACATCATGAACAACCTGCACCGGGAACTCGCCCCGATCTCCGAAGCCGCCTGGGACGACCTGGAGGAGGAGGCACGGCGCACCTTCGAGCGCCATGTCGCCGCCCGCCGGATCGTCGACGTGCCCGAGGCCGCCGGGCCCGCGTTCGCCGGGGTGAACACCGGCCACCTGGACCCGGTCGAGGCGCCCCACGAGGACGTCGTCGCCCGTGTGCGCCGCGCGCAGCCGGTCGTCGAGCTGCGCGTGCCCTTCACGGTCGACCGCCGTGAGGTCGACCTCGTGGAGCGCGGCGCCCAGGACGCGGACTGGCAGCCCGTGAAGGACGCCGCCCGGCGCATCGCGTTCACCGAGGACCGGGCGGTCTTCGAGGGGTACGCGGCGGCCGGCATCACCGGCATCCGCGCGAGCGCGTCGAACCCGCCGCTGGGGCTCCCCGAGGACGTGCGGGACTACCCCGACGCCGTCAGCCAGGCCATCTCGGCGCTGCGCCTGGCCGGCGTCGGCGGCCCGTACACGCTCGCGCTGAGCGCCGACGCCTACACCGCCGTCAACGAGACCTCCCACTACGGCTACCCGGTCCACGCGCACCTCGCCCGGCTCCTCGACGGGGAGATCGTGTGGGCGCCCGCCATCGACGGGGCGTTCCTGCTCTCCACCCGCGGCGGCGACTTCGAGCTGCGGATCGGCGAGGACGTGTCCGTCGGCTACCTCTCGCACGACGACACCAGCGTGCGGCTGTACTTCCAGGAGACCCTCACCTTCCTGGTGCACACGGCGGAGGCGGCGGTCGCGCTCACGGCCGCGTGACGGGTGACGGGTGACGGGCGCCCGGCGCGGGTATTCGCCCGTTATGACCGGAAAACACAGGAAGACCTCGCTCTGGCCGCACCGCTCCCAGGTCAGGACCGGCGGCCCCGCCCGTCACGCCGCCCCGCAGGGCGACGAGGCCCCCGGCCGTGAGCGCGTCCCCGAGGACCTCCCGCGCGCGCACGCCCCGGTGGTGCCCGGCGCCCATGTGGACGGCACGGAGGCGCCCCACCACCGCGCGTGAGGGGGTGGCGCACGGGAGGCGTCGTGGTGACCGGCCCCGCGCGCCCCGCCGGCCGCGGACGCCCGGGCCGGTGCACGGGAGGCCGTGAGGGTCGCTGACGGACCCTCATGAAGTGTGCCCCCGTCCGGGTGGAGCGGGACGGGAGGGTGTGACACGTTCCGTCACCGCGGGGACCGATTGTGTGATTATTCGGCCCGCTCGGTTGGAGGTAGGACCCCCATGAAACCAGTGACGGAACGTCAGCCCGGCCACCGCGCCGCGGAGGTGCGGACCCGATGACGATGCACACCGAGAACGAGATCGTCATCGACGCACCCCTGCGGTACGTGTGGCTGCGGACCAACGACGTCGCCGGCTGGCCCACCCTCTTCAGCGAGTACGCCGAGGCCGAGATCATCTCCCGGGAGGGCGAGACCACCCGCTTCCGCCTCACCATGCACCCCGACGAGAAGGGCCGCGTCTGGTCCTGGGTGTCCGAGCGCACCGCCGACCCCGAGACCCGTACCGTGCGGGCCCGGCGGCTGGAGACCGGCCCGTTCGAGTTCATGAACATCTACTGGCAGTACGAGGAGCTCGGCCCGGAGAGCACCCGGATGCGCTGGCTGCAGGACTTCCGGATGAAGGTGGACGCGCCCGTCGACGACGAGGGCATGCGGCAGCGGATCAACAGCAACTCCCGCGTCCAGATGCAACTCGTCAAGGACCGGCTGGAGTCCCGCCGCATCCGCCCCGTCGGAACCCTGGACACCCCCGCGGACACCCGACGCGGCGGCGACATCCGCACCCTGCTGACCACCGCCTCGGTCGGTACGACGGACGGGTTCTGCGGCATGGTCACCGTCGGCCCCGGTGAGGCCGTCGCCGAGCACTACCACCCGTACTCGCAGGAGCAACTGGTCGTCGTCGAGGGGGAGGTACGGGTCGACCTCGACGGTTCGCCCCGCAGCGTCGCCGCCAACGAGGCACTGCTCGTTCCGCGCGGGGTCCGCCACCGGCTGGTGAACACCTCCGACGCCGTGGCCCGCGCCGTGTTCTTCCTGGCCCCGCTCGCGCCGCGCCCCGAGCTGGGGCACGTCGACACCGAGACCCGTGAGCAGGCCGCCGCCGTCGCCCGCGCCGCCACCGCGGCGGGCCCGGCGACGGAGGGCCCGCCGCCGGGCCGCGAACTGGTCGACCGGTGACCGCGGGCCGTACCGCGCGCAGGGTGGTGGTGACGGGCGTCGGAGCCGTCGCCGCCGGCGGCGTCGGGCGGGAGGCGTTCTGGGAGCGGATCGTCGGGGGCCGGCCGGCGATCCGCCGGATCACCCGCTTCGACCCCTCGCGGTACCGCTCGCGGATCGCCGCCGAGGCCGACTTCGACCCCCGCGCGGCCGGGCTCACCCCGCGGGAGATACGCCGCAACGGACGGTTCGCCCAGTTCGCGCTCGCCGCGGCCGCCGAGGCGCTCGCCGACAGCGGACTGCGCACGGACGCCGAGGACACCGACCGCTTCGGGGTCTGCCTCGGCACCGCCGTCGGCGCCACCTCCACCCTGGAGGACGAGTACATGGTCGCCAGCGACGGCGGCCGGCACTGGGAGGTCAGCCCCGACCACGGCATGCCCTTCCTGCACCGGGCGATGCACCCCTCCTCGGCCGCCGCCGAACTCTCGCTCCGGCACGGCCTGCACGGCCCGTCCTCGGTCGTCTCCACCGGCTGCACCTCCGGCGTCGACGCGATCGGCTGCGCCTTCCGGACGCTGAGCGACGGCGAGGCCGACGTCATGCTGGCGGGCGCGAGCGAGGCGCCCATCTCACCGGTGACGGTGGCCTGCTTCGACGCGATCCGCGCGACCACCGCCCACACCGGCGATCCCGAGCTGGCACCGGCACCCTTCGACGCCAGGCGTGACGGCTTCGTGCTCGGCGAGGGCGGCGCGGTGCTCGTGCTGGAGGAACTGGAGCACGCCCGCGCCCGGGGCGCGTCCGTCTACTGCGAGGTCCGCGGCTGGGACAACCGGACCGGCGCCTACCACATGACCGGTCTGCGCCCCGACGGCTACGACCTGAGCGAGGCGATCATCTCCGCCATGTCGGAGGCCGGCATCGCCCCCGAGCAGCTCGACTGGATCAGCGCGCACGGCTCCGGCACGGTGCAGAACGACCGCTACGAGACCGCCGCGTACAAGCGCGCCCTCGGCGAGTACGCGCGCAAGGTCCCGGTGAGCTCCGTCAAGTCCGTCATCGGCCACTGCCTCGGCGCGGCGGGCGCACTGGAGATGGCCGCCTGCGCCCTCGCCGTCCGGCGCGGGATGATCCCGCCGACCGCGAACCTGCTGCGACCCGACCCCCTGTGCGACCTCGACTACACGCCGGTCCTCGCCCGCGAACGGCGGGTGCGGCACGCGCTGTCGGTGGCCTGCGGCCTCGGCGGTTTCCAGTCGGCGATGGTCTTCTCGGCCCTGGAGCCGGACCCGGAACGGGAGGCGGAGGCATGACCACACGCGCGGTCCTCAGCGGGCTCGGGGTCGTCGCCCCCACCGGCGTCGGCGCCCGCCCCTACTGGCGGGCCACCATCGCCGGGCGCAACGGCATCCGGCCGATCGGCCGGCCCGACGCGGGCCGCTCGCCGGTCGTGCTGGCAGGGGAGGTCACCGGGTTCGACGCCGCCCACTGGATCGACGACGGACTCCGCGCCGAGACCGACCGCTGGACCTGGTTCGCCCTGGCAGCGGCCGAGATGGCGCTGGCCGACGCGATGCTGCGGCCCGCCGACCACCCCCCGTTCCACCTGTCGGTGGTCACCTCCAGCGGTTCCGGCGGCAACGAGTCCGGCCAGCGGGAGACCCACGCCCTGTGGGCCCGGCAGCCCGGCGAGACCGGCGCCCACCAGTCCATCGCCTGGTTCCACGCGGCGGGCGCCGCCCAGATCTCCATCCGGCACGGGCTGACCGGCGGCTGCGGGGTGGTCGCCGCGGACGGCGCGGGCGGTCTCGACGCGCTCAAGCACGCCTGGCGGCTGCTGCGGCGCGGCGGGAAGGCCGTGATCGTCGGCGGCACCGAGGCGCCGCTGTCGCCCTTCGCGCTCGCCTGCCAGTCGACCCTGCCCACGGTGCACCGCGGCACCGATCCCGAACGGGCCTATCTGCCCTTCAGCCCGCACGCCTCGGGGTTCGTGCCCGGGGAGGGCGGCGCCCTGATGGTTCTGGAGGAGAGGGCGCACGCCGCGGAGCGCGGGGTACGCGGCTACGCCGAACTGCTGGGCCACGCCGCCACACACGACGCCCACCACCATACGGCGCCCGCGGCCGACGGCGTCCAGCTCGCCCGGGCCGTCACCACGGCCCTGGAGCAGGCCGGCCGCGCCCCCGGGGACGTGGACGTGGTCTTCGCCGACGGCGCCGGCGACCCGGCCGGGGACGCGGCCGAGGCGGCGGCGCTCCGCCGGGTCTTCGGCGACCGGCTGGGGGAGATCCCGGTGACGGTGCCCAAGGCCGGCGTGGGCCGGCTGACCTCCGGCGCGGGCGCCCTGGACGCGGTGACCGCCGCCCTCGCCCTGCGCACCGGGGTCGTCCCGCCCACCCGCGGCGGCGACGCGCGGGCCGCCCGCGAGCGGTACGGCGTCCGCCTCGTCACCCGCTGGACGCGGCCGGAGCGGCTGACCACGGCCGTGGTCCTCGCCCGGGGGACGGGCGGGTTCAACAGCGCCGTCGTCCTGGGGTCGTTGGACGCGGACTCCTCGTATTAGCGGCGCGCCATACGGCCTGGGAGTGAATGCGGGAAAACCTGGAGCAACGCCCGTCACGTCCACCCGGTGGGGGGCGTTGCTCCAGGTGTCGGCGTCCGGAGGACGTCGTTGAACTCCCAGAGGAGAAACTCCCCATGCTGAAGAAGGCTCTCGCCTGCGCTTCACTCGCCGTCGCGGCCGCCGGCGCCGTCGTCCCCGCCGCCGTGGCCTCCGACACCTCGGGCGGGAACTACTCGCAGAACGTCAACCTGATCCCGCACCCCTGCCTGGACGTGAAGCGCATCAACGCCCTCAACCCGCTGGCGATCGATCTGCTGACCGAGACCAGCGGCCAGCAGTGCAACGAGAAGTCGAAGGTCGTCGACGCGCACAAGTCGGCGCTCTCCGATCTCATCGACGCCGGTGCCTACCAGAACTGACGGACCGGGCGCACACAGGGCCCGGCCCCACGGAACTCCGTGGGGCCGGGCCCTTTTGCCGTGCGTGCGAGCAGAAGCAGCGGCGGCCGCCCCCGTGCATCGGGGACGGCCGCCGTGGATCCCGCCCGGATCAGTTCTGGTACGCGCCGACGTCGGCGAGGTCGGACAGCGCCGACTTGTGCGCGTCCACCACGCTGGACTTCTCGTTGCACTGCTGGCCGCTGGTCTCGGTCAGCGCGTCGAGCGCGACTGGGTTGAGGGCGTTGATGCGCTTCACGTCCAGGCAGAGGTGCGGCAGGACGTTGACGTTCTGCGAGTAGTTCCCACCGTGGACGTCGGAGGCCTGGGCGGTCGGCGCGAGGGCCGCGGCGCTGCCGGTCGCGGCCACCGCCAGGGTGGCGCAGGCGAGTGCCTTCTTCAGCATGTTGCGGAGCTCCAGAATGAGGTGCGGACGGATGGCGGGGCGCCCGGGGGCGGGCGCCGCCGTCAGACGTTGAAGCAGGCGTTGCCGGCCGTGAAGTTCAGCAGCGCACCGGCGTTGATGCCGTTGCCGCAGATGTTGACCGGGACGTTGACCGGGAGCTGGATGACGTTGCCGCTGAGCACACCCGGGGAGCCGATGGCCGCACCCTCGGCCGAGGCACCGCCGCGGTCGTAGTGGCGGTCCTTGCCGCCGTCGCTGGCGAGGGCGCCGCCCGCACTCCCCATCACCGCGACACCGGCCGCGACGGTCAGCACTGCGGCCTTCGAGAGACGCTTCACGAGCTCTTCCTTTCCTTGGTCACTGATGTGCGGTCTGGTCAACGACGCGTACGTCGGGGCGGATGCGAAGCATCACCCGAACAGCCGCCGGAACCGGGCAGCCGGGATGGTGAGCTGATAACCAGAAACCTGGGGGGCCGTCAGATCGTCTACCGGTCAAGGAGCTCCGCGGATGCGAACCTCTCTGCGGCGGACCGCCTCCGCCGCCCTGATGACTGCTCTTCCCGCCCTCGCCCTGGCGGCTCCCCTCCCGAGCGCTGCGGAACCACGGCCCGGTCCTCCCGGGGCGATTCCGGACCAGTACATCGTGACCCTGGACCACGGCACCGCGCCGCACACCGTTCTCGACGGGCTGGGCGTGCGGCCGCTCTTCACCTACCGGCACGCGCTGGCCGGCTTCGCCGCCCGGCTCACTCCGGCCCAGGTGCAGCGGGTACGCGCCGCGCCCGGCGTGGACGAGGTGGAGCAGGACGCGGTGGTCGCCATCCCGCTCGGCGAGGACGCCCCCGCGGACAGCGACCTGGAACCCCCCTACCCCGGCGACGTCCCGGGTGAGCCGACTGGCCCCGTCGACTTCCCCCAGGACACCGCCGCGCCCGGGGTGCCCATGCCGGCGGGGCCGGGGCCGGGGCCGGACGGCCGGTCGCCGGAGCAGGCCCCCGAACGGCTCCCCGAGCAGCCGATGCCGGGAGCGTCCGGTCCGGACCCGGCGGTGTCGGGTCCGGCGGCGCCGGATCTGACGGTGCCGTACCAGGCGGAACCGGAACCCGCCGCGCCCGGGCAGTCCTCGCAGGATCCCGCGGCGCCGGGGGAGTCCCTCGCGCCGCGGCCCGGCACCAAGCCGGTGCCGGTTCCCTTGCCGCAGACCGTCCCCGGCCCGGCCACGCCCTCGGCACCGGTGCCGGACTCCTCCGGACCCCGGTCGAAGGGGCTGCGAGGCCTGGGCGGGTTCACGCCCTGGGGCCTGACCCGGATCAACAACCGGGCCCTCGGGGGCTCCGGCTTCGAGGTGCGGGCCACCGGCGCCAAGGTCACCTCGTACATCGTCGACAGCGGCATCGAGTTCTCGCACCCGGACTTCGGCGGCCGTGCCGTGCCCGGGTACGACGCGATCGGCGACGGACTGGACGGCGGGGACTGCAACGGCCACGGCACCCATGTGGCGGGCGTCGTCGGCGGCGGCTACACCGGTGTCGCCCGCAAGACGACGCTGGTGTCGGTGCGGGTCTTCCCCTGCGTCGGGCGGACCTCGAACTCCGCGGTGATCGCGGGCGTCGACTGGGTCGCCGGGCACGCGAGGAGGCCCGCCGTGGCGAACCTGTCGCTGTCGGGGCGCTGGTCGCAGGCGGCCAACCGGGCCGTCGAGGGTCTGGCCAAGGCCGGGGTGTTCCCGGTGGCCGCGGCGGGGAACGACAACCTCAACGCGTGCTTCGTCTCGCCGGCGAGCTCGCGGACGGCCTTCACCGTCGGGGCGATCGACCAGGAGGACCGCCGCGCCTGGTTCAGCAACTGGGGCACCTGCGTCGACATCCACGCACCGGGCACGGGCATCCTGTCGGCGTACCTCAACGGGAGTTTCCGCGACATGGACGGCACATCGATGGCCGCCCCGCACGTCACCGGGATCGCCGCCCTGTACAAGGACACCCACGGTGACGCGTCCTTCGAGGCGCTCAGCGCGTGGCTCACCGGCCACGCCGTCCGCAACGTGCCCATCGACGGCGGCTACGGCACCGCGCGGCTGTCGGCCTACACGAACGGCCTGTGACATGGCGGGGCCGCCGGAGGAGGTGCCCTCCGGCGGCCCCGGGAGATGCGGCGGGAGCGTCAGCCGTTGATGCAGACGTTGCCCGCGGTCGGGTTGAGCAGACCGATCGCGTTGAGGCCGTTGCCGCAGACGTTGATCGGGACGTTGATCGGCACCTGGATGACGTTGCCGCTCAGGATGCCGGGGGAGCCGACGGCGATGGCACGGGCGTTGGCGCCGCTGCGGCGGTTGCCGTAGCCGTAGCCGTCGTAGCCGTAGCTCTTGCCGTAGCCCTTGCCGTAGCCGTGGCCGCCGCCCTTGCCGCCGCCGTCGTATCCGCCGGCGAGGGCGGTGGTGGCGGAACCGAGGACGAGGGCACCGGTGGCGACAGTCAGGGCGACAGCCTTGGAGAAACGCTTCACTTGTGTTCCTTTCGGACTGGAGGGGACCAAAGGTCGTGATCTGATCAACGACCCGATTTGTCCATGGATGCGCATGATCACCCGAATAGTCGTACCGGATTCGGATACCGCATGACGATTCGTCAGTTCCCGGAACCCGGGACGACCGTTCGGCGCACGAGAAGCGGCGCCCTCGGTCGCGGATGTGACGGTGGGGCACATGTCTCTTGCCGGGAGCGCACATGCTCGACGACCCGGCGCACGCACCGTACGCGTCGTGGCCGCACTGGCCGGCGCGGTGGTGCTGCCGTCACCGGGGTGGGCCGCGGGGCCGCCCTGGCGCTGGCCCGCCCCGGCCCTGGCCACGTGGAGCCCGTCGCCGTCCGCCCCGGCATCCGCCCCGGTTTCCGCCCCGCCATCCGCCCCTGTTCCGGTGAACGCCCGCTTCGGCGGGCGTCCCCGCCGCATCGGCCTCGGGCGGGCCGTCATCCCCCGCCGGGCCCGCCGGGAAGGACGCGGGAAGCAGTCGAGGACGGCCGCCCGGTGGCGGCCGTCCTCGCTTCTCCGGTCCTCCCGCGTCCCTCAGCGCCGCGCCAAGTGGCGTCGTACCGCCGCGATCCGGGTGGCGGCGCGCTGCCTGGGCGCGCGGTGCCGGCCCCGGCCGGCCGGGGTCCTCCGTGCGGCCAGCGCGCCCGCCACCCGGCGCCGCAGCACACTGCACCGCCAGACCAGCAGCGGGACGAGGGCGGTCAGCAGTGCGATCGCCGCCCAGGTGCGCATCGCCGCGTGGGTGTGGCCGAGGGGGACCGAGGCGAGCAGCGAACCGGCGAACACGGCCGCCCACAGCAGGTGGGCACGGAAGGTGGCGAGCCGGTCGGGGCGGGCCGGGTCGGCCGTGGCCGCCGTGCCCGGCGTGCGCATCAGCGGTGCCGTCACGAGGGCGAGCACGTAGAGCGGGGCGGCCACCGCGGACATCACCGTCCCGGCGACCCCGAAGGAGCCCTTGGGCTTGTGGGGGCTGACGTTGCGTCCGCGGTTGCCCAGGCAGAGGGCGATCCGGAACGCCACGGCCGTGCCGTGGAGCGTCAGCCACACCGCGGGGTCGACGGCGGCCAGGGAAGCGCCGAACCCGAGGAACAGGACGCAGGCGAGTGCGGTGAGGAGCCAGCCGAGGCCGGCCAGGGGGTAGTGGGCGGCCGTCAGCGTGTAGGTGAGGAGGCTGCCGGGACGCAGCTTCCACGGGGCCTTCCAGAACCGGCGCAGGACCGCCTCGCAGGTGCCGTGGCTCCGGCGCCGCTGCTGGTCGAAGAAGCCGGACCAGGAGGACGGCCCCTCGCCGACGGCCACCACGTCCGGGGTGTGCACCGAGCGCCACTTGCGGCCCGTGGCGGGGTTGCGGCGGCCGTGGATCTCCAGCCCGGTGGCCAGATCGCCGGCGGCGGAGTCGGACAGCCCGCCGGCCTGTCGCAGCGCCGAGACGCGGACGACGTTGGTGGTGCCGCTGAACAGGGCGGAGCCGTAGCGGTTGGCGGCCCGCTGGGCGGACGCGTCGACGAGGGACCGGTGGCTCTCGGCGGCCCTCGCCACGGCCGTGCCGCGGGTGCCGTGGCCGCCGTGGACCTGCGGGCCGACGACGAAGGCGACGTCCGGGTCGCGGAAGTAACCGAGCGTCCGCTCCAGGTAGTTGGGGAGCGGCACCCGGCCGGTGCCGACCGAGGCCGTGAACTCGTAGTCGTCGCCGTGGGCGTCGAGCCAGGCGTTGTGGCCGCCGTGCCGGGCACCCGCGCGGAAGGCGCCCTCGGGCAGGTTCCAGCGTTCGACACCCTTGCGGGTGAAGTGCCGTACGCCCATCGCCTCGCAGAGCCGCCGGATCTCCGGGTCGTCGTCCTCGTCCAGCAGCCACACGTCGACGGGTCCGTCGTGCCGGACGCGCACCGCGCCCTCCAGGGTGGCCCGCACCCGC
This sequence comes from Streptomyces sp. BoleA5, assembly GCF_000373665.1. NCBI lineage: Bacteria > Bacillati > Actinomycetota > Actinomycetes > Kitasatosporales > Streptomycetaceae > Streptomyces > Streptomyces sp. BoleA5. Next base: position 248,258 of record NZ_KB892090.1, read on the forward strand.
ACCAGGGACTCCTCGCCCGGTGCGGCGGAGGCCAGCAGGGCGACCCGCGTGCCCGTTGCCGGGGCGACCGGGACCGGGTCGCGGGCGACCAGGGTGGCGTGGGCGTGGGACACGACGGCGACCAGCCGGAAGAGTGCGACGAGGCCGAGGCAGACCAGCAACGCGACGTCCGCGACGTGCGCCCACAGCGGCACGGCCTCACGGGTCGCCCAGTGGCGGGGCTGCAGGAGCCAGACCAGGACGCCCAGCGAGGCCAGGGGCGCGGCGGTGAGCAGCAGCCAGGTGCGCACCCGGTGCCCTTCGCGGGACATCAGGCTGCGGTACCTGACCCGGTACAGCACCCCCGGTCGCGGCGGGTCGTTGAGGGGCCCGGCGAGCGTGCCGTGGCGTGCGTAGTCGTGGCGGCGGGCGGTGTCCGGGTGCGGGCCCGGGTCCATGCCCGGCCGGTCGCCCTCCCCGGTGGCCGGGGAGGGGACGAGCCCGCCGGGCCGGGCGGGTGTCTTGCGCATGCTGCTGGGCGTGATCGTCACGGCGACCCCGTAGGAGGAGAGAGGTGAAGGAATCACCGAACAGTGGGGAAAGGGTGCAAATCACCTGATGGGCACTGAGAAAGTAGCAAACGGCCCTAGAGTTGTCTGACAAGACGACAATCGGCGTGGCGCGGTGCGCGCCCATTGCCCGCTACGACCTGGCGCGGATACGCTGCGTTCGCGATACCGATCGTTATACGGAATTTCGAACAGGCGCCGGAGAGAGCGAGCAGAGATGGGACGTCTCGTACCCGCCGTGACCAGAGCCCTGGACATCCTGGAGCTCTTCCTCGAAGGCGACGGCTCGATGTCCGCGCCCGAGATCACCCGCAGGCTGGGGCTGCCGCGCACCACCGTGCACGAGCTGGTGACGACCCTCGCGGCGCGCAACTACCTGGTCTCGCAGCCCGGTCAGGCGGGCCGCTACCGGCTCGGCGTGCGCACCTATCAGCTCGGCAGCCGCTACGCCGAGCAGCTGGACCTCGCCGCCGAGGGCCAGCAGGTGGCCCGTTCGGTCGCGGAGACCTGCGACGAGACGGTGCACGTGGCCGTCCTGGAGGGCACCGACGTCATCTACATCGCCAAGGTGGACAGCACCCACGCGGTGCGGATGGTGTCGGCGGCCGGGCGGCGGCTGCCCGCGCACTGCACCTCCGTCGGCAAGATGCTGCTGGCCTCGCTGCCCCCCGACGACCTCGACGAACGCCTGTCCGGGGACGGGCCGCTGCCCGCGATGACCGAGCACAGCATCACCTCGGCGGGCGAACTGCGACGGCAGCTCGACGCGGTGCGCGAGCGCGGCGTCGCCGTCGAGCGGCGCGAGTCCAACCCCGACGTCTCCTGCGTCGCCGCCCCGGTCCGGGACTCGGTGGGGCGGGTGGTGGCCGCGCTCAGCATCTCGGTGCCGATGATCCGCTGGAGCGAGGAGCGCCGGGCCGAGCTGGAGGAACTGGCCGCCAAGGGCGCCGCCGAGCTGTCCGAGCGCCTCGGCCACCGGGACGGTGCGCGGTGAACGGGGTGGAACTCGCCCTGAAGGCCGAGGCGCGGCTCGGCGAGGGTCCCACCTGGGACCCGGTCGGCGCGCGGTTGCTGTGGGTGGACATCCTCGCCTCCCGGGTGCACTGGTACGACCCGGCCGGCGGCGGCGAGTCCGTGATGGCGACCGGGCAGCACGTGGGCGCGGCCAAGCCGCGCGCGGCCGGCGGCGTGGTCGTCAACCTGCGCGACGGCGTGGGGCTGTACGACGCGGACGGCGCCTTCCGCTGGCTGCACCACGACCCCGTCCCCGGACGGCGGGCCAACGACGCGGCCGTGGACGCCGCCGGCACCCTGTGGGCGGGCACCATGCGCTACGACGAGGCGCCCGGCGGCGGGACCCTGCGCCGGGTCGGCCCGGACGGCGCGGTCGTGCCGGTGCTGGACGACGTGACCGTCAGCAACGGCACCGACTGGAGTCCCGACGGCTCCCTCATGTACTACGTGGACAGCCCGACCCGGCGCGTCGACGTGTTCGACGTCGACCGGGACACCGGACTCGTACGCGGGCGGCGGCCGTTCGCGGTCGTCGAGGAGGAGGCGGGCCTCCCGGACGGGCTCACCGTGGACGCCGAGGGCTGCGTCTGGGTGGCCCTGTGGGACGGGGCGGCCGTCCGCCGCTACACCCCGCGGGGAGACCTGGACCGGGTCGTGGAGGTGCCGGTACGGCGGCCCACGGCCTGCGCCTTCGGCGGCCCGTCCCTGACGGATCTCTACATCACCTCCGCGAGCACGGGCCTTGACGCCCGGGAGCTGGCGGAGCGGCCCCTGTCGGGATCGCTGCTGGTGGTGCCGGGAGCCGGGCAGGGGATGCCCGATGTGCCGTTCGGTGGTTGATTCCGTGGTGGTTCGGGGCTGATTCGGGGCTGATCGGCGCCCTAAACCCGCATGTCCCGGGTTTCACAGAGGTTTCACGGGATCGACGGGCAACTCATATGTACGTCGTATCGGTGCGTCCCATACCCTGCCAGGGCAATGGACTACTGCGCAGCCTGCCGACGGCACATCAACGGCGCCCTGTCTTGCCCGGGGTGCGGAACGCCCGCCCACCAACTCGGTGCGCAGGGGCCTGCCGACGCGCCCGCGCAAGCATCCGCGACCGACGGCGAGAACGCCGCCGCCGAGAGCGGTCGCGCCGAACGACGCAAGGGCGCGGGGCGGGGCCCCGCGGAGGGCGCCCCGCGCCGCTCCGGCAGCCGGGCCCGCACCCGCCGCGTCCGTAACCGCCGCCGCTCGCGGCTGGTGGTCGGCACCCTGGTGGGCGCCGCCATCGTGCTCGTCGGCTGGAGCGTGGCGGAACTCCCGCTCGCCGGCTATGTGACGGGCGCGAACTCGGCCGCCGCGGACCACACGCAAACCGACGGCGCCTCCCCGAGCGCGACCTCCTCGCCCGGCGGCAAGACCTCCGGGGACCCGAAGGCGCCCGACTCGGACGCCTCGGCGTCCGCGAGCGCGAGCACCTCCGCGTCGCCCAGCGTCTCGGAGAGCGCCAAGAAGTCGCCGTCCCCCAAGGTCTCCGTCTCCGCCACGGCCAGTCACTCGTCCGCCGGCTCCGGGTCCACGGCCCCCGCCGGCGGCGCCCCCACGGCCTCGGCCCCGCCGCAGTCCGCCCCGGCCTCGCAACCCGCCACGCACACGCCGAAGCCGACACCCTCCTGCACCCGTTTCCTGTGGTGGTGCACCTGACGGGCAGCCGCCCGTCATCCCGGCGCCTTCGCCGATCCGTCCCGCGTCCGTCCCGCCCCGTCCGTCCCACCCCGCTCGCACCGCCTCACCGCGCCGACCGGTTCCACCGGCCGGCGCTCCGCTGTGCGACGGGACACGCCCATGCCGATTTATTTGACTTCCTCAAACATCCAGGCTCATGGTTAGTTAAGAACCTAAAGCTTTGGAGGCGTCCCCTCATGCCGAAGAGCCGTGAATGGCATCTGGTAGCCCGCCCTCACGGGTGGCCGAAGCCCGAGGACTTCGCGCTGCGCGAGACCGAGGTTCCCGAGCCCGGGCCCGGTGAGATCCTCGTGCGCAACCTCTACGTGTCGGTCGACCCCTACATGCGCGGCCGCATGAACGATGCGAAGTCGTACGCGGAGCCGTACCGGCTGGACCAGCCGATGCACGGCGGCGCGGTCGGCCGGGTCGTCGCCTCGGGTGCGGAGGGCTTCGCCCCCGGCGACCACGTGCTCCACCCCCTCGGCTGGCGCGAGTACGCCCTGGCCAAGGCGGAGGCCGTGGTCAAGGTCGATCCCGGCCTCGCCCCGCTGAGCACCTATCTGGGCGTACTCGGGATGACCGGCCTCACCGCCTATGCGGGCCTGCTGCGCGTCGCCGGCCTCAAGGAGGGCGACGTGGTCTTCGTCTCCGGCGCGGCGGGCGCGGTCGGCAGCCAGGTCGGCCAGATCGCCCGGCTCAAGGGCGCCTCCCGGGTGATCGGCAGCGCCGGCTCGGACGAGAAGGTCAAGCTCCTGGTCGATGAGTACGGCTTCGACGCCGCCTTCAACTACAAGAACGGCCCCGTGGCCGAGCAGCTGGCGGCGGCCGCGCCCGACGGCATCGACGTCTACTTCGACAACGTGGGCGGCGAGCACCTCGAGGCGGCCATCGGCGCCCTCAACCTGCACGGCCGGGTGGCCGTCTGCGGCATGATCGCCATCTACAACGCCACCGAGCCCGCCCCCGGCCCCCACAACCTGTCCCGGCTCATCCAGAACCGGCTGCGCATCGAGGGCTTCCTCGTCGGCGACCACTACGACCTGCAGCCGGAGTTCGTCCGGGAGGTCGGCGGCTGGATCCGCGAGGGCAGGCTGCACTACCGCGAGACCGTCGTCGACGGGATCGAGAACAACCTGGAGGCCTTCCTCGGCGTCCTGCGGGGCGACAACACCGGGAAGATGCTGGTGCGCCTGCCCGAATAGCGGCGGGCGGCGGCGGGGATGAGGGGTGCGCCCGGGCGGGCGCGCCCCTCATGTGCCATCGGGCTCCCCGTCGCCTCCGCCCGGGTCGAGCAGGGTGACGAAGTGCCGGAAGACGGCCGGCATGTCCACCGCGCCGGGGTCGTGCAGCCACTGCAGCTGCAGGCCGTCCATGACGGCCACCAGCAGCGGGGCGGCCTGCTCGGGGGTGAGGCCGCCGGGCAGCGTGTCCCCGTACTCGGCACGGAGGGAGTCGGCGGCCCGGCTGGCCGACGCCCCGGTCGCCGAGGTCGTGCCCCGGGACGGGGTGCTGCGCTACGACGAAGGCGTCTTCATCGGCTACCGCGCCTGGGAACGGGCCGGGACGGCGCCCGCGTACCCCTTCGGCCACGGACTCGGCTACACGGACTGGGCTTACGAGGACGCCTTCTTCGCGCCCGCCGAGGGCGGCCCTGCCGGGGACGGCGGGCCGGACGTGCTCGGCACGCTCACCGTACGGCTGCGCAACACCGGCGACCGGCCGGGGCGCGAGGTCGTCCAGGTCTACCTGGCGGCGCCCGCGGGGGAGGATCCGGCGGTCGGCCGTCCGGCCCGGGTCCTGGCCGGTTTCCTCTCTGTCGAGCTCGCCGCGGGCGCCGTGACGCAGACCCGTATCGCGCTCGCGCGCCGAGCCGCGCAGATCTGGGACCCCTCGGAGGGTGACTGGCGCACTCTTGCGGGTACGTACACCGCCGAGGTCGCGCGCAGCGTCGCCGACCGCCGTCTCACGGTGCCGGTGGCCGTGAACGGCTGACCCACACACCCCGGGGAGGTCCCTGACAGCCTCCCCGGGGTGCGGGGTCGTCGAGCACGGCGTCCCGGCCGCGATCGGCCCGGACGGGAGGCACGCCGCTCGGTGACGGCTCGTCAGGCGCCGCGCCGGGGCGGTCCCCCGGGCGGACCCCGCCCGATTGCGGGCCGCGGGCCGTGACGTGACGCTCGTGCCATCCGCGCCCCACTCCAGGCGTCCACCCGAGGAGCAGCGATGACGGCACGAACGCGCATCCGTCCGGTCCTGGCCGGCGCGGCACTCCTCCTGGCCGGCGCGTCCGTGCTGCCCGGCTCCGCACGGGCCGGCGAACCGCCCGCGCCCGCCGTCGCCGGCTGCTCGGTCAACGGCCGGCCGGCCACCGGCACCGCCGTCACCGGCACCGAGGGCTTCGACGAGATCGACTGCGCGCGCGGCGTCCCCGCCGGCGTGGTGGTCGCCGGGGGCGGCGGTGTCGACGTCATCACCGTCCACGGCGGCAACGCGGGGACCGTCGACGGCGGCGCCGGGGCCGACATGATCGAGATCAGCGGCGGGAACAGCGGGATCGTCACCGGAGGCGAGGGAGACGACCTCGTCGACCTGATCGGCGACGCCGACGCCAACTCCGGCACCGTCAGCGGCGGACGGGGCGACGACGTGCTCTTCCTGAGGGCCGAGGACATCGCGGGCACCGGCGTCGTGACCGGTGACACGGGCTCCGACGTCTGCCTCTTCGACCCGGACCCCTCGGGCCTGCGGGACTGCGAGGTCATGGTCTGAGCCGTCCCCGGCCACCCGCGGTTGGCATACCCTGTCGCGCATGCGAGATCTTGCCTCCGGTATACGGCTCTTCGTGGACGGCCAGCGCTGGGTGCTCCGGCACGGCCGCTGGTTCGGCTTCGGGCTGCTGCCCGCGCTGGTCACGCTCGTCGGCTACGCTGCGGCACTGGTCGCCCTCGCCTTCTGGGCCGACGACGCGACCGCCTGGGCCACGCCCTTCGCCGACGACTGGGACTCGCCCTGGCGCGGCCTGTTCCGCGGGCTGCTCACCGCGGTCGCCTTCGGCGGCGGCCTGCTGCTGGCGGTGATCTCCTTCACCGCGGTGACCCTGCTGGTCGGCCAGCCCTTCTACGAGTCCCTGGCCGAGCACGTCGACGTCTCGGAGGGCGGCGCCCCGGACGGGCCCGACCTCCCGCTGTGGCGGGAGTTGCTGCAGTCCGCCCGCGACAGCCTGCGGGTGCTGGTCCGGGTGGCGATCTGGGGCGTCCTGCTCTTCGCCGCCGGCTTCGTCCCCGTCGTCGGCCAGACCGTCGTCCCCGCGATCGGCTTCTGCGTCTCCGGCTACTTCCTCGCCCTCGAACTCACCGGCGTGGCCTTCCAGCGCCGGGAGGTGCCGCTGCGGGAGCGGATGCGCATACTGCGCGGCCGGATGGCGCTCACGCTCGGGTTCGGGGTGCCGCTGATCCTCTGCTTCCTGGTGCCGCTGGTCTCCGTCCTGCTCATGCCCGGCGCGGTGGCCGGCGCCACGCTTCTGGTGCGGTCCCTGATGCCGCCACAGGAAGCACCTGAGCCGCAGCCGGAGGCCGGTGCGCCCGTGGAGCCGCTGGACTTCCGCAAGCCGTAGCAGCCGGGGGCGAACCGGAGGGAACCATTCCGCACCCGTCGTGTGACCTATGTACGGGGACGAGCACGCGAGGGGGAGGCGCGCGATGGCGCAGCGCACCAACCAGTACGACGACAACCCGCAGAGCTACCGGACCTACTGGGTGAGCCGCGGTTACGAACACGACGCCGAGGTCGCCGCGTTGCGCCGGCTGCTCGAAGGGCGGCACTTCGGCCACGCGGCGGACGTCGGCGGTGGTTACGGCCGGCTCGTACCCGTGCTGCGGGAGTTCGCCGACCGGGTCACGCTGGTGGACGCCAGCCGCAAGCAGCTGAACGACGCCGAGGTGTACCTCAAGGGGCTCGCCGGGGTGAGCATGCGGCTGATGAGCGCCGACGGCCTCGGCCTGCACTCCGCGAGCGTGGACCTGGTCACCCTGATCCGCGTCATGCACCACCTGCCGGACCCCCGGGGCGCACTGGCCGAGATCGCCCGGGTGCTGCGCCCGGGCGGAACCGCCGTCGTCGAGACCGCCAACCTCGCGCACGCCGCCAACCGGCTCCGCTACGCGGCGCACCGCCGGCGGGTGCCGCTGTCGCCGGTCGACATACGCTCGGCGGAGAACCGCGAGCGCGACAGCATCCCGTTCGTCAACCACCACCCGCGCACGGTCGCCGGGCAACTGGAGGCCGCGGGGCTGCGCGTGGAGCGGCGGCTGTCGGTGTCCAACCTGCGCAGCGCGCGGTTGAAGCGCGTGGTCCCGCACTCGGCGCTGGTGAGGGCCGAGGGCGCGCTGCAGTCCCCGCTGGCCCGCGTGGGGTTCGGGCCGAGCATCTTCTTCCTCGTCCGCAAGCCGGGCCTAGCCGGGCCTAGCCGGGCCTAGCCGGGCGCGGCCGGGCGCGGCCCGGCACCCCGGCCCCTGGCGGAGCGGGGCTCTCTGGCATGCTCCGGGCGGCCGACCCGTACCCGACCGACCGGAGGTTCCCCGTGACGCGGCTGCCGCTCCACCCCGGCGTACCCGCCGACGTCCCGCCACCCGCGGGCGAGGAACTGCGCCTGGGGCGGACGGTGCCGCAAGAGATCCTGCGCCGCAGCGGCTTCCACACCGCGGCTCCCCGGTTCGCCCGGGCGCTGGCGGAGTCCCGCGACCCGGCGGGGGCCGCCAGGACGGTACGGCGGCACGGGCGCGCCCTGTGGCGGACCGCCGTGGACCGGGCCCAGGGCCGCGGTCCGGTGGAGGGCGACCTCGGTCACGACGACGACCGGCCGCTGTACTGGGCCCGGCTCGCCCTCGGCAGGGAACTGCGGTCTTGGGAACCGGCGTTCACGCTGCCCGCCGCCGTCCGCGCGGCGCTGGCGGCCCGTCTGGAGCGCGCCTCGCGGGGGCAGGACGCCGTCCGCCCGCCCGTGGCCGAGGGCGTCCGGCGCGTCCTGCTGACCGGCTTCGACCCCTTCCGGCTGGACGCGGACATACGCTGCAGCAATCCCTCCGGCGCCGCGGCGCTCGCCCTGGACGGCGTCACGCTGGAGACCGCCGCCGGCCCGGCCCGCGTCGAGGCCGTCGTCTTCCCGGTGCGCTGGGGCGACTTCACCGACGGCACGGTCGAACACGTGCTCCGCCCCCGGTTCCGGCCCGGCCCGCGCCGTGTCGACCTCTTCGCCACCGTCAGCCAGGGCCGGGACGGACGCTTCGACCTCGAACGCTTCAACGGCGCCTGGCGCGGCGGCCACCCCGACAACGCGGGCCTGTCCGCCACCGGCCCGGTCCCCGTCGCCGTCCCCGGCGACCAGCCGCAGTGGACGGCGTCCACCCTGCCGTACGCGGCGATCGCCGCCGCCGGGACCGGTGCCTTCCCGGTGCACGACCGCACCACCGTCACCGAGGTGCCCGCCGGGGGCGGCGCCCCCGTCACCCGTGACGGCGGCCCGACGGCCGGTTCCGCCGCCCGCGCCGGGGGCGGCGGCGACTACCTCTCCAACGAGATCGCGTACCGGGCCACCCTGCTCCGGGACAGGCTCGCGCTGCCCGCCCCGGGCGGCCATGTCCACACCCCGGTGCTCCACTTCGGCCCCGGCAACACCGAACCGGCCACCGGCGCGGTCACCGATCCCGCCTTCGTCGCCCAGCGTCTGGCGGTCACCGCCCAGATCCGCGCCCTCCTCGTCGCGGCCGCGGGCACCCTCGGCTGAAGGGACCGGCGCCCCGCTGCCGCCGTCGAGCTCCGCGGGAAGGGGCGGCGGTCACTGAACGGAAGCGCGCCCGGGCCCGTATGAGACGCGGGAAGGCCGCAAGTTAGCCGAACCGCGCACCACTTGTCCCACGATCAACCCACATGTGTGAGATGTGAGGAATGTGTGACAAGGTCGTGCAGGCAAGGGGAAGCGGGCCGCCGCGGCGCGGCCCCCGTGATCGAGGGAGGTCCTGCCGTGACCGTCGCTGTCGGCGTCACCGGTAATGCCACCGAGTTGTTCCGCGCCAACACCGCGCACAGTCCCTCGTACTTCGCGCTGCGCCGCGCCGCCGGCGGCCTGTCGCCCTCCGGCGGAGGGCGCGACATCGTCGACTTCTGCATCCCGTGCAACCCGTACTTCCCGAGCCCGGCCATGTACGAGAAGCTCCAGGAGTCGATGCGGGACATCCTCACCTACTATCCGAGCGGCACGGACGTCATCACCGACGAGCTGTGCTCGCTGCTCGGCCTCAACCCGCAGACCGTGGCCATGGGCAACGGCTCCACCGAGCTGATCACCTGGATCGACCACCTGCTGGTCCGCGAGAGCCTGGCGATCCCCATACCGACCTTCGGCCGCTGGACAGACCAGCCGATGGAGACCGGCAAGCGCGTCGACATGTTCCTCCTCCCGGAGGCCGCCGGATTCGCCCTCGACCCGGCGGCCTTCGTCGCGTTCGTCCGGGCGCGCGGCTCCCGTACCGCCGTGATCTGCAACCCCAACAACCCCGACGGCGGCTTCCTCCCCAAGCACGCCGTCGTGGCGCTCATGGACGCCCTGTCCGACCTCGACCTCGTCGTGATCGACGAGTCCTTCCTCGACTTCAGCGACGCCGAGGCCTGGCCGAGCGTCGCCGACGAGGCCGTCCTGCGGCCCAACGTGGTCGTCCTGCGCAGCCTCGGCAAGAACTTCGGCCTGCACGGCATCCGCTTCGGCTACCTGGTCGCCAACCCGGCGCTGGCCGGGAAGGTCCGCCGCATGCTGCCGAAGTGGAACCTCAACTCCTTCGCCGAGGCCGTGGTCTTCATGCTCAAGGACCACCGCGAGGAGTACGCGCAGAGCCTGCGCATGGTCTCCCGCGACCGCCAGGAGATGACCTGGCAGCTCGCGGCGCTGCCGGGGCTCACCGTCTACCCGTCGCAGGGCAACTTCGTCTTCGTCAAGCTCCCCGACGGCGTCGACGGCGCCGTCCTGCGCGACCGGCTGCTGGCCGAGCACGGGGTGCTGGTCCGCGAGTGCGGCAACAAGCTGGGCAGCAGCAGCCGCTTCATGCGGCTGGTGGTCCGCCCCCAGGCCGACGTCCAGCGGCTGCTCACCGGGCTGAGCACGGTGCTGTACGGCAGCACCTGGTACGCGGCCCCCGCGCCCGCCGCCGCGGCCCCCGCGCCCGTCCAGGAGCAGCCCGCCCCGCCCCCGCAGCCCGCGCCGCCGCAGCTGCCGCAGATCCAGCCCGCCCCGCCGCCTCAGCCGCTCCCGCAGATCCAGCAGGCCCCACCGTCCCAGCCGCTGTACGAGCAGCCCTTCGCGGCGCCCCCGGCGCCGCCGCAGCCGGTCTACGAGGTCAGACGCGAGCCGCAGCCGCAGCAGCAGGTCCAGCCGCAGCCCCAGCCCCAGGTCCAGCCGCGGGCCGAGGGGCCCGCCACCGACATGTACCCCGCGCTCGCCGCCGAGGTCCCGCCGGCCTTCGCGGCGGTGCCGTCCGGCACCCCGCGGCCGGCCCTGTACTGGCAGGACGCCTCCTGACGCACCGCGCCCGCGCGGGCCGGTCGTTCACCGGCCGGCGCGGGCGCGCGGTCACCTGGCCGAGCGGAACGAGCGGCTCTCCAGGGTCTTCCACTCCCCGCACGAGCTCTGCTTGCCGCGGGTCTCCTGGATGGTGCAGTGCGTCTCGACCACCCGGCCGTCCCGGGTGATCGCCTTGACCCACACGCCGGAGCCGACAGAGGTCACCGTGGCCCCGCAGACACCGCGCGGGTAGCCCCGGTTGCCGCTGAGGGAGTGCCACACGAAGCGCCCGCGCGGAAGGGTGCGGCCGCCGATGAAGATCCGGCCGTCGAACACCGCGACGGAGATCTCCTGGTCGTTCTTGCGGAGGGTGGAGTCGATGCTGACGCAGTCGCCCTCGCGGCCGCCACGTGCGTCGCCCTGCTCGTCCCGGCGGCCGTCGTCGCGGTTCCCGCCCTGGTCGTCGCGGTGCTGCTGCTGCGGGCGCTGGTCGCCGCCCTGGTCGCCGCTCTGGTCGCCGCCCTGGTTTCCGCCCTGGTCGCCGCGGTCGTTCCGGCCCTGGTTTCCGCCCTGGTCGCCGCGGTCGTTCCGGCCCTGGTCGCCCTCGTCGCCGCGCTCGTTCTCGCCCTCGTCCCGGCCGTCGTCGCCCCGGTCGGTCTCCCGCTCGCCCCGCTGGTCGGTGCGCTCCCCGCCGTCCCCGCCGTCCTCGTCGCGGGCCTCCTGCTCGCGGCCGCCCTCCTCGCCCTCCGCCGCCTCTTCCTCGTCGTCGTCGGCGGCGACGCTCCGCGTGACGGGCGGCCGGGGGTCGTTCACGGCCGTCCTCGTGCCGGCCGCCGTGGCCACGGTGCCGGGGGTCGTGGCGAGCACGGGCGCCGACACCGCGGCCGCGGCGACGGCGAGCGGCAGGACCACGCCGGTCAGCCGTCCGTACCGCCGGAACCTGCGCGGCGAAGACGACCTGCCGTCAGGACTCATGGGGGACTCCTCGTCGAATGCGAAAGCCGCAGGGCCTGATCGACGGGATGCGTACCCCCCGGCGCGCGGACTCTGTGCCGCTGTCATTCCGGTGGCCCAGAACATTCCCGTACGGCCCAGGGGAAGTTCACCCGGAGCCGTCCCCCAAGTCGACAGGCGGGGGCGCCCGGGAGACAATCCCGGCCGCCCCCGCCCGCGGGGAGGGTGGCGCCGCTCAGTGGGTGCCGAAGGAGTGCACGGTGGTGGAGCGGTAGGTCTGCCCCGGCCGCAGGACCGTCGACGGGAACGAGGGCTGGTTGGGGGAGTCCGGGAAGTGCTGGGTCTCCAGGCAGAACCCGTCGCCCTGCCGGTAGACCCGGCCCGAGGAGCCGGCGAACGTACCGGTCAGGAAGTTGCCCGTGTAGAACTGCACACCGGGCTCGGTGGTGGCGATCCGCATGACCCGGCCGGAGACGGGCTCGGTGACCGTCACGATGTGCTCGGGCGCGGCCGTGCGGCCCTTGTCGAGCACGAAGTTGTGGTCGATGCCCTGGCCGTACAGGATCTGCTGGTGCGCGGAGCGGATGTCGCGGCCGATCGTCTTCGCCGAGCGGAAGTCGAACGGGGTGCCCGCGACGGGCGCCAGTTCACCGGTGGGGATCAGGGTGGACCCGACCGGGGTGTAGCGCCGGGCGGCGATCTGGACCTCGTGGTCGTAGACGCCGCCGTCGCCCTCGCCGCGCAGGTTGAAGTACGTGTGGTTGGTGAGGTTGACGACCGTCGCCCTGTCGGTGGTGGCGGTGTAGTCGATCCGCCACCGCGCGTCCGCGGTCAGGGTGTAGACGACCTTGATCTTCAGCGTGCCCGGGTAGCCCATCTCGCCGTCCGCGCTGGTGTAGCGCAGCACCAGACCGGCGTCCGAACCCGCCTTGAAGCCCTCCACCGCCCAGACCCGCTTGTCGAAGCCCCGGTCGCCGCCGTGCAGGCTGTTCGGGCCGTCGTTGACGGGCAGCTGGTAGGTGCGGCCGTCCAGGGTGAACTTGCCGCCCGCGATGCGGTTGCCGTAGCGCCCGATCAGCGCGCCGAAGTACGGGCTGCTCGCCACGTAGCCGGCCAGGTCGTCGAATCCGAGGGACACGTTGACGCGGCGGCCGCGCCGGTCGGGCAGCTCCAAGGTCTGGACGATGCCGCCGTACGAGAGCACCTTGAGGGTGATCCCGCCATTGCTGACCGTCCAGATGTCGACCTTGGTGCCGTCCTCCAGGGTCCCGAAGTGTTCCTTGCTCACCTTGCTCCTGCCCACGGGCCTGTGCCTGGCGTCGGCGGTCTGCCGCGCCGGGGCGGCCTCCCCGGCCGCCCAGGCGTTCGTCCCGCCGATCGCGGGCGCGACCGCCCCGAGCGCCGCGCCCGCGATCAATGTACGTCTGTTCACTTGCGGCTCCTTCTGTAGGTAGCTGCTTTACGAACCGACCTTGCGCTTGTTCCAGACGTCGAAGCCGACCGCGGCCAGGAGCACCAGACCCTTGATGACCTGCTGGTAGTCCGTGCCGATGCCGACCAGCGACATCCCGTTGTTGAGCACCCCGAGCACCAGGCCGCCGATGATGGCGCCGAGCACCGTGCCGACGCCGCCGGTCGCGGAGGCACCGCCGATGAAGGCGGCCGCGATGGCCTCGAGCTCGAAGTTGATGCCGGCCTGCGGGACGCCGGCGTTCAGCCGCGCCGCGTAGACCAGTCCGGCGAGCGCGGCGAGCACGCCCATGTTCACGAAGACCAGGAAGACGACCCGCTTGTCCTTGACGCCGGAGAGCTTGGCCGCCGCCTGGTTGCCGCCGAGCGCGTACACGTGGCGCCCGATCACCGCGTTGCGCATCACGAAGCCGAAGACGATGAGCAGCCCGGCGAGGATGAGCAGCACGATCGGCACGCCGTGGTAGCTGGCGAGGGTCATGGTGAAGGCGACGCAGCAGGCGATGATGGCGAGCAGCTTCAGCAGGAAGAAGTTGCGCGGCAGCACGTCCAGGTCGTACGCGAGCTGCTGGCGGCGGTCGCGGATCTCCTGGACGACGGCGATGGCGATCACCACGAGACCGATGAGCAACGTCAGGTTGTGGTAGTTCGTGTGCGGCCCGACCTCGGGCAGGAAGCCGTTGCCGATCTTCTGGAAGCCGCTCGGGAAGGGCGAGATGGACTGGCCCTCCAGGAAGATCTGCGTGCCGCCGCGGAACAGCAGCATGCCGGCCAGGGTCACGATGAACGACGGGATCCCGACGTACGCGATGAAGTAGCCCTGCCAGGCGCCGGCGATCGCGCCGATGAGCAGGCAGGCGACCAGGGCCAGCGGCCACGAGACGTGGTGGTGGATGATCATCACCGCGGCGGCCGCGCTGACGAAGGCCGCCAGCGAACCGACGGACAGGTCGATGTGGCCGGCGATGATCACGACCATCATGCCGATCGCCAGGATCAGGATGTAGCTGTTCTGGCCGATGAGGTTGGTGACGTTCTGCGGTTTGAGCAGGATGCCGCCGGACCATATCTGGAACAGCGCCGCGATCAGCACCAGCGCGATGATCATGCCGTACTGGCGCATGTTGCGCCGTGCCGCCTGCAGCAGCAGGCCGGCGGCTCCGGCCGCCGCGCCGCCGTCCTTGACGGCCGCGGCCGCGCCCCCGGCGGGCGGCGGAGGAGTCTTGTCGGTCTTCACCGGGCTGCCCATCTCAGTTACCTCGGTCCATGGTCATGTGGCGCATAAGCACTTCCTGCGTCGCGCTCTCGCGCGGGATCTCCCCGGTCAGCCGGCCCGCCGACATCGTGTAGATGCGGTCGCACATGCCGAGCAGTTCCGGCAGCTCGGAGGAGATGAAGACGACGGCCTTGCCCTGGGCCGCCAGATCGTTGATCACCGTGTAGATCTCGTACTTGGCCCCGACGTCGATGCCCCGGGTGGGTTCGTCGAGGATGAGGACCTCCGGCCCGGCGAAGATCCACTTGCTGAGGACGACCTTCTGCTGGTTGCCGCCGCTCAGTTTGCCCGTGGTCTCGAAGACGGTCGGGGTCTTGATGTTCATCGTCGAGCGGAAGGTCTCGGCGACGCGGGCCTCCTCGTGCTGGTTGACGACGCCGCGCTTGGCGACCTTGGACAGGGCGCTGAGCGAGATGTTGCGGCTGATGTCGTCGATGAGGTTCAGCCCGTAGTGCTTGCGGTCCTCGGTGACGTAGGCGATGCCGTGGCCGACCGCCTCCGGGACGGTGCGGGTGCGGATCTCCTTGCCGTCCAGGTAGACCCGGCCGCTGATGCCCCGGCCGTAGGAGCGGCCGAAGACGCTCATGGCCAGTTCGGTGCGGCCGGCCCCCATCAGCCCGGCGATGCCCACGATCTCGCCGCGCCGGACGTTGAGGGACACCCCGTCGACGACCTTGCGCTGCTGGTCGATCGGGTGGTGCACGGTCCAGTCCTCGACGGCGAAGGCCACCTCGCCGATCTCCGGTTCCCGCTCGGGGAAGCGGTGGTCGAGGTCGCGGCCGACCATGCCGCGGATGATCCGCTCCTCGGTGACGGTGCTCTCGCCGTCCTCGTCGGTGGCCTTCATGTCGAGCGTCTCGATGGTCCGCCCGTCCCGAAGGATGGTGATGGAGTCGGCGACCCTGGCGATCTCGTTGAGCTTGTGCGAGATGATGATGCAGGAGATGCCGTGCTCCTTGAACTCCAGTATGAGATCCAGGAGTTTGCGGCTGTCCTCGTCGTTCAGGGCGGCCGTCGGCTCGTCCAGGATGAGGAGCTTGACCTCCTTGGACAGCGCCTTGGCGATCTCGACGAGCTGCTGCTTGCCGACGCCGATGTCCGCCACACGGGTGCTCGGCTGGTCGGTCAGCCCGACCCGCTTGAGCAGCCGGCCCGCGTGCCGCAGCGTCTCGTTCCAGCTGATGACACCGCGTGTGGAGTGCTCGTTGCCGAGGAAGATGTTCTCGGCGATGGACAGGTAGGGAACCAGGGCGAGTTCCTGGTGGATGATCACGATGCCGCGCTGCTCGCTCGCGCGGATGTCGCGGAACTCGCAGGTCTCACCGCGGAAGAGGATCTCCCCTTCGTAACTGCCGTGCGGATAGACCCCGCTGAGCACCTTCATCAGGGTCGACTTGCCCGCACCGTTCTCACCGCAGATGGCGTGGACCTCGCCCTCGGCGACAGTCAGGGTGACGTCGGAGAGCGCCTTGACCCCTGGGAAGGTCTTGGTGATGGAGCGCATTTCGAGGACGGGTCCGGCCATTCCTGCTTTCCGTTCTCCTCGGGTGATGGAAGGGGAAGATCGTCGGTAGTGCTCCGGATCCGGGACTACTGGAGCTCGGACTCCTTGACGTAGCCGGAGTCGATGAGAGCCTGCTTGTAGTTGGACTTGTCGACGCTCACCGGCGGCAGCATGTAGGTCGGGACGACCTTGGTGCGGTTGTCGTAGCTCTTGGTGTCGTTGACCTCCGGCTTGCCGCCGGTCAGCACCGCGTCGCCCATCTGGGCGGCCACCTTGGCCAGCTCGCGCAGGTCCTTGAAGACGGTCTGGGACTGCTCGCCGGCGATGATCGACTTGATCGAGGCGACCTCCGCGTCCTGGCCGGTGACGATCGGCAGCGCCTTGTTGCCGCTGCCGTAGCCCACGCCCTTCAGCGCCGAGATGACACCGCGCGAGATGCCGTCGTACGGGGAGAGCACCGCGTCCACGTCGTCGGAGGTGTACGACTTGCTGAGCAGGTCGTCCATGCGGGCCTGGGCGGTGGCGCCGTCCCAGCGCAGCGTGGTGACCTGGTTGAGCTCGGTCTGGCCGCTCTTGACCACCAGCTGCTTCTTGTCGATGTACGGCTTGAGTACCTCCATCGCGCCGTTGAAGAAGTACCTGGTGTTGTTGTCGTCGGGCGAGCCGGCGAAGAGCTCGATGTTGAAGGGGCCCTTCTTGCTGCCGTCCTTCAGGCCCAGCTTGTCGACGATGTAACCGCCCTGGAGCTGTCCGACCTTGAAGTTGTCGAAGGTCGCGTAGTAGTCGACGTTCGGCGAACCCAGAATCAGGCGGTCGTAGGAGATCACCTTGATGCCGGCGTCGTGGGCCTGCTGCAGCACGTCGCTGAGGGCCGAGCCGTCGATGGCCGCGATGACCAGGAGCTTGTCGCCCTTGGTGATCATGTTCTGGATCTGGGCGACCTGGTTCTCGACCTTGTCGTCGCCGTACTGCAGGTCGGTCTTGTAACCCAGGTCCTTGAACTGCTTGACCATGTTGGCGCCGTCGGCGATCCACCGCTCCGACGACTTGGTGGGCATGGCGATGCCGATCGTGCCGCCCTTCCCACCGTCCTTGTCGCCACCGTTGGCGTTGTCGCTCTGCCCACAGGCGGTTGCGGTGGCCCCGAGGGCGAGGGTGGCTATCAGCGCGGCTGTGGTGCGCAGACGTGCGGCTCTGGCGATGCGCATGGCTGATCAGATCCTTTCGGCGGCCAGGCGGGGGTCGGTCGCCTGGTCCGGGTCGGTCGCGATGTCCAGGGGGAAGCGGTGGAGCGGGCCCGGCAGCCGCGCGCCCAGCGGGGACTGCCCGCCGTCCGCGCCCAGCCGGGAGAGCAGGTCGAGCACAAGGCGGCCGCGCCGGACCCGCTCGCGAGCGGTCGACAGGGCGACCTCCCGCAGCTGGCGTCCGTACGGGTAGATGCCAGGGGCCTTGCTGAGCCCGAACTTGAGGTAGATCGGTGCTCCGCGGCGGATCAGCTCCGCCGCGTCGTAGAGCCGTACGAAGCCGCCGAGGTCGTCCGGGGCCTCGATGTAGAAGTCCATCGGCGCCCGGCTGACCCTGCGGATCTCGGTGATCTGCTGGAGGGTCAGGTCGGAGGGGATGTTGATGGAGTCGGCACCCAGCCGCTCCCACACCGCGTAGGCCGCCGGGTTGACCGGGCCGACCAGCGCCGAGACCTTGAAGGTGGTGTCGGCCGGCAGCAGCCCCTGTTCCCGCAGCTGGTGCAGCAGCCACAGCACGCCCTCGTCCGCGACGAGCAGGCAGCGCACGCCCAGGGCGGCCGCCCGCAGCGCGTCCTCGACGCAGCCGGCCACCTGGTCGTGGCCGCGGGCCCGCAGGCCCCCGCCGCGGGAGTCGGTGCGGGTCGCGGCGCCGATGTCCCAGGTGCCGCGGGGCCCGGTGAACAGGCAGAGCTCGACGTCGCGTTCGGCGCAGGCGGTGACCATCTCGGTGATCTCCGCGTCCGTCAGCATCCAGATGCCGCTGCCCTGGCTGATCCGGTGCACCGGCACCTCCAGCCGCTCGCTCTCCTCCAGCACGGTGGCCAGGGCCTCCGGGCCCTCCACGGAGGGGATCTCGGTGCGCCAGGTCCCGCCGTCGGGGAAGGAGTGCGGGGAGGAGTCGGCTGGGTCGTCCGCCGGCGCTCCGTGACCGAGGAGAGTGAGCGCGTACTGGCCCGGGTGACGGGGACCGGAGGTGGTGCCGGCCTTTCCGGGGCTCGGGGTGGGTGCGTCGGTCACGGTGCTCCTTCGTTCTCGCCGTTCGAGATGTCGGACGACGTTCGGTTCATTGGGTGTGAGTGGGCACGGATGGGACATCGTGTGTCCGCCGCGCACGGAGCGGTCACGGACGTAGCAGCACCTTCCCCACCTTGGGATCCCGGCTCCCCAGCAGTTCCAGGGCGCCGGCGTACTCCTCCAGGGGCAGGTCGTGCGTGATCAGCGGTGCGGGGTCCAGGATCCCGGCGTCGAAGGCCCGGACGGTGTGGGCCCAGGCGGCGGGCGGCGCCCCGAAGACCGTGTGCACGGTCAGCTGGCGCACCACCAGGTCGGTGGGGTCGAGCCCGAGCGCCCCCGGCGCGGGGATGCCGGTCAGCGCCATCCGGCCGCCGCGGCGCAGCAGCCCCGCCGAGACACGGGCCGCGGAGGCGGACCCGGCGGCCTCGACCACCAGGTCGTACTCCCCATCGGCGTCGGCCAGTTCGGCTGCCGTGCGGAACCGCGTGGCGCCGAACGAGGCGGCCAGCTCCTCGCGGACCCGGCCGGTGCCCACCACCAGCAGCTCCGCCGGCGACACCGCGGCGAGGAACTGCACCGCCAGCATGCCGAGCGTGCCGGTGCCGACGACCGCCACCCGTTCGCCCGGCGCCGCCGGGGCCTTCAGCAGTGCCGCCGCCACGCACGCGGCCGGCTCCAGGAGCGCGGCGGTGCGCAGGTCGGCGGCGTCGTCCAGGACGTGCAGCAGCCTGGCGGGCAGTGTCAGGGTGTCCGCCATCGCGCCGGGCTGCGTGAAGCCGGTCTCCTCGTACGGCGCGCTGCACAGCGTGGTCTCCCCGGCGTGGCACCGCTCGCAGACCTGGCAGTTGCGGAAACCCTCGCCGACGACCTTCCGGCCCACCAGAGCGGCGGTCACCCCGGCGCCGACCGCCTCCACCGTGCCGGACCACTCGTGGCCCGGGGTGACGGGGTAGCGGACGTACCCCTCGGGGCGGGTGCCGGCGTACATCTCCCGGTCGCTGCCGCAGATGCCCGCGGCGTGCACGCGGACCAGCGCCTCGCCCGGACCGGGCGGCACCGGTCCGGCCGGCGCGATCCGGTGCCGGCCGGGCCCGTCGAGGACGACGGCGCGGGGGGTGTGGACGGTCACTTCGAGCCCTTCGGCTTCCGGCGCTCCCAGCCCTCGGCCCACAGGTCGAAACGGGCCTGCTGCTGGGGGAATTCGGCGGCGGCGTCGACGTCGAGCTCGACACCGAGGCCCGGTGCGTCCGAGAGGGTGAAGTACCCGTCCTCGCCGACCACGGGTGCGCCCTTGACGACCTTCTTGATCTCGGAGTCCGCGAAGTCGTTGAAGTGTTCGAGGATCTTGAAGTTGGGGGTGCACCCGGCGAGCTGCAGGCTCGCGGCGGTGAGCACGGAGCCGCCGACGTTGTGCGGGGCGACCAGCACGTAGTGGGTCTCCGCGGTGGCGGCCAGCTTGCGGACCTCGTTGATGCCGCCGATGTGCCCGAGGTCGGGCTGGATGATGTCGGCGGCCTGCAGCTCGAACAGCTCGCGGAACTCGTAGCGGTCGTGGATGCGCTCGCCGGTCGCGATCGGCAGGTCCGTGTGGGCGGCCACCTTCGCCAGGGCCTTGAGGTTCTCCGGCGGCACCGGCTCCTCGATCCAGCTGGGCTTGAAGGGTGCCAGATCCTTGGCGACGCGGATCGCGGTGGCCGGGCTGAACCGGCCGTGCATCTCCACCAGCAGCTCGGTCTCGGGGCCGATCGCGTCGCGCACGGCCTCGATGAGGGAGACGGAGTAGGCGGTCGCCGCGTGGTCCAGCTCGAAGTGGCCGGTGCCGAAGGGGTCGATCTTCAGCGCGCGGTAGCCCCGCTCCACCACCGCGGCGGCGGCCTTGTGGTACGCCTCCGGGGTGCGCTCGGTGGTGTACCAGCCGTTGGCGTACGCCTTGACCTTCTCGTTCACCTTGCCGCCGAGCAGCTGCCAGACGGGCACGCCGAGGGCCTTGCCCTTGATGTCCCAGCACGCCATCTCGATGACGGCGATGCCGGACATGACGATCTCTCCGGCGCGCCCGTAGTCGCCGTACTTCATCCGGCGGACCAGGTCCTCGACCGCGAAGGGGTCCGAGCCGACTATGTGGTTGGCCTCCGCCTCGTGGAGGTAGCCGAGCAACGCGTCGGTGTGGCCGAGCATGCGGGTCTCGCCGACGCCCGTGAGTCCCTCGTCGGTGTGGACGAGCACATAGGTGAGATTCCGCCAGGGAGTGCCGACCACATGGGTACTGATGCCGGTGATGCGCACGGAAGCCGCCCCTTACAGGGTGTCGTTCGAGATTTCGTCACACGTTCGAAATGTTGAAGGGAACGTAGTTACGGGCTCCCGGCGGTGTCAATGGGTGTGCCGGGGAGGTGACGGCGATGTTGCCGAAGTGAGTCCGTCCGCCCGTGGCGCGTGCCGCGCCGTGTCCGAAACCCCGAACGAGGTGCCGTTTCCCGCCCGGTCAGCGACCGACGGCGCCCGGCCCGAAGGCCGCCGCGTAGACCAGTCCCGCCAGCTTGGCCTGACCCTCGGCGCTGGGGTGGAACCAGTCCCAGGGGCTCAGCTCCTTTTGGGTGAACCGGTAGTCGAAGACCGTGCCGCCGTCGTAGCGGCAGCGCTCGAGGCGCGCGCACTCCTGCCGCAGGACGTCGTTGTACGCCATGACCCTCTCGCGTACGGTCTGCCGCCGTTCGCGGGCGGCCGTGCTCATCGACTGCGCGTCGGAGAGCATCGACGGGCACAGGCCCAGCTTCCAGATCTGCCGTCCCAGCGCGTTCTGCCGGCCGACGTCCCACAGGCGCATCAGGTCGGGCACGCTCGCGACGAAGACCTGGGCCTTGGGCAGTTCGCGGTCGAGGGTCCGCAGGGCGGCCGAGAAATCCCGGCGGTATTCGGCCACCGGGGTCATGCGGTCGGTGCTGCGCGCACACGCGTCGTTGGCGCCCATCAGGATCGTCACCTGCTGCGGCCGTCGTTCGACGGCCTTCTTCGCCTGTGCCGGCAGGTCGTGCATCTTGGCCCCGCTGGCCGCCAGGTTCCAGCTCTTGGAGGCCGGCTTGTCCAGCAGGCGGTTGGCCACGCTGTCCACGGAGCGGCGGCTGCCGGTCGCCCAGGACAGGTCCGGACAGTCCGTCAGGATCCCGCAGGCGTCGAAGGCGCGGGTGATGGAGTCGCCGAGCGCGGCCAGCGAGGCGGGGGTGGTGTCCCACACCGCCGCGGGGCGCTTCGCCGCGTCAGCCCGCCCGGCGGCGCCGGCCTCGGCGCCGCCCGGTCCCTCGGTGGCGGAGCAGCCGGCCCCGAGTGCCGTCGTGAGCAGGGTGACCAGCGCGATCAGGGTGCGGCCGACCCCGCGCGAGAGCGACTGGCGCATCCGTTCTCCCTCGGACGAGTGGGTGACTTCTCGCTGATCCCGACAGTACGTCACTCCTCGCCTGGCGCCGCGCGGTAGCTTTTTCCCTGACAGGTGGTGCGAAAGAGGTGATCCAAGGTCAGATCTTGTCTCATTCGTTATGATTAGTGCAGAATGTCCACTGCTGTCCCGGATGGCTCGGTTATGGGCATGAGGCCGCTGGGGAAGGCGTACCTCGTCCCACACTGGAGGTTCCGGTGACGACACGTGGAGTTCTGTACGTGCACTCCGCGCCACGCGCGCTGTGCCCGCACGTCGAGTGGGCCGTCGCGGGTGTCCTCGGCGTGCGCGTGAACCTGGACTGGATCCGCCAGCCCGCCTCGCCGGGCACCTGGCGGGCCGAGTTCTCCTGGCAGGCGGAACCCGGCACCGCCTCCAAGCTGGCGTCCGCGCTGCGCGGCTGGCACCTGCTGCGCTTCGAGGTCACCGCGGAGCCGTGCGCCGGGGCCGAGGGGGAGCGCTACAGCAGCACCCCCGACCTCGGCATCTTCCACGCGGTCACCGGCATCCACGGGGACATCCTCATCCCCGAGGACCGGTTGCGCGCCGCGCTCGCCCGCGCCCGCAAGGGCGAGGCCGACCTGGAGACCGAAGTCGCCAAGCTGCTCGGCAAGCCCTGGGACGACGAACTGGAGCCCTTCCGCTACGCGGGTGAGGGCGCCCCCGTGCGCTGGCTGCATCAGGTCGTCTGACGCTCCGCCACGCGCGGCGGGTCCGCGGCGCCCTGCCGCGCCGGCGGCCCGTCGCCGCCGCGTGCGGCGGCACCCGGCCACCACACCTTCGGGCCGATGTCGCGTACCAGCGCGGGCAGCAGGAACGAGCGCACCAGCAGGGTGTCCAGCAGCACCCCGAAGGCCACGATGAAGGCGATCTGCACCAGGAAGGCCAGCGGGATCACGCCGAGCGCCGCGAAGGTCGCCGCGAGCACCACGCCCGCCGAGGTGATCACCCCTCCGGTGGCGGTCAGCCCGCGCAGGACGCCCTGCCGCGTGCCGTGGCGCAACGTCTCCTCGCGGACCCGGGTCATCAGGAAGATGTTGTAGTCCACGCCCAGGGCGACCAGGAAGACGAAGCCGTACAGCGGCACCGAGGCGTCCGTGGCCGAGAAGCCGAGGACGTGGCGGAAGACCAGTGCCGAGACCCCCAGGGTGGCGGCGAAGTTGAGGCCCACCGTGGCGACCATGAGCAGCGGCAGCAGCAGGCTGCGCAGCAGCGCCGCCAGGATCACCAGGATGATCGCGAGGACGACGGGGACGACGAGGGTGCGGTCGCGCTCCGCGGTCCGCTGGGTGTCGAGCTGCTGGGCCGTGTACCCGCCGACCACCGCTTCCGCGCCGGGCACCGCGTGCACGGCCGTGCGCAGCCGCTGCACCGTGGCCTTGGCGGCGTCGCTGTCGGCGGCGTCCTTCAGCGTCACCTCCAGCAGGACCCGGCCGCCGGTGACGAGCGGCTCGCCCCCACCGGGCCGGCCCGAGGCGGTGAGGGGGGCGACGGAGTCGACGCCGTCGGTGCCGGACGCGGCCCGGGTGACGGGGTCGAGCCGGTCCGCCTGCGCGATGACCACGGCGGGGTTGCCGGAACCTCCGGGGAAGTGCTCGCCGAGGACGCGCTGGGCGGTCACCGAGGGCGCCTGGTGGACGAAGATCTCGTCGAGCGGCACGCCCCGGGCGGTCAGCGCGGGGGAGAAGGCCGCACAGCCCAGCAGCAGGGCCAGGCTCGCGGCCCAGACCCGGCGCGGCGCGCGGTCCACGAGGGCCGCGATCCGCCGCCAGACGCCCTCCCCCTCCGGACGCCGCTCCCGCGGCCTGGCGGGCCAGTAGGCGGCCCGGCCGAGCAGCAGCAGCGCGGCGGGCAGGAAGGTCAGGCTGCTCGCGACGGCGCAGACGATCCCGACGGCGCCGACCGGGCCGAGGGCGCGGTTGTTGGTGAGGTCGCTGGCCAGCAGGGCGAGCAGACCGAGGGCCACGGTGGCCGCGCTCGCCACGATCGCGCCGGCGGAGCGGCGCAGCGCGGCGCGCATCGCCGCGAACCGGTCGCCGCGGGCCGCGAGTTCCTCCCGGAAGCGGGCGGCGAGCAGCAGGGCGTAGTCGGTGGCCGCGCCGATGACGAGGATCGACAGGATGCCCTGGACCTGGCCGTCGACCCGGACGATGCCGTGGTCGGCCAGTACGTAGACCACCCCGCAGGCCAGGCCGAGTGAGAAGACCGAGCCGACGATGATGACCAGGGGCAGCAGCAGGGCGCGGTAGACCAGCAGCAGGATCGCGAGCACCACGCCGAGCGCGGTGAACAGCAGCAGTCCGTCGATGCCCGCGAAGGCCTCGCCCAGGTCGGCCTGCGAGGCCGCGGGTCCGGCCACGTGTGCGGTGGTCCCGCCCACGCGGGACGCCGTGTCCTGGATACGGCCGACGGCGTCCCCGACGTCCCGGCCGAGGTCGGGGCGGAGCTGCACGACGCCCTGCAGGGCCAGGCCGTCGTCGGAGCGCAGCGCGGGGGAGGGGCGGCCGCTGACCCCCTCGGTGCCGGCGAGCGAGGCCAGCGCGGCCGTGGCGGCCTGCTGCTGGGCGTCGGTCACCCGGCCGCTGCCGGCGGTCCAGACGACGATCGCGGGCACGGTCCCGTCGCGGCTGAAGGCCGTGCGTTCGTTGACGGCCTTCGTGGACTCGGCGCTGCGCGGCAGGAAGGCCGCCTGGTCGTTGGTGGAGACCTCGCCGAGCCTGCCGGCGTACGGGCCGAGGGTGCCCCCGATACCCAGCCAGGCGACCAGCAGCACCACCGGCAGCAGCCATCGGACGGCGCGCGGCAGGGATGTCATCGCTCTCTCCCGTGGAGTCGGAACCGGGGGATGTCCCCGCGAGGAAAGGGTATATCTCATTGATCGAGTATCTTAATAATCGAGATTATTTACGATGGAGGGGTGCCCGACAACCTCCAGGACGAGTCCCCGACCGGGCTGCACGCCTTCGCCGTGCAGCTGCGCCGGATGAACAGCGAGTTCAACCGCATTGCGCAGGACTTCGCGCAGAGCCAGAAGCTGCACCACACCGACGTGCAGGCGCTGGTCGCGATCCTGGACGGCGACGACCGGGGCGGGGCCATGACCCCCGGTCGCCTGCGCGAACGCCTCAATCTGACCTCCGGTGCCGTCACCGCCTGCCTGGACCGGCTGGAACGCGCCGGCCACATCCGCCGTACCCGCGACGCCGCCGACCGCCGCGTGGTCCATCTGCACTACGCCCCGCGAGGGATGGCGGTGGCGCGGGAGTTCTTCCGTCCGCTCGCCCGGAGCACCGATGCTGCGCGCGACCGCTTCACCGAGGACGAACTCGCCGTCGTGATGCGCTTCCTGGGCGCGATGAACGACGAACTGACCGCCCTGCGCGCCCCCGCCCCGGAGTGATCCGCCGCAGTCACGGCCCCCCCGCGCCCTTCCGGGCCGCCGCGGCGATGTTGCGCGCCATGCCGCCGAAGACCACCGAGTGGAACGGCGACACGCTCCACCAGTACGCGTGCCCCGCGAGCCCGCGCGGATGGAACAGCGCCCGCTGCCCGTAGACGGTGCGCCCGGCACCGTCCCGTCCGGCCGACAGCTCCAGCCAGGCCAGGCCCGGCAGCCGCATCTCGGCGCGCAACCGCAGCAGCCGGCCCGGCTCGATCTCCTCCACCCGCCAGAAGTCCAGCGAGTCACCCGCCCGCAGGTGCGCCGCGTCCCGCCGTCCCCGGCGCAGCCCCACCCCGCCCACGAAGCGGTCGAGCCAGCCGCGCACGGCCCAGGCCAGCGGGAAGGAGTACCAGCCGTTGTCGCCGCCGATGCCCTCGATGACCCGCCACAGCGCCTCGGGCGAGGCGTCCACGATCCGCGTGCGGTGGTCGCAGTAGAGGGAGCCGCCCGCCCAGTCCGGGTCCGTGGGCAGCGGGTCGCTCGGCGCGCCGGGCACGGCGGCCGAGGACCAGCGGGTGACCACGTTCGCCTCCCGGATGCGCTGCAGCGCCAGCCGCAGCGCCGGCTCGACGCCGATCATGCCCTCGGGCGGGTCCGGCACCCACCGCGCGATGTCGTGATCGTGGCAGACCACCTCGTACCGCAGGGACTCCGTCAGCGGCCGCGCGAGGCCCGCGGGCACCGGGGTCACCAGTCCCACCCAGTGGCTCGACAACCGCGGCGTCAGCACGGGCACCGGCACGATCAGCCGTGGCGGCAGCCCCGCCACCTCGGCGTACTTCAGCATCATGGCGCGGTACGTCAGCACGTCGGGGCCGCCGATGTCGAAGGCGCGGTTCACCTCGGGCGGCAGCGTGGCGCAGCCCACGAGGTAGCGCAGCACGTCCCGTACGGCGATCGGCTGGATCCGGGTGCCCACCCAGCGCGGGGTGACCATCACCGGCAGCCGTTCGGTGAGGTAGCGGAGCATCTCGAAGGAGGCCGAGCCGGAGCCGATGATCACCGCCGCCCGCAGTGCCGCCGTCGGCACACCGGAGGCGAGCAGCACCCGTCCCACCTCGGCGCGCGAGCGCAGGTGCGGCGACAGCTCCCGCTCGGGTACACCTGCGGGGGTCAGACCGCCCAGGTACACGATCCGCCGTACGCCCGCGGCCCTCGCGCGGGCCCCGAAGACCTCCGCCGCCTCCCGGTCCGTCCGCTCGAAGTCCCGCCCGCTGCCCAGGGCGTGGACGAGGTAGTACGCGACGTCCACGCCCTCCATCGCCGCCGCCACCGAGTCCGGGTCGGTGACGTCGCCCTTGACGACCTCCACCTCGCCCGCCCACGGGTGGTCGCGCAGCTTGCCGGGCGTACGGGCCAGGCAGCGCACCCGGTGCCCGGCCTCCAGCAGTTCGGGGACGAGCCGGCCGCCGATGTAGCCGGTGGCGCCCGTCACCAGGCAGGTGAGGCTCATCGCGCTCCCTCCGATCCCGGGGCGGTCAGCGCTCCCGCCACCTCCGGCGGCAGCGGGCCCAGCCGCAGCAGGCCGGCGACCAGGCGCGCCGTCAGGTCGTGCCAGGCCCCGGCACCGCGCAGCATCGCGTGGTCGCCGCCCGGTACCACCAGGTGGCAGGCCTCGGCGCCCGCGGCGCGCGCCCGGTCCGCCAGGGTCAGCGAGCCGGCCGGATCGGTGACCCGGTCCCGGTCGCCGTGCAGCAGCACCAGGCGCCGTCCGGCCAGATGCCCCACCGGCTCGCCCTCGGGGCACCACGGCGCCAGCCCCACGACCGCGCCCACCAGGGGATGCCCGGCCGCGCGCAGCGCCGCCCGGCCGCCCATCGAGTGCCCCACCAGCACCACGGGCACCTCCCCGGCCCGCTGCCGCAGTGCCTCCAGCGCCCGCAGGGCGTCCCGCGCGGCGTCCTCCCGCTCGCCGTTCCAGCCGCGGTGCCGGTAGCGGACCCCGGCCAGCGCCACCCCGTGCCCGGCGGTGGCCCGGCCGATCGCGCGGACGAACGGACGCATCCGGGCCCCCGGAAGGTTCAGCGCCGGGGGCGGTTCCAGGCCCTCCGCGCGGCCGCCGTGCAGCACCAGGACGGCGGCGTGCGGCCGCTGGGGCAGCACGTACGGGACCAGCGCCGGCCGCGGCCGCCCGCCACCCGCTTCGTCACCGTACGTCATCGGATCGGCCTCTCTCGTGTGCTCACCGTCATTATCGGCCGCTCCCCGCGGCCACGCCCGTCACATGCCTCCACCCATGGATTCGCCGCCGCCGGCCCGGCGGATTGCCGTACGGACCAATCCGCCCGGCGGGCGGCTGCGAACAACCCAGCAGTGAGAGGAACGCGACGAAGGGACGGGATGTGACCGACAGAAGGCGAAGGGTGGCCGTCGTGGGGAGCGGCGTCGCCGGGCTCACCGCCGCCTACCTGCTGCAACGGCATGACGACGTATCGCTGTTCGAGGCCGACGACCGGCTCGGAGGGCACGCCCACACCCACGACGTGCCCTCCTCCGACGGCCGGATCACCGCCGTCGACAGCGGGTTCATCGTCCACAACGAGCGCACCTACCCCACCCTGCTGCGGATCTTCGCCGAACTCGGCGTCCCCACGCAGGAATCCGAGATGAGCATGTCCGTCCGCTGCGAGGGCTGCGGACTGGAGTACGCCGGTGCCCGCGGTCCGTCGGGGATCTTCGCGCAGCCGCGCAACGCGCTGCGCCCGGCCTATCTGCGTATGCTGGGCGAAGTGCCCCGCTTCCACCGCCTTGCCCGGCGGCAGCTCGCGGAGGGCGGTAGCGACGACACCACCACGCTGGGGGAGTTCCTCGACGCGGGGGGGTTCTCGGCGTACTTCACGGCCCATTTCATGACCCCCCTGGTCGCCTGCGTCTGGTCCTGCTCGTCGCGGACCGCGGCCCACTACCCGGCGGTCTACCTCTTCCGGTTCCTGGACCACCACGGGATGCTCTCGGTGGGCGGCGCCCCCACCTGGCGGACCGTCACCGGCGGATCACGCGTCTACGTCGAACGCATCGTCAAACGGCTCACCGCGATCCGCACCGCCACCCCCGTGCGCGCCCTGCGACGGCACGCCGACGGCGCCGACGTCGTCACCGGCGACGGGGAGACCGAGACGTACGACGCGGTGGTCGTCGCCACCCACCCCGACCAGGCGCTGCGGCTGCTCGCCGACCCCACCGCGGACGAGCGCCGGACGCTCGGCGCCCTCACGTACTCCCGCAACCCGACGCTGCTGCACACCGACACCTCGGTGCTGCCCCGCAGCCGTGCCGCCCGCGCCTCCTGGAACTACCTCATGCCCACCTGCGCACCCGACCCCGGCGGGGTGCGCGTCAGCTACGACATGAACCGCCTCCAGCGGCTGGACACCCCCGAGCACTACCTCGTCACCCTCGGTGCCGACGACCGCGTCGACCCGGCGCGGGTGCTCGCCCGCATGGTGTACGAGCACCCCGTCTACACCCCCGCCTCGATGGCCGCGCGGCGGCGGCTGCCCGCCCTGACCACCTCCGTCACCGCCTACGCCGGGGCCTACCACGGGTGGGGATTCCACGAGGACGGCTGCCGCTCCGGCGCCGAGGCCGCCCGCCGGCTGGGGGTCCGATGGTGACCCCCGCGGGCCTGCCACCGCAGGTGCCCGCCCTGTACGAGTGCACGATCACCCACGTCCGCACCCGCCCGCTGCGGCACGCCTTCACCCACCGCACCTACATGTGGCTGACCGACCCGGCCCGGCCGCCCCGGTTCCCCGCCCCGCTGCGTCCGCTCGCCCG
This sequence comes from Streptomyces sp. BoleA5, assembly GCF_000373665.1. NCBI lineage: Bacteria > Bacillati > Actinomycetota > Actinomycetes > Kitasatosporales > Streptomycetaceae > Streptomyces > Streptomyces sp. BoleA5. Next base: position 277,196 of record NZ_KB892090.1, read on the forward strand.
CTTCGACCCCCGCGACCACTTCGGCGGCCGGCACGCCACCGTACGCGCCGCCCTCGACTCCTGGCTCGCCGCGCAGGGCGTCGACCTGCGCGGCGGCCCGGTCCGCATGCTCTGCCACGCCCGGGTCCTCGGCCACGTCTTCAACCCGCTGACCCTGTACTGGTGCCACGACCCGGCCGGCACCCTCGTCTGCGTCGTCGCCGAGGTCCACAACACCTACGGCGAGCGGCACGCCTACCTGCTGCACACCGACGAACGCGACACCGCCCGCGTCGCCAAGGACTTCTACGTCTCCCCGTTCTTCCCCGTCGACGGCGGCTACCGCATGCGGCTGTCCGAGCCGCAGGACCGGCTGCACCTCACCGTCCACCTGGAACGCCCCGGCGACGGCACCCCGTTCACCGCCACCGTGCGCGGCGAGCGGCGCCCGGCCACCGCGCCGGGCCTGCTGCGCGCCGCCGCCCGGCACCCCTGGCCCACGGCCGCGGTGTCGGCCGGCATCCGCCGGCACGGCATCCGGCTGCTGCTGCGCGGACTGCACGTGCAGCAGCGCCCCGTCCACGCCCCCCAGGAGGGCTTCGAGTGACCATGTCCACCACATCCGTCCCCCTCTCCGCCTCCGCGCCCGCCGCCGGCGTGGACCCGCGCCGCTGGCCCGACGTCGCGGCACGGCCGCGCGGCTCACGCCTGCGCGCCGCCGTCGCCGGTGCCGTCGTACGACGGGCCCTGAGCGGGCTCCCGCTGCGCTGCCGCCTCGGCGAAGGCGGCCCGGTCCTCGGCACCGGCGGCCCCGCCGTGCTGATCGCCGACCCCGAGGCCTTCAACCGCCGCGTCGGCACCAACGGCCTCATCGGCTTCGGCGAGTCCTACATGGCCGGTGAATGGGACGCGCCCGACCTGCCGGCCGTCCTCACCGTGCTCGCCTCGCACGTCACCGAACTCGTCCCGCAGCCGCTGCAGCGGCTGCGCTCCTTGTGGGCGCACCGGCAACCCAGCGAGCGGCGCAACACCCTCGACGGCGCCCGCGGCAACATCCACGACCACTACGACCTGTCCAACGACCTCTTCGCCCTCTTCCTCGACGAGACCCTGACCTACTCCTCCGCCGTCTTCCGCGGTTTTCCCGCCCGGTGGTCCCAACTGCCCGCCGCGCAGCACCGCAAGATCGACCGGCTGCTCGACCTGGCGGGCGTCGGCGAGGGCACCCGGCTGCTGGAGATCGGCACCGGCTGGGGGGAACTCGCCGTCCGGGCCGCCCGCCGCGGCGCCACGGTCGTCTCCGTCACCCTCTCGGAGGAACAGCGCCGGCTCGCCACGGCCCGGATCGCGGCCGCGGGGCAGCAGGACCGGGCCACCGTGGAGCTGCGCGACTACCGGCAGGTCACCGGGAGCTACGACGCCATCGTCAGCGTCGAGATGATCGAGGCCGTCGGCGCCGAGTACTGGCCGGTCTACTTCACCGCCCTGGACAGGCTGCTGGCGCCCGGCGGCGCGGTCGCCCTCCAGGCGATCACCATGGCCGACCAGCGCATGCTCGCCACCCGCGACACCCACACCTGGATGCAGAAGTACGTCTTCCCCGGCGGGCTCATCCCCTCCCTGGGGGCGATCGAGCGGACCCTCGACGAGCACACCGCACTGCGTGTCACCTCCTGCGACGGCTTCGGCCCGCACTACGCCGAGACGCTACGGCTGTGGCGCGAACGCTTCACCGGACGCGCCGCCGACGTCGCCGCCCTCGGCTTCGACGAGACCTTCCGCCGCATGTGGACCCTGTACCTCGCCTACTCCGAGGCGGGGTTCCGGTCCGGCTACCTCGACGTGTGCCAACTGCGGCTGGCCCGTGGGGAGGCCGCCGGGTGAAGGGCGCCGCGGACACTCTCGCCCCGCTGCTGGAGCAGTTCACGGGCGGCCCGCTGCCGGTGCGGCTGCGGGCCTGGGACGGCAGCACCGCCGGGCCGCGCGACGCCCCCGTGGTCGTCCTGCGCTCCCGGCGGGCGCTGCGAAGACTCCTGTGGCAGCCCGGCGAACTCGGCCTCGCGGAGGCGTACATCACCGGCGACATCGACGTGCGTGGTGACCTCACCGAAGGCCTGCGCGCCCTGTGGCACGCGGTGCGCGACGACGGGCTGCGTCCTCCCCGGCTCACCGCGGCCGACCGGCTGCGCGCCGCCGGCGCCGCCGTACGGCTCGGCGCGGTCGGGCCCCGGCCCCCCGCCCCGCGCGGCCGCGCCAGGCTCAACGGCACCCCGCACAGCAGGAGCCGCGACCGGGCCGCCGTCAGCCACCACTACGACCTGTCCAACGACTTCTACGAACTCCTCCTCGACCCCTCCATGGCGTACTCCTGCGGCTACTGGACGCGTGACGACGACCCCGCGTACGGCCTCGCCGACGCCCAGCGCGACAAGCTCGAACTCGTCTGCCGCAAGCTGGACCTGCGCCCCGGCATGCGGCTGCTCGACATCGGCTGCGGCTGGGGCGCGCTCGCCCTGTACGCCGCGCAGGCCCATCGCGCGCAGGTGCACGCGGTCACCCTCTCCGCCGCCCAGCGGGACTTCGTGCGGGACCGGATCCGCGAACGCGGCCTGGAGGAGTACGTGACCGTCGAACTGCGCGACTACCGCGACCTGGAGGGCAGCGGCGGCTACGAGGCGGTCACCGCGATCGAGATGGGCGAGCACGTCGGCGACGCGCACTACCCGCGGTTCGCCGGGGCGATCCACCGCATGCTGCGGCCCCGGGGCAGGGCGCTGGTGCAGCAGATGTCCCGCGGCCGTGCCGCCCCCGGTGGCGGTGCCTTCATCGAGACCTACATCGCCCCCGACATGCACATGCGGCCCCTCGGCCGGACCGTGGCGCTGCTGGAGGAGGCGGGTCTGGAGGTCCGGGCCGTGGAATCGCTGCGCGAGCACTACGCGCGCACCGTGCGGGCCTGGCTGGCCACCCTGGAGCGGCGCTGGTCCGACGTCGTCCTCCTGGCCGGCGAGGAGACCGCGCGCGTGTGGCGGCTGTACCTGGCCGGCGGCGCGCTCGCCTTCGCCGAACGGCGCATGGGCGTCGACCAGATCCTCGTCGTACGGCCCACCGCCGACGGCACCGGCGGCACGGCCGGAACGCCCGCCGCCTGGTACGGGGGGTGGTGAGGGTGATGAACGGCTTCCCCTGGGGCGCGTTCGGAGCGGGCGTGGCGGTGGCGGCCGGGGCCGCGCTCGCCGTCATGCTCGTCACCTTCGCCTTCGCGCTGTCCCGCGGCAGGCACCGCTACGTCGACGTCGCCTGGGGCGTGGCCTTCACGGCGGTGGCCGCCTGCGCGTACGGCATGTCCGCCGGGCACGGCGACCCGGCCCGTCGCGCCCTGGTGCCGGCGCTGACCGCCGTGTGGGGCCTGCGGCTCGCCGTCCACATCGCCCGCCGCGGGCGCGGGCACGGAGAGGACCCCCGCTACGAGGCCTTCCTGGCCAAGGCCCGCGGCAGCCGGGCCGCCTACGCCTTCCGCGCGGTGTACCTGCTGCAGGGCGCGCTCGTCCTGGTCGTCTCGCTGCCCGTCCAGGCCGCCTCGTACATCCCCGGTCCGGTCGGCCCGGCCGTCGCGGTCGGTGTGCTGCTCTGGCTCACCGGCCTGCTCTTCGAGGCCGTCGGCGACCACCAGTTGGCACGTTTCAAGGCCGACCCGGCGAACCGGGGCCGCATCATGGACCGCGGTCTGTGGAGCTGGACCCGGCATCCCAACTACTTCGGCGACTTCTGCGTGTGGTGGGGCCTGTTCGCGGTGGCCTGCGACGCCTGGCAGGCCGCGGCGGTGTCCGTCGTGTCCCCGCTGCTGATGTCGTACCTGCTGACCCGGGGCAGCGGGAAGGCCCTGCTGGAACGGCACATGGCGGACCGCCCCGGCTGGGCCGAGTACGCCTCGCGCACCAGCGGGTTCCTCCCCCGGCCCCCACGGAAGCGGACCGGCGTCCCGCCGGGGTGAGGGGCGGGGCGGGCACTGCCGGCAGCCCGGGACCGCTCCAGCGGGTCGCGCACGTGGTGCGGTGGTGATGCGCGGCTGCACGCAGAGGGGGCGAGCGCCGTCACCGAGGCGCGCGACGGGGTGGCCCCCGGCGGGCGGGACGGCCCGCGTGCCGCCTGCCGTGTGCACCTCGGGGCGTGCGCGTCGGGCCGCCGCGGCTCTCGACCCGCGGAGCGGCTACGTGCCGCGGGCGCCTCGGAAGCGGGCGAGGGCCTCGTCGAGGTCCACGAGTGGGGCGGGGTAGTCCAGGGCTCCCCGTTCGGCCTCGGGGAGGCGCCAGGGGCGGTGCACGGCGCCGCCCCGTACCCCGGCCAGCTCGGGCACCCAGCGGCGCACGTAGGCGCCGTCCGGGTCGAAACGGCGGGCCTGCACCAGGGGGTTCAGCACCCGGTTCGGGCGGGTGTCGGTGCCGGTGCCGGCCACCCACTGCCAGTTCAGCTGGTTGTTGGCGACGTCGCCGTCCACCAGCAGCTCCAGGAAGTGCGCCGCGCCGATCCGCCAGTCCACGTACAGCGTCTTCGTCAGGAAGCTCGCGGCCAGCAGCCGCGCGCGGTTGTGCATCCAGCCCTCGTGCCGCAACTGCCTCATCGCCGCGTCGATCACCGGGTATCCCGTACGGCCCTGGCGCCACGCGTCCGCCTCGGGGCCGTCACCGCGCCAGCAGTCGCCGCGCGGCCGCAGGTCCCGGGAGGCGGCGTCGGGGCGGGCGGCGAGCACCTGGTGGTGGAACTCGCGCCACGCCAACTGCCGTACGAACGCGTCCGCACCGGGCCCGCCCGCGTCGCGGGCGCGCCGAACCAGCTCGGTGGCCGACAGACACCCGAAGTGCAGATGGGGCGAGAGGCGTGAGGTGGCGTCGCCGGGCAGGTCGTCGTGGCGGTCCGCGTACGCGGCGAGCCCCGACGCGCGCCAGGCGCGCCAGCGTTCGCGTGCCTCGGTCTCGCCGCCCGGGGGCAGCCCGGGCGACGTGCCCTTCGGCGCCTTCGGGAGCAGCCGGGACGCCACGGCGTCCGGGACGCGGACCACACGAGGCGCGTCCAGCGGGTCGCGCAGGTCCGCGCGCTCCCAGCGCCGGAAATACGGGGTGAACACCCCGAAGCTGTCCTTGCCGGCCGGGGTCACCGCACCGGGCGGCACCGCGGTCAGCACGGCCTCGTGCACCCGCAGTCGGCGTCCCGCCCCGGCCAGCGCCTCCCGCAGCCGCTCCTCGCGCCGTGCGGCGTAGCGGCTCACCCCGGCCGCGATGTGCACCTGCCCGGCACCGGTCTCCTCCGCGACCCGGCACGTCTCGCGTGCCACGTCCCCGCAGCGCAGTACCAGCCGCCCGCCGCGCTCGCGCAGACCCTCGTCCAGGTCGGCGAGGCAGTCCGCGAGGAACGCGGCGCGGTTGGGAGCGGCGAAGCCCGCGGCCTCGATGGCCTCGTCGAGCACGAACAGGGGGACGACCTGCTCCGCGGAGTCGAGGGCGGCCCGCAGGACGGGGTTGTCGTGCAGCCGTAGATCGGCGGTGAACAGGCAGATCGACGTCGTCGTCACGTCCGGTGCACTCCTCCTGGCGGGTATGCGCGCCCGGCGAGCCTATGGCGCCGCCCGGCGCCGCGGAGTGAGGCGCCCCGCCGCGTCGCGCCGGGGCGCCGCACGAGCCCGCGACGGGCGGGGCGGCCCGCCTACGCCGGGAACTCCATCAGGGCCACGGGGTCGGAGGTGGGCCGGGGGGAGCCGCCCGGGGGTTCGACGGTGATGCCCATGCCGGAAGCCCCGTCGACGGCGCCCTGGAGGAGCACGGCCTGGGTGGTGTCGCGCCCGGTGGGCTCCGGCATGAGGCCCGCGGAGCGCATCGCGCCGCCGTCGGAGTACCAGAGCTGGTAGACCCGGTTCCCGCTCAGCGCGGGCATGCCGTGGGCGAAGAAGACCGCGCGGTCCTGGCTCCGGGAGACGACGACCGTGCCGCTGGCGCCGCCCGCGAGCTTGGCGGAGGCCGTGACGGCGTCGGGGGCGGCCAGGACCCGGGAGACCTGCTCCGCCTGGGCCTGGGTCTGCCGGTTCTCCTGGCGCAGGTCGCCGAGCTGCTGCTGCTGCCAGACCGTCACCCCGCCCAGTGCCGCGGCCGCGGCGAGGCAGGCCGCCAGGGCGAAGCGGACGCGGCGCCGAGCGGGCTGCGGGGCGCGGCGGCGGGTCGCGCGTGTGGCGGCGCGCGGTGGCTCGGGCACCGACGGCGGCTCCTGCCGCACGTTGACGATGAGCCGCATGACGTGGTCCTTCATGCGGGGCGGGACGGCCTCGGCCGCCGCGAGCCCGAGACGGGCGGCGGTCGCGCCCAGCTCGCGCACCTCCAGCGCGCAGGCCTCGCACTCCGCGAGGTGACGTTCGAACTCCGCGCGCTCGTGCCGGGCCAGCGCGTCGACGGCGTAGGCGCCGGTGAGGGTGTGCAGTTCGGCATCGGTGCTCACGCGGTCACCCCCAGGCAGTCGCGCAGCCTGATCAGGCCGTCCCGCAGCCGGGTCTTGACGGTGCCCAGGGGCAGCGACAGCAGTTCGGCGACCTCCCGGTACGTCAGCCCCCGGTAGTAGGCGAGCGTCACCGACTGGTGCTGCAGCTCGGTGAGGGTGCGCATGCAGCGCCGCACCTGCTCGGCCTCAAGCCGGGCCTCGACCTGTTCGGTGACCTCGTCGTAGGCGGGGGTGCGCTCCAGCAGCGCCGCCTTCTGCTCGCGGTCCGCCGCCGCGCTGGCGGACCGCACGCGGTCCACGGCCCTTCGGTGGGCCAGGGTCATCACCCAGGTCATCGCGCTGCCCTTCTCCGGCCGGAAGCGGGCGGCGGTGCGCCACACCTCCACCAGCACCTCCTGTGTCACCTCCTCCGACTGGGCGGGGTCCCTGAGCACTCCGCGCACCAGCCCGAGCACCGGTCCGCTCACGGCGTCGTACAGCCGGGCGAAGGCCTCCTGGTCGCCGCGCGCGACGGCGAGCAGCAGTTCCGAGAGGTCAGGGCCTTGCCGTGCGGGCCTGCCGAACCGCAGCGGTTCCCTCACCACACCTCCAGCGTTCGATTCCGTGTGTCGTGGACAAGTCTCGCGTCCGGCATTCGGCGCCGCGAGCGTTTCGGATTGGTCCGTCGTACCGTGGCAGTCATGTCCGACACCACCTCAGCAGCAGTACTCGGCACCGGCATCATGGGTGCCGCGATGGCCCGCAACCTCGTCAAGGCCGGCCTCGACGTCCGTGTGTGGAACCGTACGAAGGAGAAGGCCGAGCCGCTCGGCAAGGACGGCGCACGCGTCGCCGGCACCCCCGCGGAGGCGGTGGACGGCGCCGACGTGGTGCTGACCATCCTGCACGACGCGGACTCCGCCATCGAGGCCATGCGGCAGGCGGCGCCGGCGCTGCGGAAGGGCGCGGTGTGGGCGCAGTGCACCACCGCGGGCGTGGGCGCCCTCGGGGCGTTCGCGCAGTTCGCGCGCGAGCACGGCGTCGTCTTCCTGGACTCGCCCGTTCTGGGCACCCGGCAGCCCGCCGAGAACGGGCAGCTCCTGGTGCTGGCCGCCGGGCCGCAGGAGGCCCGGCAGCCGGTGGCACCGGTCTTCGACGCGATCGGCAGCCGCACCGTGTGGGTGGGGGAGGACGCGGCAGAAGGCGCGGCCAGCCGCCTGAAGCTGGTGATCAACAGCTGGGTGCTCACCGTCACCCACGGCACCGCCGAGGCCCTCGCGCTCGCGAAGGGCCTCGGCGTGGACGCCGCGGACTTCCTCCAGGCCGTCTCCGGCGGCGCCCTCGACATGGGCTACCTGCAGGCGAAGGCGGCGTCGATCTTGGCCGGCGACTTCACTCCCAGCTTCGCCGTGCACACCGCGGAGAAGGACGCCCGGCTGATCGTGGAGGCGGGGGAGTCCGTCGGGGTGCGGCTCGACGTGGCCGCGGCCGGTGCCGAGCGTTTCCGCCGTGCGGCCGAACTCGGGCACGCGGAGGAGGACATGGCGGCCTCGTACTTCGCGAGCTTCGAGAAGTGATCATCCGATGTGAGGGAAGAGGCTGGTGAAGGACGCCGCCGCCTCGGCGGCGTCCCGGCCGAACGGGGCGTCCAGGTCCCAGATGAGGAAGAGCAGGAAGGCGATCAGGGCGCTGTAGAGCCCGGCGAGGACCAGTTCGCGCCGGGAGCGCCGGATCTGCAGGCTGAAGATCAGTCCCACCGCGACGAGGGCGCCGGCGATCAGGCCGAACCACACCACCCCCGGCATGGTCGGTCCGGCGTTCTCGCCGCGTCCGGTGCGCGCGTCGTCGGCGGCCGCGACCTGGTCGACGATCGGCTGGTACGCCTGGTTGGCCAGCGGGGTGCGAGGTTCGAAGTCGGTGACGTCCCGGCGCACCTTGTCGAGGAGTTCCGAGCCGCGCTGCGTGTTCTCCCCGTGCTCGAGCATGTAGGGGATCTCCGTGTGCGCGACGTACGAGACGTACGAGTCGACGTCGGCGCGCACCTGGTCGCGGACGGCCGCCGGGTAGACCTGGACGCGCTGCCGCACCTCGTGCAGGGCCTGGGTCTCGCGGTGGACGGTGTCCTCGGCGCCGCCGCGGGCCTCCCACACGCCGGCGATGGCGAGACCGAGGACGATGGCGTACACCACGCCGATCATCATCGTCATGTACTCGATGACGTCGGGGGTCTCCGAGGGGTCGTCGTCATCGCCGATGCGGCGTTGGTTGATGAGCACGATGGTCAGCACCACGGCGCAGGCCGCGGCCATCGCGATGCCCAGGACGAGCCAGTCCGACATCGATCACCTCCGTGAGCGGGCTTGGGAGCGGGGCTTGAGCGCGGCGGCGGACAGGACCGCCGGGGCGGTGACGAGCAGCATGAGGTGGACGATGCTCGGTCCATCGGGCGGGGGCGGCGCGCTCGCCTTGCGGTAGGCGACCGGCGGCAGTTCCGCGCGGTGCGTCGGGGTGGGGGTCGGCGTGGGCGTGGGGGTCGGCGTGGGTGTCGGGGTCGGGGTCGGGGTCGGGGTGGGGGTCGGCGTGGGCGCCGGAGCCGGTGCGCGGCGTACGGGGCGGGCGGGGGTGGGGCGCGGCGCCGGTCCGCAGGGGTGCCGCCAGGACACCGAACCCCGCGAACCACCGCTGTCCGTACGGGCGTCCACCGTCGACTCGTACGCGGGACAGTGCCGCCGCCGGACGGTCGCGGACGAGCCGCCCTTGCCCGTGCGCGCGTCCACGGTGTCCCCGCCGTGGGTGACCCGCGCCCGCGTCTCACCGTCGCGGGTCTCCACCCGGACGGCGCCGCCGCCGGTCTCGACGCGTACGGTGCCGTCGGGCAGGAACCGGACCACGGGCGGACCCGGCGGCCCCGGTGGATCGTGCGCGTACGCCGTCCCCCCGGCCGCCCACGGCCCCAGCACCGTCAGCGCCGCGGCCGCCGTGAGGCCGGCCCCCCTCAGCCAGATGCTCATGGACAGGATCCTGCGCGGTGCCGCGCGCGGCCATCCGGAGGACCGGGCCAATCCCCCCGAAGGACTGATTCGTCAGCTCAGGACGCGCCGCAGCGCACGCCGGGCGCGGTCGGGGGCGGACGCGTCGCCGAAGAGCTGGACGGCGTGGTTGAGCGAGAAGTAGATCCCGTTCAGCTCGAAGACGAGCTGTTCGGGGTCGGTGCCGGTGGGCAGTTCGCCGTGCTCGACCGCGGCCCGGATGTCCCGGGTCAGCCGGCGCTGCCAGACGGTGTAGAGCCGGGCGACCGCCTCCCGTACCGGCCCCTCGCGGCCGTCGAACTCCACGGCGGAGGCGGTGAACAGGCAGCCGCCGGGGAAGGCCTCGCGCTCCCGGTCCAGATAGGTCACCCAGGCCTCGCAGATCGCGGTCAGCCGGGCGAGGCCGGGAGCGGCCCCCGCGGCGGGCACCCACACGGCGCGCGTGAAGATCTCCGAGGCCCGCCGCAGGGCGGCGATCTGCAGGGCCTCCTTGGTACCGAAGTGCCCCAGCAGCCCGGACTTGCTCATCCCGAGGTCGGCCGCGAGCCGGCCGATCGTGAGGCCCTCCAGACCCTCCACGGAGGCGACCGCGACGCTGCGTTCGATGATCCGCTCGCGGGTGTGGCGCGCCTCGGCGGCGGACTTGCGTGGGCTCATGCGGCCATCGTAGCTACCCCTCCCTCTTTAGAGTCCGAACGGTCGGTCGCTATAGTGCCGCCATGACTGCATCCCGCATCGCCGCCCTGGGCCACCACCAGCCGCAACGTGTCCTCACCAACGACGATCTGGCCGCCATGGTCGACACCAGCGACGCCTGGATCCGGCAGCGCACCGGCATCGCGACCCGGCACATCGCAGCCGAGGACGAGACCGTCGCCGACATGGCGAGCGCCGCCGCGGGCAAGGCCCTCGCCACTGCGGGCCTCGACCCCTCCGACGTCGACCTGGTCGTCGTGGCCACCTCCAGCGCCGTCGACCGCTGCCCCAGCACCGCCGCCCGGGTCGCGGCCACGCTCGGCATGACGGCGCCCGCCTCCTACGACGTCAACAACGCCTGTGCGGGCTTCACCACGGCGCTCGCCGCCGCCGACCACTCGGTACGGGCCGGTGCCGCCCGGCACGCCCTGGTCATCGGCGCCGAGAAGATGTCCGACCTCACCGACTGGAGCGACCGCAGCACCTGCGTCCTGCTGGGCGACGGGGCCGGCGCCGCCGTCGTCAGTGCCGCCGATACCGCCCCGGGGACGCTCCCCGGCATCGGCCCGGTCGTGTGGGGCTCGGACCCCACCCGCGCCGACGCCGTCCGGCTGGCCGGCGCCTGGCAGCCCCGCTTCGCCCAGGACGGCCAGGCGGTCTTCCGCTGGGCCACCACGACCCTCGCCCCGATCGCCGAGGAGGCCTGCCGGCGTGCCGGTATCGCCGTCGGCGACCTCGGCGGCATCGTGACGCACCAGGCCAACCTGCGGATCATCGAGGCCGTCGTACGCCGGCTGGGCGCCCCTCAGGCGGTGGTGGCCCACGACGTCGTCGACTCGGGGAACACCTCCGCGGCCTCCGTTCCGCTCGCCTTCTCCAAGCTCGTGGAGCGCGGCGAGCTCACCCCGGGCGCTCCCGTACTGCTGCTCGGCTTCGGCGGCGGGCTGTCCTGGGCCGGGCAGGTCGTCGGCTGTCCCTGATCCGGGAACGGCGGAGGGCCGGCCGGCCGCGCGAGCGGCTGACCGGCCCTCAGGGGTGCCGTACGGCTCAGGCCTTGAAGGCCATGACCACGTTGTGGCCGCCGAAGCCGAAGGAGTTGTTGACGGCCACGATCGGGCCCTCGGGCAGCTTCCGCGCCTCGGTGGAGACCAGACCGGGGTCGATCTCGTCGTCCAGCTCGACGATGTTGATCGTCGGCGGGGCGATCCGGTGGTGCAGGGCGAGGACGGTGGCGACCGTCTCGATGCCGCCGGCGCCGCCCAGCAGGTGACCGGTCATCGACTTGGTGGCCGAGATGGCCACGTGGTCGAGGTGGTCGCCGAGCACCTTGCGCAGTGCCTTGACCTCGGCGACGTCACCCTGCGGGGTGGACGTCGCGTGCGCGTTCAGGTGCGCGATCTGCGCCAGGTCCAGACCGGTCGCAGCGATCAACTGCTCCAGCGCGGCGGCGATGCCGCGGCCGGTGGGCTCCGGCTGCGCGATGTGGTGGGCGTCGGACGACAGGCCCTGGCCCAGCACCTCGGCGTACACCCGGGCACCGCGCCTGGCGGCGTGCTCGGCCGACTCCAGGACGACGACACCCGCGCCCTCGCCGAGGACGAAGCCGTCACGGCCCTTGTCGTAGGGGCGGGAGGCGCCCTCGGGGTCGTCGTTGTTCTTGGACATCGCCATCATGTTGGCGAAGGCCGCGATCGGCAGCGGGTGGATGGCCGCCTCGGTGCCGCCGGCGACGACGACGTCGGCGCGGCCGGAGCGGATCATCTCGTAGGCGTAGCCGACGGCCTCGGCGCCGGAGGCGCAGGCGCTGACCGGGGTGTGCACACCGGCGCGGGCGTTGACCTCGAGGCCGACATTGGCCGAGGGACTGTTGGGCATCAGCATCGGCACGGTGTGCGGGGACACCTTGCGCGGGCCGGAGGTCTTGAGGTTGTCGTACTGGTCGAGCAGGGTGGTGACGCCGCCGATACCGGAGGCGATGACCGTGCCCAGGCGGTCGGGGTCGACCGAGCTGTCCTCGCCTGCCTTGGCGGTGAAGCCCGCGTCGGCCCAGGCCTCACGGGTGGCGATCAGCGCGAACTGCGCCGAGCGGTCCAGCTTGCGGGCGAGCGGTCGGGGCAGGACCTCCAGCGGCTCGACGGCGATCTGCGCGGCGATGCGCACCGTCAGCTCGGCGGCCCAGTCCTGCTTCAGGGGGGTGACGCCGGAACGCCCGGCGATCAGCCCTTCCCAGGTCGACGCGCTGTCCCCGCCCAGCGGAGTGGTTGCGCCGATACCGGTGACGACCACGGTGTGATTGGTCGGGCTCACAGGGATTGTCTCTCCACGTCTAGAAGGGCGGGCGACAGACGCGTCGTCCAGGGGTGGTTCAGCCTCAGGCCTGAGCCTTGAGGATGTAGTCGACGGCGTCGCCGACGGTCTTCAGCTGCTTGACGTCGTCGTCCGGGATCTTGACCTCGAAGCGCTCCTCGGCGGCGACGACGACCTCGACCATGGACAGCGAGTCGACGTCCAGGTCGTCGGTGAAGGACTTGTCCAGCTGGACGTCCTCGGTCGGGATGCCGGCGATCTCGTTCACGATCTCCGCGAGACCCTCGACGATCTCTTCCTGGGTGGCCATGGCGGCGCTCTCCTTCTTTCGTGCTGGTTACTACGGGCTGCGGCGGGCGGGAGTGCGCGCCGCGTGGGTGTTGCCTAGGGGAGGGTAACGACAGTGGCGGCGTAGACGAGCCCAGCCCCGAAACCGATGATCAGTGCCGTGTCGCCGCTCTTGGCCTGTCCGGTGGCGAGCAGACGCTCCATCGCGAGCGGGATCGACGCGGCGGAGGTGTTGCCGGTGGTCTCGATGTCGCGGGCGACCGCGACGTGCTCCGGCAGCTTCAGCGCCTTGATCATCGAGTCGATGATGCGCATGTTGGCCTGGTGCGGGATGAAGACGTCCAGGTCGTCCGCGGTGATCCCGGCGGCGTCCAGCGCCTCCTGGGCCACCTTGGCCATCTCGAACACGGCCCAGCGGAAGACGGTCTGGCCCTCCTGGGTGATCGCGGGGAACTTCAGCTCCCCGTCCTCGCCCACCGGCAGCTGCGAGACGTCGCCCACGCGGAAGCGGTCCCACGCCACGGTCTGGGTGATGGTGTCGGACTTGTCGCCCTCCGAGCCCCAGACGGTGGGGCCGATCTCGGGCTCGTCGGCCGGGCCGATGATGACCGCGCCGGCGCCGTCGCCGAAGAGGAAGGCCGTGGCACGGTCCGTCTTGTCGGTCAGGTCGCTCAGCCGCTCGACGCCGATCACCAGGACGTGCTTCGCGCTGCCCTCGGTGACCATGCCCTTGGCGAGGGTCACCGCGTACGTGAAGCCCGCGCATCCCGCCGAGATGTCGAAGGCGGCCGGCTTGCCGGCGCCGATCCGGTGCGCGATCTCGGTCGCGACGGCCGGGGTCTGCTTGAAGTGGGAGACGGTGGCGACGATGACGCCCCCGATGTCCTCGGCCGAGATCCCCGCGTCGGCGATGGCCTTGCCCGCCGCGACGACCGACATCTCGGCGACCGTCTCCTCCGGGCCGGCCCAGTGCCGGGTGGCGATGCCGGAGCGGGAGCGGATCCACTCGTCGCTGGAGTCGATGTTCTCCAGGATCACCTCGTTGGGCACCACACGGGTCGGCCGGTAGCCGCCGACGCCCATGATGCGCGCGTACGGGGAGCCCTTGCTGGGCCTGATCTTCGCCATGTCTGCGGGGACTCCTATTCCTGGGTGCCGTGCTCGGCCACGATCGCGCGGGCGGCCTCGAGGTCGTCCGGGGTCTTCAGCGCCAGGGTCGCGACGCCGGGCAGCGCGCGCTTGGCCAGGCCCACCAGGGTGCCACCCGGCACCAGCTCGATGATCGCGGTGACGCCGAGCTCCTTGAAGGTCTCCATGCACAGGTCCCAGCGGACCGGGTTGGAGACCTGCGACACCAGGCGGGAGACGATCTCGGCGCCGGAGGCGACGACCGTGCCGTCGGTGTTGGACACGTACGGCAGAGCGGGGTCGGAGACCGCCAGAGTCTGCGCCAGCTCGTCGAGGACCGCCACGGCCGGGGTCATGTGGTGGGTGTGGAACGCGCCCGCCACCTTCAGCGGGATGACCCGCGCCTTCTCGGGCTTGTCCGAGGTCAGCTCGGCGAGCTGCTTCATGGTGCCGGCCGCCACGATCTGGCCGGCGCCGTTGATGTTCGCCGGGGTGAGGCCGAGGTTCTCCAGGTGGGCGACGACGGCGTCCGGGTCGCCGCCGAGCACGGCCGACATGCCGGTCTCGGTGACGGCCGCGGCCTGGGCCATCGCGGTGCTGCGGGTGCGGACGAAGGTCATCGCCGCCTCGGCGCTCAGTACGCCGCCGACGGCCGCCGCCGTGATCTCGCCGACGCTGTGACCGGCCACGGCACCCAGCGCGGAACGCGCGGCGGCCGGGTCGCCGAACAGCTGCTCCGCCGCGAGCAGACCGGCCGCGACCAGCAGGGGCTGGGCGACGGCGGTGTCACGGATCTCCTCGGCCTCGGCCTTGGTGCCGAAGTGGGCGAGGTCGAGCCCGGCGGTCGAGGACAGACCGGCGAGACGGTCGGCGACACCGGGCAGTTCGAGCCAAGGGTTCAGGAAGCCGGGGGCCTGGGCACCCTGGCCGGGAGCGACGAGTACGAGCACGCTTTCAACTCTCTCTTGAGCGAGGTGATCCCCGCCCGTGGGGACAGGGACCAAGAACCGACGGGCGATTTGTTGGTGTCCCACAAAAGCCCTGAGCGTACTACGGTGTCTGCCCCGACTCGGAGAGTCGGCCCAGGATGAGCGCGATGCGTAGGGTGAATGCGGAGCGCACGTCCGAGGGTGACCAGCCGGTGACGTCCGTCACACGTCGCAGCCGGTAGCGAACGGTGTTGGGGTGAACGAACAACATCCGGGCGGCCCCTTCCAGTGACGAGGCCTGTTCGAGGTAGACGGACAGAGTCTCAAGCAGTGCCGAACCAGCTTCCTCCAACGGCCTGTAGATCTCCTCCACCAGCTGATCGCGGGCGTGTCGGTCGCCCGCCATCGCGCGCTCCGGGAGCAGGTCGTCGGCGAGCACCGGGCGCGGCGCGTCGGGCCAGGCCGCGCACGCCCGCAGGCCCGCGGCGGCGGCCTGCGCGGACTTCGACGCCGCCAGCAGGTCGCCCACCAGGGGCCCGGCCACCACCGGCCCGGCGGCGAACGGCCCGATCAGCGCCTTGGCCACCCGCAGCGGGTCCCCGTCGCCGCCCGCGACCACGATCAGCCGGTCGCCCAGCACTCCGGTGAGCACCTGCAGCTTGGCGTGCCGCGCCGCCCGCCGGATCGCCTCGACGGTGAGCTCGCTGTCGCCGTTGGGCGCCGTGCCCAGCACCACCGCGATCTTGTCGGGGGAGCTCCAGCCGAGCGCCGCCGCCCGCGACAGCACGCCCTCGTCCGCCTCCCCGGACAGCACCGCGTTGACCACCAGGGACTCCAGCCGGGCGTCCCAGGCCCCGCGCGCCTCGGCGGCCTGGGCGTAGACCTGGGCGGTCGCGAAGGCGATCTCCCGCGCGTACACCAGCAGTGCCTCGCGCAGCACCGACTCGTCGCCGGGAGCCGCGACCTCGTCGATCGCCGACTCCATGACCTCGATGGTGGTGCGCACCATCTCCACCGTCTGGCGCAGGGAGATCGCCCTGGTCAGTTCCCGCGGGGCGGTGCCGAAGACGTCGGTGCTGATGGCCTGCGGGGTCTGCGGGTGGCGGAACCACTCCGTGAAGGCCGCGATGCCCGCCTGCGCCACCAGTCCGATCCACGAGCGGTTCTCCGGCGGCATGGCGCGGTACCAGGGCAGCTGCGCGTCCATCCGCGCGATCGCGGCCGCCGCCAGGCGCCCCGAGGACTTCTCCAGCCTCTTCAACGTGGCGGTGTGGGAGTGGTCGCGGGCGGGGTCGAATGCGTTCAGCGCGGGTTCTGGCACGGGTACAAGCCTGCCTTATCCGGGCGGATGCATGGCACGGACCCCTCACCTGCGTGCCCCCGTGCCTCAGAGGCGGCCTCCCGAGGCGGAGTCGGCGGACAGCCGCTGCGCGAGGTAGACCGGGACCACCGACGCGACGATCAGCACCGCGGCCACCACGTTGACGACGGGCGCCTGCTGCGGCCTGGCCATGTTGCTGAAGATCCACACGGGGAGGGTCTGGACGCCGGGCCCCGCGGTGAAGGTGGTGACGACGATCTCGTCGAAGGAGAGGGCGAAGGCCAGCAGCCCGCCCGCCAGCAGCGCCGTGCGCACCAGCGGGAAGGTGATGTCGCGGAAGACCTGGAAGGTGTTCGCCCCCAGGTCCATCGCCGCCTCCTCGTACGAGCCGGAGGTGCGCCGCAGCCGGGCCACGACGTTGTTGAAGACGACCACGACGCAGAAGGTGGCGTGCCCGACGACGACCGTGAACAGGCCCAGCCCGACGCCGAGCGGCTCCAGGACCGTACGGAACGCGGTGTTGAGGGCGATGCCCGTGACGATGCCGGGCAGCGCGATCGGCAGCACGACGACGAAGGAGAGCGCCTCCCGCCCGAAGAAGCGGTGACGGGCGACGGCGAAGGCGATCAGGGTGCCCAGGACGAGGGAGACCGCCGTCGCGCCCAGGCCCGCCTTCACCGAGGTCCACAGCGCGGCGCGGGCGCCGGAGCTGTGCCAGGCGTCGGCCCACCAGTGCAGGGTCAGGCCCGAGGGGGGCCAGCCGAAACCGCGGGCGGCGTTGAAGGAGTTGAGCAGGACGAGCAGCAGCGGCACGTAGATGACGGTGAAGCCCAGCGCGGCCGCGACGCGCAGGGCGACGCGGGCGGGACGGGAGAGTCGCATGGTCAGGGGCCTCACAGACTCCGGAGCGCGCCGGCGCGCCGCACGGCCAGCAGGTAGACGACGATGACCGCGACCGGCACGGTGCCCAGCGCCGCGGCGAGCGGCAGGTCGAGGGTGATGTTGGAGTAGACGACGTTGCCGATCAGCTGGGTCTTGCCGCCGACGATCTGCACGGCGATGTAGTCGCCGAGGCTGAGCGAGAAGGTGAAGACCGAGCCGGCCGCGACCGAGGGCAGCACCATCGGCAGCACCACGGACCGGAAGGTGCGCCAGGTGCGGGCCCCGAGGTCGGCGGAGGCGTCCAGCAGGCCGGCCGGCAGCTGCTCCAGCCCGGCGTGGATCGGCAGGATCATGTACGGCAGCCACAGGTAGGCCAGCACCATGATCGCCGCGGGCAGGCCGTAGCCGGGACCGCTCAGGCCCAGCGGCTTCAGCGCCCAGTCCAGTGGCCCGTCCTCGGAAAGCATGATCCGCCAGGCGTACGCCTTGACCAGGTAGCTCGCCCACAGCGGGGTGAGCACGGCGACGACCAGCAGGTGCCGGTACCTCGGGGCGGCCACCCGGGCGGTGTAGAAGGCGATCGGGAAGGCGATGACGATGTCGATCACGGTCACCGCGACGGCGACGCCGATGCTGCGCAGGGCGACGTCCCGGTAGACGTCGGTGGTCAGGACGGTGCGGAAGGTGTCGGTGCTCCAGACCTTGACCACGTCGGAGGTGAAGGGGTCGGTCGTCCAGAACGCGGAGAGGAAGAGCGCGGCCAGCGAGCCCAGATAGGCCAGGACCAGCCAGAGCAGCGGGGCGGACAGCAGCAGCGACAGCCGCAGCCGCGGGCGGCGGTGCAGGGAACCTGCCAGCCGCCGCCCGAGGGTGCCGCCCGTCGTGGTGGACGTCGTGGGCGTGGTGGTCACGGGACGGCTCAGCCCTTGATCTCGGTCCAGGCCTGGACCCACTTGGCGTAGGGCACGCAACGGACGTCGGTGCGGCCGTCCAGGCACTGCGGGATGGGGGTGTTCCAGAAGTGGACCTGCCTCCAGTAGGGCTCGTCGGCCGCGTGGAAGACGGTGCAGTGATTCTTGTCCGAGGTCAGGGCGCACGACTTCTCGTTCGCCGGGGCCTCGCCGAACCACTCGGCGACCTGGGCGTTCACCTTCGGCGAGACGATCCAGTCCAGCCACTTGTAGGCGCAGTTGGGGTGCTGGGCCCTGGCCGAGACCATCCAGGTGTCGGACCAGCCGGTGGAGCCCTCGCTCGGCAGGACCGCCTCGACCGGTGCCTTCTCGGCCTTGGCGAGGTTGGCGATGACCTGCCAGCTGGTGCCGACGACGGAGTCGCCGCTCTTGAAGGAGGAGATCTCCTTCAGGTAGTCGCTCCAGTACTCCCCGACGTTGGCGTTCTGCTCCTTCAGCAGGGCGACGGAGGCGTCGAACTGCTTCTGGTCCAGTGCGTACGGGTCCTTGATGCCCAGCTCCGGCCTGGTCTTCATCAGGTAGAGCGCGGCGTCCGCGATGTAGATGGCGGAGTCGTACGCCGTGACGTGGCCCTTGTAGGGCGAGGCCTTGTCGAAGACCGCCGACCAGGAGGTGGGGGCGGGGGAGACCTTGTCGGTGCGGTACATCAGCAGGTTGGCGCCGCGGCCGTGCGGGACGCCGTAGGCGACCCCGTCCACCGAGTTCCACTTCTGCATCTTCAGGCCGGGGAAGACGTCCTTGTAGTTCGGGACCAGGTCGGTGTTGACCGGTGCCGCGTCGCCCGAGGCGATCAGGCGCAGCGAGGCGTCGCCGGAGGCCGACACGGCGTCGTACTGGCCGGTCTTCATCAGGCTGACCATCTCGTCGGAGGTGCCGGCCACCTTGGTGTTGACCTGGCAGCCGGTCTCCTTCTCGAACGGGGTGACCCAGTCGACGGACTTGTCGTTCGAGCCGTCCTCGGCGTAGCCGGCCCAGGCGATCAGGTTGACCGCGCCCTCGGTCTCGCCCAGGGCCTTCGGCGCGCTGAGCTTGGGCGGGGTGAAGGCGCCGCCGGAGGAGCCGGAGCCCTTGCCGGGGGAGGACGAGCCGCCGCAGGCGGTGGCCAGGGCGAGGACGGTACAGGCTGCGAGCGTACGGATCAGACGCACGTGGGCTCCGTTTCCGGGTGGGACTGGACGGTGACGTTGTGCCTGCGGTGCCACTGAAGGCGGACGCGGGTTCCCCGGTAGGCGGCGACGTCGGCCGAGGAGGTCTCCTGGTTCTGCTGGAGGGCGGTCAGCCGGCCGCCCTCGTCGAGGTCGACCAGGAAGCGCGTGGTGTCGCCGAGGTAGATGACCTCGGCGACGGTGCCGGCGACGGTGCGCAGCTCTGCGTCCGGGGCGTCCGGGGTGTCCGAGGCGTCGTCGGGACCCAGCAGACGGATCTTCTCCGGACGGATGCTGTAGGTCCCGGAGCCGTCGCTGAGCAGGTTGGAGGTGCCGACGAAGCCCGCGACGAAGGGCGTCGCCGGCCGCTCGTACACCTCGGCGGGGGTGCCGACCTGCTCGATCCGGCCCTGGTGGTAGACCGCGATCCGGTCGCTGAGGGTCAGCGCCTCCTCCTGGTCGTGGGTGACGAAGACGAAGGTGATGCCCACCTCGCGCTGGATCGCCTTCAGTTCGACCTGCATCTGCTCGCGCAGCTTGAGGTCGAGCGCCCCCAGCGGCTCGTCGAGCAGCAGCACCCGGGGACGGCCCACCAGGGCGCGGGCCAGCGCGACCCGCTGCCGCTGACCACCGGAGAGCTGTGCCGGGCGGCGCCCGCCGAACCCCTCCAGCCGGACCGAGGCCAGCGCCGCGCGGGCGCGCTCGATCCGCTCCGCCTTCGGCACCCTGCGGACCTTCAGCCCGTAGGCGACGTTCTGCTCCACCGTCATGTGCGGGAAGAGCGCGTAGTCCTGGAAGACGGTGTTGACGTCCCGCTCGAAGGGGGCGAGCCGGGTGACGTCCCGGCCGGCCAGTTCCACGGTGCCGGCGGTGGGGGCCTCGAAGCCCGCGATCATCCGCAGCACCGTGGTCTTGCCGGAACCGGAGGGGCCCAGCATCGAGAAGAACTCGCCGTCGGCGATCTCCAGGTCCACCCCGGCGACCGCGTGCACCGGGCCGAAGGACTTGCGCAGGTCCCGCAGGCGTATGGCGGGTGCGCCGGTGTCCGTTTCCTTGGCCGTTCCCTCCATCGGCGGGGAACCTTTCTCTTCGGCTGGAGCGTTGACCGGAAACCTATGAAGTTATATTTCAGAGGACAAGGTCTGGCCGGGGTAAAACTTTCGCCAAGTGAGAAGGTGTGCGGGTGAGCAAACTTTCGAATGGCGCACTGCACGCCGTCTTCGCACCGGTGGGCAACCTCGCCCGGGTCGACGCGGTCGTACGGCGCCTGGCGGACGCCATCGAACTGGGCCTGCTCGCCGACGGCGAGCAGCTCCCGGGCGAGAGCGAGCTCGCCACCCGCCTCGGAGTCTCCACCGTGACCCTGCGTGAGGCCCTCATGGCCCTGCGCCAGCAGGGGCTGGTCACCACCCGTCGCGGCCGCGGCGGCGGCAGCTTCGTCACCGCCCCCGACCAGCCGCGCACCGTCCGGCTCGGCCACCGGCTGGCCGACTGGAGCACCGAGGAACTGCGCGACCTCGCCGACCACTGGGCCGCCGTCGCCGGCACCGCCGCCCGGCTCGCCGCCGAGCGCACCGAGCCGGAGGACCTCGCCCCGCTGCAGCGCTCCCTGGAGGAGTTCGAGGCCGCCGGCGAACCCGCCGCCCGCGGACGCGTCTACGGCAGGCTGCATGTGGAACTCGCCGCCGCCGCCCAGTCGGCCCGTCTCACCAAGGAGGAGATCCGTATCCAGGCGGAGATCGGAGCGCTAATCTGTCTCGCACTCGGGGAGGACGACGCCCGCGCGGCGGTCGTCGACCTGCACCGCGCGCTGCTCCGCGCCGTGCGCGACGGCGACGCGGAGCTGGCCCGGTCCCTGGCCGAACGGCGGGTGCGGGACGCGA
Source organism: Streptomyces sp. BoleA5 (assembly GCF_000373665.1). Classification (NCBI taxonomy): domain Bacteria; kingdom Bacillati; phylum Actinomycetota; class Actinomycetes; order Kitasatosporales; family Streptomycetaceae; genus Streptomyces; species Streptomyces sp. BoleA5. Next base: position 298,216 of record NZ_KB892090.1, read on the forward strand.
TGGAGCGCCTGATCGGACTGCGTCTGACCGTCGCCGGCTGACCCGGGCGTCCGCACCACCCGTCCTCCCGCACCGGAGGCAGCCGCCGTGGCCGTCAGCTCAACCGCCCTCGTCGACGAGGTCGTCGCCGACGTCGTGGACCGGGTCCGCGGCACCCTGGAGGACGTCTTCGCCGCCGTCGCCCAGGTCGCCGAGCGCACCACCGCCATCGCCGCCGTCCGCGCCGCCGGCCGGGCCCCCACCACCGCCGACCTCGCCGCCCTGCGCCCGCTGCTCCACGAGCGGCTGCGCCGGCGGCACGACCTGATCTCCGGCATCGGCTTCATCGCCGAACCCGGGCTGCTCGGCGACGTACCGGCCTGGCTGGAGTGGTGGCAGAACCACGGGGAGGAGGGGCTGCGGCCGCTCTTGCCCGACCTGGACCCGGGCACCTCGGCCTACTCCGACTACACCCACTGGGACTGGTTCGCCCTGCCCCGCGCCACCGGCGAGCGCGCCGTGGCCGGACCGTACGTCGACTACCTGTGCTCCGACGAGTACAGCCTCACCCTGTCGGTGCCGGTCCAGCACGGCGGGCGCTTCCTCGGCGTGGCCGCCGCCGACGTGTACCTGCGCCACTTCGAGGCCGCCGTGCTGCCCCTGCTGCGCCGTCTGCCCGCGCCGGCCGCCCTGGTCAACGCCCGCGGCCGGGTCGCGGCCTCCACCGACCCCCGGCACCTGGCCGGTTCCCTCCTGCGCAGCGTCAGCGGCCGGTCCTGCGGACCGATCCCGCTGACGCTGGTCACAGCGCTGCCAGCACCGCGTCCGTGAGCGCCGGCCACAACGGCAGGGCCCACTCGCCGAAGTCACGGTCCGTCAGGACGACGCAGGCCGCCCCGGCGTCCGGGTCGACCCACAGGAAGGTGCCGGACTGGCCGAAGTGGCCGAAGGTGCGCGGGGAGGACGAGGCGCCCGTCCAGTGCGGGGACTTGTGGTCCCGGATCTCGAAGCCCAGGCCCCAGTCGTTCGGGTTCTGGCCGCCGTAGCCGGGCAGCACGCCCTTGAGGCCGGGGAAGGCGACGGAGGTCGCCTCGGCGACCGTCTCCGGGGCCAGCAGCCGCGGTGCCTGCACCTCGGCGGCGAAGCGGACCAGGTCGTCGACGGTGGAGACCGCACCGGCGCCCGCCGAGCCCGGGCAGTCGGTGGCGTGCATGCCGAGCGGCTCCAGCACCCCCTGCCGCAGATACTCGCCGAAGGGGATCCCGGTGGCCTTGGCGATGTGGTCGGCCAGCGCGTCGAAGCCGGCGTTGGAGTAGATCCGCCGCGTGCCGGGAGCCGCCATCACCCGGTGCTCGTCGAAGGCGAGGCCGGAGGTGTGGGCGAGCAGGTGCCGCACGGTCGAGCCCTCGGGGCCGGCCGGTTCGTCGAGTTCGACCGCGCCCTCCTCGACCGCGACCAGCGCCGCGTAGGCGGACAGCGGCTTGGTCACCGAGGCCAGCCGGAAGCGCCGCCCGGTCTCGCCGTACGTCCCCAGGACCGTGCCGTCACGGCGTACGACCGCCGCCGCGGCCGTCGGGACAGGCCAGTTCTCGATCGCGCTCAGGCTGCTCGGGCTCCGCATGACCGTGAGCCTAACGAATGGCCTTGCCTGGAGTGCACTCCAGGGTTTTAGCGTGGAACCCATGACCGTGACGCAGGTGGCCAAGAGCAAGCCCGGAAGCGTGCCCGACTGCTCCGGGGAGGCGCGGCGACCCCTCCCGGACGGCCGGGACCGCTACACGATCAGCGAGGTGGCGGCCTTCACCGGCCTGAGCGCGCACACGCTGCGCTGGTACGAGCGGATCGGGCTGATGCCCCACGTCGACCGCTCGCACACTGGGCAGCGCCGCTTCACCAGCCGCGACCTCGACTGGCTGGCCTTCGTCGGCAAGCTGCGGCTGACCGGGATGCCGGTCGCGGACATGGTCCGCTACGCCGAGCTGGTGCGGCTCGGGGAGCACACCTTCTCCGACCGCCAGGAGCTGCTGGAGTCGACCCGGCGCGACGTGCTGCGGCGGATCGACGAGCTGCGGGACACCCTCGCGGTCCTCGACCACAAGATCGACACCTACGCTGGCGCCCGCCGGGCGTCGGAGAGGGCATGAGGCAGATGAGCGACAACAACGAGCCGATCGCCAAGGTCACGCTCGGTACGGGCGGCCCCCTGGTCGGCGTGCAGGGCCTGGGCTGCATGGGCATGAGCGAGTTCTACGGTCCCACCGACGAGGCCGCCGCCCGCGCCGCCCTCGACGCGGCGCTGGACCTCGGGGTCACGCTCCTCGACACCGCCGACGTGTACGGCATGGGCGCCAACGAGGAGTTCATCGCCCCCTTCGTGCGCGAGCACCGCGACGAGATCACCCTCGCCACCAAGTTCGGCATAGCGCGGAAGGCGGACGACACGCGGTACCGGGGCGTGCGCAACGACCCGGAGTACATCCGCCATGCCGTCGACGGCAGCCTGCGCCGCCTCGGCGTGGACGTCATCGACCTGTACTACATGCACCGCCGCGACCCCGCCGTGCCGCTGGCCGAGTCCGTCGGCGCGATGGCCGAGCTGGTGCGAGCCGGCAAGGTGAGGCACCTGGGCCTGTCGGAGGTGACCGGGGCCGAGCTGCGCGAGGCGCACGCCGTGCACCCGATCGCGGCCGTGCAGTCGGAGTGGTCGCTGTTCAGCCGGGACGTCGAGATCTCGCTGACCGGTGCCGCCGCCGAGCTGGGAGTGGCCCTCGTGCCGTACTCCCCGCTGGGCCGGGGCTTCCTGACCGGCTCCTTCCAGGACGCCTCCCAGCTGTCGGCGGACGACTTCCGCCAGTACCAGCCCCGCTTCTCCGGGGAGAACGCCAAGCGCAACCTCGACCTGCTGGAGCCGCTGCGCCGGGTCGCCGAGGCGCACGGCGCCACACCCGCCCAGATCGCCCTGGCCTGGGTGCAGCAGCGGGCACAGGTGCACGGGCTGACCGTGGTGCCGATCCCGGGCACCCGAAAGGCCGAGCGTCTGCGGGAGAACACCGCCGCCACCCGGATCGTCCTCGACGAGGCGGAACTGGGCCGGCTGGAACCGCTCGCCGGGCAGGTCGCGGGCGACCGCTACCCGGACATGTCGTCCACGTCGGCGGCGCGCGAGTAGCCGTCCCGGTCCAGGGCGGGCCGCGTCCGAGCGGCCCGCTGGACCGCCGCCACGACCGCCGCCGCCAGCGGCAGCGACTCGTGGACGAGGCCGTAGCCCAGACCGAACACCACGGTCGCCGGGTCGTCGTCGGGATTGTCTGCGTGGTGGCCGTCGGCGTCGCGCGGCAGCAGCCGCAGGTGACCGCCGAGCATCTCGGGGGAGCGCCAGTCGACCCCGGACAGCTCGGCGACCGGGAAGTGCTGGTCACCGGCCTTCCACTTGGCCGTCGAGGCGCCCGTCCAGAACCAGCGGAAGGACACCGTCTCGCCGTCGAAGGACGCCTTGCCGTCGTACGCCTTGAACGACTGGGGTGCGGACGGCACCTCCACGAGGTGGCGCGGGGCCGGTTCGGCGTCCGAGCCGCCCCCGGCCGCGCCGATCGCGGACAGCAGCTCCTCGGCGTAGTACTCGGCGAGCAGCTCCCGCTCGGCGGGCAGCACCAGCCGGTAGGGGTCGGCGGCCTCCTTGAGCTGGCCCTTCGCGGCCTCCATCAACGGATCGGCGCCCCGCCGCGGGAGCGCGCGCAGCACGACGGTGCCGCGCCGCCCCGGGCCCAGCTCGACGCCCGCCAGGGCCTCGTACGGGACACGCCGCCGTCCCAGGGTCTGCAGCAGCTTCGAGTTGCGCATCCCCCGCTCGTAACGGATGAGCACCGCATCGGCATCGAACTCCCATACGGCGTTGGATCCGGCCAATACGTCACCCATACGGGTCATCGTAGGCGGCGTCGCGAATTCGGGAACCGGCCGGGCACGGCCGGACTAGGCCATGTGGCTACCGGCCTAGTCCGCGCCCGCCGTGCAGTCGCTGCCGTCGGCGCACCGGACGTCCGGGTAGCGGCCGAGGGCGATGCTGGTGAAGTTGGCGAGGCTGTCGGTGCCGGGGCGGAAGTAGCCCGCGTGCCCCTCGGCGGCCTCGGAGGTCACCACGCGGGCGCCGAAGGCGCGGGAGACCGGGTCGGCCCCGTGGCCGAGCCCGGCGAACTCCATGTGCGGCACGTCGCCGATCCAGTCGGTGCTGTCCCGCGTGGCCCACACCCGGGCGGCCGTGCCCAGGTCGGCCGCCTTGTCCACCCGCATACCGGGGCTGCCGAAGACGGCGATGTCCGAGACCCGCCCGGAGGGCAGGTCGGGGGCGGCGACGCCGCACAGCACCGAGCCGTAGGAGTGGCAGAACAGCGAGACGCTGCCGTGCGCCGGCAGGGACCGCACCAGTGCGGCCAGCCGGACGGCGCCCTGCTCGGCCAGTTCGCCGGTGGAGGCGTCCAGGCCGACGCCCTGCGGGGTGGTGTAGTCGGCCCAGGCGATGACGGCCGTGCGCGTGCGCGGAGCGGCGGCGTGCTCGGCCGCGTACAGCGAGCCGGCCATGCCGACGGGGGCGCGGGCCGGATCGTCCTCGCGTTCGAAGGAGAGCACGTCCGTGTCGACCCCGGGCACGACGAGCGACACCCGTTCGGCGGTGCCGAGGTCGCCGAAGACCTCGGCCGCCCGGCCGCGGCCGGTGGGGTCGAAGGCGAGGATCTGCCGTTTGCCGTCCAGCAGGGAGGTGTAGCGGTCGGCGCGTCGCGCGGCGTCCTGGCGGCCCTCGGCGGTCAGCAGGGAGCTGCGCGAGCGGGCGGTCTCCTGGGCGCGGGCCGTGACGAGCGAGCGCCGGTTGGCCTGGTAACGCACGGCGACCGGGGCGCCGTTGAGGTTGCCGACGACGAGCGGATAGCGGTGGGCGAGCAGCTTGGCGCCGTCCGGTCCGACCGAGGCGAAGAAGCGCGCGATGACGCCCGGGGCCGCCTGGGGGTCCGGGAGCGGACGTCCGCCCACCGAGCCGTGCCGCCACGCGGCAGTGGCCACCGCCAGCGCGTCCCCGCCGCCCTTGTGGTGGCGCAGCGCGGTCCAGCCGGTGGTCGCCAGCATCACGAAGACCACGGCCAAGGCCAGAAGGGCGCGCAGGGAGGGGGAGCTGAAGCGCTCATCGACGAGGTTCACTGGGGGACACCCTAGGAGACGCCGGAGACCCCCGAGGCGCGCCGTGACCCAAGTCACGTTTGGAACAAGGAGATTCCGGACACACCCTGGTGTTCGTCCCACGGTTGTGCGAGGACAGGGACCAGCAGGTCCAGGTGCTCCTCGGTGGTCCGGCGGATGGACTCCACGCTGGTCTCGTCGCCGTCGCCCCACAGGCGCTGGGCCACCCGGATGACCCCGCCGACGGCCGCCACGAGCACCCGCGGCCGCGGGTCGGCCGGGTCCAGGCCCTCGCGGGCGGCGATGACCGAGGCGAGCCGTCCCTCGACGAGCGCCGAATGGCGCATCTGGGCGGACAGCAGCGTCGGCGTGGACTCGATCACGCGGTACATCGCCATGTACGTGGGCAGCGGTACGACGGCGGCGATCACGGCGCTGATGCTGTGCCAGGACTCGTCCAGCGCGGCGCGCAGCGCCTCGAAGGGCGGTTCGCCGGCCGGGCGTTCGGCCACCGCGGTGACGAAGGCCTCCTCGACGCTGTCCTCCAGTGCGAGCGCGACCTCCTCCTTGCCCGCGAAGTAGCGGAAGAAGGTGCGCTGCGAGACCTCGACCTCCGCGGCGATCTCGTCGACGGTCGTGCGCTCGTAGCCCTTGACGACGAACAGCTCGATCGCGGCCCTTATGAGTGCGTCGCGCGTGCGCTGTTTCTTGCGTTCGCGCAGGCCGCACACGGGCGTCGCGCGTATCGCATGCTTCATCTGCCGTCCACCTCCAGGGGCCCCCACGATACTTTGGTGCTTCCTGACAGTTACCGACGGATGACTGCTTTGGTCAAATGTCAGACGCTGCCATAATCTCTTGTCCATGACCCAAGGCTCCGTCGTCACCGACAAGGCCCCGGACTCGATACCGGCGCCTTCCAAGAAACCCCTTCGCGGCCACCCCTGGCTGACCCTGTTCTCGGTCGCCATCGGCGTCATGGTGGTGGCGCTGGACGGCACGATCGTCGCCGTCGCCAACCCGGCCATCCAGGCCGACCTGGGTGCCTCCCGTGAGCAGATCCAGTGGATCACCACCGGCTACATGCTGGCCCTGGCGGTGTCGCTGATCACCGCGGGCAAGCTCGGCGACCGCTTCGGCCACCGCCAGACCTTCCTCGTCGGCCTCGCCGGCTTCGCCGTCACCTCCGGCCTGATCGGCGTGTCCAGCGGCGTCGGCATGGTGATCGGCCTCCGCGTGCTGCAGGGCGTCTTCGGCGCGCTGCTGCAGCCGGCCGCGCTCGGCCTGCTGCGCGCCACCTTCCCGGCCGAGAAGCTCAACATGGCCATCGGCATCTGGGGCATGGTCATCGGTGCCTCCACCGCCGCCGGGCCGATCGCGGGCGGTCTGCTGGTCGAGCACGTCAACTGGGAGTCGGTCTTCTTCATCAACGTGCCCGTGGGTCTGGTCGCGCTGGTCCTGGGCCTGGTCATCCTCAAGGACGTGCGCGCCGAGAACGCGCCGCGGTCCTTCGACGTCCCCGGCATCCTGCTGCTCTCAGGCGCGATGTTCGGCCTGGTGTGGGGCCTGATCAAGGCTCCGGAGTGGGGCTGGGGCGACCCGCTGACCCTGGGCTTCCTGGCCGGCTCGGTGCTGCTGTTCGTCCTGTTCGCCCTCTGGGAGACCAGGGCCTCCGAGCCGCTGATCCCGCTGCGGATGTTCCGCTCGGTGCCGCTGTCCGCGGGCACGGCGCTGATGGTGCTCATGGCCTTCGCCTTCCTGGGCGGCCTGTTCTTCGTCACCTTCTACCTGCAGAACGTCCACGGCATGTCGGCGGTGGAGTGCGGCGTCCACCTGCTGCCGCTCACCGCGATGATGATCGTCAGCTCGCCCGTCGCCGGTGCGCTCATCACCAAGTTCGGCCCCCGGGTTCCGCTGGTCGGCGGCATGGTGTGCACGGCGGTCGCCATGTTCGGCATGACCGGGCTGGAGGCGGACTCCGGCACCGGCGTCATGTCCCTCTGGTTCGCCCTGCTGGGCCTCGGCCTGGCCCCCGTGATGGTCGGCGCCACCGACGTCATCGTCGGCAACGCCCCGCTGGAGCTGTCCGGCGTGGCCGGCGGCCTCCAGGGCTCCGCGATGCAGGTCGGCGGCAGCCTCGGTACCGCCGTACTGGGCACGATCATGGCCTCGCGGGTCGACAGCGTGCTGCCCGAGAAGTGGGCCGGCGCCGGCCTGCCCCCGCTGAAGGGCGAGCAGGCCGCGCAGGCCGCCGACGCGGTCGTGGTCGGTGTGCCGCCCGTCGCCAAGGACACCCCGGCCGAGGTCGTCGCCCTGATCACGAAGGTCACCAACGAGACCTTCCTCTCGGGGATGGGTCTGGCCTTCACCGTCGCCGGCGTGGTGGCCGCCTTCGCCGCGGGCATCGCGTTCCTGACCAAGCGCGGCGTCAACGCGGACGCCGCCGGCGGCGGGGTGCACATCTGACACCGGACGATTCCCTATCCGGGTGAACGAGGCCCGGGGCCCTTGGCGGTCCCGGGCCTCGCCGTCCACCGTGGAGCTCCGACCACCACGGGGGAGTGATCCACATGCGCAGTGCCGTCCTGACCCTTGCCCTGGCCGCGGCAGCCGCGGCCCTGGCCGCGCCGGCGCCGCCCGTAGCGGCCGCCCCCGCGGGGCGCTGCGACCCCGGGGAGCTGTGCCTGTGGGACAGGCCGGGCTACCGCGGGGCACGCCTGGTGCACGAGCTCGCCGACACCGACGTCAACTCCTGCGTGCCGCTGCCGCCGGGCACGTCCGCGAGGTCGTTCGTCAACCGGACCCGCAAGCTCGTGACGACCTACCAGAGCGCCGAGTGCTCCACCGAGGGCGACTTCGTGACGTTCCCCTCCGGTACCTGGGTGCCGGAGTCCCGGCACACCGTCCGCGCCTTCCAGATCGTCGACCAGTGACACGAGCCCGCGGGGAGCCGGGAAAGGCCGGGGCCCCCGCCGCGCGGAAGCGCGACGGGGGCCCCGGGTCGGGACAAACGGTGTTACGCGTCGCCGCCCGCGGCACCGGGGTCGGCGGCGGCGACGTCGAGCAGCTGGTAGCGGTCGATCGCCTGCTTCAGCACGGAGCGGTCGATCTTCCCCTCCTTGGCGAGCTCGGTGAGCACGCCGAGGACCACCGACTGGGCGTCGATGTGGAAGAACCGGCGCGCCGCGCCACGGGTGTCGGCGAAGCCGAAGCCGTCGGCACCGAGCGACTGCCAGGTGCCCGGCACCCAGCGGGAGATCTGGTCCGGGACGGCCCGCATCCAGTCCGAGACGGCCACGAACGGGCCCTCGGAGCCGCTGAGCTTCTGCGTCACGTACGGGACGCGCTGCTCCTCCTCCGGGTGGAGCAGGTTGTGCTCCTCGACCTCCACGGCGTCGCGCCGCAGCTCGTTCCAGGAGGTCGCGGACCACACGTCGGCCCGGACGTTCCACTCCTCGGCGAGGATCCGCTGGGCCTCCAGGGCCCACGGCACGGCCACGCCGGACGCCAGGATCTGAGCCGGGATGGCGCCCGCCTCGGCCGTCCGGTACCGGTACAGGCCCTTGAGGATGCCCTCGACGTCCACGTTCTGCGGCTCGGCCGGCTGGACGATCGGCTCGTTGTAGACGGTGAGGTAGTAGAAGACGTCCTCGTTCGCCTCGGGGGTCCCGCCGTACATGCGGCGCAGGCCGTCCTTGACGATGTGCGCGATCTCGAAGCCGAACGCGGGGTCGTACGAGACGACGGCCGGGTTGGTCGAGGCCAGCAGGTGCGAGTGGCCGTCGGCGTGCTGCAGGCCCTCACCGGTGAGGGTGGTGCGGCCCGCCGTGGCGCCCAGCACGAAGCCGCGCGCCAGCTGGTCGGCCATCTGCCAGAACTGGTCGCCGGTCCGCTGGAAGCCGAACATCGAGTAGAAGACGTAGACCGGGATCAGCGGCTCGCCGTGGGTCGCGTAGGACGACCCGGCGGCGATCAGCGACGCGGTGCAGCCCGCCTCGGAGATGCCGTCGTGCAGCATCTGGCCGGTCGGGGACTCCTTGTACGCCAGCAGCAGTTCGCGGTCGACGGACTCGTACGTCTGGCCCAGCGGGTTGTAGATCTTGGCCGACGGGAAGAGCGAGTCCATGCCGAAGGTGCGGTACTCGTCGGGGGCGATCGGCACGAAGCGCTTGCCGATCTCCTTGTCCCGCATGAGGTCCTTGAGCAGCCGGACGAAGGCCATCGTGGTGGCGATCGTCTGGTTGCCGGAGCCCTTGCGGGTGCCCGCGTAGGCCTTGTCGTCCGGCAGCGCCAGCGGCTTCGCGCGCACGACGCGGGTCGGGACGTAGCCGCCCAGGCCCTTGCGCCGGTCGTGCATGTACTGGATCTCCTCCGAGTTCCGGCCCGGGTGGTAGTACGGCGGGGCGCCGGACTCCAGCTCCTTGTCGGAGATCGGCAGGTGCAGCCGGTCGCGGAAGCGCTTGAGGTCGTCGACCGTCAGCTTCTTCATCTGGTGGGTCGCGTTGCGGCCCTCGAAGTTCGGGCCGAGCGTCCAGCCCTTGACCGTCTGGGCCAGGATCACGGTCGGCTGGCCCTTGTGCTCACGGGCCGCCTTGTACGCCGCGTAGATCTTGCGGTGGTCGTGGCCGCCGCGGCCCAGGTGCAGGATCTGGTCGTCGGTGAGGCCCTCGACCATCTTCCGCAGCCGGTGGTCGTCACCGAAGAAGTGGTCGCGGATGTACTCGCCGGTCTCGGTGGCGTAGGTCTGGAACTGGCCGTCGGGCGTGGTGTTGAGCTTGTTCACCAGCACGCCGTCGCGGTCCTGCGCGAGCAGCGGGTCCCAGGTCCGGTCCCAGATCAGCTTGATGACGTTCCAGCCGGCGCCGCGGAACTGCGACTCCAGCTCCTGGATGATCTTGCCGTTGCCGCGCACCGGGCCGTCGAGCCGCTGCAGGTTGCAGTTGACGACGAAGGTGAGGTTGTCCAGGCCCTCGCGGGCGGCCAGGGAGAGCTGGCCGAGCGACTCGGGCTCGTCCATCTCGCCGTCGCCGAGGAACGCCCACACGTGCGACTGCTCGGTGTCGGCGATGCCGCGCGCCTGCAGGTAGCGGTTCATCCGGGCCTGGTAGATCGCGCCCAGCGGGCCGAGGCCCATGGAGACGGTCGGGAACTCCCAGAAGTCCGGCATGAGCCGCGGGTGCGGGTAGCTCGACAGGCCGTACGGCGCCTTGGACTTCTCCTGGCGGAACGCGTCGAGCTGGGTCTCGGAGAGCCGGTCCAGCAGGAAGGCGCGGGCGTACACACCGGGGGAGGCGTGGCCCTGGAAGAAGATCTGGTCCCCTCCCTTGCCGTCGTCCTTGCCCCGGAAGAAGTGGTTGAAGCCCACGTCGTACAGGGAGGCAGAGGAAGCGAAGGTGGCGATGTGCCCGCCGACGCCGATACCGGGCCGCTGCGCCCGGGACACCATGACCGCCGCGTTCCAGCGGGTCGCGTTGAGGATGCGCCGCTCGATGTCCTCGTTGCCGGGGAAGAACGGCTCGTCCTTGGTGGCGATGGTGTTGACGTAATCCGTGCTGCGCATCTCGGGCACGGCAACCCGCCGCTCGCGGGCTCGCTCGATCAGGCGGAGCATGAGGTAGCGGGCGCGCTCGCGTCCGCGCTCGTCGACGGCGGCGTCAAGCGAGTCGAGCCATTCCGCCGTCTCCTCGGGATCGAAATCCGGGACCTGGCTGGGAAGGCCGCCAATGATGATCGGGTTGCGATCTGATCCGGAAGCCACGCTATTCCTTCGCTTCTAGGGTCTTGCTCTGCTGGGTCGCGCCGCCTCCATCGTGTACCGCGCGTTCGGGATACGTCATCTCTACTGAGTGGTAACCATCACTAAGTGAGACAGACCCCTCTTACAGACCCTCTTGAGGCTCACGCATGGCTGTCCGGTGGCCGTTCGACCAAACCGCAACTCTACGCCCACTCGGACGTACGACCGACCGCAACCCCGATTCGGGAGAAATCCTGGCATAGTGGAGTGAGCCACGTCACCCCTCACGGTTCGGGTTGCGGTGACACGTCAACGTTTGGGCGGGATGGGCGGCTGGGTACTTGCGCGAACCGCCGCGCCCGTGTGGACTACCGCCCATAACCCCGCACAGGAGCGGGAAGACAACCCCCATGACAGGAGGCAGAGCGTGAGCGCGACCGCGGGCCACGCGGAGGAGCAGACCAACCCGGCAAGCCGGCTTGGTTTTGAGCCCGGACAGGTGGTCCAGGAGCTCGGCTACGACGACGACGTCGATCACGAGCTCCGTGAGGGTATTGAGGGGATCACGGGTGAAGAACTCGCGGACGAGGAGTACGACGACGTCGCCGACGGCGTCATCCTCTGGTTCCGTGATGATGACGGCGATCTGACCGACGCCCTGGTCGACGCCACGTCCGCCATCGACGAGGGCGCCCAGATCTGGCTCATGACCCCGAAGACCGGCCGTGACGGGCACGTCGAGCCGAGTGACATCGGAGAGGCCGCGCAGACCGCCGGCCTGGCTCAGACCAGCAGTGTCAACGTCTCCAAGGACTGGACCGCCAGTCGTCTGGTGACTCCCAAGACGGCGAAGGCCGGCAAGCGCTGAACCCTGGCGACCGGCACCGCGCCCCCGTGACCGAGCGTCGCGGGGGCGCCTCGCATGGGGTGCCCGTGGCGGTGCGAGACTGACGGCGGGGCCCGCCGCGGGTCCCGTCACCGTCCACCGGAGAGGTGTGTCCACCATGGTGCTCGCCGTAGGCGACCAGGCTCCCGACTTCGCGCTGCGGGACCAGCACGGCCGGACCGTGCGGCTGTCCGACTTCAGGGGCGCCAAGAACGTCGTGCTGCTCTTCTTCCCCTTCGCCTTCACCGGGGTCTGCACGGGCGAACTGTGCGCTCTCCGCGACGAACTGCCGGCCTTCCAGAACGACGAGGTCCAGCTGCTCGCGGTCTCCAACGACTCGATGCACACCCAGCGCGTCTTCTCCGACCAGGAGGGCCTGGAGTACCCGCTGCTGTCCGACTTCTGGCCGCACGGCGAGGTCTCGCGGGCCTACGGCGTCTTCGCCGAGGACAAGGGCTGCGCGGTGCGTGGCACCTTCGTCATCGACAAGGAGGGCGTGGTCCGCTGGACCGTCGTCAACGGCCTGCCGGACGCCCGTGACCTGAACGACTATGTCAAGGCGCTCGAAGCCCTGTAGTCCTGGGGAACCGGGTACTAACCTCAGGGCGTTGATCCTGATACGAGCAGCACGCGATGACATGGGAGGACTCGTGGGAGTCAGCCTCAGCAAGGGTGGCAATGTATCGCTGACGAAGGAGGCCCCCAACCTCACGGCCGTCATCGTCGGCCTGGGATGGGACGCCCGCACCACCACGGGCTCGGACTTCGACCTCGACGCCAGTGCCCTGCTCACGGGCACCGAGGGCAAGGTCCTCTCCGACCAGCACTTCGTCTTCTTCAACAACCTCAGGAGCCCCGACGGCTCCGTGGAGCACACCGGTGACAACATCACCGGTGAGGGCGAGGGGGACGACGAGCAGATCAAGGTGAACCTGGCCGGTGTGCCGGGCGAGGTCGCCAAGATCGTCTTCCCGGTGTCGATCTACGACGCCGAGACCCGCCAGCAGTCGTTCGGCCAGGTGCGCAACGCGTTCATCCGCGTCGTCAACCAGGCCGACGACAGGGAACTGGCTCGCTACGACCTCACCGAGGACGCCTCGACCGAGACGGCGATGGTCTTCGGAGAGCTCTACCGGCACGGTGCGGAATGGAAGTTCCGGGCCATCGGCCAGGGTTACGCGTCCGGCCTGCGCGGCATCGCGCAGGACTTCGGCGTCAACGTCTGATTCGCCGGGGTCGCGCGGTCCGCGTCCGGCGGGCCGCGAGCCCCGCGGGGGAGGAGAACAGCATGGGCGTGACGCTCGCCAAGGGAGGCAACGTCTCCCTCACCAAGGCCGCACCCAACCTGACCAGCGTGCTGATCGGGCTCGGGTGGGACGCGCGCTCCACCACCGGGGCGCCCTTCGACCTGGACGCCAGCGCCCTGCTGTGCGCCTCGGGCCGGGTGCTCGGCGACGAGTACTTCGTCTTCTACAACAACCTCAAGAGCCCGGAGGGCTCGGTCGAGCACACCGGCGACAACCTGACCGGCGACGGCGACGGCGACGACGAGGTCCTGCTGGTGGACCTGTCCGCCGTACCCGAGCGGGTCGACAAGATCGTCTTCCCGGTCTCCATCTACGAAGCCGACGCCCGCGGCCAGACCTTCGGTCAGGTCAGCAATGCCTTCATCCGGGTGGTCAACCAGACCGACCAGAGCGAACTGGCCCGCTACGACCTCTCCGAGGACGCCTCGAGCGAAACGGCGATGATCTTCGGCGAGCTGTACCGATACGGCGGCGAATGGAAGTTCCGAGCCGTTGGCCAGGGGTATGCATCAGGGCTCCGGGGCATCGCCCTAGACTTTGGGGTCAACGTTTCGTAAAGGGATTGGATATCCAGTGCTCCTCCGAACTTTCGGCTGGTCGTTCGGTGTCACCGCCGCCGGCCTCGCCCTCGCCGGTTATCTGTGGGGTGCGGAGGGGCTTGCCCTCGTCGCCATCCTGTCGGTGCTGGAGATCTCGCTCTCCTTCGACAACGCGGTGATCAACGCCGGCATCCTGCGGAAGATGAATGCCTTCTGGCAGAAGATCTTCCTCACCATCGGCATTCTGATCGCCGTCTTCGGCATGCGCCTCGTCTTCCCGATCATCATCGTGTCGATCACGGCGAAGCTGGGCCCCATCGAGGCCATCGACCTGGCGATCAACAACAAGGAACAGTACGAGCACCTCGTCACCTCCGCGCACCCGGCGATCGCCGCGTTCGGCGGGATGTTCCTGTTGATGATCTTCCTCGACTTCATCTTCGAGGAGCGTGAGCACAAGTGGCTCGCCTGGCTGGAGAAGCCCCTCTCCAAGCTCGGCAAGCTCGACACGCTCTCCGTCGTCGTCGCGCTGGTCGCACTGCTGATCACCGCCACCACCCTCGCCACCGCCGTCCCGCACGGCGGGGGCGACAAGTCCTCCACGGTGCTGCTCTCCGGCATCGGCGGCCTCATCACCTACCTCGTCGTCGGCGGCATCTCGGGCTACTTCGAGGACAAGCTGGAGGACGAGGCCGAGGAGGCCGACGAGGAGCTCGAGGAGATGAGCTCGGGCGGCAAGCCGGCCGGCAGCGGCGCCTCGGCCGTGGGCCTGGCGGGCAAGGCGGCGTTCTTCCTCTTCCTCTACCTCGAGGTCATCGACGCGTCGTTCTCCTTCGACGGCGTCATCGGCGCGTTCGCGATCTCCAACGACATCTTCATCATCGCCCTCGGCCTCGGCATCGGTGCGATGTACATCCGGTCGCTCACCGTCTACCTGGTCCGCAAGGGCACCCTGGACGACTACGTCTACCTGGAGCACGGCGCGCACTACGCGATCGGGGCGCTGGCGGTCATCCTCCTGGTCACCATCCGGTTCGAGATCAACGAGGTCATCACCGGCCTCATCGGCGTCGTCCTGATCGGCGCCTCCTACTGGTCGTCGGTGGTGCGGAACCGCCGTCTCGGGGAAAGCTCCGAGCAGCGGGACGACAAAGCGGAGGTGACGAGCGGGGTCTGACCCCCGTCTCGTCACGGCAGACGGCTCACGCCGCCCCTCGCCGCCCGGCGGGGGGCGGCCTGCGTCCTGGGGAGGGACGGACATGTGGAACTTCCTGCGGCCGAGCGGCGGCATCAACACGCAGTTCGACATGGCGAACGCGCACACCATCGAACTCACCCGGCGGCACCCGGTCGTGTCCCTGTCCAAGCAGGGCGCGGCCGTCGGCAACCTGCGCATCAACCTGTCCTGGCAGATGCGCACCTCCGACACCGGCGGCTGGAACCAGCGCAGCGGCTCCTGGCTGAGCCGCCAGATGCACCTGTTCAAACCGGAGCCCGTGCAGGCCGCCGGCCCCGCCATGGTCAACGTCGACCTCGACCTGGCGTGCATGTACGAGCTGGCCGACGGCACCAAGGGCGTCGTGCAGCCGCTCGGCAGCTTCCTCGGCGACCTCGACGCACCGCCGTACATCCAGATGACCGGTGACGACCGCTTCGGCGGCTCGTCCGGCGAGACGCTCTACATCAACCTCGACAAGCACGAAGAGTTCAAGCGCATGCTCGTCTTCGTCTACATCTACGACGGCACGCCGGCCTTCGACCGCACCCACGCCAAGGTGGAGATCTTCCCCAGTTCGGGCCCGCGGATCGAGATCCCGCTGGACGAGCGCGAACCGCAGGCCCGCTCGTGCGCCGTGGTGCTCATCGAGAACAAGAAGGGCGACCTGACCGTGCGCCGCGAGGTCAAGTACGTCTACGGCTTCCAGGCCGAGCTCGACCGGCTCTACGGCTGGGGCCTGCAGTGGGGCCGCGGCTACAAGACCAAGGTCTGACCGCGCGGCCCCGTGCCGGGAACGTTCAGCGGCGTTCCTGGAACTGCGGGCCCATCGGCGGCAGCCGGAACCCCTGCACCGGCTGCGGGTAGCCGTACGCCGGGGCGGGAGCGGGGGCCGGGACGGGCTGCTGCGGCGGGTAGCCGTAGCCGTGGGCCGGGGCGGCCACGGTGGGCTGCGGCTCCTGCGGGTAGCCGTACGCCGGGGCGGCCACCGTCGGCTGCGGTTCCTGCGGGTAGCCGTAGGCGGGCGGCGCGGCGGGCTGCGGGGGCACCGGCGCCGGGGCCTGCAGGGTGTACGCGTCCGGCTCGCCGGTCACCGCGACGGTCGGCGGCACGGGCTGCGGCACCGCGGCCTCGCCCTCCGGCCGCGGCGGCGGCGCCTCGTCGAGGTCGCCCTCCTCCACGGTGATGCCGAACTCGGTGGCCAGGGCCTCCAGCCCCGAGGCGTAGCCCTGCCCCAGCGCACGGAACTTCCAGCCGCCCGCCCTGCGGTACAGCTCGCCGCAGATCAGCGCCGACTCGTCGCCCGTGTCCGGGACGACATCGAAGAGCGCCAGCGGCTCGGCGTCGGCGCCCGCGGCCGTGTCGTAGAGCAGCACCGTCAGGTCGGAGACCAGGGCGAAGGGGCCGCCGTCCGAGGAGGCCGCGACGACCACGCGCTCCACGCCCGCCTCGAGCGCGGTCAGGTCCACCTCGACCGCGTCCGTCAGCCCGGCCGGCTCGCTGCGCTTGGGCAGGTGCCGGGCGGCGCCCCCGGGGTGCCGGGGCTGGTTGTAGAAGATGAAGTCCTCGTCCGAGCGCACCCGGCCGTCCGCGCCCAGCAGCAGCGCCGAGGCGTCCACGTCCGGCACACCCGCCCCCGGGCTCCAGCGGAGCACCGCCCGCACCGCCGAGGCCGTCACCGGGATGTTGGAGCCCTTCACCATCGCCTGCGTCATGCGCGTAATCCTGCCCTCCCGGGGGCCGCGTCCACAACGCGGGGCGTGTGACGGGTGTGCCGCAGGGGAGGGATGCGGACAGGCCGACATGTACCGGACCCGAGGGGGTTACCTGATTTTCACGTACGCCGGGAACGTCCGCAGGGGGGTCGCGCGTACGATAATCGGCCACACGGCGTCGGGGGACGCTTCCCACCTCTCCAACCACCACCTGCCACGGGGGAACGCATGCGCCACTTCGGGCACCTCGCACCGGACGTACGGGACGAGCTCTTCCACCGGCAGCCCGCGGAGTTCACCGCGGCCTCGCCGGCCGGCACGCTGGCCGTCGCCCTCGGCGCCACCCTCTACTGCCCGGCCACCCGGTTGCGGCTCGCCGACGACGTGCTCAAGCAGGCCGCGCGCGGGGTCGTCTCGATGGTGCTGTGCCTGGAGGACTCCATCGACGACCGCGAGGTCGAGACCGCGGAGGAGAACCTCGTCCGCCAGTTCGGGGAACTGTCCCACCGGATCCCCGACGGCGACCCCCCGCTGCTCTTCATCCGCGTGCGCACCCCGGGCCAGATCACCGACCTCGTGCGCCGGCTCGGCGACGACGTGTCCCTGCTCTCCGGGTTCGTGCTCCCCAAGTTCACCGAGGAGTCCGGGGTCCCCTTCCTGGAGGCCCTCGCCGCCGCCGAGGCGGACTGCGGACGGCGGCTGTTCGCCATGCCGGTCCTGGAGTCCCCGCAGCTGCTCCACCTCGAGACCCGCACCGAGACGCTGTACGGCATCTCCCGCACCGTCGACAAGTACCGCGACCGCGTCCTCGCGCTGCGGCTCGGCGTCACCGACTTCTGCTCCGCCTACGGGCTGCGCCGCTCGCCCGACATGACCGCCTACGACGTCCGCATCGTCGCCTCGATCATCGCCGACGTGGTCAACGTCCTCGGACGCGCCGACGGCACCGGCTTCACCATCACCGGACCGGTCTGGGAGTACTTCAAGCACTCCGAGCGCATGTTCAAGCCGCTGCTGCGGCAGAGCCCCTTCGTCCCGGCGGCCGTCGACCTGCGCGAGGCCCTGATCCAGCGGGACATGGACGGGCTGCTGCGCGAGATCGAACTGGACCGGACGAACGGCCTGCAGGGAAAGACCTGCATCCACCCCTCGCACGTCCAGCCCGTGCACGCGCTCAGCGTCGTCTCCCACGAGGAGTGGAGCGACGCGGCCGACATACTCCACGAGGACCGCAGCGGCGGGGGCGTGCTGCGCTCGGCCTACACGAACAAGATGAACGAGGTGAAGCCGCACCGCGCCTGGGCCGAACGCACCGTGCGGCGCGCCGAGGTCTTCGGCGTGGCGCGGGAGGAGATCGGCTTCGTCGAGCTGCTCTCCGCGTGCGTGCCGTCGTGACCGGCTACGAGAGGGAGAGTGCCGAACGCATGGCAGTGGAGCACGTCTGGTCCGGGCAGTGGGTCGCCGACCGCCTCGGTGTCACCCTGCGGGGAGAGGGCCTGAGCGGACTGCTCGGCCTCGCCCTGCGCCGCAACCCCAAGCGGGCGCACCTGCTGGTCTCCAATGTGCTGGGCAAGCATGTGCCGCAGCGCCCTGGGGTCGTCTACGACGCCGGGTACGGGCTCGGCGTGCGCGTACGGGAACTGCTCGGCGAGGAGGAGGCGGCCCGGGCCGTGGTGCTCGGCTACGCCGAGACCGCGACCGGCCTCGGGCACGCCGTGGCCGACGGCCTCGGCGTCGCCCCGTACCTGCACTCCACGCGGCGCCCGGTCGCCGGGGTCGAGGCGGTCGGCGGCTTCGAGGAGGAGCATAGCCACGCGACCTCGCACCTGCTGCTGCCCGAGGACGCCGGCCTGCTGGCCGGGGACGGGCCGCTGGTGCTGGTCGACGACGAGTTCTCCACCGGCCGGACGGTGCTCAACACGGTGCGGGCCCTGCACGCCCGCCACCCCCGGCGCCGGTACGTCGTGGTCGCCCTGGTCGACATGCGCTCGGAGGCCGACCGCGCGCTGCTCGCCCGGTTCGCGGCGGATCTCGGCGCGGGCGTCGACGTCCTCGCCCTGGCCTCGGGCACGGTCGGCCTGCCGGACGGGGTGCTGGAGCGGGGCCAGGCGCTGGTGGCCGCGCACGGCGCCGCCGCACCCGCGCGCCTGGCCCCGGCCGCGGCGCCGCACCGGGTGCACCTGGACTGGCCCGCCGGGCTGCCCGACGGCGGCCGGCACGGCTTCACGCCCGCGCACCGCGCGCGGCTGGAGGCGGCGCTGCCCGCGATGGCGGCACGCCTGGCGGAGGGCCTGACAGGGGGCCTGACAGGGGGCCTGAGCGCCGTCGGTGAGGGACCGGCACCCCGCGTCCTCGTCCTCGGCAACGAGGAGCTGATGTACGCCCCGCTGCGGCTGGCCCAGGCCCTCCAGGAGGCGCTGCCCGCGGTGGAGGTGCGCTTCTCCACGACGACCCGTTCGCCGGTCCTGGCCGTGGACGACCCGGGGTACGCGATACGAACCCGGATCACCTTCCCCGACCACGACGACCCGGCCGACGGGCCCGGCGAGCGCCATGCGTACAACGTGGCGGGCGCCGGCTTCGACGCCGTCGTCGCCGTCGTGGACAGCGCGGGCGACACGCCCGCCCTGCACGCTCCCGGAGGACTGCTCGCGCAGCTCGCCGGCCACACCGAAAGGCTCCTGCTGGCCGTGGTGCCCTCGTACGAACCCCGCCCGCCCGCCCCCCCGACGCTCCCGGAGCCGCTGCGCGGGCCCGCGTTCTCCTCGTACGCGCCCGACGAGGTCGGCTGGCTGCTGAAGGACCTCTCCGACGCCGAACTGGAGGCGCCCACCGAGGAGCGCGAGGAGGCCATCCAGAGCGGCGGGGCGCACTACGCCGAGTCGCTGCCGGTGGAGTACCAGCCCAGCGCGGAGTACCAGGAGCTGTTCCGGAACGCGCTGGCGGACTCCGCCGGCCGGATCGCCCGCGCCGTCGGCGCCGTGACCGAACTGGTGCTCGCCGAACGCGGCCCGCAGGCCGTCCTGGTGTCGCTGGCCCGCGCGGGCACCCCGGTCGGTGTGCTGATGCGCCGCTGGGCGCGGCACGCGCACGGCCTGGACCTGCCGCACTACGCGGTGTCCATCGTCCGCGGCCGGGGCATCGACACCACCGCCCTGCGCTGGCTGGCCGAACACCACGACCCCGCACGGGTGGTGTTCGTGGACGGCTGGACGGGCAAGGGTGCCATCACCCGTGAACTGGCCGACGCGGTGGCCCCGTTCGGGGGCTTCGATCCGGGGATCGCGGTGCTGGCCGACCCCGGGTCGTGCGTCCGCACCTTCGGCACCCGCGACGACTTCCTCATCCCGTCCGCGTGCCTGAACTCGACCGTCTCCGGCCTGGTCTCGCGCACCGTGCTGCGCGCCGACCTCATCGGCCCCGACGAGTTCCACGGCGCCAAGTTCTACCGCGAGCTGGCCGGCTCGGACGTCTCCGGCCTCTTCCTCGACGAGGTCTCGGCCCGCTTCGGCGCCGTGGCCGACGAGGTCGCCCGCGACGTCAAGGAGCTCCAGGCCGGCGACCGCACGCCCACCTGGGAGGGCTGGGCCGCGGTCGAGCGGATCAGCGAGGAGTACGGGATCGGGGACGTCAACCTGGTCAAGCCCGGCGTCGGCGAGACCACCCGGGTGATGCTGCGCCGCGTGCCGTGGCGGGTGCTCGCCCGGCGCGGCGCGGGAGCCGACCTGGCGCACATCCGGCTGCTCGCCGAGCAGCGCGGCGTCCCGGTGGAGGAGGTGGACGACCTGCCGTACTCGTGCGTCGGGCTGATCCACCCGCGCTTCACCCGGGGCGCGACCGGCACGGACGGCAAGGCGGTGGAGGCCAAGTGAAGCAGCGCCCGGAGATCGTGAAGTCCCTCGTCGCCAGCGACCTGGACCGCACCCTCATCTACTCGCCCTCGGCCCTGGCCCTGTCCATGGCGGACGAGGAGGCGCCGCGGCTGCTGTGCGTCGAGGTGCACGAGGGCCGGCCGCTGTCCTTCATGACCGAGACCGCCGCCGCGCTGATCCAGCGGCTCGCGGCCGCCGCGGAGTTCGTCCCCGCCACGACCCGCACCCGCAAGCAGTACCGGCGCATCAACCTGCCGGGCCCGGTCCCGCGGTACGCGATCTGCGCCAACGGCGGGCACATCCTGGTCAAGGGCCACACGGACCACGAGTGGAACGCCGAGATGCGCCGCCGCCTCGCCGAGGGCTGCGCTCCGCTGGACGAGGTCCGCGCGTACATGGCGCGCACCGCGGACGAGTCCTGGCTGCGCAAGGAGCGTGTCGCCGAGGACCTGTTCGTCTACCTGGTCGTGGAGCGCTCGCTGCTGCCCGAACTGTGGGTGAAGGACCTCGCCGAATGGGCGCAGGAGCGCGGCTGGACGGTCTCCCTGCAGGGCCGCAAGGTCTACGCCGTGCCCAAGCCGCTCACCAAGTCCGCGGCCCTGGCCGAGGTCGTCCGCCGCACCGGCGCCGACCACGTGCTCGCCGCGGGCGACTCCCTCCTGGACGCCGAACTGCTGCTCGCCGCCCACACCGCCTGGCGTCCCGGCCACGGCGAACTCGCCGACACCGGCTGGGGCGCGCCGCACGTCGACGCGCTGGCCCTGCCGGGCGTCGCGGCGGGGGAGGAGATCCTGCGCCGGATGCTCAGCGTGGCGCGCCGCTGACCCCGTCCGGCCGCACCACCCGCGTGCACGCGCTGCGCGTCGACTCGACGCGCAGCGCGTTCGGCCGTTCGCTGGCCTCGATGAAGGCCCGGGCCTCGGCCTCCGTGCGACCGCCCGTCACATGCCGTGCCAGCAGCCGCTCCTCGCGGACCGCGGGATCGGTCTCGACGAACCACAGTTCGTCCAGCAGGTCCCTGACCTCGTGCCAGCCGGCGGCGTCGTCGGCCAGGTAGTTCCCCTCCGTCACCACCAGCCGGGCCTGCGGCGGCACGGAGATCCCGGCCGCGACCGGCTCGTCCAGGGCCCGGTCGAAGTCCGGCGCGTAGACGGTGCCGGCCTGCCGGGAGCGCAGCCGCCGCAGCAGATGGACGTATCCGTCCACGTCGAAGGTCTCCGGCGCGCCCTTGCGGCCGCGCAGCCCGAGCCGGTCCAACTGGGCGTTGGAGAGGTGGAAGCCGTCCATCGGCACGTACGCCGCCGTGCCCGCGCCGAGGCGTGCGTCGACCGCCTCCACCATCGCCCGGGCCAGGGTCGACTTGCCCGCCGCGGGCGCGCCCGCGAGCCCCAGCAGCACCCGCCTGCCTGGCATGCTGGGCACCAGGGCGAGGACGTCATCCACGTACATGCCGCCACCTTAAGGAGCAGCCGTGCACGAGACCAAGAACCCGCAGCTCACGCCCGAACTGTACGCGTATGTCCTCGACCACAACCCGCCGCTGGACCCGGTGCAGGAGGAGCTGGTCGAGGTCACCCGCGCCCGCTTCGGTGCCGCGGCGGCCATGCAGTCGGCGCGCGAGCAGGGCCCGCTGCTGGCCTTCCTGGTCCGGCTGACCGGGGCCCGGCAGGTCGTCGAGGTCGGCACCTTCACCGGATTCTCCGCGCTGTCCATGGCGCAGGCGCTGCCCGCGGACGGGCGGCTCATCGCCTGCGACGTCTCCGAGGAGTGGACCGCGGTCGCCCGTGAGGCCTGGGCCAAGGCCGGTGTCGCCGACCGTGTGGACCTGCGGATCGCGCCCGCGCTGGACACGCTGCGGGCGCTGCCGCGCGAGCCGTGGATCGACCTCGTCTACCTCGACGCCGACAAGGGCAGCTACGTCGCCTACTGGGAGGAGCTGGTGCCGCGGATGCGGCCCGGCGGGATCATCGCCGCCGACAACACGCTCTACCACGGGCGGGTCGTGGACCCGCGCGCCACGGGTGACACGGCGGGGATCCGGGCGTTCAACGACCGTGTCGCGTCCGACGAGCGCGTCGAGGCGCTGCTGCTGACCGTGGCGGACGGACTGACCCTGGCGCGCAGGCTGTGAGCCGTGGTTAATCTGTGCCCATGCCCCGTTACGAGTACCGCTGCCGCTCCTGCGGCACCACGTTCGAGCTGAGCCGGCCGATGGCCGAGTCCTCCGCACCGGCGGAGTGCCCCGCCGGGCACGACGACACCGTCAAGCTCCTGTCGACGGTCGCGGTCGGCGGCACCGCCGCCGCCTCAGGGGCGGCGGCGCCCCGCCCGGCCGCGGGCGGCGGGGGCTGCTGCGGCGGCGGCTGCTGCGGCTGACGGGCCGCGGCACCGGAACCGTTCGCGGGACGCCGCCGCCGGGCGGGAACTCACCCCGCCGGAGCGGACCCAGGCCCGCAGGCCTGCCGCCCGACCGCCCGCGCTCGTCGCGGAACCGGACGCCTGCGGACTGCGCACACCGTGGTGCACGGCGACTTCCACCCGGGGAACCGGCGCTGGGACGGGCGGCGCGGCGTGACGGTGGACTTCGCCGACGGCCACTACTGCCATCCGGTCCTCGACGGCCTGCGCCCGCGGGAGTTCCTCGACGAACCCGGCCGGCACGAGGCGGCCGAGACCTGGGCCCGCACCTGGTCAGCGGTCCGCCTTTCCAGTGAGCCGGCGTCTTTTCGCCCGAAGGGCGCGGCGGCGGGGTGGCCGAGGGCGGCTAGGCCCGCCCCGTGGCGCGGTCCTCGCGGATCGCGGCGACGACCCGGCCGGCCGTCTCGCGCACCGCCGCCGTCTCCGTGAGGAAGTGCCACCAGTCGGGGTGCCGGCCCTGGAGGCCTTCGACGGCCCGGTCGAGCCGGGCGACCGCCTCGTCGAGGGGGCGCGCGTGCCGCTGCTCCGGTGTCGTGCGGCCCTGCATGGCCAGCCGCTGCGCGTCCCGGACGGCGAACCGGGTCCGCTCGATCTCGCCCTGCGGGTCCTTGCTGACCTCGTTGAGCCGCCGCAGCCTGTCGCCGGCCGCGGACACCGCCGCGTCGGCGTCGTCGAGCAGCGCCCGCACCGTGCCGAGCAGGGCCGTCGCGTCCGGCCAGCGCTGCTCGTCCCGGGCCTTCGCGGCCTCCTGGAGCTTCTGCTCCGCGCGCCCCACTGCCTCCGTCGACCGCTCCGGCACGTGCTGCAGGTCCTGCCAGCACGCCATGCTGAAGCGGCGGCGAAGCTCGCTGAGGACCGGATCGACGCCCTCCGTGCGGGTGGCCAGGGCCTGGGTCCTTGTACGCAGCGACACGATCCGCTTGTCGATCTCACGGGACCGCTCGGGCAGCCGCTCGGCCTCGGCGCGGATGGCCTCGGCCGTGCGCAGCACCTCGTCGCCGCGCCGGATGGTCTCCTGGACGCCGTGCGTTCCGGCGCCCTGGTTGAGTTTGGTCAGCTCCGGTCCGAGGGCGGCCAGCCGGGCCGCGAGGTCATCCGCGCGCAGGCCCGAGGCCCGTACGGCGTCCAGCGCGTTGGACGCGGCGAGCAGCGCCTGCCGGGCCCGTTCCACGGCCGGGGCGAGACGGGCGAGCTGGGTCTCGGCCTTGTCCAGCAGCGGGCCGAGCCCCCGGGCGAAGGCGTCCAGGTCCTTCCTGGCACGCACCAGGTCGTCCTTCGCCTTGGTGAGCTCGGTGCGCGCGCGGGCCGCCGTGGCGGCCTCCAACTCGTCGCGGTCCAGGTCGTAAGCGTCGACCGCCGCGATGTAGGCGGCGCTGACCTGGTCGATGCGTTCGCCCAGCGCCCGGAAGTCCTCGCTCGCGCGCCGTGCGGCGGGGGAGCTGTCGACCGCGGTGATGGTCTCTATGGAGATCACCAGGTCGCGCTGGGCCGTGTCCAGCTCGTAGAACGCCTCGGCGGCGGCGTCCTTCGCGGCCTGGGCGTCGGCGCGCAGATTGTCCCCACGCCGCCACCACGAGCGTGCCGTCGTCACAGTCGCCCTCTCCCGCAGGTCCGCCGCCGGTGGTTGTCCGGTCCAGTCTCCCACCTGGCTGGGACGAATACACGGGCCGGGCGGTTGCGGTCAGCGGCCGGCTTCCGTGACGCTCACCGAGCCGTCGCCCGTACGGACCGTCACGACGTGGCCGCTGGTGTCGTCGCGCGGCACGTCGACGCTGACGTGCCCGTCGCCCGAGCGCGCGGAGACCTTGTAGCTCTGGTGGGGCAGCGCGACGCTGACCCGGCCGTCGCCGCTCGTCGCCTCGACGAGGTCGGGCACCTTGTCGAAGGCCAGCTTCACCGAGCCGTCCGAGGTGTGGACGCTGACCTCGCGGGAGCCGATGCCGCCCGCGTCGATCCGGCCGTCGCCGCTGGAGAGCCGGAGCGGTCCGGTCACGTCCCGGACGACGACCGAGCCGTCGCGGGTGGTGAGGTCCAGCGCGGTGCTGAAGCCGCTCGCCTCCACGCTGCCGTCGCCGTTGACCACCGTCAGGCGGACTCCGCGCGGCACCAGGACCTCGTGGCGCACCGAGCAGTCCTGCACCGCGCCCTGGCACTTGGTGCGGAAGGTCAGGGTGTGGCCGTTCATGGACCAGGTGGCCTTCGGGGTGTCGCCGAACACGGCCCAGCCGTCGAACCACCGGGTCACCCGGACCTCCTTCACGTCGGCCGGCCTCACCACGACCTTGCTGTCCGAGGAGTCGATGGTCAGCTCGCTCCCGTCGAGCGCGAAGCCCTTGCGCTCCGGCTCGCTGTCGTCGGAGGCGTTCGCGCAGGCGGACGCCGTACCGATCAGCGCCACGACGCCCGCGGCGGCGGCGAATGTCCTCAACGTGCGGGTGCTCTTCGTCATACCCAGGACGCTACGGAGGGCCCGTTGTGCCCGGAATCAGGCCGCCCACCGGAAGCGGGGTGGGGAAAACCCCCGCCACGTCCGGGGGTTCCGCGAGCACGCGGCCGCCGCTCCCGGCGACCGCGTGCTCGCCGGGGTCACGCGCCGGGACGCGCGATGTCCACGTTCTCCAAAACGCCGAGGGCGTCGGGGACGAGGACGGCCGCGGAATAGTAGGTGCTGACGAGATAGGAGATGATCGCCTTCTCGTCGATGCCCATGAAACGCACCGAGAGGCCGGGCTCGTACTCGTCCGGAATTCCCGTCTGGTGCAGGCCGATCACACCCTGGTTGTCCTGGCCGGTGCGCATCACCAGGATCGAGGTGGTGTTCTCGCGGGAGATCGGGATCTTGTTGCAGGGGAGGATCGGGATTCCACGCCACGAAGGCACGTGCTGGCCGTGGAAATCGATGCTGTGCGGCACGAGACCGCGGCTGTTGAATTCCCTCCCGATCGCCGCGATGGCCCGCGGATGGGCCAGCAGATACTGGGCGTTGCGGCGCCGGCTGATCAGTTCGTCGAGGTCGTCGGGGGTGGGCGGACCGGAGTGCGTGGTGATGCGCTGCCGGTAGTCGGCGTTGTGCAGGAGCCCGAACTCCCGGTTGTTGACCAGTTCGTGCTCCTGCCGTTCGCGCAGTGCCTCGATGGTCAGCTTCACCTGCTGCTCGACCTGGTTGTAGGGCTGGTTGTACAAATCGGCGACGCGGGTGTGGACCTTCAGCACGGTCTGGGCGACGCTCAGCTCGTATTCGCGCGGGGAGAGGTCGTAGTCCACGAACGTACCGGGCAGGTCCGGTTCCCCGACGTGGCCCGAGGCCAGTTCGATGGCCTTCTCGCCGTACTTGTTCTGCGCCTGCTGGGTTCCGGTGACGAAGCCCGCGACGTGCTCGCGCAGCCCGTCGGCCTGTTGCATGACGGACTGGAAGGCCTGGCGCGGCAGCGCGAGCGCGGTGACCGGGGTAACCGCCTTGGCGGTGTACTCCCAGGTGCTGTCGGGGCCCGCCAGGCCCTCCGAGCCGAAGTGGTCGCCGTCGGCGATGCTGCCGATCACGCCCTCGCCGTCCCACTTGGCCGGGGCCAGCTTGTTGATCTTGCCGTGGGCGACGAGGAAGACGTGGTCGGCCGGTTGCCCGGCGGCCACGATCGTCTCGCCGGCCGCGTACTCCCGTTGCTCGAACTGCCCGGCGAGCGAGGCCAGTACCGCCTCCTCGGTGAAGCCGCGCAGCAGCGGCAGTTCGCCGAGCTCCGCCGGGATCACCCGGACCTCGGAGCCGGTCTGGACGAAGTCCACCCTCCCGTCGCCCACCGAGTAGCTGAGCCTCCGGTTGACCCGGTAGGCGCCGCCGGCGGCCTCGACCCACGGCAGCACCCGCAGCAGCCAGCGCGACGTGATTCCCTGCATCTGCGGCGCGGATTTGGTGGTCGTCGCCAAATTCCGCGCGGCAGCGGTGCCCAGACTCCGCTGAGACTGGCCGTTCCCCGTCGCTGCCTCCGACGCGACACCCGGCTCAACCGTCATGAATGGTCCTTCCCTTGCGGCCTGATGGCCCACGCCCACAAAGGCGCGGTTAGAGCAATCAATTCATGCTGAAACGAGGTTTGTTGTGCGGTGGTCCCCCTGCCCTCGGCCGCTTTCCCCTCGGAAACTACCCACCGGGTGGAGTGCCCTGCACTCACTCATTCGGGTGAGCGTGGATTTCCGGGCCGCCGGAGCGGGGCGGCCGGCTCGCGGGCGCACTCGTGTGCGACTTCGCGTGCGGCTTCGACTGCGGGCCGGGGGGACGTCCAATGTGTGGCATGTCCATGATGTGAACCCGGGTCCGGGCGGAACATCTCGTTCCGGGGACGTTCTGTCCTCCCTCCCGGTTAATCGCGTGCTATTCCCGATGCTCACCATCGAAGATGAGGAAAACGTCACGCGCCCCCGAGGGGATCACAGGAGCATGGCTGGCGTACGCTGTACGGCTGAGAGCGGATCGCAGAAGAACCGCTTCTGCGCGATACCGCCCCACACCCCGGAGGCGCCGCGCACTCGCCAGGAGAGGAGGACGCGGTGTTCATCGGAGCAGGTTCCCTGTTCGATTCACCGTGGATCTACGCCCTGGTAGCCGCGTCCATCGTGCTCGACGTATTCCTGCCGGTGATGCCGAGCGGCGTCCTGCTGATCTCGGCCGCCACGGCCGGCACGGCCGCCGGGGGCAACGACCTCCTCGACGTGCTCGCCCTGCTGGTCTGCGCGGCCGTCGCCTCCACCCTCGGCGACCTCGCCGCGTACCGACTCGCCTGGCGCGGCGGCGACTGGATCGACCAGCACGTGGCGCACTCCCGCCGCCTCTCCACCGCCCAGGAGATCCTCGGCGCGGTCCTGTCCCGCGGCGGCGGCGCGCTCGTCGTGCTCGCCCGCTTCGCCCCGGCCGGCCGCTCCGTCGTGAGCCTGAGCGCGGGCGCCGCGCACCGCCGCATCCGCGAGTTCCTGCCCTGGTCGGCGCTGGCCGGTCTGGCCTGGGCCGCGTACAGCGTGGGACTCGGTTACGCGGGCGGTCAGTGGCTCGGCGCCGGCTGGCTCGGCACCGCCACCTCCGCCGTCGCCCTGGTCGGCTCCGGCTCCCTCGCCGCGTACGTCTTCCGCCGGGAGCGCCGCGCCCAGACGGTCGTCCCGGTGACGCTGCCCGCGCAGGCCTCGGTCACGCCCGAGCGGGCCGCCGTCGCCGAGGCCCTCTGAGCCGTACCGGACCCGCCCCGGGTGGGCGCCGCCGATGGGCGGCCCGACACCAGCCGTGACAGCATCGGTACGGACATCCACCGGTCTGGGGGGCCAACGGACGGATCGGAGACCCCCGATGCGACTCGGACCGCTCACCGGCCTGGTGGCCGTGATCCTCGCCGCCGTCTCGTACGCGCTCCAGGGGGACACCCCGGGGATCGGCAGTTCCGGGGTCGCGGTCAGGGCGTTCTACCTCACCCACGGCACCAGGCAGGGCGTCGGCCTCTACCTGCTGCTCGTCGCCGGACTCTTCCTGGCGTTCTTCGCCGGTTACCTGCGGCACGTCCTGGCCGCGTCCGACCGTACCGGCTGGCTGCCCCAGGTCGCCTTCGCCGGCGGCATCCTGGCCGCCCTCGGCTTCTGGATCAGCGCCGGACTCACCCTCAGCCTCGTCGAGGCCAGCGACCGCCCCCTGGTCGGCGGCGGCGCGCTCCAGGCCCTCAACGCCCTCGGCAGCGACCTCTTCCTGCCCATCCTGGCGGGCATCGGCGTCATGCTGCTCGGGGCGGGACCGGCCGTCTCCCGGGGCGACGCGGGTCCGCTGCCGCACTGGCTGGGATGGGCGGCCTTCGTCCTGGGCGTGCTGATGTTCATCCCGTTCGCCGGCTTCATCGGCCTCGGGCTCGCCGGGCTCTGGGTCATCGCCGTGTGCGTCCTGCTGCTCGCACCGGGGCGGGGGCACCCCGCGACGGGCGGTCCCGGACGCGCGGGTCCCGACGGCCCGGGCCGGCCGCGCGACAGCGCCACCCGCTGACGGCCTCCCGCGCCCGAGTCCGTGCGGGCCGCGGCTCAGCGCTTCCTGCGGTACGCGGACCCGTCCGCCGACCGTTCCAGCCAGCCGTCCTCCACCAGGTAGCGGCGCAGGGCCGCACAGTCGTCGTGCACCGTCCGCAGCGCCTCGTTGACCTCGCCCTCCCGGTAGTCCCGCCCCGGCCGGAACAGGGTCTCGGTCAGGTGCCGCAGCAACTGCTCGCGCCGCACCGCCCGGCGCGGGATGACCGTGAGCCGCCCCTGCGAGAAAAGGGCCGACACCGCGTGCGCACCGTTCTCGGGCACAGCGAACTCCTCCAGGTCGGGGACGATGACTCCGCCGGGCAGCGTGACACGCGGACCGGCCCGGAGCACGTGATTTTCAGCCGGTCCGACGGGGACGTGCGATGCGCGGCGGCCCGTCCCGCGCCGCCCGCCGCCCGCCGCCCGCCGGTGCTCAGGGCGCGCGGACGCCGAGGCGGCCGGCCTCCTCGGTCACCTCACCGAGCATCTCCAGCCATCGGTCCACGTCGGCGGCCTGGAGGCCCTCGTCGAGCCCGAGGCCCTGGCCGCCGGCGAGGTACACCTGGGTCGCACCGCCGTGCCCGAACTCTGCGCGGGCGACTCGATCGAGATCGACGAACCCGTTCCGCACGTCTTCGCCAACACCAGCGATGCGGAATGCCGCTACGCGGTCGTCCTCACCCGCGTCGCGCGGCCGTGACGGTCGCCGCGGTGATCGGCGCCGCACGCGTCGTGGTGCCCGGGCTTCCGGGGGCGACTTGCCGTCGGCAGCGCGCTTCCCGGGCCGCCTGATGTAGGAGACTGCACGCACATGTCCGGATCGGGGGCCCGACCGGGTCCCTTCTTGGTAAGAGGTGTCATGTGCCCAGCGTGGTAAAGATCAACGTACTGACCGTCCCGGCCGAGCAGCGCGAGGTCCTGGAGAAGCGGTTCGCCTCGCGCGCGGGCGCCGTGGAGAGCTCGGACGGCTTCGAGTGGTTCGAGCTGCTGCGTCCGGTCGAGGGCACCGACCAGTACCTCGTGTACACGCGGTGGCGCAGCGAGGAGGACTTCCGCAACTGGATGTCCGGCCCGATGCAGGCCGCCCACCGCGAGGGCGGCGAGCGACCCAGGCCGGCCGCCACCGGATCCACCGTGTGGTCCTTCGAGGTCGTCCAGCAGGCCGCGCCGAAGCAGGCCTGAATCCGCGTGGCGCCCCGTCCCGCGGGGCGCCGCCCACCGGCCGCGGAAATCGCCTTGCCGCCGGCGATCACCGGACGCCAGGCTGTGGCCATGGAAAGGCCGCTGCTCTTCCTCGACGTCGACGGGCCGCTCAACCCGTACGCGGCCAAGCCCAGCCGCCGTCCCGAGGGCTACACCACGCTGCGCGTGCCGGTGCCCGGCATCTCCTCCCGCCCGCTGCGTGTGTGGCTCAACCCCGCCCACGGCGAGGCCCTGCTCGGGCTGGGCTTCGAACTGTGCTGGGCCACCACGTGGATGGCGGAGGCCAACCACTGGATCGGCCCGGTCCTCGGCCTCCCCGAACTGCCGTACGTCGACTTCGGCGCCGCGCTGTCGGCCCACCGTCCCGACCTCGTGCACTGGAAGACCGAGGCGCTCGTGGCGTACGCCGGAGGCCGCCGTTTCGCCTGGGTCGACGACGAGCAGAGCCCCGCCGACGCGGAGTGGGTGGCCGCTCACCATCCCGGCCGGGCGCTCCTGCACCACGTCGACCCGCGGGTCGGCCTGCGCGAGGCCGACTTCACCGCGTCACCGCGGTGACCCTCCCGGCTGTCCCGGCTGTCGGCCGGTTCACGCCGTCGGGCGGTGGGGGCCGGGGCGGTCCTGGTCCTGGCCGCACAGCTCGGTGGTCAACCGGGTGAGCAGGGCGGCCAGGTCGGCGTGGCGTTCGGGGTCCCAGTCGCCGAGGAGTTCGGCCAGCACCTTGCGGCGGGCCTCGGTGAGCAGCGCCACGACCTCCTGACCGCGTTCCGTGAGGTACAGCGGGTTGCCGCGGCGGACGGCGTAGCGGTGTTCCTCGACCTCGAAGGCGGCGGCCTCGATGACGTTGTACGGCACCGTGGTCTGCACGGCGAGGTCGACGGGGTCGGCGGAGCCGGTGCGGGCGATGTACAGCAGCAGCCAGCCGGCGGCGGGCTGGAGGCCGAGGCCGGTCAGCTCGGTGATCCGTGCGTACAGGTCGCGGCGGGCCTCGCGGCTGCCGAGGACGCTCAGGCCGCGGGCGATCTCGTCGAGGGAGGAGCGGTCGACCGGGTTGGTGCCGATCGTCTGGCTCGCGTCGGGCACGGTGACCGTGCGCCGCAGCGGCTGCTCCTTCAGGAACCAGGCCAGGACGAAGGCCAGCGCGCAGACCGGCACCGCCCACAGGAAGACGCTGGTGATGGCGGTGGAGTAGGCGTGCAGCACCGGGTCGCGCAGGGACGGCGGGAGCTGCCGCACACCGCGCGGATCGGACTGGACCATGGCCGGGTCGAAGCCGGGCGGCAGGGTGAGCCCGGTGAGGGCGGCGGTGATCCCGCGCGCGAGGTTGGTCGCGAAGATCGCGCCGAAGATGGAGACGCCGAAGGCCGCCCCGATGGAGCGGAAGAAGGTCGCGCCGGAGGTGGCCGAACCCAGGTCGGCGTAGCCCACGGCGTTCTGCACGGCGAGGATCAGCACCTGCATCACCAGGCCGAGCCCGAGGCCGAAGACGAGCAGGTACGTGCTCAGCACCCAGACCTCGGTGGTCTCGTCGAGCCGGTGCAGCAGGAACAACCCGAGGATCGTGACGGCGGTCCCGGCGATCGGGAAGACCTTGTAGCGGCCGGTGCGGGAGACGATCTGGCCGGAGGCGGTGGAGGCCACCAGCATGCCCACCACCATCGGGATCATGTGCACGCCGGACCAGGTCGGCGAGTAGCCGTGCACGACCTGCAGGAAGGTCGGCAGGAAGGTCAGCGAGCCGAACATCGCGAAGCCGATGACGAACGAGATCACCGAGCACAGCCAGAAGGTGCGGATGCGGAACAGCCGCAGCGGCAGCACGGGTTCCTCGGCCCGCCGCTCGACGAGGACGAAGAGCCCGATCAGCAGCACGCCCAGCACCGCGAGCCCGACGACCTGCCAGGAGCCCCAGGCCCAGGTCGTACCGCCCAGGGACGTCATCAGCACCAGAGCCGTTGCCGCGGCCGCCACCAGCACCATGCCGCGGTAGTCGATGCGGTGCGTGGTCCGCCGGACCGGGATGTGGAGCACCGCGGCGATGACGGCGAGCGCGGCGATGCCGAGGGGGAGGTTGACGTAGAACACCCAGCGCCAGCTGAGGGTGTCCACGAACAGCCCGCCCAGCAGCGGCCCGAGCACGCTGCTCGCGCCGAACACCGCCCCGAACACACCCTGGTAGCGCCCCCGGTCGCGCGGCGGCACGATGTCGCCCACGATCGCCATCGACAGCACGATCAGCCCGCCGCCGCCCAGGCCCTGCAGCGCGCGGAAGGCGATGAGTTCGCCCAGGCTGCGGGAGAGGCCGCACAGCGCGGAGCCGATCAGGAAGATCACGATGACGGACTGGAAGAGCTTCTTCCGTCCGTACATGTCGCCGAGCTTGCCCCACAGCGGGGTGGCGGCGGTGGAGGCCAGCAGGTAGGCGGTGACCACCCAGGAGAGGTGCTTGAGACCGCCCAGGTCGCTGACGATCGTCGGCAGCGCGGTGGACACGATCGTCTGGTCGAGGGCGGCGAGCAGCAGACCGAGCGCGAGCGCGCCGATCGCGACGTACACGGACCGCTTGTCGGTCACCTCCGCCGGGCCGTCCGCCGTGGCCCGCCCCCCTGGGGCAGCGGTGTCGTCCTGGGCCATAGGGACTCGTTCCGCTCGGGTACCGGGGCTCCGATACCGCGTTCACGTCACTTCCCTGTAAATATTCACACCCTTTCCACGAGATTGGCTCCGTTTGTACGACCGTCGGGGCCGGAGGCGCCTGGGCACCGGGCCACCGCGGTCTGCATAATCACTGCGTCTGTCAGGGGATGGGGAGGGGGCGCCGGTGGCGTCTGACAAGCCGGGGTCACCGGCTTCGCAGGAGGAGCACGAGTACGAGTCCCTCCGGGTGCGGCCGTACGTGCCGGGGCCCGAGGGCTACGCGGACGCGGAGGAGGCCGTCCCGGCCGCCGTGCCGGCGGGGGCCGCGGAGGCCTTCCCGACGCATGCCGCGGATCCGCCGGCCGCGCCTCCGGCCCCCGTGGCGCCCATGCCGCCGGAGGCGGCCGCCGGGGCGGAGGGGCGGGAGGAGGACACCGACCTCATCGACCTCGGCACGGTCTCCTCGGACCGGCTGCTGCCGGTGCCGGTGGCCGCCACGTCGCGTGACCTCGTGCCCTACCCCACCCGTGCCGAGGGCCGGCGCCGGGCGGGGGCCCATCGCCGCCGCCGCGGCGCGCTCATCGCCGGCGCGGGCATCGGGGCCGTCGGTCTCGCCGTCGGCGCGGTCTTCCTGACCGCCCAGCTGACCGGCATACCGGACCGCACCGAGGCGGCCCCCGACCAGGGCGCCTCCGAACCCGCGGTCGAACTGCCCTCCTCCGCGCGGCCCTCTGCCTCGGCCTCCGCCTCGCGCTCGGCCTCACCCAGCGTCACCCCCTCCACGCTCGCCTCCGCGAGCGCCTCGGCGTCGGTCACGACCGGCGCCCCGACGCCCAGCGCCAGCGCGTCCCGCCCGACGGCCTCCGCCAGCGGCCAGGTCTCCCGGACGCCCAGCTCGCCGCCCCCGCCGGCCGCGCCCGTGACGCTGCAGCGCGGAGACACCGGTCCCGCCGTCGTGGACCTCCAGAACCGCCTCAAGGCGGTACGGCTCTACTACGGCCCCTCCGACGGCGACTACAGCCGGAAGGTGAGTGACGCCGTCGCCCGCTTCCAGTTCTTCAACGGGGTCAAGGGCGACCCGCAGGGTGTCTACGGGCCCAACACCCGTGCGGCCCTGGAGGCGAAGACCGGCGGCACCACGCCGGACCAGGACGACGGCAACGGGAACGGCTGGGACTGACCGGCCGCCGCATCCCGCGCACCGCGCCCGCCCCGGGACCCGGTCCCGCGGCGGGCGCCGTCGTGCCCGGCCGTCCGGGCGCTCCGGCAGGATGGGGGGCGTGGCGATCGACGACTTCGGGCCCAGGGGCTTCCAGCTCGTACTGCTGCGGCGCATGGCCGACCACCGGCCCGAACTGGTGGAGGAGGCGCTGCGCACGCTCGGGGCGAGCCGTACCGAGATGCGGGAGGCGAACCGCCGCTGGCAGGCCTGGGGGCACGCCAGGGGCTTCCCGCGCGGCGAGCGCCGCTACCGTGCGGTGCTCGGGCCGCCCGAGGCGGTGCTCCGTCGTACGGTGGGCGACGTCACCTGCCCGGCGCTGCTCTGGCCGGTCCCGCTGTGGCCGACCCTGCGGTTCGAGGTGCTGTGCGCTCCGGGCGGCGGGGCGGTCTGGAACGAGTGGCTGGTCCGCGCGCCGGGGGAGCGGGGGCCGCGGCTGTCGGGCCTCGCCGACCTCACGCCCTGGTCCTGCACCGTCGACGAGGTGGCCCGGGCCTTCCCGCCCGCGCGGCCCCTGGAGGGCGACGCCCCCACCCGCTGGCGGCTGGAGTTCACCGACCCGCAGGCCCCGCCCGGGGCCGCCCGCCGGAGCGCGGGCTTCACCTACGGACTGCTGCAGTACGTGGACGCCGCGGCCTGAGAGCTGCGGGGCGGGGGCGGCCGCGGCGCCGGCCGCGCTCCGGCACCCCTACTGGCGGAACCACCGCACGGTTTTGTATCGTGTAGGAACAAAGTGGTTCCGCCCGTTTCCCCTGACCGGCGGGCGGGCCACTTGCTTGTACGTCCGAGGGAGTTCCATGCTGTCGCCGTCCACCGTCGTACCCGCCCGCGCTCTGCTGCTGGACATGGACGGCACGCTGGTCAACTCCGACGCCGTGGTCGAGCGCTGCTGGCGCCGGTGGGCCGCGACGCACGGGCTCGACGGCGACGCCGTGATGAAGGTCGTCCACGGCCGCCAGGGCTACGCCACGATGGCGGTGCTGCTCCCGGACCGCCCGATGGCGGAGAACCATGCCGACAACGCCCGCATGCTCGCCGAGGAGACCGCCGACGTCGACGGCGTCGTCCCGGTCGAGGGCGCCCCGGCCTTCATGGCCGCGCTGCAGGGCCGTCCGCACGCCCTGGTGACCTCCGCGGACGATGCCCTCGCCCGGGCCCGCATGAGCGCCGCCCGCCTCCCGCTGCCTGCCGTCATGGTCACCGCGGAGAGCGTCAGCGCCAGCAAGCCCGACCCCGAGGGCTTCCTCAAGGGCGCCGCCGAGCTGGGCTTCGGGCCCGAGGACTGCGTGGTCTTCGAGGACTCCGAGGTCGGCATCGCGGCCGCCAAGGCCGCCGGCATGCGCGTGGTCGGCGTCGGCCCCCGTGCGGCGGCGCACGAACCCACGGTGCACGTCGACACGCTCGCGCGGGTTCGCGTCGAGGCGGCGGCGGACGGGTCGTTCCTGCTGCACATCAGCTAGCGCCTCCGGCGCCCGCCCCCACAACCCCCGCCCGGGGTGACATCCTGACGGAGTGAGCGGCCTGAACGGACCCGAGATCGGCATCAGCTTCGCCTCCGCGCTGCGGCTCTTCGCCGCCTCCGCGCGACGGGAGGGGCGGACGACCGTCGTCACCGACGGGGTGTCCACCCTGGGGCACGTCGTGGAGTCGCTCGGGGTCCCGCTCACCGAGGTCGGCCGGCTGCTGGCCGACGGCCGCGAGGTCCCCGTCTCGTACGTGCCGGCCGCGGGCGACCACGTGGAGGTCGAGCCCGTCACCCGGCCGCAGTCGGTGCCGGGCGCGCCGCTGCGCTTCCTGCTCGACGTTCACCTGGGCACGCTCGCCCGGCGATTGCGCCTGCTGGGGGTCGACGCCGCCTACGAGAGCGAGGACATCGGCGACCCCGCGCTGGCCGCCCGGTCGGCCGCCGAGCGCCGGGTGATGCTCTCACGCGACCGCGGCCTGCTGCGCCGCCGGGAGCTGTGGGCGGGCGCGTACGTCTACAGCGACCAGCCCGACGAGCAACTGCGCGACGTGCTCGGCCGGTTCGCGCCCGTCCTGGAGCCCTGGACGCGCTGCACGGCGTGCAACGGGCAGTTGCGGGAGGCCGACAGGGACGCGGTCTGGGAGAAGCTGGAGCACGGCACCCGGCGCAGCTACGACGTGTTCGCGCAGTGCGCCGAGTGCGAGCGCCCGTACTGGCGCGGCGCCCACCACGCCCGGCTCGAGGCCATCGTCCGTGACGCGGTGACCGAGTTCGGCGCCGGCGGGGCCGCCCCGCATCTTCGGCTCGCCGACTGAACGACGGCCTGCTCGCAGGTCCGCCCGTCGTGGGACTGGCCGTCGGGTATCGGTAGCACTCCGGCGACCTGCTCGGGGTACTCGGCCGCCGACGCCGTCTGAAGCGTCGTGCGGCGGGCCCGGCCCGTGGGGGAACCGGCCGGTGCGAGGGGACGCCATGGCGCGGATCCGGTGCCGTCCGACCTCTAGACATGACGTGTCCATGTCGCCAACCTGTTACCTGCCGCTTGTCGCGCAGAAACGTTCCAGCAGAAGGATGGCCAGCGGTTTCAGCGGCCAAACACCCCCACAGCAGAGGGAGTTCCCCATGTCCCGAATACGCAGTGCTCTCACGCGGCGCGGTGTCTACGCGCGTCGACGCCTGGGTCTCCTCATGGCTCTCACCAGCCTGTTCGCCGGCTTCGCGACCCTGAACGGCCCCACCGCCCAGGCGGCGCTCCCCACGCCCGTCAGCGCGGCCACCGCCCGCACCTACCTGGCCTCGCTCAAGGTGGCCACCGAGAACCGCACCGGGTACGACCGCGACCTCTTCCCCCACTGGATCACCATCAGCGGCGCCTGCAACACCCGCGAGACCGTGCTCAAGCGCGACGGCAGCGGTGTGGTCACCGACTCGGCCTGCGCCGCCATCAGCGGCTCCTGGTACTCCGTCTACGACGGCGCCACCTGGACCGCCGCCTCCGACCTCGACATCGACCACCTGGTGCCGCTCGCCGAGGCCTGGGACTCCGGCGCCTCCGCCTGGACGACCGCCAAGCGCCAGTCCTTCGCCAACGACCTCACCCGCCCGCAGCTCATCGCCGTCACGGACAACGTGAACCAGGCCAAGGGCGACCAGGACCCGGCCACCTGGATGCCGTCGCGCAGTGCCTACGCCTGCACGTACGTCCGCGCCTGGGTCCAGGTGAAGTACTACTACGGCCTGTCGGTCGACTCCGCCGAGAAGAGCAAGCTCAGCAGCGTGCTCAGCGGCTGCTGAGCCCGCGTCCCGGCTCCGCCCCGGCCGCCGGGACCACGGCCGGGGCGCGGCTGGGAACTCACGCCTTCCCTCCGACGTCCACAACTCACGACGACGGAGGGAAGGCCGACCGCCATGGCACAACTGCGCCTGGGCCCGCTGCTGAGGTACGTGGACGAGGACACGGCCACCGTGTGGGTCGAGGCCGACCGCCCCGCCACCGTGACCGTCGTGTGCGACGACGGGGCCGACGGCACCGAGCACACCTGGCAGATCGCCGGCCACCACTACGCGATCGTCACCGTGGGCGGGCTGCGCCCGGGCACCACCACGGCGTACCGCGTCCTCCTCGACGGGCAGGAGGTCTGGCCGCTGCCCGACTCCCCGTACCCGCCGAGCACCATCCGCACCGCCGCACACGACGGCGACGGCGGCGGGGACGGCGAGGCGGAGGGACGGCCGCTGCGCGTCGCGTTCGGCTCCTGCCGCTGGGCGGCACCGCCCCCGGACGAACCCGACCCCCTCGGCCCGGACGCGCTGGACACGCTCGCCCACCACATCGCCTCCGGTGACGCCCCCCGCCCCGACCTCCTGCTGCTGCTCGGCGACCAGATCTACGCCGACGAGACCTCTGCGGCCACCCGCCGCTGGCTCGCCCGGCGCCGCGACCTGAACGAGCCGCCCTGGGACCAGGTCGCCGACTACGAGGAATACACCCACCTCTACTACGAGTCCTGGCTCGACCCGGACATCCGCTGGCTGCTGTCCACCGTGCCCAGTTGCATGATTTTTGACGACCACGACGTCATAGACGACTGGAACACCTCCCACACGTGGCGCAACACCATGCGGGAGACGGCCTGGTGGCACGAACGCGTCACCAGCGGCCTGACCTCGTACTGGGTCCACCAGCACCTCGGCAACCTCACCCCCGCCGAACTCGCCGCGGACAAGCTGCTCGCGGCGGTCCGCGCGGCCGACGACGGCACCGAGACCCTGCGCGCCTTCGCCGCCCGCGTGGAGGCCGACCCGGCGCACACCCGCTGGAGCTACCGTCGCGACCTCGGGCGTACCCGCCTGCTGATGGTCGACTCGCGCGCCGCCCGCGTCCTGGACGAGCACGAACGCGCCATGCTCGACCCGGAGGAACTCGACTGGCTGCGCCGGAACGCCCGCCCCGACGGCAGCTTCGACCACCTGCTCATCGGCACCTCCCTGCCCTGGCTCCTCCCGCACGCCGTCCACGCCGCCGAAGCCTGGAGCGCCGCCATCTGCCGCGGCAGCCGCGGCCACCGCTGGACCCGTCGCGGCGAACGCCTGCGCCAGGCCGGCGACCTCGAACACTGGTCTGCCTTCCCCGACTCCTTCGACGACCTCGCCGGGATCCTCACCGACGCCGCCGACGATCCCGAGGCCCCCGCCACGATCTGCGTCCTGTCCGGCGACGTCCACCACGCCTACACCGCCGAGGCCCGCCGCCCCGGCACGCCCCTGCGCTCCCGGCTGCTGCAACTCACCTGCTCCCCGGTCCACAACACGATCCCCGGCTACATGCGGCTCGCCTTCCGCTTCGCCTGGACGGGTCCCGCCCGCCTCGTCGGCCGCGCCCTCACCCGGCACGGCCGCGCCGCCGCGCCCGCGTTGCGCTGGGACAAACTGGACGGGCCCTGGTTCGGCAACCAGCTCATGACCCTGACCCTGCGCGGCCGTGCCGCGGCGCTGCGGCTGGACCAGACCCGCGCGCCGAAGGGGACTTCGCGGCGGGCGGGGCTGGTGACGGTGATGGACACGCACCTCACGAGGGACTGAACCACGGCAGGAGGGCCCGCGTTCCTCGCGGGCCCTCCTGCCGTGGTGCGCGGTACGGGGTCAGAACCTGCCGGTGCTGTCGAACTTCGCGGTGGCCCACAGGTACCCGAGGACGGTGAGGCCGGCGCACCAGGCGGTGGCGATCCAGCCGTTGACGCCGATCGGGGTGCCCAGGAGGAGGCCGCGGAGGGTCTCGATGGCGGGGGTGAAGGGCTGGTACTCGGCGACCGGCCGGAACCAGCCGGGCATGGCGTCGAGGGGGACGAAGGCGCTCGACAGGAGCGGGAGGAGGATCAGGGGCGTGGCGTTGTTGCTTGCGGCCTCGGCGTTGGGGCTGACCAGGCCCATGCCGACGGCGATCCAGGTCAGGGCGGTGGCGAACAGGACCAGGAGGGCGAGGGCGGCGAGCCATTCCAGGGGCGTGGCGTCGGTGGAGCGGAAGCCGATGGCGACGGCGACCGCGCCGACGAGGACGACGCTGACGACGGACTGCAGGACGCTGCCGATGACGTGACCGACGATCACGGAGCCGCGGTGGATGGCCATGGTGCGGAAGCGGGCGATGATGCCCTCGGTCATGTCGTTGGAGACCGAGACGGCGGTGCCGATGGTGGTGCTGCCGATGGTCATCAGGAGCAGGCCGGGGACGAGGTAGGCGATGTAGGCGGAGCGGTCGGGGGCGCCGCCGCCGATGCCGGCGCTCATGGTGTCGCCGAAGACGTAGACGAACAGCAGGAGCAGCATGATCGGGGTGAGCAGGAGGTTCAGGGTGAGGGAGGGGTAGCGGCGGGCGTGCAGGAGGTTGCGGCGCAGCATCGTCGAGGAGTCGCGCAGGGCGAGGGACAGGGTGCTCATCGCAGGGCCTCCGTGGGCTGGTCGGGGACGCGGGTGTCGTCGCCGGTGAGGGCGAAGAAGACGTCGTCGAGGTCGGGGGTGTGGACGGTCAGCTCATCGGCGTGGACGCCGGCGGTGTCGAGCCGGTCCAGGAGGGCGCGCAGGGCGTGCTGGCTGCCGTCGTTGGGGATGCGCAGGGTCAGGGCGTCGTCGTCGCCGGTCGCGGTGGGCAGGGCGGTGGCGGCGTCGCGGTAGGCGGCGGGGCCGGTGAAGCGGAGGCGGACGTGTCCGCCGGGGATGAGGCGCTTGAGCTCTTCGGCGGTGCCCTCGGCGGCGATGCTGCCGTTGACGAGTACGGCGATGCGGTCGGCGAGTTCGTCGGCTTCGTCGAGGTACTGGGTGGTGAGGAAGACGGTCACGCCGCCGGTGACGAGTTCGCGGATGATCTGCCACATGGTGTGGCGGGACCGGGGGTCCAGGCCTGTGGTGGGTTCGTCGAGGAAGATGACGCGGGGCCCGCCGACCAGGGTCATGGCGATGTCCAGACGGCGCCTCATGCCGCCGGAGTAGGTGGAGGCGGGCTTGCCGGCGGCGTCGGTGAGGTCGAAGCGCGCCAGGAGTTCTGCGGCCACCCGCCTGCCCTCGCTCCGGGACAGGTGGTGCAGGTCCGCCATGAGGAGCAAGTTCTCCTCGCCGGTGATCAGCCCGTCGACGGCGGAGAACTGTCCGGTGACCCCGATCGCCGCACGGACCGCCTGCGGATCGGTCGCCAGGTCGTGGCCGGCGACCTGCGCCCGCCCGCCGTCGGCGGTGATGAGTGTGGAGAGGATCTTCACGGCCGTCGTCTTGCCCGCGCCGTTCGGGCCCAGCAGCGCGAACACGGAGCCGGCGGGGATGTACAGGTCGATGCCGTCGAGGACGGTCCTGTCGCCGAAGGACTTGCGCAGTCCGACGGCGGAGACGGCGGCCGGCGGCGTGCGGGCGTCGTGCTTCCTGGGTGTGGGCATGACAGATGAAGGCATGGGGCCCTCCGATCGAAGGCTGAAGCGGGCGGGGGACGGGGGCGAAGGCGAGGACGAGGTCGTGCGGCTCAGGCCTGGGCGCGGTGGATCTCGATGTTGCCCCAGCGGGTCCGGGCGTGGACCTCGACGGTGTCCTCGGTCCTCTGCGGGGGCTCGGAGCCGGCGAGCGTGTTGCGCACCTGTCCGCGCTCGGAGCTGACGTCGAGCCAGGCGGCCGTGCCCTCGCGGACGCCGATCTCGATGGCGCCGTAGGAGGTCTCCAGCCGGACGGCGCCGCGGGCGACCTCGGCGACGCGCAGGTTGCCGTGGGCGACGGTGGCGGTGACCGAGCCCTCGGCGCGCGCGATGTCGACGTTGCCGTGGGCTCCGCGCACCCGCAGCTCGCCGAGCGCGGCGCCGACGGTCGTGGTGCCGTGCGAGTTCTTCATGTCGGCGGGGCCGTCGATGGTGCCGACGCGCAGGCTGCCGGAGCTGGTGGTGATCTCGGCCGGACCCTCGACACGGTCGACGGTGACCGTGCCGTGGGAGGCGGTCAGCTGCAGCGGGCCGGTGGTGTCGAAGCGCACGTCGTTGGACGAGGTCTTCACCCGGACCTCGCCGAGCCGGCCCTCGCCGAGCACCTGGGTCCAGGAGCCGGTCACGTCGACGTCCGAGCCCGTGGGCAGTTCGACCGTCACGTCGACGACGCCGCTGGGCCCGATGAGGAACCGCTCCTTCGTCCTGACGGTGAGGACACCGCTCGCGAAGGCGACCTCGGTCTGCTCGGCGGCCCGCACGTCCTTGTCGCGCTTCGGCTCACGCGGCCGCACCTCGACGACGGTGTCGGAGCGGTCGCCCGCGGTGAACCGGATGGAACCGGCGCCCACATGGGCGGTGACCGAGATCGGTCCGGTGGTGTCGAAAGCAGGCATGGCTGTCCCGTCCTTCTGAGTCCTTGGGCCGTCCCCGCTGGTGGGACGTGGTGTGGGTGAAGTGGGGCGCGGCGCGGGCGCGGTTAGCGCACCCAGCCCCGGAAGCTCTGTCCGGTGGTGCGGGTCCTCTCCGTCGCGCGCGGCTGCGGCGCGCCGTCGACCGCGGCCGACACGGCGCGCACCAGCCACGCGTTGACCGACAGGCCCTCGCGGCTCGCGGCCTCCTCGGCGCGGGTCTTGAGGTGCGCCGGCAGGCGCAGGTTGACGCGGGCGGTGCCGCCCTCGTCGCCCTCGGCCGGAACCGGGGTCCTGAGCGGTTCGACGGGCGCGGCGCCCATCTCCGCGGGGCCGCCGCCGGCGGGCGGCAGCGTCACCACGAAGTCGGGGTCCAGCCCGCGAAGCCGTACGTCGACCGAGCCGGGGGCGAGTTCGCGGGTGATCTCGTCCATCGCCGCGGAGAGCACGTTGAGCATGGTCAGGCGGGTCGCCGACTCCAGGGGAGCGGTGAGCCGCTCTGCCAGCTCGCGGGCTTCCTCCCCGCCGGCTTCGGCGGCCACCGCGAGTTCGCGGCGGAGGGTGTCGACATACGGGGTGAGGTCCATAACGCCATCATGGCACCACTGTGGTGCCATGTGCAAGCCTCTATGGCGCCACCAGGGGCGCCAATGCGCACTGTGCCTTCTTGACCTGCGGATATGCCATGGTGGCAGTCTGAGTCATCGTGGCACCGTGAGGGTCTGATGTGCCATCCATGACGCGATGTGGCACCGGCTGGCACCGAGTGGCGCCACGTGCTGCCATGCGGTGCCACCGCAGGCGCGTTCCAGGGGGACGGCACTGCGCACAGGCCTGGCCCGCCACGTAGCGGTCCTGCGCGGACGGCGCTGGATCAAGCGGAGCGTCCCCGCGAGCACGCGGCGGTCCTCGGCGCACCGATGGCGTCGCCGCCGCGGCCGGCGTCGTGGACCACGAGCAGCCGTCCGAGCGAGAGCGCGGACCGCCGGGGGACGGGCGCGGGGATGCTATCCCGCGTGCTCGTCCAGCCAGAGGACGATCCCGGTCACGCCGCCCAGCACGGCCGCGACGCCCGCGCGGATCGCCGCGGCGCAGCGGGCGGGGGTGAAGGTGGCGGGGTCGTACGTCGAGGACATGCCGAGGCCCTCGCCGCGGAACGACGCGCCGGACCAGTCGACCGCGGTGACGTTGGCGGTGGGCTCGGCCAACTCCGCGCCCACCACGAGGAACTGCTGGGAGAGGTGGTTCGGGGTGACCGTGGCGAGGGGGTCGATCAGGGCGTTGCCCGCGCTCACGATGAGGTCCGCGTGCATCTCCAGGCCCCGGGTGACGGTGGCCAGGAGGTCGGCGGGATGGTCGGCGACGACCTTCCTGAGGTCGACGTGTTCGGCCTCGGCCCACTCCTCCACGGCGGTCACGAGCCTCTTGGTGGGGCGGTCGTCGCCGGAGGTGAGGAGGACGACGCGGTAGCCCTTCGAGGGGTGGACCCCCGACCAGGAGCCGGGCCGCGGGGTGGCGGTGGCCTCGGGGGCGGGCGGCGCGGCGCGGTCGACGAAGCCGGGGCCGGGCGTTCCGACGGCACTGGGCCGGGGATGCGGTTCCGACCAGTCGTCGCCGGAGCCGCATCCGGTGAGCAGCGCGGCGGCCGCGGCCAGGGTGGCGGCGGCACGAAGCGGGGGGCGCAAGGCGATCGACCTCCGGGTGGTGACAGGTGGTGCCGTCCCCATCCTGCAATCCGTCCCGCTTCGCCTCCATCCGTGGGGGGCTGTTCTCGAACTTGTTTTCGCACGATTCGCCGGCCGGCCGGTTCCGGTTCACCCATGACGTGCACCGTGCAGTGGCAACCTGAAGGAGCCACATGTCACATCGCCTCCGCCGCAGCCTCGTCGGGATCATCGCGGCGGTGATCGCCTTCCTCGGCCTGGGGCA
Source organism: Streptomyces sp. BoleA5 (assembly GCF_000373665.1). Classification (NCBI taxonomy): domain Bacteria; kingdom Bacillati; phylum Actinomycetota; class Actinomycetes; order Kitasatosporales; family Streptomycetaceae; genus Streptomyces; species Streptomyces sp. BoleA5. The sequence continues at coordinate 341,898 of NZ_KB892090.1, forward strand.
GCAGTCCGCGTTCGCGCACGGGTTCACCTCGACCGTCTACGTGGACGTCGCCCCGGCCGACGGGGGCCGCGTTCGGACCACCCTGAAGCTCGAGTACGACCTCTTCGTCGTGTCCGCCGCCGACTACCAGCACGACGACACCCTCTTCCGTGAAGGGACCGCCGCGTTCGACGCCGGCGACTCCGCCGCGCAGGCCGCGGCGCTGGAGGCGCACGCGAAGTCGGCCGTGGCGTACGCGACCGAGCGCTTCTCGGTGACCTCCGGCGGCAAGCCCTGCGCCGCGACCCCGGCCGGCGGTTTCACGATGGGCCGGCAGGAGGGCGTGCCGTACGCCACCCTCCGGGTGGACTGGAACTGCCCTCAGGGCGAGGACCGCGAGGTGCGCAGCGGACTGTTCCCCGACTCCGAGGGCTACGTCAAGGGCACCAAGACCATCGTCACGTACGCGCTCGACGGCAGCTCGGGCAGTGCCGCGCTCGACGCCGAGCACCCGTCCTTCTCCCTCGGCCAGTCCTGGTACGAGCGGTTCTGGGAGTTCTTCCGGCTCGGCGCCGAGCACCTGCTGACCGGGATCGACCACATCCTGTTCCTGCTCGCCCTGATCGCCGGTTCGCGGCGGCCGCGCGAGATCGTGCTGGCGGCCACCAGCTTCACCCTGGCGCACTCGGTGACGTTCATGCTCGCCGCGCTGGGTGCGGTCGACGTGCCCGCGCGGATCGTGGAGCCCGTCATCGCGCTGTCGATCGCGGTGGTCGCCGGCTGGTACCTGTGGCGGATCTGGCGGCGCGGCGACCACGCGACCGAGCTGGAGGCACCCGGGCAGGGGCACTTCAGCCTGGACCGGGCCGGCTGGACCCGCCTCGGAGCCGTGTTCTGCTTCGGACTCGTGCACGGCCTGGGCTTCGCGGGCGCGCTGGGGATCGACGAGGCGTGGTCGTGGACGCTGCTGTGGTCCCTCCTGGTGTTCAACGTCGGCATCGAGGCGGTCCAACTGGCCATCATCGCCCTCGTCTTCCCGCTGCTGATCGTGCTGCGCCGGCGCTCGGCGCGGGCCGGGCTGTGGGCCACGGGCGGGATATCGGCAGGGGTGTCCGTGATGGGGCTGGTGTGGTTCGTGCAACGAGTGTCCGGATTCTGAGACTCCGTCCAGGGCTCGTACGAAGTTCAACTGTCACGTGGCTCGCATTTATGTTCGCTTTACCTGCCGAGGTCAGCGTGGGGTTCTCCACTCGATGCACACGATTCGTGCACAGAAGGAAAAGACAAAGATGAGATCGAGCAACTCCTCGCGGACCTCCGGGTCCGCGCGGCGCCGTGTGGCCACCGGGGCCACCGCGGCGTTCCTCGGCCTGACGGTTGCCCTCGGCAACGGGCTGGTGACCTCGGCGTCCGCCGCCGACACCGCCACCCTGAGCGGCATCGTCCTCGGTGTCGGCGCCAACGAGACCCAGCGCACCGTGACCTGGTACTCCTCCGCCGACACGGCGCAGCAGATCCAGGTCGCGCCGACCGCGCAGGTGACCGACGGCCAGTTCCCGGCCGGCTCCGCCACCTTCGACGCCATCGGCGCGGCGAACATCGCCACCAGCGGCGGCTTCAACCGCCACGCGACGATCACCGGCCTGAAGGAGAACACCCAGTACTCCTACCGCGTCGGCAGCGAGGGCAACTGGTCCACCACGTACTCCTTCAAGACGCAGGACTTCGAGGGCGAGTACGACTTCCTGTTCTACGGCGACCCGCAGATCGGCTCGTCCGGCAACCTGGCCGCCGACCAGGCCGGCTGGCAGGACACGGTCGACGTCTCGCTGCGGGCCAACCCGAACGCCGAGATCCTGGTGTCGGGCGGTGACCAGGTCGAGACGGCCAACACCGAGTCCCAGTGGAACTCCTTCCTCGCTCCCGACGGACTGCGCCAGTACCCGTGGGCCGCCACCATCGGCAACCACGACGTCGGCGGCAAGGCCTACGAGCAGCACTTCACCACCCCGAACACCGACCGCTCGGCCCCGTACTACGACAACGGGAACCCGGACGGCACCAAGTCGGGCGGTGACTACTGGTACATCTACAAGGATGTCCTGTTCATCGACCTGAACAGCAACAGCTACAACTCCGCCAACGGCGGCGGTGACGCGGCGCACGTCAACTACGTGACCGACGTCATCAACAAGCACGGCAACGAGGCCAAGTGGAAGGTCCTCGTCTACCACCACGCGATCTACTCGCCGGCCTCGCACGCCAAGGACAGCGAGAACAAGCAGCGTCGTCTGGACTTCCCGACGACGTTCTCCAAGCTCGGGGTGGACCTGGTCCTGCAGGGCCACGACCACAGCTACTCCCGCAGCTACCTGATCAAGAACGGTGCGAAGGAGAACCCGGCCGAGCAGCCCGGCGCCTCCGACGTGTACCCGGGTCCCGGCGGCGTCCTCTACGTGACGGCCAACTCCGCCTCGGGCTCGAAGTACTACGACATCACCAAGCCGGACAGCAGCGGCACCAGCGGCGCGGGCAACGGCGCCGACCCGCTGAACCCGAACAACTACTGGTACAACTCGGTCCAGAACCAGGAGCACGTCCGCACCTACGTCAAGGTCCAGGTGCGCAACGACAAGCTCGTGGTCGAGAACATCCGCAGCGCCGCCAACGGCGCCGACCAGCCGGTCGGTTCGCACGTCGACGACGTCACGGTGCACCCGTACCACGGGGACAAGCAGGACCTGCAGGTCGACGTCCCGAACCCGGCCCCGGGCGAGTTCGGCTGGACCATCGACGGCTACAACGGCCTGGTGGACCTCGGTACCGCCAAGGAGCAGGACGGCGACCACTTCGTCGCGGGCGGCAAGATCAACCCGATCCTCGTCTCCGACAGCCGCCGTTCGCTCGCCCCGTGGTCGATCTCGGCCAACGTGGGTGACTTCAAGGACGCCGACAAGACGTTCTCCGGCTCCTACCTCGGCTGGACGCCGTACGTCCTGGACGGCGGCGCCGGTGCCAAGGCCGGCGACCCGGTGAACTCCGGCTACGACGACCACGGTCAGGGCCTGTCCGTCTCGCGCGGCCTCGGTTCCGCCGAGCAGGGCCACCCGCGGGGCTCCGCCAAGCTCGGCGCCGACCTGGATCTGAAGATCCCGGACAGCGTCGAGAAGGGCGGCTACCGCGCCACCCTCACGATCACTGCGCTGAGCAGCTGACCGTACCCGTTTGACGGCGGGGCAGGCACCGTCGGTGCCTGCCCCGCCTCCCGCTCCAGGAGAACCCCGACATGCTCCCGTCCGCACCGCGCCGCACGACGCCCTTCGCCCGCACCGCCGTCCTGGTCCTGCTCGCGGCCCTCGCCCTCGTGGGCCTCCACGCGGGCCCCGCCCGGGCGGCCGACGGCGATGTCACCTGGACGGTGAGGACGGCCGCGAACGCGTTCGGCGACGACCGGTCCAGCTACAGCTACTCCGCGAACCCCGGCGGACAGGTCAAGGACGCCATGGTCGTGGCCAACCGCAGCACCGCCCCGCTGCGGCTCGCGCTCTACGCGTCCGACGGCTACACCACCGACACCGGGCAGCTCGACCTGCTCACCAAGGACAAGAAGTCCGTCGGGATCGGCGCCTGGGTCCACGCCGACCGCGACAGCGTCGTCATCAAGCCCGGCAAGACCGCCGAGATCCCCTTCACCGTCACCGTCCCGGACAACGCCACCCCCGGCGACTACGTCGGCGGCATCCTGACCTCGCTCAAGCAGTCCGACGAGGCCCAGGGCATCAACGTGGACCGGCGCCTGGGCATCCGCGTCAAGCTGCGGGTCAGCGGCGCGCTCAAGCCGAAGCTCGCCGTCGAGGACCTCCACGTCGACTACAGCGGCCCGGCCAACCCCTTCGGCACGGGCGACGCCACCGTCACGTACACGATCCACAACACCGGCAACGCGATGCTGTCGGCACGCCAGTCCGTCTCGGTGGCGGGCCCGTTCGGATGGCTGCGGGCGAGGGCCGGCGACCTCGCCGCGCCGCCGGAGCTGCTGCCGGGGGAGAGCTGGAAGGTGAAGGTGCCCGTCCACGGCGTGGCGCCCGCGGTCAGCCTGACCGCCACCGTCACCCTCACCCCGATGCTCACCGACGCGTCGGGCTCCATCAACCCCCTGGACCCGGTCGAGGCCACCGCCCACGGCTGGGCCGTGCCCTGGATCCTGCTCCTGCTGATCGTCCTGCTCGCCGCGGCCGTCGCCGCCGCGATCGTCCTCCGGCGCCGCGGCCGCGCACGGCGCAAGCAGCGCGAGGACAGCCGGGTACGGGACGCCGTGGAGAAGGCGCTGCGCGGCAAGGACGCGCAGTCGGCGGATCCGGAGCAGCCGGAGCAGACCGCGAAGCCCGGGCAGAAGGCCTGACCCGGCCCGTCAGTCCGTGACGGCGGCGGGGTCCCAGGGCCACGAGGCGTCCCGCCCCGCCTCCAGGAGCGGGATCAGCCGGAACGCCGCGTCGGCGAGGCCGCCGAAGGTGTGGCGGTGCGGCCCGGTCGCGGCGTGGCCCGTGGCGTACCCCGCCAGGTTCCACGTGTACACCGGGACGTGCTTCGGGACGGCGCCCATCGGGTCGCCCAGGGGCGACCAGAAGGCCTGTTCGTCGGTGACCACGACCACCCGGTCGTGCCCGGCGTAGTGCCGGGTGACGGCGGCGGCGGTGTTCGTGCCGCCGAGGTCGCCGAACCGGTCCAGCGCCCGCAGGACGGACTCGTTCCGCGCCGGTTCGACGCGCAGGCTGCCGGTGCCGAACTGGACGAGGTCGGCCCGTTCGGCCCGCATCGCCAGCGCGGTGCCGAAGATCGCGGCGGAGTCGGCCCGGTTGAGCTCGGTGTCCGCGCTCGGCCGGTCGAACATCGAGCCCGAACGGTCGACCAGGACCAGCGTCCGGCCGGGCAGCGCGGGCACGTTCGCCAGTGAGTGCCCGAGGGCCCTCTCCAGGGGCTCCTCCCAGCGGCGCGAGGGCACGTTGCGGTGCGCGGCCAGGTAGCGGAACGGGAACTGCCGGGAGCGCAGCACCTCGGCGGGGTCCGAGATCCGGCGGGCCACCTCCGTGGCCGCCTCGTCGCCGACCCCGGCGAGGTCGAAGTTGCGCAGGTTGCGGACGAGCGCCATCGCCCCCATCGAGGGGATCACGGCCTCCCACACCGCGGCGTCCGGCGGCCCCTGCAGCCAGCCCGCCAGCGCCTCCCAGCTCATCCCGGCCGCGGCCAGCCGCTCGGCCCCGTCCGCCCCGGTGACCAGCGCGTACCGCCGCTCCACCGGTAGGGAGAGCAACGCGTGGTGCGCGGCGAGGAGCGGTTCCCCGGCCGGTGGTACGGCGCGGTCCGGACGGTGCCGCCGGTCCAGCGCGTACCGGAACAGCCCGCCCTGCCACGGACGGCCGGGCGCGGGGGCGGGGTGGGTGAGCTCCAGTACGTCGCCGAAGCGGAAGTCGTGCGAGGGGGTGTCGTACCTGAGCAGCGCGCGGCCGGTGTAGAGCCGGCGCACCGCGTCCGCGACCCCGCGCTTGAGCGGCTGCGGCAGCCTCCGCCCGTAGCGGGAGGTCCAGTACGCCAGCAACTCGCCCGGCTCGTCCGGGCGTTGCAGCACGGCCTCGACGGCCTGCCGGGAGAAGCCCGCGGCCCCGGCGTCCAGCCTGCCGCGGACGAACTCGGCCGCGCCCACCACCGACGCCGTTCGTATGTGGGCCTGCGTGCGCAGCCAGCGCAGCAGACCGAGAGTCCACTGCGGGTCCTCGACGGCGAGTCGCCGCACCAGGCGGGCGTAGCGCTCGTCGCGGGACCCGGCGCCCTCGTAGAAGCTGTTCTGACCGGCCATGTGGGAGACGGCGAGCAAGAACAGTTCCGCCTTGGGCTCCCGCGCGTATCCGGCGCCCGCCTCGTGGTTGAGGCCGGGCGGCGGGAACGCCGTCCGCAGCACGGCCCCTGCGGACCGGGGAGCGGCCTCGACCCAGCGGCCGTGCAGGGAGAGCGGGGAGGTGGCACCGCCCGCGGTGACGCCCGGCATCTCGGCCCGGATCTCCTCCCTGGTCTCGGTCTTGGCCCGCTGACGGTTGAACCGGGTCATGCAGATGTCCCCCTGGAGGGTGGCGGTCGGAGGGCGTGCGGCGGGAAGACACGCGGAACGGGGCACGCGCGGTCACGGACATCGCCCGGGGCACGCGAGAGCGGCGCCTCCCGAGATCAAGGGTGTGCACCGGTGTGTACTTGTTCGCAGGAAGTAACCGGGGCACGGCGCATCGGAAGGCGTCGGACGGGGACGTTACCCGGCCCCGTGCGCCGGCGCATCCCAATTGACGCGGGCGCGATGGGCGGCGCCCGTCGATGGTGTCCTGCGCGCTCTCCACCGACGCGACGTCGCGCGGGAGTTCTCCCCGGCCGCCACGGCCCGGGCCGGCCGTATCGGCGCACCGGGCGTCCGCCGGGGGGCCGAAGTCGGCCTCATCTCAGCGGAGTTCGAGTTCCGTGGGTCTCGGGTCCCGGCCGCGCGGGGCGTGGGCGCGGGGCGTAAGCGCCCGGCTCCGCGGTGGAACACCGCGGAGCCGGGGGAGCGGGGCGGTCCGGGCCGCGGCCCGGCGCGTGCGGGGGCCGGACCGACGGCCGTCAGGTGATCCTCCGCCCCTTCGGCCGGCGTCCGGCGCCCGCTGCCCGCATCGCTCGTGTCAGAGGATGTACTCGCCGAGGGCGTAGCCCTTGGGCTCCGTGATCAGCTCGATCCTCAGCCCGTTGGGGTCGGCCAGGAACATGCTGTCCGCGACCTCGGTCGGGAAGGCCGCGTACGCGATGCCCTTCTCCTCCAGGCGCTCCTTCACGGTGGCGAAGACCTCGGGCGTGACCGACAGCGCGATGTGGTGGCCGCCGCCGACCGTCTCCGCGTAGTCGGGGTGGGGGTGGCCCGGGAAGTCGAAGAAGGCGAGCATGTTCTCGGCGCCCATGTCGAAGAAGAAGTGCGTCGACCCGCGGTAGTCCCGGTTCTCCATCAGGTCCACCAGTGGGAGGCCCAGGACGTCCCGGTAGAAGAGGATGGTCTCCTCGACGTCCCGCGCGATGAACGCGGCGTGGTGGACCCCCTGCGTCGTGGGCGCGGGGCGTTTCCCGGCCGGGAGGAGGTAACGGTCCCTCAGCTCTGCCTGACGCTCCAGGATCGCCTGCAGTTCCTCGCCGTGCGGCTGTGCCATGGTCGTGACTCCTCATCCTGCGGACCGCGCGAGGTGCGCGGACTGCACGGGCGGGCACCTGGGCGACGGTGCGGAGCCCGCCCTGCTCCATTCATGCTTGACGCGTCAACCGAACATAGGGCTATTTATTTGACGAGTCAAGCATGGAGGGGTCGGCGCCATCGACGACTCGCCGCGCGACCGGCCCCTCGGCCCTTCCGGGCGGTCGGCTCCGGACGGTCCGCATCGGACGGTCCTCGCCGGACGGTGCCCGGGGAGCGGGGGCGGGAGCGGGAGCCGGTGATCGCATGGCGTGGGCCGGCGACGGCACGGCTGGGACCGGCGGCCACGGAGGGTGACCCCGGACCCCGTGTAATGGCCATGGGATGCTTGTGCGTGACCGCCCTCCCAGGCGGCCCGAAGATTTCCGGCGAGCCGATCACACACTCTCCGACCTGCGGAAAAGCGGCCCCGATGACGCTGAGGCGCGGCGCTTTCTTTTGACTCCGGGCCCCACCCGTGTCACGGTCGTTTCCTCGGCGTTTGCCGCCTTGCATCACGGCGTCCCTGCCCGGTGAGCGAGAACGCGTGGGTCACGTGCCCCTCGTCCTACCGGCTCCAGGCACACGAAGCCGGTTCGACGACGGTCGGAAATGGCACGGCCGTTGTCCACCAATCTTCCCGTACGAAGGAGATTGACATGCGCGCAAACATCACCGTCCGCCGGACTGTCGCCGCGGCGCTCGCGGCACCGATGCTCGCCTTTGTCGCGGCGGGCACCGCCGAAGCGGCACCGCAGACCGTGACCTCCATCGCCCCTCAGTCAGCCGTGACGAACTACGTCCAGGGCGGCGGCGGCTTCGGCGGCATCGGCGGCTTCCGCGGCAACGGGTTCTACGGCAACAACTTCTACGGCGGTTTCGTCCCCGCCGTCGTCGTCCCCGTGGTCGTCCCCGTCGGGGGCTTCGGCGGGTTCTTCCCCTTCCGCTGAGGCCTCGCCGCCCCTGGCGGCCACCGCGGCACGCCCCACCCGGCCGGAGGACCCGTGACGAAAGCCACGGCCCTCCGGCCGGCGCCGCGCTCGCCTCGTTCCTGTCCCCCCACGGCGGTTCCGGTCTCAGCTGCCGGCCCCCGCCGCGCGGGGCCGTTCCGGTCGACGACGAGGAGACACCGTGACCGTCCGGGCCGGCGAAACGCTCGCCATCTCGGGGCGGCTGTCCCACGACATCGCCGGGACCTTCATCGGGACCGGCGACTTCGAACCGCAGACATCAGGACCACCCTCGGCAACCTCGACCGCGTGCTGGAGCACTTCGGGGCCCGTCCGACCAGATCGTCGGGACCACCGTCCCGGTACGGGGCCTGCGGGACCACTTCGACACCGTCGCCCCCCTGCACGCCGCGTACAGCGGCGACCACCGCCCCACCGGCACCGTGACGGGCGGTCCGACCTGGTGCTGCCCGACCGGCTCGTCGAGATCGGCGCCGTCGTCCGCCTCGACGCCGGCCACTGACGCACGGCCGCGCGCGGGCTAGGATCCGGGCCATGGCCCTGACTCCGCACGACGTGGAACGGTTCGAGGCGTCCAGGCCCCGTCTGGAGGCCGTCGCCTACCGTCTGCTCGGCTCCGCGAGCGAAGCCGAGGACGCCGTGCAGGAGACGTTCCTGCGCTGGCAGGCCGCCGACGTCGACCGCGTCGACGTCCCCGAGGCGTGGCTGACCAAGGTGCTCACCAACCTGTGCCTCAACCAGCTCACCTCGGCCCGGGCACGGCGCGAGACCTACGTCGGCGAGTGGCTCCCCGAACCGCTGCTCGCCGGGGACCCGATGCTCGGCCCGGCCGACACCGCCGAGCAGCGCGAATCGGTCTCCTACGCGGTCCTCGTCCTGCTGGAGCGCCTCACCCCCAACGAGCGCGCGGTGTACGTGCTGCGGGAGGCCTTCGCCTACCCGCACCGCGAGATCGCCGAGATCCTCGACATCACCGAGGCCGCCAGCCAGCAGATCCACCACCGTGCCAAGAAGCACGTCGCGGACGGCAGGGCCCGCGGGACCGGCGCCGGGATCGACGAGGCGGCGGCCCGGCGGGTCGTCGAGGAGTTCCTGGCGGCCGCCACCAGCGGCCGGACCGAGCCGCTGGTGCGGCTGCTCACCCAGGACGCCGTCGCGGTCGGCGACGGAGGCGGGAAGGTGCCGGCCCGCACGAAGGCGTTCGAAGGCGCCCTCGCCGTCGCGAAGTTCCTGCGGGGCCTGTTCACGCCCGGCGCGGCCAAGCGCGCCCTGGTCGGCGGCACGGCCGAGGTTTACGCGACGGACGTCAACGGCGACCCCGCCGTCGTGGCGGTCGTCGACGGCCGGGTCGTCGGCGTCATGTGCGTGGAGGTCACCGCCGACGGCGTCGCGGCCGTCCGCAACCAGGTCAACCCCGACAAGCTCGAACGCGCCACCCGGCGATGGGCGGCCGGCGACCACGGGGAACCCCTGTTTCACGCCTTCTGACGCCCCTACGATCCCCGTGTGACGTGCTTCACATCACGTTCCTGTCAGGAAACGGCGGGCCGCCCGGTTCAAGTGGCGAATCCGCTGGAGAGCAGACAGGAGCCAGGACATGCAGCACCGCATCGTCGTCCTCGGAGCCGGGTACACCGGAGCCAGCGCCGCCGGGCGCCTCGCCCGGCGGCTGCGCCGCGAGGACGTCGCCATCACCCTCGTCAACGCGGAGCCCGACTTCGTCGAGCGCGTCCGCATGCACCAGCTCGCCGCCGGCCAGGACCTCACGCCCCGGCCCCTCGGCGAGATGTTCGCGGGCACCGGCGTCGAACTGAAGGCCGCGAAGGTCACCGGCGTCGACGCCGACCGCCGCACCGTCGCCGTCCACGGCGCGGACGGCGACGAGGAGTTGGCGTACGACACCCTCGTCTACGCCCTCGGCAGCGGCTGGAAGGACCAGGGCGTACCCGGCGCCGCCGAGCACGCCCACGAGATCGCCGGCCGCGCCGGGGCGCTGCGCACGCGCGAGCGCCTGGCCGGCCTGGAGGCCGGACGGCCCGTCCTCGTCGTCGGCGGCGGCCTCACCGGCCTGGAGGCCGCGACCGAGATCGCCGAGGCCCGCCCGGACCTCGACGTCGCGCTCGCCGCCCACGGCGGCCTCGGCGACTGGCTCTCCCCGAAGGGCGCCCGGCACCTGCGGAAGGTCGTCGGCCGGCTCGGCATCACCGTGCACGAGCACACCACCGTCACCGCCGTAGAGCCCGACCGCGTCACCACCGCCGACGGCACCTCGCTCCCCGCCGCGGTCACCGTGTGGACCACGGGCTTCGCCGTCCACCCCATCGCCGGGGCCACCACCCTGGAGACCACCGACACGGGGCAGATCGTGGTGGACGCCACCATGCGCTCGGTCTCCCACCCGGACGTCTACGCCATCGGCGACGCCGCCATGGCGACGGGCGCCGGCGGCAAGCCGCTGCGGATGTCGTGCGCCTCGGGCATCCCCACCGCCTGGCAGGCGGCCGACGCCATCGCCGCGCGCCTGACCGGCGGCAAGCTCCCCGACATGCCGCTGCGGTACTTCAACCAGTGCATCTCGCTGGGACGCAAGGAGGGCCTGATCCAGTTCGTCACCGCCGACGACCGCGCCGTCGGCGCGGCCATGACCGGGAGGTTCGCCGCCGTCTACAAGGAACTCGTCTGCAAGGGCGCGGCCTGGGGCGTCGCCAACCCGACCATGGGCATCCCCACCCGCCGCCGCCGCGTCGCCCCCGGGCCCGCCGCGGCGGAGCCCGGCGTCCGTACGCCGGCCTGACCCGGCCCGCGCACCGGCGGGGGGATCAGGAGTTGGCGAACAGCGCCGCCGTCGGCAGGAGGGTGGCCAGGACGCTGAGCAGCCAGTAGCCGCCCGCGGTGAGTGTCGTCCGCTCGGCGAGAGGCCGGTTCGCCAACCACCAGAGCACGGCGAACAGGAGGACGACGGGCCCGCAGAGCACCAGCGCGGGCATGACGCCGTCGTTCTCCGTCGGCTCGCGAACGGTCAACCCGAGCTCTGCGAGCGGCCAGTTGGAGGCGATGTACCAGAGCATCCAGAGCGGGACAACGCCCGGAACCCCCAGCAGCAGGTTCACACCCAGGGCGGTGTACCAGCGTCTCGCCATGATCCTCGTCCCCCGATCGCCTGCCGAGACGGTACACCAGGGGGAGACACGGCCGACCGCCGCGTCCGCAGCGGGTGTCCCGCGCGGAGCGGCGGCCGGGTCACACGGAGCCACCGGCTGCGGGTGGTCAGCCGATCTCCACCGCCATCCCCTTGACGTTGGTGGCGTCCAACGCCTTGCGGATCCCCTTGGCGAGCTTGACCGCGTCACCCACGGCCCAGAAGTGCACGAAGAAGAGCCGCGGTTCGTCCACGAGCCCGTGGTTGTGCAGTTCGACGAGCTGGCACCCGGCCTTCCGGAGGGCCGCCAGGACGTTCTGGACCTCGCTGGCGATCATGGCGCAGTCGCCGCTGACCGCGGCCCGGCCGTTGCCCAGCGGCTGGTAGTTGATCGCGCTGGTGGATCCGAGGCCCGGCGGCAGGACCATGCCGTTGTCGGTGATGGTCTCCCGGCGCACGAAGGTGTTCTTGTAGACGCCGTCGTCGATGCCGCCCTTGACGCCCATCACCTTGTCGATGGTGGCGGTGTCCATGTCCAGCTGGCGCGGTACGGAGTGGTCCGGCCGTCCTGGGGGCGGGGCGCCGGTCCGGTCGAGCGCCGCGCGCAGGCCCTTGGCGATGGCCACGGGGTCCTTGCCGTGCGCGTGGACGTGGAACCACCAGATCTCGGGGTCCTGCGACAGCAGGTGCTTGTGGATCGCGGTCTGCTCGATCTTGCGCTCGTGCAGCACGTCGGCGAACGACTGCATCTCCTTCTCGGTGACCACCACGTCGCCCATCAGCAGCGTGTTCCCGTCGGCGTAGCGGACGAAGGACACGTGCGAGCCCAGTGCGAGCCCCGGTTTGACGGTGACGCCCTGCGAGACCACCGTGAGGTCCCGGCGCGGCAGACCCGTGTGGTACATGAACTCGCGCCTGATGTCGCCCGTCCGTCCCAGCGCGAGGGCCACCTCCTTCCAGTCCGTCAGGGCGGTGCGCACGGGCATGACCGACGGGTGGTTGTGCTGCTTCGACGTCCCGGTGGGCGCGCACGCGGAGATCGCCCCGCCCAGCAACGGCGCCAGAGTGGCCGCGGCGAGCAGATGCCGCCGTGACGCACCCGCCTGCGGGTGGGTGTCCTGCTGTCGGTCCTCACGCATCATGTGTGCCTCCTGACGGGATGGAAGCACGGCGAACGGCGGACACACCCCAGCACCGCCAGCACCTGGGCCAGGTGGGTGAAGCGCCCGTCGGCAAACGGGTGAGCCCAGCCGCCGGGGCGGCTTCCGGGCCGGGTCTCCGTTGCGGGCGGCGAGAGTCGCCGGGACGGCACCGCGGGACCTCCGGTCCTGCCGACGCGCCGCTGCACGGAGATCCCCGCCGGCGCCCCGGCCGTCATCGAGACGTACACCGGTGCCGTGCGGCAGACGGAGCAGGTCCCGGCGGGCCCCGACCCGCAGGTCCGGGTCGCGGGCGGGGCCCCCGCGCGGCACCGCCGCCGATGCGGCACGGCTGCGGCCCGCCGTCCTCCGTGTCAGCCCCGTCCGTCAGGCGCGGGGGCTCACTCGTCCCGCACCACCCCGCGTCACCACTCGCCCCCGCCCCTCTCCGCCTTGCCGGGATGCCGGATGCCGGAGGCCGGAGGCCGTGCCGAGCCATCCGTCGGTGGTGAGCGGGAACCGCGCACCACCGCCTGCGATGCGACCTTCGTCCGCCCTCCGTGTGCGCCGCCGTCGCGGCGGTCGCACGTGAGCTTTTGCGCCATGCTCTTGTCTGCGGCCGGCACGACTCACTTCAGGCGCGACCCGGATCTCCCGTGGTCCGGCGGTGCGCCTGATGTCGAGAACGTGCCGCCGGCTCCGTCCCAGGGATGTCAGCGGCCACCACCGGCCGCACGAGGAAGAAGGAGAAGCCGGGATGGCGATTCAGCGGATGGACAACGTCGGCATCGTCGTCGAGGACCTGGACGCCGCCGTCGCGTTCTTCGAGGAACTCGGCATGGAGCTTGAGGGCAGGGCGGAGATCGAGGGCCTCTTCGCCGACCGGTGCACCGGACTCGACGGCGTCCACTGCGACATCGCGATGCTCCGGACCCCGGACGGTCACAGCCGGCTCGAGCTGGCGAAGTACCGCAGCCCCGAGGCGACCAGCGCCGGGCCGCGCGACCGGCCGCACAACATCCTGGGCACGCACCGCGTGATGTTCGCCGTCGACGACATCGAGGACACCGTCGCCCGCCTGCGCCCCCACGGCGCCGAACTCGTCGGCGAGATCGCCCGGTTCGGGGACAGCTATCTGCTCTGCTACCTCCGCGGCCCGGAGGGCGTCATCGTCGGCCTGGCCGAGCAACTGGGCTGAGCGGGGAGATGCCCGAACGGGAGCGAGCCGTTGGCGGATCCGGATCCGGATCCGGGGTGGCCGCACTCGCAGCCGCCTTCAGGGGCGGTGCCCGGGGTGCCCGGCGCTCTCGTCGGCGAAGGCGCAGAGCCGGCTGACGCTCTCGCGGTAGCGGTCCGGCGTGCCGTGGTGCTCCTTGCGGGGCGGCCCGTCGATCCACTGACGCCATAGGCCGTCCGGGGCCAGGAACCGGGCTGCCCGATCGGACCGGAGCTCTGCGTCGAGGTGCAGGAGAGCGCCCATGGCGGCGGTCTGGTCATAGGAGAGGTCAGGGCGTCGCAGGTAGCGATCGAGGTAGGCGGCCGGCAGGTCCGCGTCGGCGGGAGTCGCGAACGTGGCGAGGGTGACGCAGTAGGCCGAGCCTGCGAGGCGGACCTCGCCGGCGAGAAGCATGTCGCCGAGGCGTTCGCGGAACCCGGTTCTGCGGGCGGCGGCGATGAGCCAGGCCGCGGTCCTGCGTTCACGCCGGCTGCCTTCGAGCGGGATGGCCGGCTCGCGGGGTCTGATGTCGCGGGCGGCCTCGCCGAGCTCCCTTGCGAACGTGGTGCGTTCAGGCCCGGTCATGCGCATGAGCCGGCCGCCGAGTCTGAGGTGGCGCCTGTCGGGTGTGACGTAGCGGTGGACAAGAGCGAGCAGCTCGGGATCATCCTCATCGGCGTGACGCATGGCCGCATCCTGTCCTGGGCGACGCCGGTCGACCAGTGCGTTTCCCGGCCCCGGCGGTCAGCCGGCCGACTGAGGGGCGGCGGCTCAGTGGTGGGGGATGCCGCCCGGCGGCGAGGGCGACGCCTGGGGACGGTTCGGGGCCGGTGGAGCACGAAACGGGCGGAAGCCCATGTTCTATGAAATCGGTCACAGCGCCGCGCCTACCACCTGGCGTGCTTAGTAGACCCGGCGTGGTCGAGATCTAAGCATTTGTCCATTTTTGCCCGAATGTGGATTTTGGCGTGCGTCCCGGAATGCCACCCAATCGACACGCACGCCCACTACCCGGCGGCGTAAGGATTCTGACGGCGCGACAGTCCCGCGGTCCCGTCGCCATATGCGAAGCGGAGGGCCGCGCACCGCCCCGGCGAGATCCCGGGACCTACGAGGCGACGTAGTGGCGGGACCCTTTGCGCTCCCTGCCGAGCCGCTCTAACAATGACGACCCAAAGGACGTCGCTGCAGTTCAGAGCTGGTGTTCCCGCGGATTCGACCGCGCACCGGGCGCTCGGCGTCACCGAGTGAGTAGGAGCCTCACATGAAGTCGTCCCGAACGTCCGCGAGGCTCCTCGCCCTCGCTCTCGGCGTGGGTCTGGCCTCCAGCGCGCTGGGCGCGGTGGCCGGTGCCGCGTCGGCCGCCACCCCGTCCGCTTCCGCCGGTACCTCCGTGGCGCGGTACGACGGGTCGGCCGGGGAGGCCGCGAACAACAAGGCGTTCTTCGAATCCGTGCTCAAGTCGGTCGCCGCGAAGCGCGCCGCCCAGCCCGACGGGCAGGCGGTGACCGTCTACTACAACGACTCCAAGGCGCCGACCTTCCGCTCGCAGATATCGAGCGCGGCCTCGATATGGAACAGCTCCGTGTCCAACGTCAAGCTCCAGGAGGCTTCGAGCGACGCCGATGCCGACTTCTCCTACCGCGAGGGCAACGACTCGCGCGGGTCGTACGCCTCCACCAACGGCCACGGAAGCGGCTACGTCTTCCTCGACTACACCCAGAACCGGCAGGACGACTCGCTTCGTGTCGTCACCCACGAGACCGGCCATGTGCTGGGCCTGGCGGACGACTACAGCGGGCCGTGCAGTGAGCTGATGTCGGGCGGCGGCCCCGGCCCGTCCTGCACCAACCGCTATCCGAACGCCACCGAGCGCTCGCGCGTCGACCAGCTGTGGGCCACCGGAGCCGCGCAGGCCCCGGGCGCGGGGAACCAGCCCGGTGACCGACTCGGCCCTGCACCGCAGGTGGGGACCGGGGCGCCGGGCCAGGGTCCGGGGGTTCAGGGCCCGGGGGTCCAGGGTCCCGGGGTTCAGGGTCCGGGGGTTCAGGGTCCCGGGGTCCAGGGTCCGGAGGTTCAGGGTCCGGGGGTCCAGGGTCCCGGGGTTCAGGGTCCGGAGGTTCAGGGTCCGGGGGTCCAGGGTCCCGGGGTTCAGGGACCGGAGGTCCAGGGTCCGGGGCGTCCGCTCCACAGGACGCCCTGGGGGTGATCGCGTTCCCCCGTGGGAAGCGGCTCGCCGACGGCGCCTGGGCACTCGTGCGGCAGGCGCCGGGCCGTGCGGGGGAGTGCCCTCGGCCGACGCGCGGAGACACCGGCCGCGCCGCCGGCGCGCAGCGGCACCGATGAGTTCGCGCGCCGTGAGCGGTCCACTGAGGAGACCCGGTGAGCGCCGGGTGCAGACTCCCAGGAGAGATCCGCGCGAAAGCTGATCGTTTCCGAGTTCGTGACGCTGGACGGCGTGATGGAGGCGCCAGGAGGCGAGGACACCCGTCCACACTCGGGGTGGGTGTTCGACCATATGAGCCCCGAGCAGGGGCAGTACAAGGTCGAGGAGACGCTCGCCGCCGAGACGCCGCTCATCAGCGGGGTGACCTACGAGTCCTTCGCCGGCTCCTGGCCGGAGCGGACCGGCGAGCTGGCCGACCAGCTCAACACGATGCAGAAGGTCGTGGTGTCCGGCACCTTGACCGACCCCGCCTGGCAGAACACGACGGTGCTGACCGGCGATGCGGTCAAGGGCGTCGCCGAGCTCAAGGCGAAGGACGGCGGGCCGATCCTGGTCGCGGGCAGTGCGCGGCTGGTGCACACCCTGCTCGATCACGACCTCGTCGACGAGCTGCGGCTGATGGTCTTCCCCATGACCATCGGCGCCGGGCTCCGCGTCTTCCCCGACACGGTGCGCAGAACGCCGTGGCGGCGCGTCGACAGCCTGCAGTTCCCGCCCGGCCCCCGGGTGGACGTCTACCACCGCGCCTGAACATACCGGCGCGTCGCCTACAACGGCGGCACCTTGTCCGTGAACGCCCCGCCCGGCTCCCGTCAGCGGGGCGTTCCCAGTGGACCTGGACGACCGCAGGCCGGCCCTTCCGCTCGTGGCCCCCGCATGTCCCCCGCCGTTGCCGCTTCGGCGGCCCAAGGACGGCGACCGGGCACGGGTTCCCGGCCGAATCGCCCGGCGGCCTAGCGGGGACCGCAGGCGCAGCCTCCGCCGGTGGTGGCCGAGGTGGTGTCCCGCGCGGTCTCGGCATGCTCGCCGGAGCCGCAGCACATGCCCGGGGTGCTGTCCGCGCTCCTGCCGAGAGTGTCGGCGTCGGCCTTGACGACGTACACCTCCCACGGCTCCTTGCCGGGGGCGGTGACCCAGACCTTGTCCTGGAGGGCGTAGCAGCAGGAGGTGTCGTTCTCCTCGAAGGTGGCCAGCCCGGCCTCCTGGAGCCGGCCGGCGGCCGCGGTGACCTGCTCGGTGGACTCCACCTCCACGCCGAGGTGGTCCAGGCGCGTGTCCTGACCGTCCTCGCCCTCGATCAGGACGAGCTTGAGCGGGGGTTCGGCGATGGCGAAGTTGGCGTAGCCGGGGCGGAGTTTGGCGGGCTCGACGCCGAAGAGCCGGGAATAGAACGCGATGGACCCTTCGAGGTCGGCGACGCGCAGGGCGAGCTGAACGCGGGACATGACGGTCTCCCTCATCTGCTTCTGTATCGACATCCATCGATACAGCTCGGCAACCCCGAGGTTGCCATCTGCATCGACAGACGTCAACATAGACGCATGTCGAAATCAGAGCTGCGGGTCCTCGGGCAGGACGACCCGGCCGCCGCGTGCTGCTCGCCGATGGTCCGTGAACCCCTGGGCGAAGCGGTTGCCGTCGACCTGGCTCGCATGTTCAAGGCCCTGGCGGATCCGGTGCGGCTGCGACTGCTGTCGCTGATCGCCTCGCATGAGGGCGGCGAGGCATGCGTGTGCGACCTGACCGGGCCGTTCGACGTGTCACAGCCGACCATCTCCCATCACCTGAAGGTGCTGCGCGAAGCGGGTCTGGTCGGCTCCGAACGGCGCGGCACCTGGGTCTACTACTGGGTCCTGCCGCCCGCGCTCACCCGGCTCTCCTCCCTTCTGCAGACCCCGGCCGGACAGGCCGCTGCCGGGGCCCGCGGATGACCGTCCCAGCTCCGCTCGGCCGCCGTGTCGCTGCCGAGTTCGTCGGCACCGCCGCGCTGGTGGCAGTCGTGGTGGGCTCGGGCATCCAGGCCACCGAGCTGTCCCGCGATGTGGGCGTGCAGCTGCTCGCCAACTCCCTCGCCACCGTGTTCGGCCTGGGCGTGCTGATCGCCCTGCTCGGCCCGGTCTCCGGCGCGCACTTCAACCCGGTCGTCACCCTCGCCGCATGGTGGACCGGCCGCGCCACCGGCGACGGACCGTCCTCGCGTGCGGTCGCGGCCTACGTACCCGCGCAGATTGCCGGCGCCGTCGGTGGCGCCGTCCTGGCCGACGCGATGTTCGCCGAACCGCTCGTGGCCTGGTCCGCGCACGACCGGTCCGCCGGGCACCTGTGGCTGGGCGAGGTCGTCGCCACCGCGGGCCTGATCCTGCTCGTCCTCGGTCTCGGCCGCACAGGACGGCAGCGCATCGGACCCGTCGCCGTCGCCTCCTACATCGGCGCGGCGTACTGGTTCACCTCCTCCACCAGCTTCGCCAACCCGGCCGTGACGATCGGTCGCACCTTCTCCGACACCTTCGCCGGCATCGCCCCCGCCTCCGTGGCGCCCTTCGTCGTCGCCCAGTTCGTCGGCGCCGCCCTCGGGCTCGGCCTGGTCGCCCTCCTGTTCGGGCGTACCGCCCCGGCTGCGGCGTCCGTCGCCGAACCCGCCGACCCCGAACCCGCCGACCCCGAACCCGCCGACCCCGAACCCGCCGTCACCGAACCCGCCGTCACCGAACCCGCCGTCACCGAACCCGCCGTCACCGAACCCGCCGTCACTGGTCACTGAACAAGGAGGAACCCCGTGAGCACTTCCGCCGTCCCCTCCGTGCTGTTCGTCTGCGTCCACAACGCCGGCCGCTCCCAGATGGCCGCCGCCTTCCTCACGCACCTCGCCGGGGAGCGGGTCGAGGTCCGCTCGGCCGGCTCCGCCCCCGCCGACGCGGTCAACCCCGCCGTGGTCGAGGCCATGAGGGAAGCCGGGATCGACATCTCCGCCGAGGTCCCCAAGGTCCTCGCCACCGAGGCGGTGCGGTCCTCCGACGTGGTCGTCACCATGGGCTGCGGCGACGCCTGCCCGTACTTCCCCGGCAAGCGCTACCTCGACTGGCAGCTGGACGACCCCGCCGGCCAGGGCGTCGACGCCGTCCGCCCCATCCGCGACGAGATCGAGCAGCGCATCAAGGGCCTGCTCGTCGAACTCGGCGTCGAGACGCGGCCATGACCCCTTGATCAACGAGTCGTCTCGACTTCCGCACGCCGTCATTGACCGTGGCCGGCCGGCCGATGTGGCCCGAATGCGGCGCGGCACCTCGTGACCCGTAGCCATACCGGCGAGATGGAATGCAGAGCCCCTCGTTCATCCGGGATGCCTGACTGCTAGCGTCCGGCACCATGTGGGCTCAGGAGATCGTGGCCGGCCGACCGGCTTGGCGGCACACGCCGTCCGGGGTGGTCTTCCGCGCGGTTCCCGGTGGGACGTTCCGGATGGGCTTGTCCGACGCGGAACTGGACGCGGTCCGCGCCATCGAGCGCGCCGGAGGCGCCGAGGACGGCCTCGAACCGTTCTTCGCTGGTGCCGCCCAGGCCCAGCCGGTGCGAGAAGTACGGGTCGAGCCGTTCCTGATCGCCCGGCATCCGCTGACGGTCGCGCAGGTACAGCACTGGCTGCCCGAGTACGAGGACAGCCTCGCTGATTCGGTGTCGGGCACGGCCCGGGTCGAGGACGACCTGGACGACCTGCTCGGCGCGTGGCCGTTCCGGCTGCCGAGCGAGGCGGAATGGGAGTACGCGGCCCGGGCAGGCACGACCACCCTGACCTTCCGCGGGGACGGCAAGCCGGACGAGGACCAGGTGCTCGACGACTTCGCCGACGAGGAGCGGACCGCCGCGGCCGAGAACGCCTTCGGGCTGGCTGCGATGGGGTCGGCGAACGAAATCTGCGCTGACGTGTGGATACCGCATTTCAAGGGCGCGCCGGCAGATGCCCGCCCACGCACCGGTGACGGTCCGCGGGTGGCGCGCGGAGGCGCCGGTGACCTCTACCCGTGGCAGGGCTGCGACGAGTGGCTACTATTGCTCTCCGCCACCCGCTTCGAGATGTACGGCTTCACTGCGCTCCGTCCGGTCGCACCTGTTCCAACCGGTCCGGGGGATGTCCAGACCGCGCGCGCGACAGCTGCCTTGCAAGTTCGCGCCGTACCATAGGCCGCTTGCCGGGACCCCTGCGACGGACGGCCCTCGTCCCATCATCGGCTGCCGCGTTCCGCAGTTGTCTCTCGGCGTTGCTGTCACCGCCGTCGACAAGCATGCGGGTGGCTGCTTGCTGACGGGCCTGCACTCGAACTCGATGCGACGAACCCGAGGCACCCAGAGACAAGGAAGTCTGGTCAGCGAGTCCCCAGACGACTCTTGTGCGTGTGGTCGGTTCGACAGAGTTGGTCCAACGCACCTTGTAGAGCAGGTATGCGGAGTGCGAGCATGCAGCCCGTGACAACCTCCTCTAGATCATCCTTCGGCAGCACGCCTCCGCTCTTTCGTTGGGTGGCGGCTATCCGCAGGGCCCCGCTCAGCTCGGCCAAGGACGTAGCCGACTTCAGCCAGGGCACTGAACTCCGGGTACGTGCACTGTTCGTCATGCCGGACAGCAAGGTCAAGACGCAGTGGGGCGAGTTGCGCCTTTCGAACTCCGCGGACGCCATATGGGAAGCCAGGGTCGGCAAGGATGCGCTGACGATCCCGCTTGCCACCACCAGTGTCGCCCCCGCGGACAAGCACCTGTTCATGGGCACTGCCGGATTCGATCTCACGCTTGCCGACGGGAACGTGCGGCGCATGAGGGTTTACAGCGGCGACGCCGGTCTGGTCAAGGCCGCGTTCGGCAATTCTGGCGCATAGGAACGACCTTCGAAGCTGGTGGATGCGTGGGTCTCCTTAGGGGCACGGCCTTCCCTTCTTCCGCAACCCCCGGCCGTACCTGGCTATGGCTTCGACAGGTCCCGGGCATTCGTACGCCGGATCATTTCCACAACGTGCATCGTCTGCTCCATGCGGGCCCGTGGCCGTACAGGCGCCGCAGACGATTCACACTCGATCGCCAGCAGGCCAGCAGGCCAGCCGGGAGCCACAACATTTCGCGGAACGTCGTATTGCGTGCGAGTAAATAGCATGGGTCTGCCGGGAGTTCGCTCAGCCACATCCACGACCAGCGAGGCTCCCATCGGAACTCCCGGTTGGCCAAGGCTGGTCGATGGAGTTGTAAAGGATCGCCTCGTGTGACCTGACCTCCACGTCTGGTGTGGCCATGGCCGGTTGGAGGTAGGCGCCTGATCCGGGCTCGCGCGGCCAGGCTTCCGATCCCTTCCATCTCCGCGCTGACGGACCGCATCCGAGTCCGGGTCGCCCAGCAGCATCCGCACCTGCGCGCCGGCGGCGGCCCTCGGCGCCCGCTGGTCGGTGAGGTCGGGGTGTCTGTCGAAGAGGAACAGCCCCGCGTAGACGAGGATCTCAACGTGGCTGGTGGCCTGCTCGATCAGCGATGACCACAGGGCCGTCGGGACCGCTCCGCGGCTGCACACCGTGGCCTTTCCCGCCTCCCTCACCACGGAGCTGGCGGCCCATCTCGCCGACTATGCCGAGCTTGGCCGCACGGGTCGGGTCTTCGTCGGGCCGCGCGGGGGAGTGCTGCGGCGGAACAACGTAGGGGAAGGTCCCTCCTACGGCGCTCCAGTGCGGGTCCGGGCGGTCCTTGCCCTACCCAGCCCGCGGGTTCGAATCCCGTCGGCGCCGAACCCGACCGTTCCCATCGGCACGAACCGACACCGTCAGACCCGACACAGGCGTAAGTTCGGCGCGGTTGCTGATCCCTGACTTGTAAGTTCGCGTGCCCTGCTACGTGGCGTGCCGAAACCTGGTTGAGCGGTCGTTCCCCGATCCGGCGATGGTCATTTCGGCTTCTGATCGTTCGCCGCCGTTGATGTCAGTCGCTGATGTCAACACGATCCTTCGCGTCGACGACTTGAGAAGCCTGAGCGATCAGAGACGGTCGTGCTGCGGACCTGCGGCCCGCCTGTCGCCAACCGGTGACGGCAGAGTTTGCACTCACGCCCACGCAGCACACCCACGTACTGGCACGATCATCGTATGCAACCGGAAGTGATAGCTGCGTACATCGGTGGCGGTGGCGCTTTGGTAGGGGTCACCCTTGGAATCGCTGGAACCCTGGGTGCCGCTCGAATTCAGGCACGTGCCGCCCATGCTCAAGCAGACGCAGCAGTGCAGGCCGCCGACACTCAAGCCCGCGCCACTTTGCAGCAAGCCCACGTGAACGCCCAGCGCGACGCATTGGCTCACTTCGCCGACGTCGCGAATGTCCTCATCCAGCGAGTCGAGGCCGGGCGTGATGAGGTGCTCGGGGGGACCCTCTACCCAAGCCCCGGGCGAGCCGCCATGGATCGTCGCGATCACCCGGCTGACTTCCATGTTCAAACACGGGAAGTGATGGACACCCTGGTCGCTGCTGTCGTCCGCCTGAACATCGTCGGGCCGCTCAGCTTGGTCGAGGCTGCCAGAGGGATTCTGGGTGATTGCCACACAGCCGTGGGCGCCCTGATTCACGCTGACGCTTCCGCGCTTCGCATGATGGTTGCTGGCGACTTGAGCAGTGCTTCCGTCCAAGCGCATGTACACGTCGCGAACATCCCCTACGAGCATGATCCATCGATTGTGCGAATCGACATGGCACGGGTCCGCGAGCTCATCGCCGATGACCGGAGGCGTATCGAAGAGGCGTTCCCGCGACTACTCAAGGGCATGAGTAGCGACAGTGGACGCACCCTCTACGTCCGGCGCATGCTCTACGACTCTCTAGCAACTGTCCATGAGCTAGAGCAACTTTCTGACGACCTTGAGCAGTTCTGCCCCGGACACACTCCGTTTGACGGAGAACACGTGCATCCGGCGGAGGCGGTTGAGCGCATGCGTAACCGCGCGGACGAGGCCCATTCCGCCCGCCGTGCGGCCCGCAGCTATAGAGATGAGTGTAAGGAAAAGATCGACGAGCATCTCGGTCATGCCAGTGCACAGCTACGACACTTCCTAGACAGTGCGGCCGAACAGTTCAGCCAGACCTGACCGCGTCCGGCTGTGACTTGCGGGCGTCACATCAATCAATGCTCTGACCTGCTGTTGAGCTGTCAGTAGCTGTCGGCATTGGTCATTGTGTAGCGCCCTTCCACGGCCCCAGGACGGCCCGGGAGGGCGTTCGCGTGTTGGAGGAAATCTGCCTTGAAGGTTCGACTGTGCTGCCGGCCCTCGTCGGCGCCGGGCGGGTGCGACGAGTGTCGTGCGGCCGGTACACGCTTGCCGCGTAGAACTGTCCTACCCCGCAGCTATGTTGGGGAGAGAGCGTGACGTGGCCCCGGCTGGTGGTGGTGCATGGCCGCGCCACTTCGGAGACTGTTAAGGAGTCCCCGCGATGACGACCGTTCAGGCTTACAACGACGCTCAGCCGGGTAGCGGCGTCTCTCGACGATGGGTGTACCTGATCGGCTCGCCCGTGGTGCGCCCCGTGAAGATCGGCGTATCCAACGACCCGGAAGCGCGCCTCGCCGATCTCCAAGTCGGCAGCCCCGTGCCGCTAGTGCTGCTGTGGGAAGCGAAGGGCGGACAACAGCTGGAGTCGGCCCTACACCAGCACTTCGCGGCGCACCGGCTTCATGGCGAGTGGTTCGACTTCGGCGAGGACGATCCGATCTCGACCGTGGCTGCTGCTGCCGGGATGCTCGGCTACGGGGTGCCCGACCTGCCCGCCCCGTGCGCGCCGATGGTGCAGGCATCACCCTCGGTTCGGCACGTGAAGCCGCACACGACGCAGGGTCGGGTGCTGGCCGCACTGGAGGCCGGCCCCGTCACGCCGCGAGAGTTGGCCTCGCTGGTCGGCATGAACAGAGCCTCGGTCCTCCGCCCGGTTGAGCGGTTGGTGTTCAAACGCCGAGCGGTGCGCCTCCACGACGGGCGTATAGCGAAGGTTGAGGCGCCCACCGCGGAGCCGCACGACGCGCGAACAGTCTGTGAAGCACGACCGGAGCCACTTGCTTCTCAGCCGCAGCCGCGAGTCCCCTGATCGCCTTGGGTGTTGTCTTCTTTGAGGTCGACCTCTGCTGTGTCTCAGGCTCGTCATCCCCAACGCTTACCCATACCCGCGAGCGGCCGTCCGGTCCACCGGGGTGGTTCGCCAAAGTTTGAGTCTGGGTCCAGCCGAGCGGGCGTGGCCTTGCAACACTCGCTTTCGGAGTTCGTTCATCGCTTCGTCCGTGCCGCCTCGTTGCTACGACATGGATAGACGGCAAGTCTCTACTCCCGCCAAGGTCCTTGGGCATACAGCTCCGTTGCAGACATCTTCTGCCGTCAGGAGCGGCGAAGCGCTGGCACCCTGCCGACGCCGATCGCCGCCCGCGTCATCGCTGCTATCACCGTCGAGGAAGGCCGCAACGCCTGGCCGGGCAAGGGGTGCTGCGCACTCGCTGCCACTCGGCCCCTCGGGCCAGACTCCACCCATCTCATCCACGCTCCGTAACCATTGACAGACTGCTGGTCAACCAAACCGGGCTGATGGGACGATGGCGACCTGGGCCTCAGCGGCTCGTACGAGGGGGGATCGCACGCGAATGACGGAAGTACCTATTGTCGGCACAGGCGTTATCAATTTCGAGTTCTTTAAGATAAGAACCGGCAATGTCGATGGAGGTCGGGCGCTATTCGAACAGATGGTCCAGGACCTCGTTGACGTGAAGTATCCGAACTGTTCGACCATTGAGGCGAATCCGGGCGACTGGGGGATTGATGCCTACGTTGGATCCCTAATTGGAGGCGAAGTAAGCGTTTGGCAGTCGAAGTATTTCATCGACGAATTTGGAGAATCGCAGAAAAAGCAGGTCCGTGACGCTTATGAGCAAGCACTTGCCTGCGCAGTCCGGGAAGGATACATCCTTGCCAGTTGGACTCTGTGTATCCCGGTCAATCTGGACGGCCCTACAGAGAAATGGTGGAAGGGCTGGAAGGGGCGGATGGAAAAGCGGGATAATGTGACCATTGAACTATGGAATGCCTTGAGGTTGCGCCGGATTCTGCAGTCTGAGGATGCTCGGCAGATCAGGGAGTACTACTTCAATCCGACTGTGGCGCTACCACCTAGGGTGCAGCGGCACACCGAAACTCTTGAGGATTACGAACAGTATGAGGGGGCTCTCTTTGTTCGGCAGATGCGCGAAGCGGAGATGCTCGCCTGCGAGGAGGCAAAGGAAGAGTTCTTCAATGCCGAGATCCTCAGCCACGAAATCACGGACAAGGGAATTCCGGATGAGATGAAGGCTCTAGCCGATACGAAAGTAGTTCTGGCGTCTCTGTGGGCGCAAAGATTTAATAGCGCATTGCAAGTATCTTCCGGCAGGAAGCTGGTCGGACTCTATGAGCGTGTCATGGACGCAGTTCGCGAGCACCACCCGAACCTTCCCCCGGAAATTCGGTCTAATGTGGTGCACGCCTTTGGGATGATTCATCAGCGGGTTGATGCTGGTCGAGCCGGCTGGGTACGAGACTACCGAGATGTGGCAGCGGCTTATTTCAAAGAAGCTGAGGACGGCCCGCTGTCGCCAACTTTTTCGGAACAGGAAGACACGGAGAGCACCGCTACTAGTGTTTCCCGTGAGGGGACGGGGGGCGAAGATGTCTCCAATTGAGCCCAACGTCAGCCGCGCAAAGAGCGACTTTGAACACTATTTTCGACCCGAAGATGAGGAGGAATTTCGTCTGGCTCAACTGGTCCTCCTTCTCGAAACAATGCAAGACCAGAAGGCGTTGCCGAGTATCGAACGCTTGGGAGTGCTGGATTTTTTTGCTGCGAATCCATTCCTAGTCGTCCAACCTGACGAGCCCGACTTTAAACGTCTCGTACTTGCAGGGTTCTCTGTGAAGCCCATGAGCTATGCATCACCCGGACATCGGTTTATCACTCGAAGGAATCGAATCGAGCAGGACCTAGCCCTGCTGGTGGCCTACGACCTCGTGCGAGTGGCAATCGAGAAGGGATACCGGGTGTGCGTTTTGACGACCAGTGGATCTGAGCTCTCCGAACAACTCACGAGCGTATATGCCGATGCCTATAGAACGAGCGCCGAGGTGATCACGCAGAGGCTGCGGAAGATTCCCGACAGCAAACTACAGGATTTTTGCAGTTCCTGGCTAAATGCCGATCCCGCAATGTTGGACCTTTACGATGTGTGATGGGGGTAATCGGTGATCGCCACTCTCCACGGCTCCAGGGTGAGGATTCTAGGACTCCGCCTCTTGGGGTACAGGAAAGACTATCGTGTCGATTTCGTAGGTGCGGACGGCTCGTGTCGGCCCATCAGTATTATTGCGGGAGAGATTAGCACTGGGAAAACAACGGTGCTGGAATTTATCGAATACTGCCTTGGTGCGGGGAACTATCCACAGCATCCCGAGGTGATTGACGCAGTCAAGGCAGTCCAGCTCGCCGTCGAAGCTGAGGTCCCTGTTGAGCGGCTGACGGAGGCTGACCAGTCTACCGATAATTCCCCGGATGCTTCCCGACTTGGATATGCACATCAGCGTTTCGTTATCCAGCGGAGCGTGGAAGGTTCTACGCGTGATGTGCTTATCTTTTCAGGAAATCTTGACCAACTCGACTCGGTAGCACCGCGCGTGGTGTCGGCAGATTCTGCAGCAGAGGAAAGCCTTTCGAAGTTCTTGCTGCAGCTCTGCGGTCTCGACGGGATGCGTTTGCGAGTAGCGCCGACAAGGCATGACTCAGCCACGCATGCTCTTAGCATCAGAGACGTAGCACCCCTGTGGTATTTGAGTAATACGCGGCTCGACAATAAGAATCTCGCTCTCGAAAATACGCCACATAAAGCCATTAAGCTCCGCCAGGTAGTCGATCTAGTATTTGATGTTTTTGACGAGCATGGGGCGGCCCTATCAACCCAAATCTCTGAGCTACAAAAAGAGCTAGCCGGCGAGAGGCAAGGGCTAAATGCCGTCTGGCGGTTCATCCGCGACCAAGGCATCCCTGACAATCCAATCTCTCTCAATGCCGCAAAGGCTGAGGCGGATAGTCGTTATCGGCAGGCTCTCGCAGGCTTGGAGCGGGTCAATGTTGTTGCCCGAGAGAGAACGGCTTTCGCGGAAAACGTCCGCCGTGAATACCTGGACAAGCTACAGTCAGCCCGGGAAAGTGCCAGCCTGGTGCGTGAGCGTGAGACGCTTCTCAGGAGGCTTGGCCCGTTGCGTGCCCAGTATTCCGACGATCTCAAAAAATTGAGCATGCTGATGGAGGCCAGGAGGCTATTCGACCCGCTGGGTGTGGTCAAATGTCCAGCCTGTTCCTCGGACCTGTCCCATGTCGCAGTTGTGGACGGGCACTGCACTCTCTGTCGTTCAGAAGTTCCCCATCTCGTGCATTATGCGATTTCTTCGCCGTCTGAAGAGTCAGCGTCAAGTGGTGATGACGATTTGGACGTGGCCAAGGAACTTAACAGCATGAAAAGGAGATTGACCGAACTTAACGGATACGTTGAGTCTATTGAGCGTGAGGTAATCGCGGCACGCAAGGAGACTGAGAATCTCGATGCCGAGGCGGAACGGTTGCAGATGCGCTTTGATGAACTCACGCGTGAGGCCATCACGCCGCTGATTGCAGAGCGGGATGCGGCCACTGGAGCCGTGGGTGATGCTGATCGCGCCCGCGATCAAATCCGGCAACAGCAGCGCATGCTTGAATCCGTAGAAGAGAGAGATCGATCGGTCCAGGCATTGGCTGCTCGACTCTCTGAGGCCCGTCGGAGGATGGCAGCAGCAGAGTCGAGTCAGCGAGGGAAAGATGCTCTAATCGCCAATCTCACGCGACGGTTCTCTTCGATTTTGGGTAGCTTCGGTTACCCCAAACTGCACGATGCCGAGATTGACAGGAATTTGATCCCATGGGTGCGTGGTGTTCGCTACGACCGGGTCGGATCTGCCGGGGCCATGACGTTGATCGCTCTGGCTTGGGAGTTGACGATTTTTGAGCTCTCTTTCGAGGAAGGCGGACGCCATCCGGGGTTCTTGATGATTGACAGTCCTCAAAAAAATCTGGCACCAGATTCCGGCCCGGCGTCAACTGAACTGGCAGATGAAGAGGAGGGTAGCGACGCAAGCGATGCGGATACTCCGGTCGTTCTAGGAGAGGCGATTGTGCGTCGAGTCTATGCGCACATTCAAGGCTGGCTGGAATCATCAGGGCGTGGAGCTCAGATCATCTTGGTCGACAACGTTCCGCCATCCTCGGTGGAATCCGACGTAATTGCGCGATTCGGTGGGCCTCAAGGACAGCCCCCTCACGGGCTGATTGACGACGCGTCAGTTCAGTGAATTTTTCCCACCACGAGCGCTGTAGTTGGGCAATGAGGTCGGCGTAGCGGCTTTGGGCAGGAGCTGCCATGGGGCGAGAGATCGGGGCCCGTAAGCTGCTGGCGACTCGGGCAGTCTGTCGACCTGCCCGCAATAGCCCGATGTGGGCCCCGATCTTCGAGGCTCGCCCCATGGTGGCTGCGTAAAGCCGCGGAGCCGACCGCCTCAGCCACGGCGGGTTTCCCCTCAGCACCCCCTTCGCCGTCTGGCGGGCGGCCGGCGGCCGGGCCGGAGCGGGGCGAAGACAGGAGCGTCGGGCCGAGGCGCCGGGCCGCGCGCCGCCGCGCTCTGCGCGGCGGGAGCGCCTTGATGAAGTAGGGAAAGTTCCACCGCGTTTGGAACGGCTGATCATGCTCAAGTGTGGACCGGCCACTCTCGCTCCCGTGATCTTGGCTGTGCCGAGACTCCTGAGGGTTCATGAGTGATCTGTTGGTCAGTCGCGGAGTGATGGAGGCAAGATCGAGGGGACGTGAACTAGCCCAGCGGTGGGGGCGTCGCATCGTCGACCCGAGACTGACAGCCTCTCATTAACATTGCCGAGTCGAACTCTCCCCCTGCGAACACCCTTTCGGTGCCGCCTTCTAACGCGAACATGCCTGTAGCCGGTACCCCGGGCGGCAGGTCAACGCAAAAGTGCTCGCGCTGCTCGACGACCTGGAGGACGATCTACTGAAGCGCCGTCAGTGATTTGGCTCAGAGCGCTGGGTGGGGAGGTCGACGACTTACCCTCACGCTTACCCTCGTGCCGACCATCGTGACGACGCCGAACAGCCATCGACCTCGGAATCCCAGCCCTACGACGAGCGGACAACCATGAGCGGGCTAGACCAAGTCCAGATGAACCGCCTGACTCACACCAAGGCACTCTATGAACGCGCAGAGCGAATCTCGCATGAAGCCCACCCCTTCGACGCCGATTCTCTGCTTCTTTTCCATGACTCGGTGGAGAACCTCCTGCACCAAGCGACAGGGTTCCTGGGCGTCCAGCTGGAGAAGAGCTCAACATTCGAGAGTTACTGGACGGCGACCCAGAAGCAGAAGAACATTGTGCTCCCCAGCCGAGGGCCAATGAAGCGAATGAATGATGCGCGAGTCGCCTTTAAGCACCACGGACTCATCCCGTCGGTCTCGACGATCGAGCAGGTCCGTGCCGACGTGACGACCTTCTTTGCAGACACCGTGCCAATGGTATTCAACGTCGACTTTGATGAAATCAGCATGGATTTGCTGGTCGAGGACACCCGGGCTCGCCAACTCCTAGAAGAGGCCGACGAACTGGCGTCGATGGCGACCGTCAATGCGATTGCTATCGCGATGCTTTACCTCCATGACGCCTTCCAGATGCTCTTTGGGTCCTTCATCAAGCCCGAGTTGGTCAATGCTGACCGCCCGGCGCTGCGGCGTGCCAGTCGAGGCACCGACTGGGAGCCTCTCGTGAGCATCGTAGAGACTGACATATTTGTGCTGCGGCACTACTGGCCCGTTTTTCTCCTCGACCTTAACTACGCGGAATACAGTCGGTTCGTCAGCCTTGTTCCCCGGCATCACGGAGGCCCACGTTGGCCGGGAACCCGTACCGAGCCGGACACTGAACTCTGGTTCGAGCCGAAGTTTATGACTAGGGAGAACTATGAATTCAGCCGAGGATTCCTCGTCCGGGCCGCAATTCGCGTGAAGCAGCTCCATGCACCCCAACCTGCCGTCTACTCTGGGGAGACGGTTCACGCCACCCTGAAGGCGCTTCTCAGGGCTAAGAACCGCGGGGCTGGGTCGAATCCGTAGGCGCCCGATTCGCCCTGTCGGCAGACCTGGCTGCCGACACAGGCGACCCCCTCGGCTTGCAGCGTGGCAGCCTCATTTGCTTCAGCACGTGAAGTGGACGGAGGTCCCTCGCTCCTCGATGTGCGCGTGATCCGCAGAACACGTGAGGTATCGGGAGCTGAGCGGGGAGCTGAGCCACGGCGCAGATCGAAGCGGTCTACGCCGTGGCTCAGGGTCGTTAGAACTGGTTCTCGTAGTGATCGGCTACTTGATCAGCGCGCCGTCGAGGTAGTCCTGTACCGGCTCGAACAGCCCGTACGGGACGTACTCGGGGATCTCGGCGTGGGCCACCCATGCGAGCTCGGCGAGCTCTTCCTCGTCGGCTACGTGCGCGGTACCGGACACGACATCGCATGCGGTGTAGGACATCAGCCGCTTCGTCTTGGGGTGGACGCGCTCGCCCAGGAGCTTGGTGGCGCTCACGGTGAGCCCGGTCTCTTCGAGCGTCTCCCGGACGGCGGCTTCCTCGGGGCTCTCGCCGGCTTCGATGCCTCCGGCGGGGAACTGCCAGGACAGCTCGCCTTCGCGCATCCGCCGCCGGACCATCAGGACGCGCCCTTCCTGGACCACGATCGCGGCGGAGATGCCGGGCTGTTCGTCGGTCTGCTGCGTCATGTCTGCTCCTCCAGAGCGGCCAAGATCGGCGGAAAGAGTCTATCGGCGGGGATGAATCGCGTAACTGAGTTTCTAGGCGTCCACATGACGTCGACGTTCTCCAACACGTCGCTGTTGTGGGCCTCTCCGGCCAGGTACTCGCACAGGAAGTACTCGCACATGACACCGGTGATCGGGTGCAGGCGGCTGCCGAGGTGCTGCCGGACGGCGATGTGGACGCCGGTCTCCGCAAGGGTTTCGCGGATGGTCGCGACTTCGGGCTTTGTGCCCGGCTTCACGACTCCAGCGGGGAACTGCCAGGTGATCCCGGTGGCGTCGTCGGATCGGCGGCAGACCATCAGGACATCTTCGGCGCGGATCACGACAGCTATTGCGACTCGTAAGGCCTGTGCGGCAGGGGCGCCCACCGCGGCCGGCGTGGAGTCGTGGGCGGTGCTGCTGGCGGTGAGGAGATGGAACCGCTGCCGTACCGCTGCTGAGGCCTTCTCGTAGACGGAATCGAGTAGCTGTTGAATCTCAGCTCGGGGCACGATGGTTGGGTCGGCGTGCCAGGTGGCGACCGTGCGAATGCCGATGCCGAGGTGAGTCGCAAACGCCTCGTTGGTCATTCGCAGGGCGGCTTGCAAGGTGCAGGCGTACTGGCCGTTCCAGACCTCGATCACGTCCACTGATGGACCCCCGCCGTAAGCCGGTCGCTGATGTGCATGGCAAGTGCCTTACGAGCGCGCTGGTGCTGCACTGCTCGTTCATGGTGGTGCGCCCGCGTTGGCGGTTGACTCGAAGGCATGGAGAGCACACCCCCGACACCGGATGCCAGGGATCTCAGCCCGGAAGAGCTGCGGGACCTGGCGGTTCGGCTCGACCGCCTGGCCGGCGATGTCCGCGACCTGGGCGAGCGAATCGACGCCGTTCGCGCGCTCGCTACTTCCCGTCACGCCGAACTGTTCCCTCAAGGTCGGCCACCCGATCCGTGAGGAGACGGACGGCCTCGCTGACCTCGTCGAGCCGCTTCACGATCGCCTGATACTCGGACGATCCCTGAGGATCGTCGGTCGGTGACTGGACGAAGTACCCGCGGTTGGGCACCGACCGGATGACGCCTTCCTCGATCAGGATCTTCAGAGCGCTCGTCACGGTCTGAGAGGCGATGCCGAATCGCAGGGCAAGCGCCCGAACCGAGTCCAGCCGTTGACCCGGTGCGATCCCGCCCGAGGTGATCTCGTCCCGCAGAATCGCGGCTACTTGCACCTTGGGCGGTCTGGGGTCATCGGCACGGACGCTCATGTGTCGAGGCTACCGATTAGTGCGAGTCAGATCGAGGTGATACACCCAACCCTCTTGTGATCTAGAACGTATTGCATCACAGTGAGACGTGACGCTCGCTGCACGCTCACCCTCAACACAAGCCAGGGAGCGGCGCCCTACCGCCAAGCAGTCCGCCGCTCCTCGTCCCCTGAAAGGGAGTTCCATCATGCGTCAGATCCCCGTCGACACCTCCGCTGCGGCCGTGTTGGTGGCCCAGCCCCCGCAGATCAAGATGCGCGACAAGAAGAACGGCGTGATCGCCATGGACCCGGAGACCGGGCACACGCTGATGACCGTGGACGTCATGTACGCGGCCTACGGCTCCGCCGAGGTCATCACCGTGACCGTTGCCGAGCCCGACATCTCCGGCGAGCTGGTGATGGGCACCCCGGTCGCGCTGACAGGCCTGGTCGCCCGACCGTGGGAGAACGAGTTCAACGGCACCAAGCGGCATGGCATCAGCTTCCGCGCCGCCGCGGTGACCGCCCTCGTCCCGGCCGCCGCGAACGGACAGGGCTGAGTCATGTCGGGAACCTGGCTCACCGTCCTGGCCGGCTTAACCGGAGCCGGGGTGCTGGTCCTGCGCTGGCGCCGTCCGGCCTGGTACTGGCTCACCATCGGCGCCCTGATCGCCGTCGTACGCATCCGGTTCACCTACGCCTCGGTGATGGAGGCATGCGGGCTGACCGTCCCGCCATCCCGGACTCGACTGATGTGGGCCCGCGCCACCAACAGCGATGTCCCACCGGACCGGCCGGCGCGGCTCTCCCGGATCCGGGTCACCCGCACAGGACTGGTGCTGCGCCTTCGGCTCCGGCCCGGACAGGACGCCTTCGACGTGGCCGCCGCCACCGACCGTCTGCGGCACTCCTTCCGGATGCACGGGGTCACCTCCCGCGAGATCAAGGCCGGGGTAGTCGAGGTCGCCATGACCGGCTACGACGTCCTCAAGCGCGTCCAGATGCCCGTCCGGGCCGATCGCGGGGTCCTGCGGATCCCGGTCGCGCTCCGCGATGACGGCACGGTCCACTACCGCGACTACCGCGAGACACCGCACGCACTGAACCTCGGGGCCACCCAGTCCGGCAAGTCCGTCTATCAGCGCAACCTCGTGCGCGAGCTGGCCTCGCAGCGGGTCGCCCTGGTCGGGATTGACTGCAAGCAGGGCGTCGAACTCGCCCCGTTGGCACGTCGCTTCTCCGCCCTGGCGGACAACCCCGATGACGCCGCCGACCTGCTTGAAGCGCTCGTGGCCATGATGGCGGACACGTACCAGGTCATCCGCCGCGAGCAGCGGATCAGTGCCGACACCCCGGACGCGGAGATCACCTCCGACATCTGGGGCTTGCTGGAAGATGAGCGACCGACGCCGATCGTTGTCCTCATAGATGAGGTCGCCGAACTCGCCCTGTGGTCCACCACGGCGGAGAAGAAGCGCCGCGAGCGGATCGTCACCGCGCTGGTCCGCCTGGCCCAGCTCGGCCGCGCCGCCGGCATCTACCTGGAGATCTGCGGACAGCGCTTCGGCTCCGAACTCGGCGACGGAATCACCATGCTCCGAGCCCAGCTCACGGGCCGCGTCGCGCACCGCGTCAACGACGAAGCCTCCGCCAAGATGGCCTTCGGCGACATCAACCCCGACGCCGTGCTCGCCGTGCAGACCATCCCCACCAACCGCCCCGGCCTGGCGATCTGCGGCGACTCCTCCGGCGGATGGGTCCGCACCCGCACCCCCCACACCACGCTCCGCCAAGCCGTCACCGCCTGCAACGAGCACGCGCACCTCACTCCCGAGCCGGCCGCCCTCGCCGCCTTCCGCCCGCTGCGCGAAGTCGAGCCCACAGGCCTGGCCAAGCCGGTGCCCGTCACAGCCTGAACCACCCCCGAACCACGGTCGGCGCGACCACCCCGTGCCAAGCCCCTACCACCGCCATGCCTCAATCACCGGAAGAAACAGCCGCCACGGCCACCCGGAAGGAACCCGCTCCCGAACCGCCCGCCTGCCCGGTGTGCAAGGGCACAGGTGAGGTCGCCGTCCCGGTCCGCATTGGCCGCAAGCGCGCCGAGACCGATCACCGACAGGCCGGCATCTGCCTGACCTGCTTCGGCTCCGGAGAGGCCACCGAATCCGAATGACCTGGTGCCGGGCGACCGGCCACCATGCCCCGCCCGGCACCGACCCAACACCCTGGATGGAGGAACCGCCATGCGCTCAAAGCTCCGGCCGGATGCCGTGCTGGTACAGGCCGTGATCGCCGGTGCCCTGTCCTTCGCCCACCTCCACGACATCGCCGAAGCCGCTGGACAGCACGGCTGGAAAGCCTGGGCCTACCCGGTCTCCGTGGACCTGCTGCTGGTCGCCGCTTGGCGCCGCCTGCGCCTTCTCCGCGCCACCGACAGTCCGGTCCGTGCGGCCTGGTTCTGGTTCGCCGTCGCCCTCGCCGCATCCCTCGGGGCGAACATCGCCACCGCCGGGCTCCTCGACCTGGCAGACGTGCCCGCCTGGCTGCGCATCCTCGTCGCAGGCTGGCCCGCCCTGGCCTTCCTCGGCGGCACCCTCCTCGTGCACGCCCCGGCTCCCGCCGATGCGGCCGAACCCGTCGAGCCGGACCCGGAGCCCATCGCTGCGGTCGAGTCGCAACGGGAAGCCGTCGGTGGCTCCGAGCCTGCCCCGCCCGCCCTGCCGGCGCCGCCTGCACCACCAGTACCGGCCGCGCTGCTCGCGTACGCCCACAAGGTCGCCGACGCCCACCGTGCGGCATCCGGCACCGAGATCGACACCGACACCCTGCGCGCCCGGCTCGGCGTCCCCGCACCGCTCGCCGCCGCTATCGCTGCCCAACTCACCTGAGAGGAGATCCACCATGGCCCGCCGCGACCAGTTCCACTCGATCGCTCACGTCGGCCCCGTTCAGATCGGCGCCTTCCGTGACCCCTACGGCCGTAGTCGCCATGCCGCGGTGTGCACCGCCGAACGCTGCGGCTGGTCCTCGGACTACGCCACCCGCGCCGCCGCCACGCTCGCCGCCCGCACCCACCGCTGCCGCATCGGCTGAGAGGAGACCAACGCCATGACCGTCCACCTGCCGCTCATAGCCGTCCTGGCCGCCCTCGGCTACTTCGGCCTCAAGCTCACCCGTGTCCCGACCTGGCTCGTCCTGGTCCTGGTCCTCGGCGGCTTCTACCTCGCCGACACCTTCCTCGCCCCCGCCGTCGACTCCGGTACCCGTACCGGCGTCGAGATCGTCAACGGCACCACCAAGTAGGCCCGAGAGGAGAACAGCCATGCTCCGTCCCAAGATCCCGACCAACCCCACCGCGACCGGTGTCGTCATTCCGCCGACGTCCACCAGTGCCGTGGAGCTCCAGCACACCACTGCGGCGCCGGTCCCGGTCACCGCGTCCCGGCCGACGGTGCAGCTCACCCCCAGCGGCCTGATCACCGTCGTCGCCGGAGGAACTGCCGCCGTCCTGGTTGTTGGAACGGTCCTGGTCTCGCTGCTGCTCGCCGTCGCCATCACCGCTGTGTCTATCGCGGTATGCGCCGTCGTCCTGCGCTCCCTGCTCAACAGCCAGCACAAGCGCTGACGGGCCCCCGGGGCGGCACACGCCGCCAAGCATCGACCGCCCCGGGCGCCTTGCTCCCTTCCAGATCCAAAGGACCCGAAAGGACTTCATCATCATGCCCTCGAATCCTCGCCCTGGCGCCCGTGTCTGCGGCCACTGCGACGGCTTCCCCGTCGCCGCCATCACCACCGGCACCCGCCACCCGGACGGCTCCCGCGCCACGCTCCGCGTCACCTGCCCGGCCTGCTCCGGCTCCGGCACCTCCCGGCCGACCGCCGCTCCGGCTTCGGTGAGGGCGGGTGCCTCGTGCTGACCTACGTCGACTTCTTCTGCGGTGCGGGCGGCTCCTCCTCCGGTGCCGCCGCCGTCCCGGGTGTCCGTCCGGTGCTGGCCGCGAACCACTGGGACAAGGCCATCGCCTCGCACGCGAAGAACTTCCCTGGGGCGGATCACTTCCTGGGCGACCTGCACGACGCCGACGTCGCCCGCTTCCCGGCCGCTGACCTGTTCTGGGCCTCGCCGGAGTGTCCGCAGTGGTCCAACGCACGGGGCAAGCGGCGGGACTTCGACGCCCAGCCCGACTTGTTCGGCGACACCCTCCCCGACGCGGCGACCGACCGGTCTAGGGCCCTGATGTGGGACGTTCCCCGCTACCTCGAAGCCTGCGCCGCACGCGGAAAGCCCGTCCTCGCAGGGGTGGTGGAGAACGTCATCGACGTGCGCGCGTGGTACCGGTGGACCGAATGGGTCGCCGCAATCCGGGCCCTGGGCTACCGCACCCGGCTGATCGCGCTGAACTCCATGCACGCCCGGCCGGTCCGCTCGGCACCCGCGCCGCAGTCCCGCGACCGCCTCTACCTCGCCTACTGGCGGGCGGACCTGGGCCGCGACCCCGACTGGGGCCGCTGGCTCCGCCCCACCGCCTGGTGCCCGGTGTGCGAGCAGGCCGTGAGCGCGGTGCAGTCGTTCAAGAACCCCCGGCGGGACATGGGCCGCTACCGCCAGCAGTACGTGTACCGCTGCCCGCGTGCGGCTTGCCGGAACTCGGTTGTGGAGCCGGGCGTGCTGCCCGCCGCGGTGGCGATCGACTGGACCCGTCCCGGCACCCCGATCGCCGACCGGCCCAAGGGCCTGTCCCCGAAGACCCTCGCCCGCATCCGCGCTGGCCTCGACCGCTACGCCCTCCCCGTCACCGTTCCGGCCGGCGGCACCTGGCGCACGGACCCCGCCCCGGTAACCGAACCGATGCCGACCCGCACCACCCGCGAGAACGACGCCTTGGCAGTGCCGCCGCTGCTGGTGCCGGTCGAGGGCAGGGAAGGCAAGCAGGCTGCCCCGGCTAGGGACCCGCTGCGCACCCAGACCGCCCGCAACGAAACCGGCCTGGCCTGGCTGCCGTTCATCGCCGAACTCCGCGGCGGCTCCTCCGACGCCCGACCGGTCACTGATGCCCTGGCCACGGTCACAGCGTCCGGGAACCACCACGGCTTGGTCACCGCCCTCGAACCCGTCCACTGGGACACCCTCCTCGTTCCGTACTACGGCACCGGTACCGCCCGCACCGTGGCCGAACCGGTCGGCACACTGACCACGCGCGATCGCTACGCCCTGGTCAACTGTCCGGCCGTCGAACTGGACGCGGTGCTGTTCCGGATGCTCGAACCCGGCGAGATCGGCCGCGGTATGGCCTTCCCCGACACCTACGCCGTCCTGGGCAACAAGCGCGAGAAGGTCCGCCAGTACGGCAACGCCGTCACACCCCCCGTCGCCGAAGTCCTCGTCTCCGCCCTCGTCGAAGCCATCACCGGCACCACCCTCGACGGGGGCCGCGCATGACCGTCATGGCTCCGACCGGGCTGGACCCGACCATCCTGCGGGATCTCCTGCGAGTGGCCGGTGCCCCGGACTACCACCGCTGGGAAGACCAGATCCACCGCGCCGGAGGCTGCGCCAGCCCCGTCCACCTGCGCGGCTGGACTGCGGTCAAGGACAAGACCACCGGCGAGACCCTGCACGCCTACACCACTGCCGACGAACCCGGCGGTCGGTTACGGATCGCCTGCGGTAACCGACGGGCCTCCCGCTGCCAGCCCTGTGCCACCGTCTACGCAGGCGACACGTACCACCTCATCCGCGCCGGACTTGCCGGAGACGACGCCAAGGGCATCCCGGGCGCCGTCCGGGACCACCCCCGGGTCTTCGCTACCTTCACGGCGCCCTCCTTCGGCCCGGTTCACAACCAGCCCGACACCGGCCGCTGCCGCTGCGGCACCACCCATAGCGACAACGACCCCGCCCTCGGCACCCCACTGAACCCGGAGACCTACGACTACGCCTCCGCGGTGCTCTTCAACAATCACGCCGGAGAGCTGTACATACGGTTCACCAACCGTCTCCGCCGCGAGATCGCCGCTCGTGCCGGACTGTCCCAACGCGCCCTCGCCGACGTCGCCTGCCTCTCGTACGGAAAGGTCGCCGAGTTTCAGAAGCGCGGCGCCGTCCACTTCCACGCCGTTATCCGCATCGACGGTCCGGAAGGCCCCGACACCTCGCCGCCGGCCTGGGCCACCACGACCCTGCTGGACGACGCGATCCGTGCCGCCGCCACCCACGCCTACACCACCATCAACGTTCCGGCCGCAGACGGGCAGCCTGCCCGCGCGCTGCGCTGGGGAACGCAGCTCGACATCCGCCCCATCCGTGCCTTCGACGCCGGGACCGACATCACCGAGCAGGCCGTCGCAGCATACGTCGCCAAGTACGCCACCAAAGCAGCCGAGACCACTGGCACTCTGGACCGCCGCATCGGCGAACTCGCCGAACTCGACCGCCACGGCGTGCCCGACCACGCGCGCCGCCTCATCCAAGCCTGCTGGGACCTGGACGGTCTGTATCCCGACCGGCGGCTGTGGGCCTGGGCTCACATGCTCGGCTTCCGCGGCCACTTCTCCACCAAGTCGCGCCGCTACTCCACCACCCTTGGCACCCTCCGGCAGATCCGCGCCGACTACCGCGCTGCCCAGCAACGTGACGCCCTCGGTTTGCCTGACTACGACCAGGACCCCACCGTGCTCGTCCTGGCCGACTGGCAATACGCCGGCCACGGCCACACCCCCGGCGAATCGGTCCTCGCCGCATCCATCGCCCGGGACCTCCAGCTCAACCGCGACACCGCCCGCGAAGCCCTGCGCGACCAACTGGCCCTGGAAGGAGCCGCAGCATGACGACCACGACCGCGGAGCTGCTGACCGTGCCGGAAGTCATGGCGCGGCTCAAGCTCGGACGCTCCACCGTCTACGACCTGATCCGCTCGCGCCGCCTGGTCTCCATCACCATCGGCCGCGCCCGCCGCATCCCCGCCGACGCCCTACGGGACTTCATCGCCCATGAGACCGAGGAGGCCGCTGCCTGATGCCCGGACAACGCAAGCGCAACCCCAACGGCGCCGGCACCATCACCAAGCGCAAGGACGGCCGCTACCAAGCTGCCGTCTACGTCCTCCAGCCGGACGGCACCCGGGCCCGGAAGTTCGCCTACGGCAAGACCTGGGCCGAGTGCGACATCAAGCGCCGCGAGCTGCTCGACAAGGTCGAGTCCGGCATCCCCGTGCCCACGCGGTCGGCCCGGCTTGGCGAGTGGCTGCCGTACTGGCTGGAGAACGTCATCAAGCCCCGGCGGAAGCGCACGACCTTCGCCAAGTACGAAGTGCATGTCCGGCTGTACCTGGTGCCTCTACTCGGCTCTAAGAAGCTGGAGGCCCTGAGCGTCGCCGACGTCCGGCGGTTCCTCGCGCGCCTGGAGGAGCAGACCACCGCGGCCACCGCCAAGGAGTCGCACAAGGTGCTGCGCTCCGCGCTGTCGGCTGCCTGCCGTGAGGAGCTGATCGCGCGCAACGTGGTGTCGCTTGTCGAGCCGCCGCAGGTCGAGCAGCGAGATCTGTCGCCGTGGTCGCTGGACGAGACGCTGGACTTCCTCGCGGCGGCCCGGACCGATCCGCTGTACGCGGCCTTCGTCATCGCTATCGCGCTCGGCTTCCGGCGCGGCGAGATCATCGGTCTGCGCTGGCAGGACGTCGACCTGGAGCAGCGCGTGATCCGGGTCCGCAAGCAGCGTCAGCGCGTCCATGGAGAGGTGTACGACGATGACCCCAAGGGACGCCGCCGCAAGCAGTCGCTTCCCCTGCCGGCGATGTGCGTCGCTCCTCTGAGGTGGCAGCGGATGCGCCAGGCGGCCATGCGCGAGCGAGCGGGGGAGCAGTGGACGGAGACCGATTACGTCTTCACCACCCGCACGGGGCGGCCTGTCGAGCCGCGGAACCTGTACCGCTCATTCACGCGCGTGGCGGGAAGCGCCGGCCTTCGCGTGATCCGGCTGCACGATGCCCGGCACGGCTGCGCCACGCTGCTGACCGCGGCCGGCGTCGCGCCCCGCGTCGTGATGGAGATCCTGGGCCACTCCCAGATCGCCGTCACGATGAACGTCTACACGCACGTCGTGCAGGACACCCAGCGTGAGGCCGTGAGCCACATGGACCGGCTGCTTCGGAGGCGTCCCGGTCGCGAGTGAGCGTGGCCGTTGATGTCGGATCTGGATGTCAAAGACCCCCAGCCATGACCGGCTGGGGGTCTTCTCACTGGTGGGCGTGGACGGTTTCGAACCGCCGACATCTGCCTTGTAAGGGCAGCGCTCTACCGCTGAGCTACACGCCCGCTGGACACGCGAAAGCACACCCTACCCTGCCATACCCGGTGACCGGTAAACGCACGCGCGGCGTCAGGTGTAGGTCACACGGAGTTCCTTCACGCCGTTGAGCCAGGGGGAGCGGAGGCGGCGGGGCTCGGCCGCGAGGCGGATGGCGGGGAGGGTGCCGGCGATGGCGTTGAAGATGAGGTCGATCTCCAGTCGGGCGAGGCTGGCGCCGAGGCAGAAGTGGGGGCCGCCACCACCGAAACCCAGGTGGGGGTGGGGTCGCGGGTGATGTCGAAAGTGTCGGAGGACGTGAGGACCTCGGGGTCGTGGTTGGCGGAGGCGTAGAAGATGCCGACGCGCATCGCCCGGCGCCGCGGGCTGACCCGGGAGCACATGGACCGGCTCGGGCTGCTGTCGCAGGAGCGGGCGGGGCGGGCCTGGGCCGAGGAGTGCTTCAAGCGGGAGACCTTCGCCGTGCAAGTGCCCACGACGGGGGACGAGCAGCTCGCCGGCCAGGGCATGTGGCGGCTGGTCGACCGTGACGAGGGCCTGGGCGACACCAGCAGGGAGGCGCTGGGCGGGCTGAAGGCGATGATGCCGACGGCCGTGCACACCGCGGGGAACTTCTCGCAGATCTCGGACGGCGCGGCGGCCGTGATGTGGGCGTCCAAGCGGACGGCGCGGGCGCTGAGACTGCGGCCGCGGGCCCGGATCGTGGCGCAGGCGCTGGTCGGCGCGGACATGCGCTACCACCTGGACGGACCGATCGGCGCGACGCGCACGGTGCTCGGCAAGGCCGGCATGACGCTGAACGACATCGACCTCGTCGGTCAACGGGGCCTTCGCCTCGGTGGTGCTGTCCTGGGCGCAGGTCTTCGACCAGGACCTGCAGAAGGTCAACGTCAACGGGGGATCGCCCTGGGCCACCCCGTGGGCGCCACCGGGGCCCGGCTGATCACCACGGCGCTGCACGAACTGGAGCGCGCCGACAAGGAGTTCGCGTTGATCGTGATGTGCGCGGACGGGGCGCTCGCCACGGGCACGATCATCCAGCGGATCTGACCCGGCGGGGTTCGCCCGCCCTCCGGCGAGGGCCTGCCCGCTCGCGGCCTCGTACGGTCAGCGCGACGGAGGCGGCACGCCGGGCGCACCGGGCGCACCGGGCGCGTCCCCCTCGCCGAACGCCACCGGCGCGCCGAACGCGGCGCGCCGGGTGGCCCGGCGCAGGGCGCGCAGCACGAACGGGCCCAGGGTGAGGACGAGGACCGCCGTGAGCACGGCACGCGGGACGTCCCAGCCCAGCGAGGTGGCCAGGCAGTACGCGACGAAGCGGGCGAGGTTGTCCGGGAGCGGGCCGCCCGGCACGAAGGAGACCCCGGAGGACGCGCCGCCGAGATACGGCCAGCCCTGCAGGTTCATGATCGTGCCGTACGCGATCGAGGACACCGCCCCGTACCCGGCGAGGAGGACGAGTTCGCCCCTGCCGCGCAGCCGGGCGGCGCCGGGGAGCAGGCCCGCGCCGAGGGCCACCCAGCCCATCGAGAGCATCTGGAACGGCATCCACGGCCCGACCCCGCCCGTGAGCAGGGCCGAGGCGAACATCGTCAGCGCCCCCAGGGAGAAGCCGAAGCCGGGGCCGAGCACCCGGCCGGACAGCACGACGAGGAAGAACATCGGCTCGATGCCCGCCGTGCCGCCGCCGAGCGGGCGCAGGGCCGCGCCCGCGGCGGCCAGCACGCCCAGCATGGCGACGGACTTGGCGCTCAGGCCGTCCTCGTCGTCGGCGATCGTCGCCATGACGACGGCGAGCAGCAGCGGCAGCAGCAGGGCGAACAGCCAGGGCGCGTCCTCGCTGTGGGCGAGCCCGGAGCCAGGGTCGGCGAGCAGCGGCCAGCCGAACGCGGCGACGCCGATCGCGGAGACCAGCGTCAGCGCGGCGACGGCCCGCCCGCCCAGCCGGACGGCGCGCGGCGGACGCGCGGTCACGCCGTTCCCGCCAGGGCCGCCCCGACCTGGCCGACCGTCAGCCAGGGCAGCGGGCCGAG
Organism: Streptomyces sp. BoleA5; assembly: GCF_000373665.1. NCBI lineage: Bacteria > Bacillati > Actinomycetota > Actinomycetes > Kitasatosporales > Streptomycetaceae > Streptomyces > Streptomyces sp. BoleA5. The sequence goes on from NZ_KB892090.1 coordinate 384,286, forward strand.
CACCTTGGCCACCTGCGGGGCGAAGGCGGGGGAGGAGACGACGACCTCGGCGGTGGGACCGTCCGCGACGAGGTCGCCGTCGGCGAGGACGACGACGCGGTGGGCGAGTTCGGCGGCGAGTTCGACGTCGTGGGTGGCCAGGACGACGGCGTGGCCGTCCGCCGCGAGCGTGCGCAGGTGCGCGGCGAGCCGGGCCTTGGCGGCGTAGTCCAGGCCGCGGGTCGGCTCGTCGAGCAGGATCAGCGGGGGCCGGGCGGTCAGCACGACGGCGAGGGCGAGCGCCAGGCGCTGCCCCTCGGACAGGTCGCGCGGGTGGGTGCCGTCGGCCACCCCGGGCAGCAGCTCGCCGACCAGGGCGCGGCAGGTGCCGGGGGTGGCGCGGGCGTCGGCGTCGGCGGTGGCGCACTCGGCGGCGACGGTGTCGGCGTACAGCAGGTCCCGGGGGTCCTGCGGGACGAGGCCCACGCGGCGGATCAGCTCCGCGGGCCGGGCGCGGGACGGCTCCAGGCCGCCGACGTCCACGCTGCCCGAGGTGGGCGCCCGCATCCCCGCAAGGGTGGACAGCAGGGTCGACTTGCCCGCGCCGTTGCGGCCCATGAGGGCCACGGTCTCGCCGGGACGTACGGTCAGGTCCACCCCGCGCAGCGCCTCGACGCGGCCGCGGCGGACGGTGAGCCGGGAGACGGCGGCGACGGGCTCGCCGGTGGCGGGCCCGGGCGGCGCGGGCGGGGTGCGGCCGGCGAGGCGCTCCCGCAGCGGGGCGGCGGCGCGGCGGGCGTCGCGCACCGACAGCGGCAGCGGGGACCAGCCCGCGAGGCGGCCGAGGGCGACGACCGGCGGACGCACCGGCGAGAGCGCCATGACCTCGGCCGGCGGACCGGAGACCGGGGCGGCGCCCGCGCCGGGGAGGAGGACGACCTGGTCGGCGTACTGCACGACCCGCTCCAGGCGGTGCTCGGCCATCAGCACGGTCGTCCCCAGGTCGTGGACGAGCCGCTGCAGGACGGCGAGCACCTCCTCGGCCGCGGCGGGGTCGAGCGCGGACGTCGGCTCGTCCAGCACCAGCACCCGCGGATGGACGGTGAGGACCGAGCCGATGGCGACGCGCTGCTGCTGCCCGCCGGAGAGGGTGCCGATCGGGCGGTCGCGCAGGTCGGCGAGGCCGAGCAGATCGAGGGTCTCCTCGACGCGGCGGCGCATCACGTCGGGGGCGAGGCCGATCGACTCCATGCCGTAGGCGAGTTCGTCCTCGACGGTGTCGGTGACGAAGTGCGCGAGCGGGTCCTGGCCCACGGTGCCGACGACATGGGCGAGTTCGCGCGGCCGGTGGGTGCGGGTGTCGTGCCCGGCGACGGTGACCCGGCCGGTGAGGACGCCTCCGGTGAAGTGCGGCACGAGGCCGGAGACGGCGCCCAGCAGCGTGGACTTGCCCGTGCCGGAGGGCCCGACGACCAGGCAGAGTTCGCCCTCGGGGACGGTCAGGTCGACACCGGCGACGGCGGGTCCGGCGGCGCCGTCGTACGTGACGGAGACCTGCTCGAAGCGGATCACGGGCGGGCTCCCTTCAGGTGTGCGGGCAGCAGTCCGAGCAGGACGGCGGCCGCGGGCCACAGCGGCAGCGAGGGCGCGGTCAGCGGTACCACGGGCGGGTCCAGGCCGGCGGGGGAGGCGGCGGCGGCCCAGATCGTCAGCGCGGCGACGGCCACCCCCGAGGCGGTGATCAGCCATGCCGTCGCGTCCCAGCGGTCGGGGCGGTAACGGGTACGGACGGAGCGGCGCCCGCCGAGCCGCAGCCCGGCGACGGCGGCGGCCAGTCCGGCCAGCAGCAGCGGCAGGCCGTACGCGGCTCCCGTGGCGGCCAGCAGCGCGTACGTGCCCGCGCACAGTCCGAGCAGGCCGCCGAGGGTGAGCGCGGCGGTCGCCCGGCGCACGGCAGGCGGCACCGCGGCGGTGCGTCCGTAACCGCGGGCGTCCATGGCGGCGGCGAGGGCGACGGAACGCTCCAGGGCGCCCTCGAGCACGGGCAGGCCGACCTCGAGCAGCGCCCGTACGCCCTTCTCCGTGCGGCCCCGCAGTCTGCGGGCCGTCCGCAGCCGCCGCACGTCGGCGACCAGATGGGGCGCGAACGTCATCGCGACGACCACGGCGACGCCCGCCTCGTACAGGACGCCGGGCAGCGACTTCAGCAGCCTGGCCGGGTTGGCCAGGGCGTTCGCGGCACCGAGGCACGCCAGGAGGGTGGCCAGCCGCATGCCCTCGCGAAAGGCGAACCACAGCCCCTCGGCGGTCACCCGCCCGCCGAGACGGACGCCCTGCGCCCAGTCGGGGAGCGGCACTTCGGGGAGGGTCAGCAGGGTGTGCGTGCCGGGGATCGGCGAGCCCAGGACGACGGCGAAGGCGAGCCGGATGACGACGACCACCAGGCCCAGGCGCAGGAACGCGGCGTACGACCGCGACCAGGGCGTGTCCGGCACCCGGCACACGGCCACGACGTAACCGGCGACGGCGGCGAGCAGCGCGAGAAGCGCCGGATTCGTCGTCCGCGACGCGGCGGTGGAGAGGCCCAGCGCCCACAGCCACCACGCCCCGGCGTGCGGCCCGCGCGCCCGGCCCGCAGGCCGCGGGCCCGCGGCGCCGGCCTGCCCGGTGCGTTCCGGCCGCCGTCGCAGCGCCCGCAAGCGGCCGGAGCCGCCGCCGTTTCGGGGGCCTCGGCGAAGGGGGTGCTCGTCGCTGCCCGCGGGCACGATCGCCCGCCGGGGCCGGACCGCCGCGCCGGAACGGTGGGTGACCGGGGCGGGCGAGGCGGGGGTTGCCGATGCCCGGGCCTCGGCGGCGGCCGGGCCGGCCGTGCGTGGTGTCCCGCCGGAGCCGGGGGTGATGGCCGGCTCGATCGACACCGGTGTGCCGGGGCGGGGTTGCCGACGGGCAGCGGGGGTCGCCGAGCGGGCGTCCGGGGTGGGCGAGGCGTCGCGGGTGGGCGAGGCGTCGCGGCTGCGCGGGCGCGGCCGGGGAAGCAGCGCGAGGGCTCGCGATGCCCTGGACAGCCCGTCGGTCGCGTTCGCCGTGCGTGGTGCGCCGGGGGTGTCACCGGACGGCACGACTGATCGCTGTCGCGGCCGGGGCGGAGCAGCGTCGGCGGAACGGCGGGTGTCCGGGGTGGGCGAGCCGTCGCGGCGGTCACGGGGGCGCAGCCGAACCGGCAGCGTGAGTGCCCTCGGCGGTCGGGGCAGGGGTGTGCCGGCGGTCACGGGCGGTCGCTCCGGCGGCGGCGGACCTGCCAGGCGGCGGCCGCGACGACGAGGAGGACGACTCCTGCGGCGCCGTACGTGCCGAGCGCGGGGCCCGGGGAAGAGGTGGGGGCGGGGGGTGCGGCGGCGTCGGCGACCTGCTCGCCGCAGCCCTTGGCGGGGTAGCCGGCGATGGCGCAGACCAGGCCCGCGGAGTTGTAGCGGAGCGGGGGCGCGACGGCGGCCAGGGCGTCGGCGGAGGTGGCGTCGGCGGGGACGCGGGCGCAGGCGGTGCGGATGGCCGGGGCGTCGGCGGCGGTGCCGAAGTCGAGCAGCAGGGCGACCCGCTTGGTGCCCGGGCGGGCCGGGGTGCCCTCGCAGACGGCGGCGAACCGGGCCGTGCCGCGGGGGCGGGCGGCCGAGTCGGCGTCGGGGCTGACGCCGAAGCGCCAGCCCTCCACGGCACCGTCGCCGGGGCGGCTGAGGGCCGGCCCGGTCGTCGCGTACGTCCAGGCGCCGGTGGCGGCGTCACGCTGCCAGAAGGACCAGTACCGGTAGGCGGCCGCGTGCGCGGGCGTCGAGACGAGGGCGGCCACCAGGGCCAGGAGGAGTGCCGCCGCCGTGAGGGGCGGCCGCCTCACAGCCGGTGCTTCCGGCCGGCGAGCAGCACCCCGATGCCGATGCCGGCGACCAGGCAGGCGCCCACGATCCACCACACCGAACTGCCGTCCGAGGACTCGGGCTTCTGCTGGGCGACCGGGCCGAGGGCGCTGAGCCGCGTGACGTGGTCCCGCATCGGGTTGCCGGTGGCGTACGCGGCGAGGGCGAGCTGTGCGAGGGCGGTGGGGTTGTCCTTCGCCCAGGCGCCGGAGTTGGCGGCGAGCCAGTTGTAGGCGCCCTTGGCGGCGTCGAGATGGCCGCCGGCGACGAGGGCGATGACGGCGTCGGCGGTGGTGCCGAAGTCGGGGGTCTTCTGGTCGGAGCCCGGGGTGACGGCGTCGAAGTGGCCGCCGCCGGCGGTGAGCCGGGCCGCGAGCCAGGCGGCGCCCGCGTCGGAGGCGCTGCCGCCGCACCCGTCGCGCACGGGGACGTCGCGGCCGGGGGCCTCGACGACGAGGCCCGCGCCCTCGGCGCCGCGCACGGCGTCGGCGGTGGCCTTGGCGTTGGCCGCGAGGTCACCCGACTTGGGGTCGGGCTGGTAGGCGAACGCGCCGCCGTCCTTCTTGCCGCAGGCCAACTGGAGGGAGCGCAGCGCGTCGTAGGGCGACAGGCCGTCGGTGGTCACGGACTTGACGTCGGTGCCGGCGGCCTTGAGGCCGCCGATGACGACGCCCGTGGAGTCGGCGTCGGAGGCTCCGCCGGGGTTGTACGACCAACCGCCGTCGCGGTTCTGCACCTTGGCGAGCCACTCGGCGGCGCGCTTGACGGCGAAGTCCTGCCCGTGGACGGCGAGCGCCTGGACGGCTATGGCGGTGGCGTTGGTGTCCTCGGTCCCCGGGTCGCAGGGCGCCGTCGGGTCGGGACGGTACGAGGCGAATCCGCCGTCCGCGCACTGCTGCCCGGCGAGCCACTTCACCGCGTCACCGGCCGGTTCCATGTCGGCCGCGTGCAGCGCCAGCAGCGCGTACGACTGGCGCCACACGCCGTCGTACGTCGGGTCGGCGTCCCCGTACAGCGCGGCGGGGGCCGCTGCCGGCGAGGGTGACGGCGACGCGGCTATGAGGAGCGTGCTGAAGGCGGCCAGGGCGGCCGCGGCGGTGCGGCGCAGATGCATCGGGTGGTGCCTTTCGGGTGAGCGGTCGCGCAGACGGATGCGGGCGCGCGGTCACGGCACCGGGCTCCGGCTCCGTGTACCTCGACGGAAGAGCCGCTCCCGTCCGCGCGGGTGCTCCGGCTGGGCCCTCCCCGGCCGGGGACGGCTCACGGTTGCGGGTCAGCGCCGGATTCGCACCGGCTTCCCCCGCTCGGACGTGATTGGACTTGGTTGTGTCGAGCACACCTTAGCCGGGACCGCGTGCCGCGCCGTGCCCGGCCTGGTGCGGTCTGCCTCACACCGGCCGCTCACACCGCGGTGTACGCGACCGGGTCGGAACCGGGCACCGGTTCGGCGTGCCCGAGCTTGACCAGGCGGCGCAGGTGGGCCTCGGCCTCGGCGACGGCGATGTTCCGGGAGGGGAAGGGGATCTGCTCCCAGAGGCGGTTCCACCGCATGGCCGCGGCGAGCTCCCACGGGGTGCGGGGGGCCTCGGCGATCAGGGCGCGGAGCGAGACGAGGCGGGCGGTGTGGTGGTCCGGCAGTTCGCGTACCCGGGCGCCGGCGCCGGTGGAGGCGTGCTCGTGGGCGGGCAGCACCTCGGCGTCGGCGACCCCCTTGACCCCGCCACCCAGGTCGGGCCGCTGGTCGCCCGCCGCCGGCAGCAGCGCTCCCTGGACTACGTCGCCTTCAGGCAGCAGGAGGGCGCCAAGGTCCTCACCGGCGGCGGCCGCCCGCAGGCGCAGCCCACCGGCTGGTACGTCGAGCCCACCCTCTTCGGCGACGTGTCCAACTCCATGCGGATCGCCCGCGAGGAGATCTTCGGCCCGGTCATCTGCCTGCTGCCGTACGAGGACGAGGCGGAGGCCGTCCGCATCGCCGACGACTCCGACCACGGCCTTCCGGCAGGGTCTGTACCGGCGATCCGCCGGCGCACCGGCACGTTCGACGTCAACACCTTCAGCCGCGACATGCTCGGCCCCTTCGGCGGCTACAGGAACTCCGGGCTCGGGCGCGAGTTTCGGGCCGGAGGAGCTGGGCGAGTACCTGGAGCACAAGATGGTCCACCTGCCCGCCGGCTGGGAGGGCTGACCCCGTGGGGGACCGCTGGCACATCGAGGTCGACCGGGGAGTGCGCATCGGCACGGGCATGTGCGTGAGCTCCGCGCCGGGCGGCTTCACCCTGGCCTCCGCCCGGCAGTCCCACGCGGCGGCGGAGGGCTGCCCGGTGGAGGCGATCAGCATCGCGCTGGCCGACTGGCGAGGCCGTCTTCCCGCCCGAGGAGCGACGTGCCGGGGTCACGCCTGCGCGCGGCGCGGATCGGTCAGGTCGATGAGCCGGCAGACGGTCTCGATGTCGATCTTCACCTGGGCGATCGAGGCGCGCCCGGACAGCCAGGTCACAAGCGCCGAGTGCCATGTGTGCTCGATGACGCGCACCGCGGACAGCAGCTCGGGCCCGGGCGGCCCGTCCAGCCGCATCGCGTCCAGCACGATCGCGGTCGTCAGCCGCGAAACGGCGTCCACCTCCGGGCTCACGGAACGGTCGGCGAAGGTCAGCGCCCGCACCATGGCGTCCGCGAGGTGCGGCTCCCGCTGCATCGCGCGGAACGCGCGCATCAGCGTCTCCGCCACGCGGTCCGCGGGCGCGGCAGCCGAGGGCGGACGCTTGCGCAGCGCCTCGTGGAGGTGCTCCAGCTGGTCACGCATCGTGGCGACGAGCAGATGGATCTTGGACGGGAAGTAGCGGTAGAGGGTGCCGAGCGCGACGTTCGACTGCTCGGCGACCTCGCGCATCTGGACGGCGTCGAATCCGCCCCGCACGGCGAGCTCGGCGCTGGTGCGCAGGATGCGGCGCCGCCGGGCTTCCTGACGTTCGGTCAGCGGCACGGGGGACGGCGTCGGCTGAGGAGCTGCGGTCATCTGTCCCAATCCGAATCTGTGCGCCGTGCGGAACCTTCCCCAGCGTACTGCGGTGCCTTGCCGCGGGGTCCGCTCTGTTCCGCCGCCGTGTGCGGCTGCGCCGGGCTGCCCGGTGGGTGCCCTTTGCGGCCGGTGGTTGTGTGCGGGTTGTTTGCTGCGGCGGGCGGGTGGGTGAACCCCCCCCACGGCCCCCACCGCGGCGTGGCGGGAATCACCCGCACCAGCCAGAACCCCCCGCACGGCTACAGGTATCTTCGTGCTCTCGGGCCAACTCCTGAGTAACCGATTCTGAAACTTGTTCTACCAACGCACGGGCGGCTACGCTCCCGCTGAAGTGCAGTGAGAAGGGGGCCGTGAGTGACCGCAGAGGCCAGGCCGCTCCGGATCGCGCTGCTCACCTACAAGGGGAACCCGTTCTGCGGTGGCCAGGGCGTCTACGTGCGCCATCTGTCCAGGGAACTCGCCCGGCTCGGCCATAGCGTCGAGGTGATCGGGGCCCAGCCCTACCCCGTGCTCGACGAGGTCGGTGACGGGGTGCGCCTCACCGAGCTGCCGAGCCTGGACCTCTACCGCCAGCCCGACCCCTTCCGCACCCCGAAGCGCGACGAGTACCGCGACTGGGTGGACGCGCTGGAGGTCGGCACGATGTGGACCGGCGGGTTCCCGGAGCCGCTGACGTTCAGCCTGCGGGCCCGCCGTCACCTGGCCGCCCGGCGGGGCGCCTTCGACGTCATCCACGACAACCAGACCCTCGGCTACGGCCTGCTCGGCGGCCCGGACGCCCTCGGCGCGCCGCTGGTGACGACGATCCACCACCCCATCACCGTCGACCGGCAGCTCGAACTCGACGCCGCGCAGGGGTGGAAGCGCCGGGCGTCGGTCCGCCGCTGGTACGGCTTCACCCGGATGCAGAAGCGGGTCTCGCGCCGGCTGCCGTCCGTGCTCACCGTCTCCGGGAGTTCCCGCCAGGAGATCGTCGACCACCTCGGGGTGCGCGAGGACCGGGTGCACGTGGTGCACATCGGCGCGGACACCGCGCTGTTCTCGCCGGACCCGTCCGTGCCCGAGGTGCCGGGGCGGATCGTGACCACCTCCAGCGCCGACGTGCCGCTCAAGGGCCTGGTCCACCTCGTGGAGGCGCTCGCGAAGCTGCGCACCGAGCACCCCGACGCGCACCTCGTCGTCGTCGGCAAGCGGGCCGACGACGGCCCGGTGGCCGCCGCCATCGAGCGGTACGGGCTCGGCGGCGCCGTCGACTTCGTCAAGGGCATCAGCGACGAGGAGCTGGTCGACCTGGTGCGCGGCGCCCAGGTGGCGTGCGTGCCGTCGCTGTACGAGGGCTTCTCGCTGCCGGCCGCCGAGGCCATGGCCACCGGGACGCCGCTGGTCGCCACGACCGGCGGCGCCATCCCCGAGGTCGCCGGGCCCGACGGCGAGACGTGCCTCGCCGTGCCGCCGGGGGACCCGGGCGCGCTGGCGACGGCGCTCGGCCGGCTGCTGCGCGACTCCGAGCTGCGCCGCCGCCTCGGTCTGGCCGGCCGGGAACGCGTACTGGCCCGCTTCACCTGGGAGCGGGCCGCCATCGGCACCGCCGAGCACTACCGTGCGGCGATCGAGGCCGCCGCGGGGCCGCGGCCCACTGTCCAGTCACCGTCCCGGACGAAAGCAGACTCCACGTGCTGACCGTCGACTTCACCCGCTTCCCGCTCGCCCCGGGCGACCGCGTGCTCGACCTGGGCTGCGGTGCGGGCCGCCACGCCTTCGAGTGCTACCGGCGCGGCGCGAACGTGGTGGCCCTGGACCGGAACGGCGACGAGATCCGCGAGGTCGCCAAGTGGTTCGCCGCGATGAAGGAGGCCGGGGAGGCCCCGGCCGGGGCGACCGCCACGGCGATGGAGGGCGACGCGCTGAGCCTGCCGTTCCCCGACGACACCTTCGACCGCGTCATCATCTCCGAGGTCATGGAGCACATCCCGGACGACAAGGGCGTGCTCGCCGAGATGGTGCGCGTCCTCAAGCCGGGCGGGCTGATCGCGATCACCGTGCCGCGCTACGGGCCGGAGAAGATCTGCTGGGCGCTGTCCGACGCCTACCACGAGGTCGAGGGCGGGCACATCCGCATCTACCGGGCCGACGAACTGCTGGGCAGGATCCGCGAGGCGGGCCTGCGCCCGTACGGCAGCCACCACGCGCACGCGCTGCACTCCCCGTACTGGTGGATCAAGTGCGCCGTCGGCGTGGACAACGACAAGGCCCTGCCGGTGAAGCTGTACCACAAGCTGCTGGTCTGGGACATCATGAGGAAACCGCTGGCCACCCGGCTCGCCGAGAACGCGCTCAACCCGCTGATCGGCAAGAGCTTCGTCGCCTACGCCACCAAGCCGCACACCCCGAAGGCGGGCGTCGACGCGTGAGGCGGACCGAACACCTCGTCCTCCCGGGCGTCCTGACCTCGGAGCAGGCCGCGCAGACCGTCGCCGGGATCCTCGCCGTCCAGCGGCCGGACGGCGCCATACCGTGGTTCGAGGGCGGCCACCTCGACCCCTGGGACCACGTCGAGGCCGCCATGGCCCTGGACGCGGCCGGTGAGCACGAGCACGCCGAGGCGGCCTACACCTGGCTCGCCCGCCGGCAGAACCCGGACGGCTCCTGGTACGCGGCGTACGGCTGGGCCGACGGCGCGGAGGGCGAGCCCACCGATCTGGGGCGGGAGAGCAACTTCTGCGCCTACGTCGCCGTCGGCGTGTGGCACCACTACCTGTCCACCGGCGACGACGCCTTCGTGGAACGCATGTGGCCGGTGCTGTACGCGGCCGTCGAGTACGTCCTGGAACTCCAGCTGCCCGGCGGCGAGATCGCCTGGAAGCGCGAGGAGGACGGGACGTACCCGCGGGAGGCGCTGCTGACCGGCTGCTCCTCGATGTACCAGGCGCTGCGCTGCGCGCTGGCCGTCGCCGAGCACCGCGAGGACCCGCAGCCCGACTGGGAGCTGGCCGCCGGTGCCCTCGGGCACGCCGTCGCCCACCACCCCGAGCGGTTCCTGGACAAGGACCGGTACTCGATGGACTGGTACTACCCGGTCCTCGGCGGGGTGCTGCGCGGCGAGGCCGCGCGCGAGCGCGTGCTGGCCCGCTGGGACGAGTTCGTCGTGCCCGGCCTCGGGGTCCGCTGCGTGGTGCCCAACCCCTGGGTCACCGGCGGCGAGAGCGCGGAACTCGCCCTCGCCCTGTGGGCGATGGGCGAGTCGGACCGCGCCGTGGATGTCCTGGCCGAGATCCAGCACCTGCGCGCCGAGGACGGCATGTACTGGACCGGGTACGTCTTCGAGGGCGACGCGCAGGCCGGCACCGAACCCTCGGTGTGGCCCCGGGAACGCACCACATGGACGGCCGGGGCCCTGCTGCTCGCCGTCGCCGCCCTGGGAGGGGACGAGGCGACGACCGCGGTCTTCGGGGGCGACCGGCTGCCGCTCGGGCTGGTGCCCGATGCGGCGGGGTGCTGCGCCGGCCGGTGAACGGGCGTCAGGCCCTGTTGACGCGACCCGCCACGGCGTGCCCGACGATCAGGTAGACCGCCGCCGGCAGGCCGTAGTTCAGCAGGGTGCGCGCCCATGCGGATTGGGTGGAGAAGATGTTGTGGGCCCAGCCACCGAGCCAGGACGCCATGTCGTGGATCCACTCCACGAGGTCGTTCGCCCGGTTGGCGTCGAGCATCCACAGGACGATCCACAGGATCAGGATGAAAGCCGCCACGTCCGCGGCCACCATGATGATCGTGGCCGCCAGATTGCCGCGATATCGTCTGGACATACCTGCCGTCTTGCCCCGATCGGCGGACTGAAACGTCCCCGGTGGCGCCCGCCTGACGCCCCGTACGGCCCTGTGCGGTGGCCGGTGCCGGGGGCCCGGGCGAGGATGCGATCACCCACCGCATCCTCCCGGGAGAGACCGTCATGCCCTTGCGCCGTGCCCTGACCGCCCTCCTGCTCTCCGGCGTGCTGCTGCTCGTCCCCGCCTGCGGCGGCGACTCCGGCGACACCGCGAGCGGCGGGACCGCGAGCCCCACCTCCTCCGTGCAGAAGCAGAAGCTCGCCAAGACGCGCTTCGTCGCCAACGCGGGACTGGCCGCCGGTGCGACCTACCAGTGGATCGTCAAGCCCTACCGCGAGGGCAAGTTCAACAAGGACGCGGACGGCCGCAAGCTGACGCTGGTGAAGGCGGGCCTGGCCGGGGCCTTCGCCTACAACCGGCTCAAGGCCGCCTCGGAGAACGCCAAGGGCGACCCGACCCTCGCCAAGCTGGTGGCGCCGCTGACGGCGGGGATCGACTCGCTCAAGGACCTGCCGGCCAAGCTGCGCAGCGGCCAGGGCACGGACGACATCGTGGGCACCTTCCAGGACGCCATCAGCGGCGTCAAGTCGGCGGGCGAGGGCGCCGGCGCCAAGGTCACCGACAAGGTGCCCTCGCTGTCCCAGCTCAGCGCCGGATGAGGTCGGCCGGCACCCGCAGGGTGGCCGGGTCGGGCGCGGCCGCATGCGCACGCCTCCCGCCACAACTGACGGTATGTCAGTTATGCGGTACGGCAACCGCCCCCCGGCCCGGAAGGGAGACAGCCGTGCCCCGGACCGTCCGGTCCGGGGCACGGATCGTGCGTCTCGCGTGTGTGCGAGGAGCGGGGATCAGCCGCGCTGGAGGCCGCTGACGTCCTGCAGGACGCCGCGCCGGCCGTCCTGGGTCTGGGCGACCAGGGCGCCGCCCCGCTGCTCCACCGCCAGGTACCAGGTGCCGGGGGTCAGTTCGGCGATCTGCTGGGCCGAACCGTCCTCCGCGTACAGCGGCCGCGCCACGGGCACCGCGAACCAGAAGGCCGCGAAGTCCGCCGAAGGCTGCTGCGGGGCCTGGGCCTGGGGCTGGGGCTGGGGCTGGGGCTGCTGGGCCTGCGGCTGCTGCTGCCCGTGCGGGTAGCCGTACTGGCCGCCGCCGAACGACTGGTCGGCCGGCGCGCCGTGCCCACCGGTCTGCCCCGGGTACCCGTAGCCGCCCTGCTGCACGCCCGGGTACGGCTGGCCCTGCTGGCCGCCGTACGGCTGCGCCTGCTGGGGCTGCTGCGGCCGGGGAGCCGGCAGCAGCGGCGCCTTCAGCGCGGGAAGGCCCTGCAGGGTGAGCAGCATGGCCGCGGCGAGAGCGGCCGCGGCGACGAAGGAGAGGTAGGCGCCGGCGGCCAGCTCGAAGGCCTCGCTCCCGTGGAACAGCGACCACAGCGCGTCCCAGGCGGCGGCGACGGAGAGCACCGCGCCCCAGTGGGCGAGCCCGATGCCGAGCAGCTTGCGGCCCTCGGGCTGGAAGCGCGAGGCGACGAACAGGCCGGCGGCGATCAGGCCCAGGAGGTGCACCGAGGGCAGCAGCGGGAACAGCTCGCTCTTCCACGCGCTGGCTCCGCACTCGTCGGAGCTGCATCCCTTGAACGTGTAGAAGTTCAGGAACGAGGCGATCAGCAGCAGCAGCGCCGCGCCGATCACCGCGCCGTCTCCTCGGGTGAGGGAGCGGTTATTCACTAGGAGTCCTTGTCAGTCGTCTCGTTGTCGCTGTCGCCGAGCGGTTCCCCATCGTATGAGGGCGGTTGTCGCCGGGTGGGACCGGTACGCCCCTCGGTGACACGATCGGGACCCAATGCTCACCGGCCGATCACTCGCGGTCTTCCAGGAACGCGCTGATGCCGTCCGCGATGCCCTCCGCGGCGCGCTGCCGCCAGGCCGGACTGGTCATCAGTGCCGCGTCCTTCGGGTCGCGCATGTTGCCGCACTCGATCAACACCTTCGGCCTGGTGCTGAGGTTGAGTCCGCCCAGGTCGCGGCGGACGTCCAGGCCGGTGCCGCCGCCGATGTAGTTGGACGGCCGCGTGCCCGTCTCCGCCGCGAAGTGCCGCTTGAGGGCGGTGCCCAGCAGCTTGGACGGTCCGCTGATCGCGCGGGTGTCCGCGATGCCGCGGTGCACCGGCGCGGGCAGGATCACGTGGAAGCCGCGGTTGCCGGCCGCCGAGCCGTCGCCGTGCACCGACACCACCGCGTCGGCCTTGGCCTTGTTCCCGATCCGGGCCCGCTCGTCGATGCACGGGCCGTAGGCGCGGTCGCCGTCGTACGTGAACCTCACCGCGGCCCCGCGCGCCTCGAGCAGCGCCCTGGCGCGCCGGGACACGTCCAGGGTGAACGCGGCCTCGGCGTAGCCGGCGTCGGTCGCCGTGCCCGTGGTGTCGCACTCCTTGCGGGCGGTGCCGATGTCGACCAGGCGGTTGATCTCGGCGGTGTGCCGGCTGTTCCGCGCGTTGTGCCCCGGGTCCAGCACCACGACCTTCCCCGCGAGCGGCTTCGCCGCCCCGGAGGACGGTGCCGCCGGCGACGGGCCGGAGGACGCCGCCGCCGAGCGGTGCGGACGCACGTTCTGCGGGAGGTCGCCGTTCCGTCCGGGGTCGTCCGGTCCGCTCGTGGCGTCCCACACCAGCCACGCGGCCGCGCACGCCGGCACCAGCGCGGCCACGACGACCACGGTGGTGCGGGCTTTGCTCTTGAACACGTCAGCGATGCTATCCGCCGTCTCAGGTCCCGGCGCCCGTACGCCGGAGGACGTGCAGCGAACCGGTCACGGACACTTCCGTGAACGCGCCCGAGTCCAGCGCCCGCCGGTAGATCCGCCAGGGCGCCTGTCCGCCGTCGGCCGGGTCCGCGAAGACGTCGTGGATGACCAGGAGGCCGTCCTGCGCGAGGTGCGGGGCCCATCCCCCGTAGTCGTTCCCGGCGTGCTCGTCGGTGTGACCGCCGTCGATGAAGACCAGGGCGAGCGGCTTCCCCCACACCGCAGCGACCTGCGGGGAGCGGCCGACGACCGCGACCACGTGCTCCTCCAGCCCGGCGGCGTGCAGGGTGCGCCGGAAGGCGGGGAGGGTGTCCATCAGGCCGACCTCGGGGTCGACGAGCGTCGTGTCGTGGTACTCCCAGCCGGGCTGCTGCTCCTCGCTGCCGCGGTGGTGGTCGACGGTGACGGCGACGGTCCCGGCCGCGCGGGCGGCGGCGGCCAGCAGGATGGTGGAGCGGCCGCAGTACGTGCCGACCTCCAGCAGGGGCAGGCCCGGGAGGCGCGCGGCGGCGCCGGCCGCGGCCGCGTGGAGGGCGAGGCCCTCGTGGGTGGGCATGAAGCCCTTGGCCGCCTCGAACGCGGCCAGTGCGTCCGCGGGGACCTCGGCGGGGAGTGGCGTGCTCATGCCCTCCATCGTCCCCCACGCCCGCGGTGCCGTTCCGTCCGGGGTGCGGCTCGCGACGTGCGGTCCGGGGCTCCGGCCGTTCTGGTTGAATGGTCACCATATGACGGATCTGCTGCCGAGCGGGGTGCCGCCGGACCTCCATCTGGTGCGGGCCGCGCAGTCGGGCGACGCGGCGTCCCTCGGTCTGCTGCTCGCCAGGCACCGGGCGCCCATGTACGGCGTCGCCCTCGCCATGCTGGGCCACGGCCCGGACGCCGAGGACGCCGTGCAGGAGGCGGCGCTCATCGCGCTGCGGCGCATCGGGGACCTCCGCGACCCGGAGGCGGCCGGCCCATGGCTGCGGATGGTGGTGCGCAACGTCTCCCGCGCCCAGCTGCGCAGGAAGTCGGCGGTCCCGGTGGCCGAACTCGAGGGGTTCGTCGCCATGGACCGCTCGGGCGGCCCGCCGGACCCGGCGGACGTACTCGACGAGCAGGTGCTGCGGGACTGGATCTGGAGTGCGCTGGAGCAGTTGTCACCCGGGCTGCGACTGGTGACGATGCTCCGCTACTTCACCGACGTCACCTCCTACGAGGAGATAGCGCTGCTGTGCGGCATCGCCGTCGGCACCGTGCGCAGCAGGCTCAACCAGGCGCGGGCCAAGCTGGCCGCCGCGCTGCTGAGCCTGGGCGACCGGGTCCACGACGACGCCGCCTCCCTCACCGCGCGCCACCGCCTGCTGGCCGAGCAGACCTTGATCGCGGCCCACCACGGCGAGCTCGCCTCCGCGTGGGCCGGGTGGCGGTCGCCCCGGCTGGAGGTGACCTGGCCGACCGGCAAGCGCTCGGACCTGGACTACCTGGGATTCTCCTTCGGCCGCGACGTCTCCGAGGGTGTCCGCCAGAAGCTGCTGAACGTGGTGGCGAGCCGCGAGGTCGTCATCTGGGAGACGGCCATCGTCAACCCGCCGGAGGACCCGTTCCACTGCCCGCCCGGCGTGGTCTGGGTGCACTTCCTGGACCGGGACCGCGACGACAGGTTGCGCCTGTACCACCCGCGCCACCGGCGGGGCGGCCCCGCAAAAGATCATGGCGGCTGATCGAACCTTTCCGCTCCCCACCGCATCGTGCGGGTATGAACGTCATCCATCACGAGGCGGAGCGCGGCACACGCGCCACGTCTCCGGCACGTCCGGCCCGCACACGGGCGCGGTGCCGTGGCGGCGCGGCGCCGGTCCCGGCGATCGCCGGCGGCCACGACGTCGTCACCACCGAGGACAAGGGGAACGCAGCATGAGCACCACGGTGCCGACCGGCCTCGCCGAGGAGACCGAGATCGCGGCCTACGCCGACTTCGTGACCGGAGCGCCGGCGGACATCCGCAGGACACTGGGCATCGGCGCGGAGCGGATCGGCTCCGTGCGGGCGCTGGCCGTTCGCGAGGACCCGAGCCGCTTCTTCAACCGGGCCGGGGGCTTCGGGCCCGCCGCACCGGTGACCGCCGACGTCGTGGAGCAGGTGTGCGGCTTCTACCGCGAGCAGGGTGTGCCCGCCGGCTCGTTCGCGATCGCGCCGCCGCTGCTGCCCCCGGACTGGGCCCCGACCGCACGGAAGTGGAACCTCGCCGAGGGCGGGCGCCTCGTCAAGCTCGGCTGCGAGGTACGGACGGCCCTGGCCGCGGCCGACGGTGTCACCGCGCTCGACCCGGGCCTGCGCGTCGGCCTCGTGGGGCGCCACCAGGCGCACGAGTGGGCCACCGTGATGATGACGACCTTCGGCTTCACCGCGCCGGCCATGATCGACATGGCCGCGGCGTGCGTGGGCAGGCCGGACTGGCGGCAGTACGCCGTCTGGGAGGGCGAACGGATCGTCGCCGTCGGCAGCGTCTTCGTGAACGGTGACTGCGCCGACATGTTCGGCGGGGCGACGCTCCCGCAGTGGCGCGGCCGCGGCGCCCAGTCGGCGCTTCTGACGGCCCGTGTCCGGGCGGCCCGCGACGCCGGCTGCCGATGGCTCGTCGCCGAGACGGGAGCGGAGGGCCCGGGCGACCGCAACACCTCCCTGCACAACATGCTGCGCGCCGGCTTCGAGTCGCTGTACGAGCGGGTCACCTGGGTCTGGCACGAGTGACGGGGTAGGCGGCCCGGTCAGAGCCAGCCGTTGTGGCGGGCGGTGCGGACCGCCTCCGTGCGGTTGCGGGTGCCGGTCTTCCCGATGGCCGACGACAGGTGGTTGCGCACCGTCGACTCCGACAGGTGCACACGTGCCGCGATGTCCGCCACGGTCGCCCCGTCCGCTGCCGCGTTGAGCACGTCCTGCTCGCGCGGCGTCAGCGGGCTGGGCCCGGTGCTGAGGGCGGCGGCGGCCAGGGCGGGGTCGATGACGCGGTGCCCGTCGAGGACGCGCCGGATCGCGGCGGCGAGGTCCTCGACGGGGCCGTCCTTGACCAGGAAGCCCCGGGCCCCGGCCTCCATGGCGCGGCGCAGGTAGCCGGGGCGGCCGAACGTCGTCAGGATGAGCACCCTGCACTCCGGGAGGCGCTCGCGCAGTTCCGCCGCGGCGTCGAGGCCGCTGCGCCCGGGGAGCTCGATGTCGAGCAGCGCGACGTCGGGCCGGGCCTCCAGCGCCGCGGCGACGATCTCGTCGCCCGCCGAGACCTGCGCGACGACGTCGATGTCGTCCTCCAGGTTCAGCAGCAGGGAGAGCGCCCCGCGCATCATGCCCTGGTCCTCGGCCAGCAGGACCTTGATGGCGCCGCTCATGCGGTCTGCTCCTCCTCCACCGGCAGTTCGGCGACCACGCGGAACCCGCCCCGCGGGCCGGGGCCCGTGCCGAGGGAGCCGCCGGCGGCGGCGAGCCGTTCGGTGAGTCCCTTCAGCCCCGAGCCCGAGCCCGATCCCGATCCGGGCACCGAGCCTACGCCGCGGCCGTCGTCCGTGATCCGCAGGCGTACGTGCCCGCCGGTGCCGGCGAGCTCGATGGCACAGCTGGTCGCCCCGCTGTGCCGTACGACGTTGGTCACCCCCTCCCGCACCACCCAGCCGAGGAGGGCCTCGGTCTGCGAGGGCAGCGGCGGGCCGGACTCCTTGACGAGGGCCTCGATCCCGGCGGCCGCCAGGGCCGAGCGGGCGCGATCCAGCTCGGTGGACAGGCTCCCCTCGCGGTATCCGGTGACGGCCTCCCGGATCTCGGTGAGCGCCTGGCGTCCGACCGCTTCGATGTCGGCGACCTGGGTGAGGGCGGCGTCCAGGTCGCGCGGGGCGAGCCGGCGGGCGGCCTCCGCCTTGACGACGACCACGGACAGGGTGTGCCCGAGCAGGTCGTGCAGGTCGCGGGAGAACCGCAGCCGCTCCTCCGCGACGGCGTTGCGGGCCAGTTCCTGCCGGGTGGCGCGCAGTTGGGTCACCGCGTCGAAGAGGGTGAGCATGGCCGCGGTCACCAGGCCCGAGATGAGGCTGCCGTACCCGATGGACACGCCCTCCCAGATGTCACCGCTGCGCAGTCCGGAGACGATTCCGGCGGACACCGCGAGGGCGACGAGGACCGGACCCATCCGCCGGCCGCGCACCACGATCCCGACGGCCAGCGACAGCAGCGGGAAGAACACCAGCCAGCTGCCGCCGTAGCCGATGGCGAGGGCGTAGGTGACGGCGGCCAGCGCGAGGAGGTAGCGCCGGGGCACCTTGCCGCGGGCGGTGCGCGGGTCGAAGGACGTGAAGACCACGCCGATGTAGAGGGAGTTGAAGGCCAGCAGGCCGAGGCCGCCGAGCCAGGGGTTGGCGGCCTCGCCCTGCAGGAGGTGGGACAGGGCGCCCACGCCCATCAGCAGCCAGGGCAGGAAGGTGAAGCGGGTGGGGGGCTTGAGGTCCTCGATCTCCTGGGAGAAGGAGCGGGTCACCCGCACCTGCCGCCACCCGTGCCGGATGCGCGCCGGCAGCGGGGGCCGTGATCGCGTCGTGGTCGCCATGGCCGTCGTCTCCTTCTCCTGCGCTGTGCGGGCGGGACTCACGGGGTGCGTGCCGAGCGGCGGTAGGCGTAGACGGCGTACGCGCCGAACAGGGCCGTCCACGCGGCGAGCACCGCGACGGTACCCGCCCGGGGAAGCGCGCCGTCCGCGATGCTCCAGCCGAGCTGCCCGAAGCGGTGGGACGGGGTCCACTCGGAGACCGCCCGCAGCCAGCCGGGGAAGACGGCCGAGGGGATCCACAGCCCGCCGACGACGGAAAGGCCCAGGTTGCAGGCCATGTTCACCACGCCGGTGGTCTGCCCGGACAGCCGGTAGCCGTTGCCGAGGCCGAGCAGGGTGAAGGGGGCGGTGCCGACCCACAGCAGCCCGCCGACGGCGGCCCACTGCCAGGCCTCCAGTGCGACGCCGTTGACGAGGCCGCCGGCCAGCAGGACGGCCAGGATGGCGGGCAGCACGGTGACCGAGCCGCTGATGCAGCGGCCGGTGACGACCAGCAGCGGCGACATGGGGGTGATCCGCAGCTGGCGGAGCCAGCCGAGGCCCTTGTCCTCGGCGACGCTCGACCCGGTGGACACCGCCGAGCCCAGGGCGCCGTACGCGGCCATGCCGATCATGGCGGCCAGGGAGGCGGCCTTGTCCTCCTCCGAGCCGGAGACCCCGAGGTTGGTGAAGAGCAGGTACATCATGACGGGCATGCCGACGCCGAAGATCACGAATCCGGCGTCGCGCAGGGTGCGGCGGATCTCCAGCGAGACGTAGGCGAGCAGCATCAGACCTTCTCCTCGGCGAGGGCGACGGTGTCTTCGGCGGTGATGGGGGCGGCGTCCTGTGCGGCGGACCGCGCGGTGAGGGAGAGGAACGCGTCCTCCAGGCTGGCGGCGGTCACCGTCAGGCCGCGGACCATGCCGCGGCCGGCGAGGGCGAGGACGGTGGCGTCGGAGTCCGAGGAGCGCAGCAGCGCGCGGTCGCCGCGGACCTCGACGGACACCACCCCGGGCAGCTGCCGCAGGCCCTCGGTGGGGGTCCCGGCCAGGTCGAAGGAGACGAGGTTGCCGCCGACCGCGCGCTTGATGCGCTCGCCGCTGTCGTCGGCGACGACACGGCCGCGGTCGATGACGACGATGCGGCCGGCGTTCTCGTCCGCCTCCTCCAGGTAGTGGGTGGAGAACAGCACGGTGTTGCCGCGGGCCGCGTAGGCCCGCATCGAGTCCCAGAAGGCGCGCCGGGCCTCGACGTCGAGGGCGGCGGTGGGCTCGTCCAGCACGATGAGCTCGGGGTTGCCGGCCAGGGCCACGGCGAAGCGGACCCGCTGCGCCTGGCCGCCGGAGAGCCGGTCGGCCCGGCGGCCGGCGACCTCGGTGAGGCCGGCCAGTTCCAGGGCCTCGGCGACGGGCAGCGGGGAGGGGTAGGTGCGCGCCACGAAGGTGATCAGTTCGCGCACGGTCACGCGGGGGATCGGCCGGCCGTCCTGCAGCATCGCGCCGACCCGGCCCGCGCGGACCGCGGTGTGCGGGGTGCCGCCGAAGAGCCGGACCTCGCCCTCGTCGGGCTCGTTGAGCCCGAGCAGCAGGCTGATCGCGGTGGACTTGCCCGCGCCGTTGCGGCCGAGCAGGGCGACGGACTCCCCCCGCCGGATCGCCAGGTCGACGCCGTCCACCGCGCGTACCGCGCCGAACGCCTTGACGGCCCTGGTGAAGCTCACTGTCGTCGTCATGTCACCGACACTACGACCGGCGGCCACCGCGGGTCAGTGGGGAATGTACGGACCCGGGCAGGACAAATGTCACTGGCGGGCGCTGATCTGACGACACGTCAGCTATTTTCAGGGCCGGGGCGATGCGTTATGCACGGGCGTGCACTAGAACGCGTTCTAGTGCACGCCCTGGCGGGGCCGACGGTGCGGACGGCCGCGCCAAGGCCCACCGCATAGCGAACGAGCCGCCGGACATGCCGATCGACGTCGTCGCCGCCAGCTCGGCCGAACCCCGCAGCGCCGAACTCGTCCGGGACTACGGGCAGCCCGGCCGCGACGGCTCCGGCGACGGCGAAGTCCGACACCGCCAAGGAGGCGTTCACCCGCGACGAGCCGGACGACCTGCTCACCCCGTACTGGGCGGGCCGTGACCCCGGTGACACCTTCGCCGCCACCGACGTCGAGGCCCTGCGCCACGAGGGCTGAAACGGGCCCCGGGACCGTCAGACCTCCATGGCGGGGGGCCTGGAGGGGCGGCGGTGGCGGCCGTGCGGCGCCTCGACCACCTGGGCGTTCTCTTGGGCGGAAGCCGTACCGCGGTGGCGGCCGGCGTGCGGGCCCTCGGCGTTACCGTCCTCGAGGCGGGCCTCGGCGGCGGTGTCGTGTCGGGCATCGGACATGGGAAGACTCTCCGTCGACTAGCTTGCAGGGTGCGCGGAACGCCGCAGGAGTTTACCGATTCAAGATCCCGTGGCCAGCGGCGCCTTCTGCAACGGGAGCACGGGGCTCGTCCTTCCCCCGTCCGGGACGGCCGGGGGAGCGCCCTCCGCCGCGCTCCCCGCCGGCGACGGCGAGGACACCGCGGCCGGCGCCTCGTACTCCACCGTGCCGCACGGGCAGTGCGCGCAGGCGTACGGCAGACGCAGCACCCCCCGGGCCGACCACAGGCCCGCCCCCGCCAGCCATCCCTCCGGCGCGGACAGCCAGGTGGCGCGGCGTTCCCCGGGCCGCCAGACCGCCAGCGACGTGCCGTGCGCTCCGTCCGCGCGCAGCGCCACGGCGCACGCCTCGGGCATCAGCACCTGGCCGGGCTGGGCCGCGAACGGGGTGAGCACCGCGTCCGGGACGCGCAGGCACTCGGCGAACCGCATCGGCCGGCGACTGCCCAGCACGCCCCAGCCGATCCGGTCCTCGCCGGTGGCGTCGCTGCGCACTATCAGCAGCCCGCTGTCCGGCTCCGCGAGCAGCAGCCGGTCGTTGCTCGCCTCGGTGATCTGCAGCAGCGGACTGACCGCCCCGGCCCGCTCCAGGTCGACGGCGACCGTCTTGACCGTCCCCTCCGCCTCGCGGTCCAGCGCGATCAGACGTCCGGCCCGGTCCAGCCAGGCGCCGCCCCCGCAGCGGCCCGGGACCTCCGCGAGGCGGCGTGGCCGCAGATCCCGGTCGTCGTGGACGAGCCACACCGCGGACACCTCGCGTGCCGGGTCGTAGGTGAGGGCGTACACCTCGCCGGAGGCGACCGGAGGCAGCAGCCGCGCCTCCGCCTCCCCGCCCGGCAGCGAGCCGATGAGCTGTTCGCCGGTGCCGGGACCGGTCGGGTAGAGCAGGGCGAGGTCGAACCGGTCGGCGACCCGGCGGCGGATCAGCACGCGGCCGTCGGGCAGCGGCATGACCTCGGAGCACTGTTCCTCGGGCTGGTTCCCGGGCAGCGGCACGGTGTACGGCTCGGGCCCGCCGAGCGTCCAGCGCTCGGGGTACCAGCCGTCGTCCCCCTCGGGTCCCTGAGCCAGGCAGGCGGCGTAGGAGCCGTCCGCGGCGATCGTGAACCCGGCCCGTCGCACGGTGGTGGTCTCGGTGGCGCAGGCTGTCATGGTGTGGCTCACCTCCGGGCCACGACGCTAGTTTTCGCACGCCCGGGCGTCCGACACGAGTTGGTGGTCTTCACACGTAAGGGTGGCGCTCGTCCCGTTCCGTCGGACTTCGGATGCTCGGTGTGCTCATGACCAGCCCGGGATTCCGGCCGCCCGGCACCGGCGCGGTAACCTCGACCCGTGCCGAAACTGTCCGACGTCATCGCCGCCCTCGAAGCCCTCTGGCCCCCGGCGTGGGCCGAGCAGTGGGACGCCGTCGGGCTCGTCTGCGGGGACCCGGACGCCGAGGTCGGCCGGGTGCTGTTCGCCGTCGACCCGGTCCGGGAGGTCGTCGACGAGGCGATCGCCACCGGCGCCGACCTGCTGGTCACGCACCACCCCCTCTACCTGCGCGGGACGACGACGGTCGCGGCGACCGGCTTCAAGGGCCGCGTCGTGCACACCCTGATCAGGAACGGCATCGCGCTGCACGTGGCGCACACCAACGCCGACCGGGCCGACCCCGGGGTCTCCGACGCCCTCGCCGAGGCCGTCGGCCTGCGCGTCACCGGCCCCCTCGTGCCCGACCCCGCCGACCCGGCCGGCCGCCGCGGCCTCGGCCGCATCGGTGAGCTGCCCGAGCCGATGACACTGGCGGACTTCGCCCGCCGGGCGGCGGCCGGCCTGCCGGCCACCGCGACCGGGCTGCGCGTCGCGGGCGACCCCGAGCGGCAGGTCCGCACCGTCGCGGTGTGCGGCGGCTCCGGCGACAGCCTCTTCGACGACGTACGCAGGGCCGGGGTGGACGTCTACCTCACCGCCGACCTGCGCCACCACCCGGCGTCCGAGGCGCGGCAGGCGGGTCCGCCGGCACTCGTCGACGCCGCCCACTGGGCCACCGAGTGGCCCTGGTGCGAGCAGGCCGCGCGCCGGCTCGACGAGGTCTCCGAACGGCACGGCTGGGCGCTGCGCACCTATGTGTCACGCGCCGTCACCGACCCGTGGACGGCCCACGCCCAGGCACTTCCCCTTGACGAACCCACGACCTCAGGAGCCCCCCGCTGAAAGCCGCGCCCGCAGACCAGATCCGACTGCTCGAGGTCCAGGCCCTCGACTCGCGCCTCGCGCAGTTGGAACACAAGCGCAAGAACCTCCCCGAGCACGCGGAGATCGAGCGCCTCGGCTCCGACGTGACCCAGCTGCGCGACCTGCTGGTCGCCGCCCAGACCGAGGAGAGCGACACCGCCCGCGAGCAGACCAAGGCCGAGCAGGACGTGGACCAGGTGCGCAAGCGCGCCGTCCGCGACCAGGAGCGGCTGGACTCCGGCGCGGTCTCCTCCCCCAAGGACCTGGAGAACCTGCAGCGCGAGATCACCTCGCTCGCCAAACGGCAGAGCGACCTCGAGGACGTCGTCCTGGAGGTCATGGAACGCCGTGAGGGCCTGCAGGAGCGGGTCCAGGAGCTGACCGGCCGCCTGGAGTCCGTGCAGGCCAAGGCGGGCGAGTCCGAGGAGCGCCGCAGCACCGCGCTGCGGGAGATCGACGCCGAGGGCTCCACGGTCGTCAAGGAGCGCGAGATCATCGCCGGTTCGGTCCCCGCCGACCTGATGAAGCTCTACGA
This sequence comes from Streptomyces sp. BoleA5, assembly GCF_000373665.1. Lineage (NCBI taxonomy): Bacteria > Bacillati > Actinomycetota > Actinomycetes > Kitasatosporales > Streptomycetaceae > Streptomyces > Streptomyces sp. BoleA5. Next base: position 407,552 of record NZ_KB892090.1, read on the forward strand.
CAAGCTGCGCGGCCAGTCCGGCGGCGTCGGCGCCGCCCGGCTCTACCAGAAGCGCTGCGAGGGCTGCCGGCTGGAGCTGAACATCACGGAGCTCAACGAGGTGCGGGCGGCCGCCGCCGACGAGGTCGTGCGCTGCGAGAACTGCCGCCGCATCCTCGTCCGCACCCCCGAGTCGGGCCTGTAATGGCCCGTACGTTGGTGGTGGAGGCCGACGGCGGGTCCCGGGGCAACCCGGGGCCCGCCGGGTACGGCGCTGTCGTCTGCGACGGCGCCACGGGCGAAGTGCTCGCCGAGGCCGCCGAGTTCATCGGCACGCACACCAACAACGTCGCCGAGTACCGGGGCCTGATCGCCGGGCTGCGTGCCGCGCACGCGATCGACCCGCAGGCCCGGGTGCGGGTGCGCATGGACTCCAAGCTGGTCGTCGAGCAGATGTCCGGCCGCTGGAAGATCAAGCACCCGGACATGCGGCCGCTGGCCGCCGAGGCGAAGACGGTCCTGCCGGCGGAGCAGGTCAGCTACGAGTGGATCCCGCGCGAGAAGAACAAGCACGCCGACCGGCTCGCCAACGAGGCGATGGACGCGGGCAAGCGCGGCAAGCAGTGGGAACCCCGCCGCTCCTCCGCCGCGGCGGGCGCCTCGCCTGCCGCCGTCGCCACCGAACCCGCGGACGAGGCCCCCAAGGCCCCGCCCGCCGGCTGGGCCGCGGCGGCCGACCTCGGCACGCCCACCACGTTCGTCCTGCTGCGCCACGCGGAGACCCCGCTCACGGCGGAGAAGCGCTTCTCCGGCAGCGGGGGCGACGACCCGGAACTCTCCGAGAAGGGCCGCTGGCAGGCCCAGCGCGTCGCCGACTCCCTCGCCGCCCGCGGCACCGTCCAGGCCGTCGTCACCTCGCCGCTGGCCCGCTGCCGGCAGACCGCGCAGACCGTCGCGGACCGGCTCGGCCTCGACCTGCGCGTCGACGAAGGGCTGCGCGAGACCGACTTCGGCGCGTGGGAGGGGCTGACCTTCGCCGAGGTGAAGGAACGCCACCCGGCCGAACTCGACGCCTGGCTCGGCTCCGCGAAGACCGCCCCGCCCGGCGGGGAGAGCTTCGCCGCCGTCGCCCGCCGGGTCTCCCTGACCCGGGACAAGCTCATCGCCCGCTACGCCGGGCGCACGGTGCTGGTGGTCACCCACGTCACGCCGATCAAGACCCTGGTCCGGCTCGCCCTGGGGGCCCCGCCGGAGTCGCTGTTCCGGATGGAGCTGTCGGCGGCGGCGCTGTCGGCGGTGGCGTACTACGGGGACGGGAACGCGTCGCTGAGGCTGCTCAACGACACGTCACACCTGCGCTGACGGCGGCGCCGGCGCGCGCAGTCCGGCCGCCTCGCGGGCGAGGTGCTCCACCCGGTCCCAGTCGCGGTCCCGCAGGGCGTCCTGCGGGACCATCCAACTGCCTCCCACGCAGGCGACGTTCGGCAGGGCGAGGTAGGCCGGCGCGCGGGCCGCGTCGATACCGCCGGTCGGGCAGAACCGGATCTCCGGCAGGGGCGCGGCCAGCGCCTTGAGGTACGCCGTGCCGCCGGCCGCCTCCGCGGGGAAGAACTTCAGCTCCCGCACGCCGCGTTCGGCCAGGGCGACGACCTCGGAGGCGGTCGACACGCCGGGCAGGAACGGCAGCCCGGACGCGGCCATCGCGTCCAGCAGGCCCTCCGTCCACCCCGGGCTCACCAGGAACCGCGCCCCCGCCCGCGCCGCCGCCCCCACCTGCTCTGCCCGCACCAAGGTCCCGGCCCCCACGACCGCCTCCGGCACCTCGCGGGCCGCCGCGGCGATCGCCTCCAGCGCGGCGGGCGTCCGCAGCGTGATCTCCACCGCGGTCAACCCCCCGCGGGCCAGGGCGCGGACGAGCGGGGGCGCGTCGGCGGGGTCGTCCAGCGTGAGCACGGGGATGACGGGGGCGTTGGCGGGGGAGGGGGCGCCGGGGGCGCCGGGGGTGAGGCTCAGCACGGTGGCATCGTGCCGGGCGGCTGCGGGCTCCGCAACGGGCGTTGCATCTTGCGCAACGGTGCGCCTTGCGGCCGGTTGTTGTGTGCGGGTTGTCTGCGCCTGCGGCGGGCATCCCCGCCCTCCCGCCCGATTGCCCGGCGCGGTTGGTGCGGGCCTTCGCGCGTGCGTGGTGGGCCGGGGGCGGGGCCTCCGGGGCTGGGCATTCTGTACCGCATATTTATGTGTATGGCGGGCGGCACTTTTCGGTGCCGTCTGTGCCGCACAACACATACACGTCAGCGTCCAGAACGCCCACCCTCCCCCAGTCTTCGGCCGGGGGGACCCCCACCTCCCCCGCCCCCTCCGTATCGTTCGGCGACCAGCGCCGGTGGGGGGTGATGGAGCCCACCCCTCCCCGCACCGCAGGAAACTGCCCCCGGCAGGAGGGTTCCCGGCCGCAGGCCGAGACAGGGCGCACGCACCGGTGGCCAGGGGCACCTCCCCCGCACCGGTTGCCTGCGTCACGGCAGGCGCGAGGGCACACCTCTGTCCTTCAACGAGCGGCCGAACCCGTGCCCGCTCACCTTGCCGACGGCAACGAACTGGATGGAGGGGGCGTCGAGTAGGACGTGTGCGGCGACCCCGGACCGTCTCCTCACCCCTCTCCGGCCGTCAGTCGCCTGACGATACGGAGGGGGCGGGGGAGTTGGGGGCACCCCCGGCCGAAGGCTGGGGGAGTGAGGGCGGGCGGGTGGACGCCCGCCGTAGGCGCAAACAGCCCGCACACGACAACGGACCGCAACCACGACCACCCCGCACAAAACTCAGTGGACGTCGGTCACCAGAACGTCGAGCCGCCCCGGCGCAGCCACCTCCACCGTGAAGCCCAGGTCCCGCAGGGCCGCGACCAGCGCGTCGGGGTTCTCGGGGCGCGCCCCGGACTCCAGGAGGGCCCGCACGATCCGCCCCTTGGTCGCCTTGTTGAAGTGGCTGACGACCTTCCGCGTCTCCGCCTGCACCACCCGCACCGTCGCCGTCCGCCCCGCCAGCGCGCTGCGCGGCGCCGGCTTCCACGCCGCCCCGTACGCCGACGACCGCAGGTCGAGCAGCAGGCCGCCGCCCGCGGCCTCGGCCGCGTCCGGGAGGGCCTCGGCGAGGTGCGTGCGCCAGTACGCGGCGAGCGACCCCAGCGCGGGCAGCTTCACACCCATCGAGCAGCGGTACGCGGGGATCGCGTCGCGGATGCCGACCGCGCCCCACAGCCCGGAGAAGACCAGCAGCGACCTGGCCGCCCGGCGGCGGGCGGCGGCGTCCAGCGTGTCCAGGCCGAGCGCGTCGTAGAGCACGCCGGTGTAGATCTCGCCGGCCGGCCGGGTCCGCGCGTCGCGCAGCCCCGCGTTGCGGGCGATCTCGCCGCGCAGCCCGGGGCTGAGCCCGAGCACGTCCGCCGCCTTGTCCTCGTCGCCGCCCGCGCACAGCCCGACGAGCTCGTCCAGCACCGTCGCGCGGGCCGTGGTGAGCCCGGGCAGGGAGAGGGAGCCCAGGTCGACGGCGGGGCCCGTGCCGTCGGTGGCCTTGCCCTCGGACGGCGGTAGCAGGACGAGCACTGTGGTTCTCCTTCGCGTTTCCCCGGTGCAGTGCAGCCTACGACCGTGCGACTTAGGCTCGCTCCATGCTTCGTCGTCCCCTCCGCGTCACCACCGCCGACGGAGCCCGGTTGCGGTCCGCGCTCGACGTGCTCCGCACGGAGCTGCATGTGCGGCGGGACTTCCCGGCCGGCGTGCTCGCCGAGGCCGAGGAGGCCGCGCGCGACCCCCGGTTGCCGGGGTACGACGCCACCGACGTGCCGCTCTTCACCGTCGACCCGCCCGGGTCGCTCGACCTGGACCAGGCGATGCACCTCGCGGTCCGCGAGGGGGCCGCGGCTACCGGGTGTCGTACGCGATCGCCGACGCCGCGGCCTTCGTCGCACCCGGCGGCGCGCTGGACGCCGAGGCGCACCGGCGTGTGCAGACCCTCTACTTCCCCGACGTCCGGGTGCCGCTGCACCCGACGGTGCTGGGCGAGGGGGCGGCCAGCCTGCTGCCCGGACAGGACCGGCCCGCCGTGCTGTGGCGGATGGACCTCGACGCGGACGGGGTGGTCACCGACGTCGACGTCCGCCGTGCGCTCGTCCGCAGCCGCGCCCGGCTCGACTACGCGGGTGTGCAGCATGCGATCGACGCCGGTACCGCCGAGGTGCCCGTGGCCCTGCTGCGGGCCGTCGGCCGCCTGCGCGAGGCGCAGGAGCGGGTCCGCGGCGGCACCGCCCCCCTCCCGCTCGGCGAGCCGCTCGCCGTCCGCCTCACGCGGGCCGACCCCGGTCGCCACACCGTGCTTTTCACCCCGGCGTGATCGGCCGGTAGCATGGTCGCCACGGCAGACGAGCCGAGCGGGCGGCCGCGTCAGGACCCTGGTCCTGCCGAGGAACGTCCGGGCTCCACAAGGCAGGGTGGTGGGTAACGCCCACCCGGGGTGACCCGCGGGACAGTGCCACAGAAAACAGACCGCCGGGGCCGCAAGGCTCCCGGTAAGGGTGAAACGGTGGTGTAAGAGACCACCAGTGCCCAGGGTGACCTGGGCAGCTAGGTAAACCCCACCCGGAGCAAGGTCAAGAGGGACCGTCGCGAGACGGTCCTGCGCGGACGATCGAGGGCTGCCCGCCCGAGTCCGCGGGTAGACCGCACGAGACCGGTGGCAACGCCGGTCCTAGATGGATGGCCGTCGCCCGGCCGGCCGCGAGGCCGACCGGGAACAGAACCCGGCGTACAGCTCGACTCGTCTGCCTCACTCCTCCCCGCCGGTCTCGGCCGGCAGCGCCGCGCACTCCGCGGCCGGCCGTGCCATCCCGTACTCCTCCGCGACCTCGCGGGCCGGGCGCAGCAGGCGCGGGGCAGCCGCGGTCGTGCTCACGGGGACGCTCGTCGCCGTCCCGGCCGTCCTGCTGCTCGGCGGGCGGGACCGGACGGGGTCCGGTCCCGGTGCGGACGACGTCCGGGCGCCGCGCTGACTCAGCGGGCCCCGGCGGCGCGGCCGCGGGCCCGCCGCCCGCGTTTCCTGCCGCCCGCCGGCCACAGGCGCGGCCGGCGCCGTGAGGCGAGGTCCTCGGTCCAGCCGACCAGCACGACGGCCGCGCCGATGAGCGGCCAGACGGTGAGGAACTGGAACCAGGTCGCGTCGAGCGGGAGATGGGCCTCGAAGAAGGGCACGTCCCACATCAGGTCGATCAACGGGACGCTGGCGAAGAGCGCGACCTCGTGCCACAGATAGACCGTGACGGCGCGGGCGTTGAGCAGTCCCACCGCTCCGTCCGCGCCGGGTACCCGGTGCATCCGGCGGGGCCGGAAGCGCAGCAGCAGGAGGACGAAACCGGCCGACCACAGTGCCTGGGCCAGCGGGATCTCACCGAGGTCGATGCCCTCGTCGGTGGGGTGGGTGTACGCGAACCAGCCGCCCGCGACGAGGCAGAGCGCGGCCGCGGCGACCACCGTGCGGGCCCGCAGGGCGTCCAGCAGGCCGTCGCGGTGCGCGAAGCCGAGCAGCCAGCAGGCCGCGAAAGTGACGAGGTCGACCACCGGAGTGAGGGCCGGCTCGGCGAGCGGCAGCCGGTCGTACTGGGCGAGGACGACGAGTGCGCCGCACGCCGCCAGACACGGCCGCGGCGCCGCCCGGAAGGCCTTGAGTAGCCACGGGGAGAGCAGCACGAGCCACAGGTAGGTGCGGATGTACCAGAGCGGGGCGATGATCTGCTCGGCCCAGGTGGTGCCGGGCGGGTCCGCCAGCGGCAGGATCCACAGCAGCATCCGGTGCCAGGAGTGCGGCCGCCAGCCGTGGAGCAGCATCAGGACGTTCACGGCCGCGGAGAACAGCCAGAAGGGCACCAGCAGCCGCCGCAGCCGCCCCCGCACCACGGACAGCGCTGGCCGCTGCAGGGAGTGCGCCGCCAGGGACCCGGCCAGGGCGAACATGATGCCGATGGACGGGAAGACCAGGGTCAGCCAGGCCCAGCCGAAGGTGTGGTAGACGACCACCCGTACCAGCGCGAGGGCGCGCAGCAGGTCGAGGTAGCGGTCACGGCCGCCGCCCCCGCCGCCGCCCCCGCCGCCGCTCCCGGAGGAGGCGGCGGCAGGGGCGGCCGGGGCGGCGCCCCGTGGACCCGGTATGTGCGTCCCGGCGCCGTCGGCGGGCCGGGGCGGGGTCGCCGGGGCTCCCGCCTCGCGTGCCTCGGGCATGGGTCGACTCCTCGGGAGGGTACGGGGGGTTCAGACGCGGCCGGCGGTGCCGCTGCCGACGGTCGGCGCGCCGACCTCGCCGGTGCGCCGCAGCTTGTGCCAGCCCAGCCGGCCGCCGTTGACGGCCGTCACACAGGACTGCAGCAGCACCAGGTACATCAACTGCCGGTACAGCACCTGCTGGAGGGGCAGCGGCCACAGGTCGCGCAGCGGTTCGCCGTCCAGCCGGAAGGCGTACGCCGCGCACGCGGCCTGCACGGCGAGCACGCCCGCCCACGCGAGCGCGGTGCGAAACGGGTCCATGAAGACCAGCCCGTAGATCGCGAACACGTCGATGAGCGGCGCCAGCAGCGGCGCGAGCACCTGGAAGAGGACGACCAGCGGCAGCCCGACCCGGCCGAAGCGCCCGGAGTGCCCGCGGTCCAGGACCGCTCCGCGGTGCTTCCACATCGCCTGCATGGTGCCGTAGCTCCAGCGGTACCGCTGCTTCCACAACTGCCGTACCGAGGACGGCGCCTCGGTCCAGGCGCGGGCGTTCTCCGCGTACACCACGTGCCAGCCGGCCCGGTGCATCGCCATCGTGACGTCCGTGTCCTCGGCGAGGGTCTCGTCGCTCATGCCGCCGACGTCGCGCAGCGCGTCCCGCCGGAAGGCGCCGCACGCGCCGGGGATGGTGGGCATGCAGCGCAGCAGGTCGTACATGCGGCGGTCGAGGTTGAAGCCCATCACGTACTCGATGTGCTGCCAGCGCCCGATCATCCGGGTGCGGTTGCCGACCTTGGCGTTGCCGGCGACCGCGCCGACCCGGGGGTCGCCGAAGGGCTGCACCAGTTCGCGGACGGTGGCCGGTTCGAAGACCGTGTCGCCGTCCATCATCACGATGAGGTCGTTCCGGGCGTGCGCCACACCGTTGTTGAGGGCCGCGGGCTTGCCGCTGTTGGGCTGCCGCACGACGGTGACGCCGGGCAGGTCCAGGGCCTCGACGATGTCGGCGGTGCCGTCGGTCGAGCCGTCGTCGACGACCACGATCTCCACGGGGTGGTCGCTCGCTGCGAGGGAGTGCACGGTGTGGGTGATGCACTCCTTCTCGTTGTACGCGGGCACGATGACGCTCACCGGTTCGGTGACCGCCGGCCCCCAGGTGAAGCCGGGTGCCCGCCGCCGCCGCGCGTGCCGGCGCGCCAGCACCAGCATGGCGGCGAACCGGGCCAGGACCAGCAGGCCCACCCCGGCGAGCACGACGGCCAGCGTGGGGACGGCGGCCTCGGAGAGCTCCACCGCGGCGACGAAGACCCGCCCCTTCCACAGTTCCGAGCCGGTGACCTTGCCGTTGGTGGACGTGGCGCCGACCGCTCCGCCCACGGTGTCGAAGCGGTAGCCGCGCTCCTTGAGCAGCGGGATCAGCCGGTCCAGCGCCGCCACGGTCTGCGAGCGGTCGCCGCCGGCGTCGTGCATGAGCACGATCGCGCCCTGGCCCGGTTCCGCCGGCACGGAGGCGTCCACGATCGCCTGCACGCCGGGCCGCCGCCAGTCCTCGGCGTCGCGGTCGATGAAGGCGGTCACGTAGCCCTGCCGGCCGACCCGCTGGACGACCGGCCAGGACAGGTCGTCCAGCGCGTCCGCGGTCGAGGAGTACGGCGGACGGAACAGGGAGGTGTGGATGCCGGCGGCCCCCGCGAGCGCCAGCTGGGTCTGGGACAGCTCCCGGTCGATCCGCCCCGGCGACTGGTACACCAGGTCGGGGTGGGAGAAGGTGTGCACGCCGATCTCGTGGCCCTCGGCGACCATCCGCCGGATCAGCCCCGGGTGACGGGCGGCCATGCCGCCCGTCACGAAGAAGGTGGCGCGCACGTGCTGCCGCTCGAGCACGTCGAGCACCTCCGGCGTCCAGACCGGATCGGGTCCGTCGTCGAAGGTGAGGGCGATCGTGCGGTCCGGGGTGCGGTACGAGCGGGGCCTGTCGCCGGTGGCGTCGACCACCGGGCCGCCCTCCAGTACCGCCTCCGGCACCTTGTCCGCCGAGACCGGCGGGTGGACCCGGTGGTCGGCCTCGAAGTCGCCGCGCACGTAGCCGCCGAGCAGCAGGACGCACACGAGCATCACGAGGGCGAGCAGGGGTATGACGAGGCGGGGGCGCAGGGCGGTCACTGTCCGCCCTGCGGCTGCTGGTCGACCGGGGCGTCGGAGACACCCGGTGCGGGGGACGCGGAGGTGCTGGGCTGCGCCGACGGGGAGCCGGACGCGACCGGTTCGGTCGCGGTCGCGCCGGCGGTCGGGGTCGGGGCGGCCGGGCTGCCCGCGGTCGCCCGCGGGGTGCCGGGGACCCCGCCGCCCTTGGCCGGGCGCTTGGTCGGGGAGGCACTGGGACTGGGGGAGGACACGAGGCGGACCGCCCCGGGCGGGGACGGCGCGGCCGCCGCCCCCGCCCGGATGAAGCCCGCCGTCGCCGGGGGTGCGGCCTGGTCGGCCGGTTCGTCGAGTTCTCCCGTCCCCGAGGAGCCCGCGTCGTCCGGCGCTGTGCTTGGCACCCCCGGCAGCGGCAGCAGCGTCTTCGGCGCGATCGGCGTCGCGCCGGAGAGGCTGAGCGCCAGCGCCGCCGTGTAGACGGAGCACGCCGCGCCGACCAGCCAGCCGGCCCTGCGTACCGCGCGGGCCCGTCTCCCGCTGGAATCGACGAACACGGGACCGGGCAGCGCTATCAGCTCGGTCTCCGGCTCGGTGGTCCCGGCCTCGGACCCGGCTTCGTCTGCGGGTGGTTCTGACCATACGTCGCGGTGGTGCTTGGAGAGCATGCCGCAACGTAACGCGACGCAAGCAGTCCTATGGGACGTATTTCGGACTTGACCATTTTCGGGGGTGAAGTGGTCGAATCCGGCCGCGGGTGGCTGTGGCCCGGCCCCCGACTCCGGCCGCGCGCGTGGCCGTTCCCCTCGGCCCTCTCCTCCGCGGTGCCCTCAACCGCGCCCGATGTAGGGCATGTTCGTCGCCATCACCGTCGCGAACTGCACATTCGCCTCCAGCGGGAGCGAGGCCATGTGCGCGACGGTCCGGGCCGCGTCGTCGACGTCCATCCGGGGCTCGGTCGTCAGCCGCCCGTCCGCCTGAAGGGTCCCGGCGGCCATCCGCTCCGTCATCTCCGTGGCCGCGTTGCCGATGTCGATCTGGCCGCAGGCGATCCGGTAGGGGCGGCCGTCCAGCGACAGGGACTTCGTCAGCCCGGTGACGGCGTGCTTGGTCGCCGTGTAGGGCGCGCTCAGCGGCCGCGGCGCGTGCGCCGAGATCGACCCGTTGTTGATGATCCGCCCGCCCTGCGGCCGCTGCGCGCGCATGGCCCGGAAGGCGGCCTGCGCGCACAGGAACGCCCCGGTCAGGTTGACGTCGACGACGGCACGCCACTGCTCGTACGTCAGCTCGTCCAGCGGAACGGCGGGCGCGCCTGTGCCCGCGTTGTTGAACAGCAGGTCGACGCGGCCGAAGCGGGCGCCCACGGCGGCGAACAGCGCCGCCACCGCCTCCGGGCGGCTGACGTCCGTCGGGATGACCGCGACCGCCTCGTCCGGCAGTCCCTCGGCGGTACGGAGCAGCGCCTCCTCACGCCGGCCGGCCAGGGCCACGGCCCAGCCCGAGGCCGCCAGTTCGCGTGCCACCGCCCGCCCGATGCCGGACCCGGCCCCGGTGACCACCGCGACCCGGAGCGCCGCGCCCGTTCCATTTCCCGCGATCTCAGTCATGGCTCCGCAGGGTATGCGGTGCCACGATGAAACCATGTCACCCTACGCCGAGCCCCTGTCGCACAAGGAGATCGAGGACCGCCTCGCCGAGCTGCCCGGCTGGTCCCTCTCCGAGGACGGAACGAGCCTGCGGCGCACGTACCGGCTGCCGCACATCCCGGCGGCGGTCCTCGTGATGCACATCGCGCAGATCCAGGACGAGCTGAACCACCACAGTGACCTGACGCTGGGTTACCAGTCGGTCGCCGTCGCCGTCACCACGCACGCGGCGGGCGGCCGGCTCACGGAACGGGACTTCGGGCTGGCCCGGCGCATCGAGGACATCGCCCCGGCCCACGGCGCCGCGTAGCGGCACAGCCCGCGCTCGGTGCGGGGCCGCCGTCTCCCACGCCGGTGTGGCGGCGGGCCTCCGCGGTGACCCGGCGGCGGTCCGGGCCGCCCGCGCGGCCCCGCCGCCGTCGGCTGTCCGCGCCCGGCTCGCCTGTCTGGCGCGCCGCCGCGGCCTCGTCGTCCTCGGTGCCGAACGCACGGCAGCGGGCCGCGCAGGGCGACCGTGCCGCCCTGCCTGGCTCCGACCGCCGCGTATACGCGCCTCCGTCGGGGGTTGGTACACCCGCGGCGCACCCCGCGCCCTGGGTCGACGCCGTGCGCCGAGGCCGACCCTCGTCGGGCCTGAGGCCTGTGGTGCGGTCGTCGAGGTCCTCCAACGGGCCGCGCGGCGCGTCCGGCGGGCGGCGGGGACCCGATTCGGCATGTGGTGCATGACGCTCCGTCACCCGGCCGCCCGGGGCCGGACCGGTGGCCCGCGGCCGGTGCGGGCGGGCCCGCCCCCGTACGTCCGGTCGTGCACCGCAGACATGGTGACGGTCCGTCATGCCAGTCTCTCCTGGGTGTGAGCTGCGGCATCCGCTGTCACCGCTCTGGGTGATCTCGGAAGGGAAGCCCTGCCCGACCTGGTGCGCCGGGGGTCTCCCCGGACGGGCGGTCCCGGATCGCGGAGGTCGGGCGTGGCGGTTACGGTGGCCGTTCCGGGTCGCCGAGGTGACGCGGCGTCAACAGCGTGGCAGGGGCGTCGTGGGCCGAACGGGGGGTTCCGGGGGCCCGTGTACGCGGCAGCGCAGTCCCGTGCACGGGTGAAGATCCGCCCGGCCACCGGACCGGGGTCGCGCAACCCACCGCCGGGGAGGAGCACATGACGGAGCCGCAGGGCCACGGCCGTCACGACCGCATCCTGCGCGCCGCCGCCGCGCTCTTCGACCGCCGCCGCTTCCTGACCGTCACGGGGGCCGCCGCGACCCTGGCGTTCAGCACGAACCTGCCCGTCGCCGGTGCCGCCCAGGCGGCCGAGGCGGTGCCCGGGACGCTCACCGAGTACCCGTTCACGCTGGGTGTCGCCTCGGGCGACCCCACGCCCTCGGGGGTCGTGCTGTGGACACGGCTCGCGCCGCGCCCGTACGAGCCGGCGCCGGGCAACGGACTGCCCGACGCGCGCGTGCCCGTCCAGTGGGAGATCGCCCGGGACGACCGGTTCGGCCGGGTCGTCCGCCGCGGCATCGCGACGGCGCACCCGGAGTTCAACCACACCGTGCACGTCGACGCCCAGGGCCTCGCACCCGACCGGGTGTACTACTACCGCTTTCGCGCGGGCCCGTGGATCAGCCCCCCGGGCCGCACCCGCACCGCCCCCGCGCCGGACTCCCTCCCGTACGAGATGCGCCTGGCCGCGGTGAGCTGCCAGGCCTACCACGACGGCTACTTCACCGCGCTCGGGCACCTCGCGGACGAGGACGTCGACGCCGTCTTCCATCTGGGCGACTACCTCTACGAGTACGCCGTCGGCGCCACCGGCGGCGCCCGCGCCTACACCGACCGCACCCTGCCCTCCTGGTTCGCCAAGGAGACCGTCACGCTGGAGGACTACCGGCTGCGGTACGCCCTCTACAAGTCCGACCCCGACCTGCAGGCCGCGCACGCGGCCTTCCCCTGGTTCGTCACGTGGGACGACCACGAGACCGAGAACAACTACGCGGGCGGTTCCGACGAGGGCGGCGGCCCCGGCGACGAGTTCCTCGTCCGCCGCGCCGCCGCCTACCGCGCCTACTGGGAGAACCAGCCGCTGCGCCTCCCGCAGCTCCCGCAGGGCCCGGACATGACGCTCTACCGCCGCTTCCACTACGGACGGCTCGCGCAGTTCGACATCCTCGACACCCGTCAGTACCGCACCGACCAGGCGTACCGCGGCCGCTGGCACCACCCGGGACCGGAGTCGCAGGACCCGGCCCGCACCATCACCGGGGCGACCCAGGAGCGCTGGCTGCTGGACGGCTTCCGCAGCTCGCACGCCACCTGGAACGTGATCCCGCAGCAGGTCGTGCTGTCCCGGCGCAGGAGCGGCACCACCGCGGCGTCCCCACTCAGCATGGACGCGTGGGACGGCTACCCCGCCTCCCGTGACCGCGTGCTGGCCGGGGCGGGCGCCGCCGGCGTGGAGAACCTGCTGGTGCTCACCGGCGACGTGCACGTCCACTACGCGATGGACATCAAGGCGGACTGGGACGACCCGACCTCGCGCACCATCGGCACCGAGCTGGTCACCAGTTCGGTCAGCAGCGGCCGCGACGGCTCCCCGCGCCCGTCCGACTGGTCGGCGGTCATGGAGGCCAACCCGCACCTGCGGTTCTACGACGGCCGCCGCGGCTATGTGACCGTCCGGCTGGACGCCGAGGAGGCGCGGGCCGACTTCAGGACCGTCGACGCCGTGACCACCCCGGGCGCCGCCCTGACCACCGCCGCGTCCTTCGTGACCGAGGCCGGGGACCCCGGTCTGCGGGAGACCTGACGGGGGTCAGTGCTCGCCGGGGTAGCGGACGCCGATCCGGTCCCGGACCGTGTCGAGCGTCCGCATGACGGCGAGACTGCCCTCCAGCGGCACCAGCGGGGACTCCCGCTCGCCCGCGCGCAGGCAGCGCATGACCTCGGCCGCCTCGTGCTGCAGCCCGCGCAGACCGCCGTCCGGGGCGCCGAACTCCTCGGGCTCGCGGCCCTCGCGGCGCAGCACGAAGCGGTCCGGGTGGAAGAAGCCGGCCGGAACCTCGATCCGTCCCGCGGAGCCGGTGACCACCGCGGTCCGGGCGGTGTCGGCGGTGAGGGAGCAGCTGAGCACCGCCATGGCGCCGCTGTCGTAGCCGAGCAGCATGCCGGTGTTGTCGTCCACGCCGTCCTCGGTCAGGTGGGCCCAGGCCTGGACCTCGTCGGGCTCGCCGAGCAGCAGGTGGGCGAAGGAGACCGGGTAGACGCCCAGGTCCAGCAGGGCGCCTCCGCCGAGCGCGGGGTCGAGCAGCCGGTGGCCGGGGTCGAAGGGGCCGGCGAGGCCGAAGTCCGCGTGCACGCTGCGGACCTCGCCGATCGCACCGTCCGCGACCAGCTCGGTCAGCCGCCGCACCACGGGGTTGCAGTAGGTCCACATCGCCTCCATCAGGAAGCGTCCGTGGGTCCGGGCGAGGTCGGCCAGCTCGCGCGCCTCGACCGCGTTGACGGTGAAGGGCTTCTCGCACAGCACCGACCGTCCGGCCCGCAGGCACAGCCCGGCCGCGACGCGGTGCGCCGAGTGCGGGGTGGCGACGTACACCACGTCCACGCCCTCGTCGTCGGCGAGTTCGGTCCAGCTGCCGTACGCGCGCGGGATGCCGAAGCGGTCCGCGAAGGCGCGCGCGGACTCGAGCCGGCGCGAGCCGACGGCGACGATCTCGGCGTCGTCCTTCAGTTCGCGCAGGTCCTCGGCGAAGGACGCGGCGATGCCACCGGTGGCCAGGATGCCCCAGCGCACTTTCCTACCGGAACCGACCGATTCCGTCATGAATCTGCCCCCACCTGGCCTCGACCACCTCGTGATTGCTGAGAGCATAGAGAACGATTCACACACCACGGAGAGAGACCCATGCCGGAAGCCGGCGCGACCCCGCCCGACCAGATATCCACACCGGGGCCGTCAACCCCGGTACGACGCGCCGGAGAGATCCCAGGAGCTCGCACCAGCCTGATGGTGACGTTCCTCCTCGGCGCGCTCAGCGCCCTCCCCGCACTCTCCATGGACATGTATCTGCCGGCGCTGCCGCAGGTCACCGAGGAACTGCGCAGCCCCGCCGTGACGGTGCAGCTCACGCTCACCGCGTGCCTGGCCGGACTCGCCCTCGGCCAGTTGGTCGTCGGCCCGATGAGCGACCGCTGGGGCCGCCGCCGCCCGCTGCTGGCGGGAATGGTGCTCTACGTCCTGGCCACCGCCGTCTGCGCCCTCGCGTCCACCACGGGAGTGCTGATCGGCTTCCGGCTGCTGCAGGGCCTCAGCGGCGCGGCCGGCATAGTGATCGCCCGCGCGATCGTCCGCGACCTGTACGACGGCGTCGCGATGGCGCGCTTCTTCTCCACCCTGATGCTGATCTCCGGGGTCGCGCCGATCGTCGCGCCGCTCATCGGCGGCCAGGTGCTGCGGCTCACCGACTGGCACGGGGTCTTCGTCGTGCTGACCGTGGTCGGGGTGCTCCTGACGCTCGTGGTGTGGCGCTGCCTTCCCGAGACGCTGAGCCCGGGGGACCGGCACGGCGGCGGGCTGGGCGAGACGCTGGGGGCGATGCGCGGCCTCCTCGCGGACCGCGCGTTCACCGGCTACATGCTCACCGGCGGCTTCACCTTCGCGGCGCTGTTCGCGTACGTCTCCGCTTCCTCGTTCGTCGTCCAGGAGATCTACGGGGCCTCTCCGCAGACCTACAGCCTGCTCTTCGGCCTCAACTCCGTGGGCCTGGTGGCACTGGGCCAGGTCAACGGCAAGATCCTGGTCGGGCGGGTCAGCATGGACAAGGTGACCGGGGTGGGCCTGGCGGTGATCACGGCGGCCGCGGCGGTGCTGCTGGCGCTGACCTCGGGATGGTTCGGGCCGGTGGGGCTGCTGCCGGTCGCCGCGGGGCTCTTCGTGCTGATGGCGGCGATGAGCCTGGTGCTGCCGAACACCAACGCGCTCGCGCTGATGCGCACCCGGCACGCGGCCGGATCGGCCTCCGCGCTGCTGGGCACGACCTCCTTCCTGGTCGGCGCCGTCGCCTCGCCGCTCGTCGGCATCGCGGGCGAGCACACGGCGGTGCCCATGGCCGTGGTGCAGCTGGGCAGCGCCCTGGCCGCCGTGGTCTGCTTCGCCGGGCTGTGCCGACCGCGGCGACGTACTGTGGATGCACGGTGATTCGTGCAGTCATTGCCGCGCCGACTCAGGAGGCAGCGATGTCCGAGCCGATCGACGAGAGCAAGTGGGCCTGGAAGACCGCAGACAGTTGCCTGCACACCGGGTCCGAACACATGATCGACCCGGAGGACCTGGTCATGGCCTCCGGCCGCGAGCCGACACCGGCCCTCATCGAGAAGGCCCGCAAGTTGCTGGAGGAGCATGGCCCCGCAGCTGTCGAGAGGTACCTCCCGTGAGGCGGAGCTGCGCGGCGACGAGCTGAGCCGGCTCGTCACGGACATCACCCCATATCTGGAGCCCGTGCCACCTTCGGCGCACCCCTGGTGCGCCGGGGCGGTGGTCCTCGCGGGCCGCGGCGGAACCGTCGCCCTCCACGAGGCGGTGGGCTGGGCGGAGCGTTACGCCGCCTTCGACGACAACGCCGACCGCGGCGTCGAGCTGCCGCGCGAGCGGTGGGTGCCGATGCGGCACGACACCGTCTTCGACCTGGCGTCGCTGACCAAGCTCTTCACGGCCGCCGTCGCCGTGGGACGACTGGAACTCGGCCGGGAGGTCGCGGCCTACGTGCCCGAGTTCGCCGCGGCCGGCAAGCGGCGCATCACCGTCGGGCAGCTGCTCGACCACACCTCGGGGCTCCGTCCCGAACTGCCCTTCCACGACCACGCCGACGCCGAGTCCCGGGCGAGGCTGCTGTGGGAGGAGGCCCCGGTCGCGGCGCCCGGCACCGAGCGGATCTACTCCGACCTCAATCTCATCGCGCTCCAGCACGTCCTGGAGCGGACCACCGGGGAGGCCCTCGACGCCCTCGTGCGGGAGGACGTCACCGACCCGTTCGGGATGTACGAGACCCGCTACAACCCGCCCGCGTCCTGGACCCCGCGGATCGCCGCCACCGAGGACCAGCGCAGGCCCTGGGCCCGGCTCGACCGCGGCCCGCTCCGCGGGGCCGTCCACGACGAGAACGCCCACGTCATGGGCGGGGTCGCCGGTCACGCCGGACTGTTCTCCACCGCCTGGGACCTCGCCCTGTTCTGCCGCGCGCTGCTCGACCGCGGCGGCCCCTACCCGGGCTTCGAGGTGGACCGGCCCTGGTTCATGGGCGCCCTCGCGGGGCGCGGCGCGGCCGGACACACCGGGTTCACCGGCACCAGCCTGGTGATCGACCCCGCCACCGACGGCTTCCTGGTGCTGCTCGCCAACTCGGTGCACCCCTGCCGTACATGGCGCGACGGGAGCGCGCCCCGGGCGGCGGCGGGCACCCGGTTCGCCAGGGCGCTCGGCATCCTGTGAGGCCGGTGGGGCGCATGGGGCGGCTGGGAGGCGAGGGGCCGCGGGGACGTGGCGTGCGCGGCGGGCGGTGGGGTCGGGCGCCCGAAAGGTGAGCAATGCTGTTCATCGGGTAGTTTGGCAGCTGACGCGTGGTGGGGAGTGTCCATCCCCGGATGCCTCCCGGCAGCCGCGTCGGCCGGCCGGCCCCCACGGCGGAACGGAGGCACAGGAGGCGATGGTCCCCGAGGTCAGGACGCGACCGGGCCCGGCTGCGGCCGGAGGGCGGTGAGGGCATGGCGCCGGAGCTCGCCGGTCTCGTCGCCGCGGACCCCGGTCCGGCGCTGCTGGACTACCCGCTGAGCCAGGTGGTGCGCGACACGGGCGCCTCCATGGGCCTGATCTACCTGATGACCCCCGAGCAGGACATGCTGCGGCTGACCGTGGTCGTCGGGGTCTCCCGCAAGATCGACACCATATGGGGACGGGTGGTGCCCAGCGCCTCGAGCCCCGTCGCCGACGCGGTCCGGGAACGGCGCATGGTGCTGCTGGGCGGCCACGAGGACACCGTCCGGGCGTACCCGAGGCTCGCCCTGGTCCTGCCGTACGACTTCCCGCTCGCGGCGGCCCCGATCACCAGCGGCCCCACCACCTGGGGCGCGCTGTGCCTGGTGTGGCCGGGCGGGCACACCGGGCACCCCGGGCGGATCACCCGGCGCAACCGCGAGGCCTACCGCGGGGCCTGCGACCGCATGGGGCGGCTGCTGCGCAGGGCCGCCGAGGACGGCCGGCCCGTGCTGCCCCCCGACGAGCCGCGGGTGCTGCCCGTGCTGCGCACCCGCACCCACGGCCCGGACGAGGCCATGGCCGCCGCCGACCTCGCCGAACGGTTCCCGGACGGCTCCTTCGCCCTCGACCTGGAGGGCCGGATCACCTTCGTCACGCAGACCGCCGCCGCGCTGCTCGGCGCCCGGGTGGCCGACCTCCTGGGCACCGAACCCTGGGATCTGCTGCCCTGGCTGGACGACCCGGTCTTCGAGGACCGCTTCCGCGGCGCGATGATCAGCCGCCGTCCCGGCACGGCCACGGCGCTGCGCCCTCCGGACCGCTGGCTCACCTTCGAGTTCTACCCGGACGGCACGGGCGTGAGCGTCCGCGTCACCCCCGCCCCCGCGCCCGAGGCCGCGGAGACGCCCGCGGCGCTGCTCCCGGCGGGCCCCACGCCGGACCGGGCCATCGCCCTCTACCACCTGCTGCACATGGCCGCCACGCTCACCGAGGCCGTGGGCACCCAGGACGTCATCGACCTGGTCGTCGAGCAGATGCTGTCGGTCTTCGGCGTGCAGGCCGTGGCGCTGATGACGGCCGAGGAGGGGCGGCTGCGGGTCATCGGGCACCGGGGCTACCACGAGGACTTCATGGAGTCCGTCGACACCCTGCCGATGGACGTCGACAACCCGGCCGTGCGCACCCTCAAGACCGGCGTCCCGAGTTTCTTCGCCAGTGTCGACGAACTGCTGCGGATCTACCCGGACATGGTCGTCCGGGACCGCAAGGCCGCCTGGGCGTTCCTGCCACTGATCACCTCGGGCCGGCCCGTCGGGTCCATGGCCCTCGCCTACGACCGCCCCCATCCCTTCTCCTCGGGCGAGCGCAGCGTCCTGATCTCGATCGCCGGTCTGGTCGCGCAGGCACTGGACCGGGCGCGCTTGTACGACGCCGAGCACAACCTCACCATCAGCCTGCAGGCGCGGCTGCTGCCCCGCGCCCTGCCGGACGTCCCCGGGCTGGAGGTGGCCGCCCGCTACATGCCGGCCACCCGCGGCATCGACATCGGCGGCGACTTCTACGACGTGATCCGGCTCGACACGACCACCTGCGCCGTGACGATCGGCGACGTCCAGGGCCACAACGTCAACGCCGCCGCGCTCATGGGGGAGGTCCGCACCGCCGTGCGCGCCGTCGCGGGCGCCTCCCCGAGCGAGGTGCTGACCCGCTCCAACCGGCTGCTCGTCGACCTCGATCCCGGGCTGCTCGCCAGCTGCCTCTACGCCCAGCTCGACCTGGAACGGCACACCGCCTGCATCGCGACCGCCGGCCACCCGCCGCCGGTCCTGCGGCATCCGGACGGCACCACCGAGGTGCTGCCGCTGCCGCCCGGCCCGCTGCTGGGCGTGGACCGCGACGCCCGCTACCCGACGACGGAGATCGCGCTGCCGCCCGGCGCGGTGTTCGCGCTGTACACCGACGGCCTGGTGGAGACCCCGGGCGTCGACCTCGACGCCTCCGCCGCGGATCTGGCGGCCCAGGTCGCCCGGGCCGGCCCGGGCGCGTCGATGGACGCCCTGGCCGACAGCCTCCTCGGGCACGCCCAGCGCTCCGGTCCGCGCAACGACGACATCGCCCTGCTGCTCACCCACGTGACGGGGGCGGCGGTGGCCCGGCCGCCGGTGTGACGATCCCTCAGGAGGCGGACCGGCCCCCCACGCGGGGCCGCGTCCTGCCATGATGTGATGCGCACGAATGTCGCATTGCTGGGGGATCACGTGACGCTGACCATCGGTGGGGCCCTGCGCGAACTGCGCACGGCCCAGAAGTCCGCCAAGGGCGTGTCGCTGTACTCGCGCCACATCAACCGCCCGGCCGGCCGGGTGCTCGCCGCCGGCGCCTACCGGGCGCGGCTGACACCCAACCAGGTCACCCTGGTCAGCGCCGCGTTCAGCCTGGGCGCGGTGCTGGCGCTGGCGCTGGCCCGGCCCTCCTGGCCGCTGGCCCTGGCCGTCTATCTCGGACTCGTCGTCGGCTTCGCCTTCGACTCCGCGGACGGGCAGCTCGCCCGGCTGCTGGGGCGGGGCAGCCCGGCGGGGGAGTGGCTGGACCACGTGGTCGACGCCGGGAAGATCACCGCGATCCACGCGGCCGTCCTGATCGCCTTCCACCGCTTCTTCGACCTGCCCTCCGAGGGCTGGCTGCTGCTGCCGCTCGGCTTCCAGTTCGTCGCCGTGATGATCTTCAGCGGCGGCCTCCTGGCGGACAAGCTCAAGCCGAGGCCCCCTGCGTCCGCCCAGGCGGTCCCGGCCGCCGCGCCGTCACGGCTGCGCGCCGTCGCGCTGCTGCCCGTCGACTACGGGGTGTTCTGCCTGGTCTTCCTCACCCTCGGGGCGCCGCGGGTCTTCCTCGCCGCGTACGCGGCGCTGTTCGCCGTGCACGCGCTCTTCCTCGTCGCCTTCCTCGCGAAATGGTTCCGCGAACTGAGCGCCCCCGCTGCTAGCATCGAGGCATGATCGCGAACCCGCACCACCGGCAGATGACGGCCCCCGCCCGGGGCCGCTGACACCGGACGCGTTCGCGTCTTCCGAGGCCCCTGCCGGGGCCTCGATCCTTTTGCGCATCGGAGCCCCGCCCCCGCCCTTCCCGGAGGTTCCGATGACCGCAGCCCGGACGTCCCGCTTCTACGTCACCACCACGATTCCGTACGTCAACGCCCGCCCCCACCTCGGCTTCGCGCTCGAACTGGTGCAGGCGGACGTGCTTGCCCGGCACCATCGCAGGCGCGGCGAACCGGTGCGCTTCCTCAGCGGCACGGACGACAACTCGCTGAAGAACGTGCTGGCCGCGGAGGCCGAGGGCATCCCCGTCCAGGATCTCGTGGACCGCAACGCGGCCGCGTTCGCCGCACTGGACGCCCCGCTCGCGCTCTCCCTGGACGACTTCATCCGCACCAGCCGCGACCCCCGGCACCGCGCCGGCGTGGAGCGCCTGTGGCGCCGCTGCGCCGAGGCGGGCGACCTCTACCGCGAGCACTACGAGGGCCTGTACTGCGTGGGCTGCGAGCAGTTCTACACCCCGGACGACCTGGTCGGCGGCCGCTGCGCCGAGCACGGCACCGAGCCGCGGGCGGTCGCGGAGGAGAACTGGTTCTTCCGGCTGTCCCGCCACACCGGCGCGCTGCGCGCGCTGATCGAGGACGGGCGGCTGCGCATCGAACCGGCCGCGCGCCGCAACGAGGTGCTCGCCCTGCTCGCGCGCGGGCTGCGCGACTTCTCCGTCTCCCGCTCCCAGACCCGGGCCCGCGGCTGGGGCATCCCGGTGCCCGGCGACCCGGGGCAGGTGATCTACGTCTGGTGGGACGCGCTCGGCAACTACGTCACCAGCCTCGGCTACGGCGGCCCCGACGGGGACGCCGGCGCCGCGTACGACCGTTGGTGGGCGGGCGACGGACGGCGCGTGCACCTGGTGGGCAAGGGGGTCCTGCGCTTCCACGCCGTGTACTGGCCCGCGATGCTGCTGTCGGCCGGGCTGCCGCTGCCGACGGACATCCTCGTCCACGACTACCTCACGGTGGAGGGGCGCAAGATCAGCAAGTCGTCGGGCACGACCGTCGACCCGGAGGAACTGGCCGCCGAGCACGGTACCGACGCGGTGCGCTGGTGGCTGCTGCGCGAGGTGCCGCGGGTCGGCGACGCCGACTTCACGCGTGAACGGCTGGTCGCCCGCGCCGACGCGGACCTGGCCGGGGGGCTCGGCAACCTGGTGCACCGGGTGGTGACCATGGTCCACCGGTTCCGCGACGGGGTCGTCCCCGCGGCGGAGGGGCCCGGCGAGCCCGGCACGGAGAGCGTGCTGGCGGCCTGTCAGGAGGCGCCGGACGCCGTCGCGGCGGCGCTGCACGACGTGGACTTCCGGGGCGCGGCGGCCGCCGTGTGGCGGATCGTCGACGTGGCCAACCGCTGTATCGACGAGACCCGGCCCTGGGAACTGGCCCGCGCGGAGCGCCGCCACCGCAGCGCCTGCGCCGGACACCGTCTCGACGCGGTGCTGGCGGCCCTCGTGCACGCCTGCCGCACCCTCGCCGGCGAGCTGGAGCCCTTCCTCCCGGACGCCGCGGCCCTGATCGCCCGCCGCTGCGCCCCGGGCCCCGACGGCCGTCTTCCGTCCCCCGCCCCGCTGTTCCCGCACTCCACCCACCGGGATGCCGCCGCGACGCCCGGGCCGTGAGTCGGGTGGCGGCGAGACCCCTCCGGTAGGGCGCGGGCACAGGGGGAACGGGCTCTGTCTCGGCCGCACAGGTGGCGCAACAGAGCCCGATCTCGCTCGCACACCGCCCGACAGCACCCCGAAGCACCCGCATACGCCGGTCACGGCGGGTGCGCCCGCCATCCGGCGAAGGCGTGGCAACCGGCCGTCCGTACGCGCGGACGGCGACGGGACCCGCCACCCGCAGCAGAACAGGGCCCGCCCGCAGGGCGTTACGCGGGGGCGGGCTCGGCGCGGGTCTCGGGGTCGTCCGCCGGGGCGGACTCGCGGCGGACGACGGCGACGCGGGCCCAGAGGACCAGCGCCTTGAGGGCCGAGCCGAGGGCGAGGCCCCAGGCGGCGCCGAGGACTCCGCCGAGGGCGTAGCCGCCGATCATGAAGCCGACCGAGGCGAGGGAGAAGACCACCTGGATGGGCAGGGTGGCCTTCGGGCGCAGGACGCGCAGGGTGAGCAGGGCGCTGGTACCGGCGGCGATCGCGGCGTACTGCGTGCCCGTGGCGGGCAGCAGGCGGGACGCCGCCGACCAGGTCTCGCCGAGCAGTTCACGGCCGGCGCGGTCCGGCAGGGCCATGAGGACGGCCGTCCAGCCGGCGGCGACGCCCGCGAGGACGGCGGCGAGGACGGCCGTGGCCCGGACCTGACCGCGCATGCCCGGGACGCGGCCCAGCAGCGGGGGCCCGAAGGCGGTGGCGGAGTTGAAGAGCACGTTCATCGGGCCGAAGAGCGTCGTCGTACCGCGCAGCGCGCCCACCGCCAACTGGCTGGCGAAGACACCGAGTCCGACCACCGCGAGCTGGCTGGAGGCGTTGCCGACGCCGTACTCGACGACGAAGCGCTGCCCGAGGTGCCCGCTGCGCACGAAGCGCCGCAGGTCGGCCTTGGTGCCGCGCAGCCGGGGGGCCAGCAGGGCCGCGCCGACGAGCAGCGCGGGCACCGCGGACAGGCCCCACACCGCCACCAGCCGCGCCGGGCCCGTGCCGTGCGGCTGCAGCGCGAGCGCGGGGAGCGCCACGGCCAGCCGCAGCACGTCGCTGGTGAGGGCGAGATGCGGCAGCCGCAGGGTCGAGAAGCAGTAGCGCAACCCGTCCTGGGTGAGCACCAGCGGCAGCACCATGCCGAGCACCGCCAGCGCCCAGGCCGTCTCGCCGGGGACGAAGGCGAGCCCCGCCGCCATGGCTCCCCCGGCCACGGCGGAGGCCACGGCCACGAAGGACGCCGCCGAGCGGCAGGCCGCGGCCACCGACGCCGCCTCGCCCCGTTCCAGCACCAGGGCCTGCCCGACGTACGACACGCTCACGCCGAGCAGCACGGAGAAGACGGTGTACACCATCGAGAAGACCGAGAACCCGGCGGCGCTGGACAGCCGGGCGGCGACCACGAGCACCAGGATGTTCGTGAGCGCCGCCACGCCCTGGTCGAGCACGGAGCAGACGATCGCGGTCTTCGCGCCCGGCGCCGGGCGCACCGTCACCGCGTCACCGTGCGCAGCGGGATGGTGTCGGTGGTCGGCGCCGGGGTGTCGTCACCGGGGGTGAGGGCCGTCCTGGCCGTGGAGGTCGTCGCGACGGTGACGCCGCCCTCCGGGGAGGACGCGGCCCCGGCGGCCGGGACGGCGGCCTCCGACCGCGCCGCGGCGGCGCTCCGCTTGCGCGCCGCCCTGCGGGCCCGCCGGGCCCACCATCCGCGGCCGGGCGAGGTGTGCAGGACGGCTCCGAGCACGGTGCTGCCCGCGCCGGTGATCAGCTGGCGCACCCGGTCGAGGTCGGCGCGGTGGACCGCGTGCGGGTCGGCGACGACCAGGACGCCGTCGATGCGGTCGGCCAGCGCGAGGGCGTCGGCGTACGTGAGGACCGCGGGGGCCAGCACGATCACCGCGGCGCCCGGGGTGTCCGCCTCCGCGAAGAGCCGGCTCGCCGCCGACGAGGTCAGCGCCCGCGCCACGTTGCGCACCCGGCGCCCCGGCACGAGGTCGAAGGAGCCGGACTCGCCCGCGTCGATGGGCACCTGGAGACCGGCCGGCCAGCCGCCCTCGCTGAGGTGCGGGGAGCGGGCCCAGCCGGGTCGGGAGCCGTCCGCCGCGCGCAGCCGCGCCGACAGCCCGGGGGTGCGCAGGTCGGCCTCGATCAGCAGCACCTCCATGCCCATCTCGGCGAAGGAGGCGGAGAGGTTGACGGCCACCGATGCCGCCGTGTCGCCGCCCCCGCGCGGGGCGACCACGAGCAGCCGGCGGTGCTCGGCGAACCGCTGGTCGTACGCGAGGCGGAAGGCGACCGAGCGGAACTCCTCGGCCGGCCGGGGGTCGGCGTTGTCGACGGCGAGCAGCGGCCCGCCCTTGCTGCGCGGCAGGGTGCCCAGCACGGGTGCGCGCAGCGCCCGCACCACGTCGCCCTCGGAGCGCGCGGTCGGGTCGAACACCAGCCGCACCCAGGCGGCCAGCAGACCGATCGCGATGCCGACGAGCGCGCCGAGGCCGAGCATCATGGGCAGCCCGGGGCCGGAGGCCGCCGCTGGCGGGGAGGCGACCCGGATCCACTTGCCGGGCGTGGTGTCGAGGGTCTGCAACCTGGTGATGTTGGTGCTGAGTTCGGAGATGCGGCCGACGAGCGTGGCCTGCACGGTGGTGGCGGCGTCGAGGGTGGGACCCTCGCCCAGCCGCAGGATCTGCTCGTCGAGTTCCTTGCGCTGCTTGACCACCGGGTCGAGCTGCTTGCGCAGGTTGTGGACGGTGTTCTTGATGGTGTTCTCGGTGGCCTCCCGGCGCGCGTCCATGAACGCCTGGGCGAGCGCGTTGGCGCGGCGGGCCGCCTGGTCCGGGTCGGTGTAGGTGTACGCGAAGCGCAGCACCAGCGTGTTGGGCGGGTTGGTGACCTGGAGGTCGGACTGGAGCGCGGAAACGGAACGTGCCGGCAGGTGCAGCTTCTTGGCGGCGCGCTTGGCGATCTCGTTGCTCATCGCCGTCTGCCGCTCGGTGCCTATGTTGATCGCCTTGTCGGGCGCCGTGCCGCCGGCCGCGAACTCGTCGACGGTGGCCGCCCGCAGAACGACCTCACTGGTCGCCACGTAGGTGTCCTTGCCGGAGACGGCCAGGTATCCGCCGCCGAGCAGCCCGATCAGCACGCCGGCCACCAGCAGCGCGCGGTAGCGGACGAGCTGACGGAACTGGTCCCGCAGGAGGTCCGGTTCGTCGTGGGCCTCGGACATCTGCGATGCGTGCGGTTGATCACTCACGTGCGTGGAACCCCCCATACGTCCGATCCCTCAGGATCGACAGCTTCTGCGGCCGTGTCCAGTGCCTCCGAGAGGAGCGCACCGATCCGTGACAATCCGGCCTCACGACTCAGGTGCGCCGCCACGTACGCGGGCCCCCGGCCCCCGAGTTCGGCGGCGGCCCCCGGGTCCTGGGCGAGGGCGCGCACGGCCTTCAGGAACGCCCCCGGGTCCTCCGGTTCCACCAGCAGCCCGGCCTCGGAGCGGAGCACCTCCTGGGCGGTGCCGCCCTCCGCGGCGACGGAGGCGACCACCGGCCGCCCGGCGGCGAAGTAGGAGGTGAGCTTGGACGGGATGCTCATGTCCAGGACCGAGGCGCGCTGGGTGACCGCCAGGACGTCGGCCGCGGCCAGCACGTCGGGGAAGTCGGCGTCGTCGGCGGGCGGGGCGAACTCCAGGTTGGGCACGTCCGCCGCGAGGTCCCGCAGATGTTCGCGCTGGTTGCCGTCGCCCATCAGGACGATG
This sequence comes from Streptomyces sp. BoleA5, assembly GCF_000373665.1. Classification (NCBI taxonomy): domain Bacteria; kingdom Bacillati; phylum Actinomycetota; class Actinomycetes; order Kitasatosporales; family Streptomycetaceae; genus Streptomyces; species Streptomyces sp. BoleA5. Next base: position 432,794 of record NZ_KB892090.1, read on the forward strand.
CGCACCGAGGGGTCGAGACGGGCCGCCTCGACGAGCACCTCCAGGCCCTGCTTGAGCCCCATGTTGCCGGAGTGCAGCACGACGGTCTGCTCCGGTCCCCAGCCCAGCCGCGCCCTGGTCTCCTCGCGCGGCCGCGAAGGGCGGGCCACATGCGACCAGTTGGGGACCAGCCGGATGCGTCCGCGGTCCACGCCCATCGCGGCGACCTTGTCCACGAAGCTCTCGTGGATCACCCCGACCAGCGTGGCCCGCTTCAGCGCGTACGCCTCCACGGCCCCGGCGGCGGCCGCCGCCCGGTCGCCGCCGCGGATGCCGCTCTGCGCGGCGGCTGCACCCATCAGGTCCTGCACGATCGGTACGTACGGCACCTTGTGCCGGGCGGCGATGCGCGCGCCGATCACGCCGCCGGCCAGGCTCGGCATCTGCGCCACCACCGCGTCCGGCCGGACGCGGGGCGCCGCGACCAGCCCGTGGGCGAGGATCGAGGCCTCGAACAGGGCGCGCTTGAGGGCCGTCTGACGTGGCGGCACGGTGTGCCGCCGACGGTGCACGCGCACCCCGGCACGCCGCTCCTCGATCCGCCACACGCCCTTGTACGCCGGGTCGAGCCGCCACGACGGGTAGTGCGGCATCCCGGCGAGCACGTGCACCTCGGCGCCGCCGCCGTCCGCGGCCGCCCAGTGCTCGGCGATCTGCGTGGCGTACGGGCCGATGCCCGCGTGCTCGGGCGCGTAGTTGGTGGAGACGAGTAGCAGAGTGCGGCCCTTGAACTCGGGCACGGAAGGACCCCTTCCCCCCAGAAGTGACCAGATGCTCACCTTATCCGTTCACCAGAGAAACACACTGGCTTCACGCTAATGTCTGAGACTCCGCAACTCGCGGAATGGTTGTATTCCTGTGGGGGGATTCGCAACATGGCGCACCGTGTGGGGTATGCACCTGGTGTTTACGACCTGTTCCACGTCGGCCACCTGAACATCCTGCGGCACGCCCGCAGCCAGTGCGACTACCTGGTGGCCGGAGTGGTGTCCGACGAGATGGCCGCCCTGGCCAAGGGGCGCAAGCCGGTCGTCCCGCTCATCGAGCGGCTGGAGATCGTCCGCAGCGTGCGCTTCGTCGACGCGGCGTTCGTCGAGACCGTCCCGGACAAGCTGGAGACCTGGGAGCAGGTCCGGTTCGACGTCATCTTCAAGGGCGACGACTGGCGCGGCACCGAGAAGGGCACCAGGCTCGAACGGGACTTCGCCACGGTCGGCGTCGAGGTCGTCTACTTCCCGTACACGGTGCACACCTCCAGTACGCAACTGCGCCGCGCGCTGGACGCGTTGACGGCCCCGGCCGCGGGCGCGGCCGGGCGCTGACCTCCGGCGCGGCCCGGCCTGGCGCGGCCCGCTCAGCGCAGTTGCCATCGCTCGTCGGAGCGCAGGGTCGTGACGAGGGCGAAGCAGATCAGGGCGACCCCGATGCGGCCCGAGGCCTGGAGCAGCGGGCCGCGCAGGAGGATGAAGGAGTAGCCCGCGACGAGCGGGATGACGATCGCCATCACATTGCCCGGACGCGGGTCCACCGAGGTGCGCAGGGCGTAGCGGCGGTCACCGCGGGCGGCGAGGTAGCCGAGGGCGACGAAGCCCACGACGACCCCGCCGGCCCCGAAGTCGATCCAGACCTCCGCCCACATGGGGGAGGAGAGGTTGACGTTCTTCATCCCCATCCACTGGCCGATCATGACGCCCGTGTCGCGGGGCTTGCCCTGCCAGACGGACCTCGGCACGAAGAAGAACACCGAGCCCGCGAGCTGGCGGCCGTAGAAGTGTCCGGGGCCGGTGTCCGAGAAGGTGATCGTGTTGGCGAACATCCCGATCTGGTCGTAGTCCTTGATCGCCAGCGGTTCGAAGACGGACGTCGTCTGCACGGGCTTGTAGCCGCTGTCGTCGTAGCGGAAGCGGTCGGCGAACGGGAAGACGACCAGGGCGGCCAGCACGCCCAGCGCCAGGGCCGTCCGGTACATCGTCGGGCTCTTGGGGAAGGCGGTGAACAGGAACGAGAAGAGCACCGTCAGGAACCAGTAACGCGGGTTGCTGATCGGGTTGTTGACCACACCGTTGAGCAGCAGCAGCGCACCCCAGGTGGCGATCACCAGCGGCCGCCGGCGGGCCCGTCGCGAGGTCACCAGCCAGCGGGTGAAGACGAGCAGCGCCAGCAGCGCCGGGACGGTGCCGAAGCCGCGCAGGAAGGCGGAGCCGACATTGGACTCCGCGGAGGCGGCGCCGTCGGCCCGGATCGTGTCGGTGATGGCCTGACGGCTGCTGAAGAACACGGCAGGACCGCCCAGTTTGACCACCAGCAGCGCGCTGCCGACGAACGCGATCGCCGCCAGCAGGAACACCCGTCTGCGGTGGAAGGAGGCGGAGCGGTCCTTGCGCCGGGCCCGGCGGATCGGCCGGTGCCGCGACAGCAGGGCGCCGACGTCGAAGGCCGCACAGCCGATCAGCACCAGCGCCACCGCGACCAGCAGGTCGGCGCGCGTGCCGACGACCGGCGTCGGCGTCTGGTCGAGGACGTTCTGCACGAGCGGGGCGACACCCATCGCCACGTACACGAAGAGCCAGAACGAGCCCTGGATCAGCTTGCGGTGGGCCGTCAGCGCCATCACCGCCAGCCGCGTGCCGGAGTAGCAGGTGAGCACCAGCTGCAGCCAGAAGACGCCGTCGCGCACGCCCGGACCCGGCTGCACCGCGACCACCGCGGGCAGGAACAGCCCCAGGCCCAGGATCAGCGGTACGGCCAGCGCGCGGGAGAGCAGCGCCCGCGGCGAGACCGCCGGGACCTCGACCTCCCCCGCCGCCGGACCGGACGGACCGGCCGGGCCCCCCGGCCCCCGCGGCGGGATTCCGCGCGGCTGGATTTCGTGTGCCTGAACGGCCATGCGACAGCCCCCCAACGATTCCCCTCGCGCAGTCTATAGATCCGGCCTCCCCGGAAGCGTGTCCACGGATAATCTGTGCGAACGGTGCCGGGGAGGGCACGCGGGACGGGGGTTCTTGGGGGTGCGTCCGTGACGGCACGTGATCTGTCGGCCTTCACACTGGCCGGATACGACAAGGGGCGGGGCAAGGCCGTCCAGGCGCTGTGGTTCGCGGTGATGAACACCGTGTTCTCCGCCTGGTTCTGCCCGGCCAGGCTGCGGGTGGCGATCCTGCGGGCCTTCGGCGCCACGATCGGCGAGGGGGTGCTCATCCGGCACCGCGTCCGGGTGCTGTGGCCCTGGAAGCTGACCGTCGGCGACCGGACGTGGATCGGCGAGGGCGCCTGGCTGCTCAACCTGGAGCCCGTCACCATCGGCGCCGACGTCTGCGTCTCCCAGGAGGCGCTGCTGTGCACCGGCAGCCATGACCACCGCACCGTCGACTTCCGCTACCGCAACGCGCCGATCACCGTGGAGGACGGCGCCTGGGTCGCCGCCCGCGCCATCGTGCTCGCCGGGGTGACCGTCGGCCGCCACGCCGTCGTCGGCGCCGGCACCGTCCTGTCGAAGGACCTGCCCGAACTCACCCTGCACACCGCCGACGGCACCCGGACGCTCAAGGAGCCCCAGTCGTGAAGGAGCCCCAGCCGTGAAGGTGCTGCACGTCGTCACCCTGCACACGCCCACCAACGCCTTCGGCGGCCCGACCAGGGTCGCCCTCAACCTCGCCCGGGGACTGCGGGGCCGCGGCGTCGACGCCGAACTGGTCACCCTGGGCGACGGCTTCCCCGAGGGGGCGCTGCCGCACGAGGTGGAGGGCGTGCCCGCACGGATCTTCCGCGCCCGGCACGTGCTGCCGCGCTTCGAGGTCTCCGGGATCACCTCGCCGTCCCTGCTCGCCGGCGCGCGGCGGCTGGTGCGCTCGGCGGACGTCGTCCACGTCCACCTGATGCGCGACCTGATCACCCTGCCGGTCGCCGTGGCCGCGCTGCAGTGCGGGCGTCCGCTGGTGCTGCAGACCCACGGGATGGTCGACCCCAGCGACAAGCCGCTGGCCAAGGTGCTCGACGCGCTCGCCACCAAGCGGCTGCTGCGCCGCGCCGACGCCGTGCTGCACCTGACCGAGTGGGAGCGCGGCGACCTGGAGGCGGTCGTCGGCGAGGGCAAGCTGGCCCGGCCCGTACGGCTGCCCAACGGCACCGCACTGCACCAGCCGAGGGTCCGCAGCGGCCCGCCCACCGTGCTCTACCTGGCCCGCTTCCAGGCCCGCAAGCGCCCCAAGGCGTTCGCCGAGGCGATCCCCGAGGTGCTGGCGCACTACCCGGACGCGCGTTTCGTCCTCGCCGGACCGGACTCCGGTGAGCTGGCCGGCACCCTGGAGACGGTGCGCACGCTGGGGGTCGAGAAGTCCGTGCGGCACGTCGGCCCGCTCAGCCACGCCGAGGCGCTGGAGGCCTTCCGTGCCGCGGACGTCTACGTCCTGCCGTCCGTGGACGAGCCGTTCGCGATGTCGCTGCTGGAGTCGATGTCGGTGGGCACGCCCGTCGTCGTACGCGAGTCCAACGGACTCGCCCCCGACATCGAGCGGTCCGGCGCCGGCCGGGTCGTGCGGCGCCCCGAGGACATCGGCAAGGCGGTCCTGGAGCTCCTCGGCGACGGGGCGAACCAGGCGGCCTCGCAGGCCGCCTGGCGCCTCATCCGGGACGAGCTGTCGCTCGACGCCGTCCTCGACGTCCTCCAGGACGTGTACGGGACGGCTATGAAGGAGCGTTCTCCCGTGTCTTCACCCCGATCTGCCAGCGGTAGAAGCTGAGCGCCAGGGCGTAGTCGAAGCCGGCGCGGCCGTCGAGGAAGCCGCGCCGGGCGAGGTAGGTGTAGCCGAAGAACAGCAGGGGCTTGAAGGGCACCCTCTGGAAGATCCGCCCCTGCCGGGTCTTCAGCCCCCGCACCTGCTCCTTGGCGCCCGGGTGGTGCTCCAGCCAGGCCTCCCAGTCCGAGTAGCGGTTGTGCCGCTCGAACCAGGTGCGCACCGGGTCCAGGTCGCGGTGCTCGATCCGGCCCCTGAGCTGCCCCACCGGCCCGTCCGCACGGGGCTGGTAGTGGCCCTCCTGCTCGCCCATGCCGGGTGCGCCCAGGTCGTCGACCTCCGGGTACGACACCCGGGTGCGGTCCAGCAGCGACCGCTTGACCACGGTGTAGCCGCGCCGCAGCGGCCGCCCGGCGAACCAGTACAGCAGCGGGATGTCGAAGGCCGCGGGCAGGACGGGCTGCCGCGCGAAGATCTCGCGGAGTTCGTCGATCAGCTCCGGCGTGGGCACCTCGTCCCCGTCCAGGAACAGCAGCCAGGGGATGTCCGGGTGGACGTTGTCCAGGCACCACTGCTTCTTCTTGGGGTACTTGCCGTCCCAGGTGTACGGGACGACCTGGGCGCCCAGCGACTCGGCGATGGCGCGGGTGTCGTCGGTGCTGTCGGAGTCGACGACCACCACCGCCTCGAAGTGGCCGATGACCGATCCGACCGTGGCGGCGATGTTCTCCGCCTCGTTCTTGGTCGGGATCGCCACCACGACCGGGATCCTGCTCTCGAGTTCCGTCATCGGCCCTCCCGTGCCCAGGCGAAGCAGCCGCGCGAGTCGAAGGTCTTCGTACCCGCGGTGATGGTGACCTTGTGGGCCGTGCCGGTCCTCGTCCCGGCCGTCCACGCGCAGTCCTTGGTGGGGGTCAGGGCGCGGTAGGTGCCGGGCACGACCACGCTGCCCGCCTTCGCCTTGGCCCCCACGGTGTAGGAGCCGTCGGCGAAGCCGGTCGCGGCGGCCGCGAGGACGTCCTCCTGGTCCGGGCACAGATGGGTGACGGCGCCCTTGGCACCGCCGATCTGCCCCGTGATGATGCCGCCGATCGCGGCGTCCTTGTCGACCTCGGCGACGCGGGCGATGCGGTCGCAGGTCTCCTGGCCCAGTTGCAGGACCGCCGCGGGATCGGTGCCCTTGGGCACCCGCCCCGACAGGTAGTCCTTCTCCTTCTTGGTGAAGGAGCCGGTGACAGGGGTCAGTTCGTCCTCGGGCACCTTGGGCCCGCTGGGGACCGCGTCGGAGGCGGGGTCGGTGGGCGTGGCCGGCTCGTCCGGGACCGGCGCCGAGGTGGCGGCGGTCGGCGCGGGCGCGCCCTTGGCCGCGGTGTCCTTGCCGTCCGATCCGCTGGAGCAGCCGGTGAGCAGCACCGCCGCCGCCGTCACGAGGACGGCGGCGGCGGTGGCGACCCGGCGGGGCGGGTGGGTCATCCGTTCTTCCCCAGGTTGTAGTGCTGGGCGATCTGCGAGGCGGACAGCACGCTCGGGTAGATCGCGGTCTCGTCGATGGAACCGGCGAAGTAGTTGCTCGTCGGGCGGCTGGTCCAGCCCGACAGGTTGTCGCCGCCGACGTGCCAGTAGCCCACGTAGTCGTTGCCACCGGTGATCAGGAAGTTCGACGCCTGCAGCGAGCCGTCGACGTACAGCCGCATCCCGCTGGACCCCTGGGTGGCGACGACGTGGTGCCACTCGCCGTCGTTGTAGGCCCCGGAGGTGGTGATGGTGCGGTTGCTGCCGCTGCGCACGCCGAAGATCAGCCGGCCGGCGTTGGTCATGTAGACGTGCTTGTCGGTGGTGGCGCTCGCCTCGGTGGTCCGGTCGCCGAAGCCGACGATCTTGCCGCCGGTGGTGGTCGTCGTCCGGAACCAGGTCTCGATGCTGTACGAGTTCGGCCGGTTGCGCTTGGCGTCGCTGTACGACCACTGCGTGGTGCCGTTGTAGGTGACGGCGGTGCTGCCGTTGCCGGCGATCGCGCCGGGGCTGACGCCGCGGGTCGGGCCGCCGACGTGGTTGCCGCCGTCGTCGGCGGGCGAGTTGTCGGCCACGAAGGTGTTGGCGGTCTCGTTGTAGCGCCAGTACAGCGTCGCGCCGTCGGTGAGGACCTGCGTCGGGTACGCCTCGGGCGTGGTCGCCGCCGTGACGGTCTGGGTGGGCGACTTGACGGTGGTGTTGGCGCCGTCGCTCGCCGTGACCCGGTAGGTGTAGGTGGCGCCGGCGGTCACGTCGGTGTCCGTCCAGGTCAGCTGCGGCCGCACCCACGGCAGCGAGGAGGCCGTGGTGGTGTACACGGGTGTGGCGGCGCCGTTCTTGTACACGCGGTAGGTCAGCGAGCTGTCGTCCAGGTCCAGACTGGTCTGGATGCGGACCTCGACCGAGCCCGGGGTGACGCTGGAGGCGTTGACGTTCGGCGTGGTCGGCACGCCGGTGTCCGGCCCCGAGGAGAAGCGGGTCAGGCCCTGCTGGGCCACGCCGTTGACGGTGGTGAACTCCCCGCCGACCCACATGTAGTCGGTGCCGCCGGACGAGGAGACGGCCATGACGCGCGGGCCGATGCCCTCGCCCAGGCCGTCGTTGGTGTCGGGGAACCAGCCCAGCTTCGCGGGGTTGTCGACGGACTCCGCGAGCAGGTGCTTGCGCCGCTGGTTCGGGTACTCGTTCATGGTGCTGCAGTCGTGCGCGTGGGAGCCGCTGTACAGCACGGACTTGTAGACCTCGACGGACTGGGTGGCGCCCAGGCAGGTGTCGCGCCAGCGCTGGTTGAAGTCGCTGAGGTCGAGCGCGATGCGGCCGTCGAAGACCCCGCCGCCGGTGCCCTCGTTGCCCGTGTAGACCCCGGTGGCGTCGGTCGTGATGTCCTTGACGACGGACGTCGACGGGATGAAGGAGGACCCGTAGCCCTTCACCACGGCGCCGGTCGTCGCGTCGACCACGGCCAGGGCGTGCGAGGACGTGCCGTTGACGCGGTCGAAGTCACCGCCGAGGACGACGTTGGCTCCGTCCGGGGTGATCTCCAGGGCACGGCCCGGAGCGTCGCCGTTGGCGGTGAAGGAGGTGGCGTCGCCGGAGGTGGTGACGGCGGCGAAGTTGTCGTGCGGCTGGCCGTCGACGGAGCTGAAGTCGCCGCCCAGGTAGACGGTGTCGGTGGTGGCGGCCAGCGCGCGGACGGTGGCGTTGACCGCGACGGCGAAGTCCGTCCTGACCGTGCAGGTGGCGATGTCGATCGCCGCCAGGCTGCTGACCGGGGTGCCGTTGACGGCCCCGAAGAAGCCGCCCGCGTACAGCGTGGCCCCGTCCGGCGACACGGCGAGCGCCCGCACGGTGGCCGTGCCGGAGCCCACGGTGAAGGACAGCCTGCAGTCCGTGGGCGTGCCCGTGGCCGCGTCGAAGGCGGCGAAGTTGACCGCCTCGCGCTCGTTCGGTCCGCCCGCCGCCTCTCCGGACGGGCGGACCGACGAGAAGGTGCCGCCGGTGAAGACGGTGCCGTTCGCCTGCGCCATGGCGAAGACGATGCCGTTGGTCTGCCAGGTCGGCAGGCTGTCGGCCGTCATCGCCACCGGCGGCGTCAGTGCCACCGCCGGTTGCGGTGCCATCGCCCCCGCCGCCAGGGACCCCGCCGCCATGGTCAAGGCGGCGGAGATGGATCTGAGCTTGCGCATGTGCCCCCCAAGGCCCCAATGCCCCCGAGCGTGCCCTTTGGCCGCCCGTGCACCGCAGGGTATGGGTTGACATACGGCTGATGGACGGTGTTTGAAGAAAATGTGAGCACTAAGGTGCGCCGAATGTCAGTACGAGGACGGGGTGGTTGCTCGCCCCCGAAGCCTCGCTCGACCACAGCCACAGCGCGTCGGTGCCCGCGCCGGTCAGCGCGAGGTCGTAGGAGCCGCCCAGGGCCCCCGCCAGCGCACCGGCCTCCAGCGCCGTCTCGTAGCTGCTCTGCGCCGCGGTGGCCCCGGTGAGCGTGCCGAGCACCGCGGAGGAGAGCGCGGGCCGGCCCGTGTACGTCACGCCGGTCTCGCTCCAGCTCCCGGTGACCGGCACGACGCTCTGGCTGTCGGCGGATCCGGCACTGGCCTCGGAACTGGTGTGCACCCGCAGCCGTGCGCTCTTCAGCACCGTGCCGGCGGGTGCGGCGGGCAGCGGGAAGCGCAGGTAGGTCAGGTACGCCGAGCTGCCGCGCACCGCGAGCGAGCCCGAGGTGCCGTAGTTGGCGGACGGGGCGCCCGCGTTGACGTACGAGTCCTCGGCCGCCTCGACCGTGACCTCGGACTCGGGGGGAGTGCCGCCGCCCCCGGTGCCCAGCGAGTGGTGGTCGGCGACCTGGGCGGCGGTCAGCGCCGACGGGTACACGGCCGTCTCGTCCAGCTGCCCGGCGAAGTAGTTGCTGCTGGGTCGGTTGGGCCAGCCGTTGAGGTTGTCGCCGCCGACCCGCCAGAAGCCGGAGTAGTTCTGGCTGGTGGTGGTGGGGTCGGTGCCGGCGAGGGCGCCGTCCACGTACAGCCGCATGCCGGCGGCGCCCTGGGTGGCGACGACATGGTGCCAGCCGCCGTCGTTGTAGGTGCCCGTGGTGGTGATGGTGCGGCTGCTGCCGCTGCGCACGCCGAAGGCCAGGCGCCCGTTGTTGGTCATGTAGACGTGCTTGTCGTAGCTGCCGCTCAGGTTGTCGTCGACGTTGCGGTCGCCGAAGCCGACGAGCTTGCCGCCGGCCGTGGTCGTGGTCCGGAACCAGGTCTCGACGCTGAACGCGGCCGGGCGGGCGTGGCGGGCGTCGCTGTAGGCGTAGTCGTTGGTGCCGTTGAAGCCCATGGCGGTGCTGCCGGCCACGGCGCCCGGGGTCTGCCGGTACAGCGGCCCGTTGAGGTAGACCGCGTTGTCGTCGCCGGGGGAGGAGTCGGCGCCGAACTGACCGGACGCCTCGTCGTAGCGCCAGTACAAGCTGGCGCCGTCGGCGAGCACGCGGGCCGGGTAGGCCTGGGTCGCCGACGCGGCGGTCACCGACTGGGCGGTGGACAGGGCGCTGGTGTTGGTGCCGTCGCTCGCGGTGACCCGGTACGAGTAGGTGCTGCCAGCGGTGACGGAAGTGTCGGTGAAGGTGAGCTGCGGGCGCGCCCACGGCAGGGAGGACCCGGTGGCGGTGTGGATCGGCGTGGCCGAGCCGTTGCGGTAGACGCGGTAGGTCAGCGGGCCGTCGTCAAGGTCGAGGCTGGTCCGCCAGCGCACGGTGACCTGGCCCGGCCGGATGCTCGCCACGTTCACCTCGGGCACGCTCGGCGCCCCGGTGTCCGGGCCGGAGGCGAAGCGGGTCAGGCCCTGCTGGGCCGATCCGGCGACGGTGGTGAACTCGCCGCCGACCCACAGGTAGTCGGTGCCCCCGGAGGAGGCCACGGTCATCACCCGCGGGCCGAGCCCCTCGCCGATGCCGTCGTTGGTGTCGGGGAACCACGGCAGCAGCTTCGGGTCGTCGACCGACTGCGCCAGCAGGTGCTTGCGCCGCTGGTTGGGGAAGGCGCCCATGCTGCTGCAGTCGTGGGCGTGCGAACCGCTGTACAGGACGGTCCGGTAGACCTCGACGGACTGCGTGGCGCCCAGGCAGTTGTCCCGCCAGCGCTGCCCGAAGTCACTGGTGTTCAGGGCGATACGGCCGTCGAAGACGCCACCGCCGGTGCCCTCGTTGGCGGTGAAGACCGCCGTGGCGTCCGCGGTGAGGTCCTTGGTCACCGACGTGGCCGGGATGAAGCCCACCGGGTAGGCCCTGGTCAGGGCGCCGGTGTCGGTGTCGACCACGGCCAGGGCGTGCGAGCCGGTGCCGCCGACGGTGTCGAAGTCGCCGCCGAGCACCGCGTGCGAGCCGTCCGGGCTCAGCTGGACCGCGCGGCCCGGCTTGTCGGCGTTCGGGTTCCACGCGCGCAGCGCGCCACCGGTGGACAGCGCCGCGAACCGCGGCCGGGACTGGCCCGCGACCGAGGTGAAGTCACCGCCGACGAAGACGGTGTCGGCGCTGACGTCGATCGCGCGTACGGTCGCCGAGAACGAGGGCCGGAAGGAGGCGATCGGCGTGCAGCTCGCGATGTCGATCGCGGCGAGGCTGCTGACGGCCACTCCGTTGACGGCGTTGAACCAGCCGCCCGCGTAGAGGGTCCGCCCGTCCGGCGAGACCTCCAGGGCGCGCACGGTCGCGGTTCCCGAGCCGATGGTGAAGGAGAGCCGGCAGCCGGCAGGGGCTCCGGTGGCGGCGTTGAACGCCGCGAAGTTGACGGCGGACTGTGTGGTGCCGCCGGAGCCGGAGGACCTGACGGTGGAGAAGGTCCCGCCCGCGTAGACCGTGCCCCCCTGGTGGGCCATCGCCCACACCACGCCGTTGGTCTGCCAGGTCGGCAGCGGATCCGCGGTGACGGCCACGGGCGGTGTGAGCGCCCCGGCGGTCGGTGCCGCCGCCATCCCCGCGCCGGCCAGTGAGGCCGCCGTCAGTACCAGTGCAGCGGACAGTCTTCCCCAAGTGCGCATGAGCCCCCCAGCCCTCGCCGCCCCCGGCGGTGCGGGAACGGACCGCCTGCCACGGCAGCGTACGCCGTGACAGGCGGCCCGGAGGAGACCCCGGCGGGTACTTTCGGCCGGGGTCCCCGGATCGCCGCTACGAACCGAAGGTGAGCACCAGCCGCGGTCCGTTCGCCTGGGACGCGGCCTGACGCGACCAGAGCCACATCGCGTCCGTGCCCGTGCTGGTCAGCGCCAGGGCGTACGAGCCGCCCAGCGAGCCCGTGAGCTGGGAGGTGTCCAGCGGCACGGTGTACGACGTCGAGACCGTCGTCGCGCCGCCGAGCGTGCCCAGCACGGTCGGGGACAGCGCCGGCCGGCTGTTGTACGCGACCCCGGTCTCCGTCCACGCGCCCGTGACGGGCACGACGGAGACGGTGTCATTGGTGCCCGCCGTCGGGTCGCTGCTGGTCATGACCCGCAGCACGGCGCTCTTGAGGGTCTGCCCGGCCGGGGCCGGCGGCAGGCTGAAGCGCAGGTACGACAGGTAGGCCGAGCTGCCGCGGACGGCCAGCGAGCCCGAGGTGCCGTAGTTGGCCGACGGGGCACCGGCGTTGACGTAGGTGTCCTCGCCGGGGGTGAGCGTGGTGACGGTGTCGGCCGGGGCGCTGGCCAGGGCGAAGTGGTTGGCGACCTGGGCGGCGCTCAGCACGGACGGGTAGACGGCGGTCTCGTCGATCTGCCCGCCGAAGTAGCCGCTGGACGGCTGGTCCGGCCAGCCGTTGAGGTTGTCGCCGCCCGCCCGCCAGTAACCGGTGTAGTTCTCGTTGGAGGTCTGCGGGTTGCTGCCGACGAGGGTGCCGTCGACGTACATCCTCATGCCGTCGGCGCCCTGGGTGGCCACCACGTGGTGCCAGGCGCCGTTGTTGTAGGCGGCGCTGCTCGTGACGGTGTTGGTGGCGCCGGTGTAGACGCCGAAGACCAGCCGGCCGTTGTTGGTCATGTAGACGTGCTTGTCGTACTGGCTGCTGGTGCCGTTGGTGGTGTTGCCGAAGCCGACGATCTTGCCGCCCGAGGTCGTGGTGGTCCTGAACCACGACTCCACGCTGAAGGCGGCCGGACGCGGGTGGCTGCGGTCGCTGTAGACCCACTGGTCGGAGCCGTTGAAGCCGATCGCCGTGCTGGAACCGCTCACCGCGCCCGGGCTCTGGCGGTAGGACGGGCCGCCGACGTAGTCGCCGTTGTCGTCCGCGGGGGAGGCGTCGGCGGCGAAGGTGCCGCCGCTCTCGTCGTAGCGCCAGTAGAGGTTGGCGCCGTCGGAGAGCACCGCCGCGGCGTAGCTGTTGCTGCCGGAGGCCACGGTGGCCGTGGCGGTCGAGGAGAGCGGGCTGGTGTTGGTGCCGTCGCTCGCGCTGACCCGGTAGCTGTGGGTCGATCCCACGGTCAGCCCGGTGTCGGTGAAGCTGAGCTGCGGCCGCACCCACGGCAGCGAGTCGCCGGAGGTGGTGTACACCGGGGTGGACGAGCCGTCCCGGTAGACCTTGTACGTCAGCGCGCTGTCGTCGTCGTCCAGGCTCGCCTGCCAGCTCACCTTGACCTGCCCGGCCGCCAGGCTCGCCGCGCTCGCCTCGGGAGTCGTCGGGTTGCCGGTGTCGGGACCGTTGGAGAATCGGGTCAGGCCCTGCTGCGGAGCACCCTGGACGGTGGTGAACTCGCCGCCGACCCAGAGGTAGTCCTTGCCGCCCGCGGACGACACGGACATCACCCGCGGGCCGATGCTCTCGCCGAGGCCGTCGTTGGTGTCCGGGAACCAGCCGAGCAGCTTCGGGTCGTCCACCGACTGCGCCAGCAGGTGCTTGCGCCGCTGGTTCGGGAAGGCGCCCATGCTGCTGCAGTCGTGCGCGTGCGAACCGCTGTACAGCACCGTCTGGTAGACGGCGAGCGACTGCGTCGCGCCGAGGCAGGTGTCGCGCCAGCGCTGGTCGAAGTCGCTCAGGTCGAAGGCGGTGCGGCCGTCGAAGACGCCGCCGCCGGTGCCCTCGTTGGCCACGTACAGGCCCGTCGCGTCGTCCGTGATGTCCTTGACGACCGAGGTCGCCGGGAAGAATCCCACCGGGTACGCCTTCGTCAGTGCGCCGGTGCCGGTGTCCACGACCGCCAGGGCGTGCGAGTCGCTGCCGCCGACGGTGTCGAAGTCACCGCCGATCATCACATGGGTGCCGTCCCGGGCGGCCTGGACGGCCCGCCCGGGCTCGTCGCCTTGCGGGTCCCAGGCCTTCAGCGCCCCCGCGGTGGTCAGCGCCGCGAAGTACCGCCGGGACTGGCCGGCGACGGTGGTGAAGTCACCGCCCATGTAGACGGTGTCCGCGGTCACGTCCAGCGCCCGTACGGTCGCGGAGATCCCGGGGTGGAAGGAGGCGACCGGCGTGCACGTCGCGATGTCGATGGCGGCCAGGCTGTTGACCTGGACGCCGTTGACGGCGCTGAAGTATCCACCCGCGTAGAGGGTGTCGCCGTCCGGCGAGACGGCCAGGGCGCGCACGGTGGCCGTGCTGCCCGGGCCGATCGTGAACGACAGGTGGCAGTCGGTCGGTGCCCCGGTCGCGGCGTCGAACGCCGCGAAGTTCACCGCGGACTGCTCGTTGGTGCCCGCGCCGCTGCCGGGCGGGCGGACGGTGGAGAAGGTCCCGCCGGCGAAGACGACCCCCTCCGACTGGGCCATCGCCCAGACGATGCCGTTGGTCTGCCAGGTCGGGAGTTCGTCCGCGGTCATCGCCACCGGCGGGGTGAGCGCGGTCGCGGCCGGAGCCGCGGCCACCCCCATCCCCGCCAGAGCCCCCGCCACCAGTGTCCCGGCGGCGGTCATCGCCCCAAGTCTTCGCATGTGCCCCCCAAGGCCTCACTCGTGCACAAGCGGCCCATTCGGCCGCCTGTGGACGGCAGCGTAGGGGGAGGTGAAGCTCCTCGTGTGAAGGTTTGACGAAATTGTGTTCACTCTTGGCTCAAGCGGCCGTTGCCGGGACGTAACCGGCCGTCCCTTGCCGCCTGTTCACCGGTCGATGCGCACGGTCACGCCGGCGAGCTGGTCCTCGACCTGCCTGCGGTCGGCGTCGACCATGATCCGGGCCAGCTCGTCGACCCGCACGGAGGGCTTCCAGCCGAGCAGTTCCTCCGCCTTGCTGGCGTCGCCGATCAGGGCGTCGACCTCGCTGGGACGCTCGTACTTGGGGTCGTAGCGCACGTACTCCGCCCAGTCGAGGTCCACGTGCGCGAAGGCGGTCTCCACGAACTGCCGCACGGTGGCGGCCTCGCCGGTGGCGACGACGTAGTCGTCCGGCACGTCGCGCTGGAGCATCCGCCACATCGCGTCGACGTACTCGGGGGCGTAGCCCCAGTCCCGTACGGCGTCGAGGTTGCCCAGGTAGAGCCGGTCCTGCAGACCGGCCTTGATGCGGGCCACGGCGCGGGTGATCTTGCGGGTCACGAAGGTCTCGCCGCGGCGCGGGGACTCGTGGTTGAACAGGATGCCGTTGACCGCGAACATGTCGTACGCCTCGCGGTAGTTGACCGTCGCCCAGTAGCCGTAGACCTTGGCGCAGCCGTACGGGCTGCGGGGGTGGAAGGGCGTCCGCTCGTTCTGCGGCGGCGGGGTGGCGCCGAACATCTCGGAGGAGGAGGCCTGGTAGATCCGGGTCTCCACGCCGCTGGCCCGTACCGCCTCCAGCAGCCGCATCGAGCCGAGGCCGGTGACGTCCCCGGTGTAGAGCGGGGCGTCGAAGGACACGCGGACATGGGACTGGGCGCCCAGGTTGTAGACCTCGTCGGGGCGCAGGTCGCGCAGGAGGTTCACCAGGGCCACGCCGTCGGAGAGGTCGGCATGGTGGAGCACGAAGGAGCGGTCGGCCTCCTGCGGCCCCTGGTAGATGTGGTCGATCCGCTCGGTGTTGAAGCTGGACGACCGTCTGACGAGGCCGTGCACGGTGTACCCCTTGCTCAGCAGCAGCTCCGCCAGATAGGAGCCGTCCTGGCCGGTCACACCGGTGATCAGGGCGCTCTTGCCCATGCGATCTCCCCCCTTGAGTCGGTTATGTTTCTTTTGCGTACTGATGTTTGGAATCACCCCCGGTGGGGTGAACCCTCCTGGCAGAATTCGCTTCCATGAGCGAAGCGAACGCACTCCTGCCCGACCGCGCCCGGATCTTCGTCGCGGGCCACCGCGGCCTGGTCGGATCGGCGGTGACCCGGCGGCTGACCGCCGACGGGCACGAGGTGATCACCCGTGGCCGCGGCGAACTCGATCTGCGCGACGCGGCGCGCACCGAGGCGTTCCTGAAGGAGCAGCGGCCCGACGCGGTGGTGCTGGCGGCCGCCAAGGTCGGCGGCATCATGGCCAACAGCACCTTCCCGGTGCAGTTCCTCGAGGACAATCTGCGCATCCAGCTGAGCGTGATCGCCGGGGCGCACGCGGCCGGGGTGGGCAGGCTGCTCTTCCTGGGCTCCTCGTGCATCTACCCGAAGCACGCGCCGCAGCCGATCCACGAGGACGCCCTGCTGACCGGCCCGCTGGAGCCGACCAACGAGGCGTACGCGCTCGCCAAGATCGCCGGCATCGTCCAGGTGCAGTCCTACCGCAGGCAGTACGGCGCCTTGTTCGTCTCGGCGATGCCCACCAACCTCTACGGTCCCGGCGACAACTTCGACCTCGAGACCTCGCACGTGCTGCCCGCGCTCATCCGCCGCTTCCACGAGGCGCGGCGCGACGGCGCCCCCGAGGTGGTGCTCTGGGGCTCCGGCAGCCCGCGCCGGGAGTTCCTGCACGTCGACGACCTCGCCGCCGCGTGCGCGGTGCTGCTGCGCGCGTACGACGGCGAGGAGCCGGTCAACATCGGCTGCGGCGACGACCTGACGATCCGCGAGCTGGCCGAGACCGTGCGGGAGGTCACCGGCTACGAGGGTGCCGTCGCCTGGGACACCTCCAAGCCCGACGGCACCCCGCGCAAGCTGCTGGACATCTCGCGTCTCTCCGCCCTCGGCTGGAAGCCGCAGATCCCGCTGCGGGACGGGATCGCCGCCACGTACCGGTGGTGGAAGGACGCCTGCGCTGCCTGACATTCAGTACGCTCCGCGGCCGTCCACGACGGCCCGGAACGTGCGGGCCATCACGTCGACGTCGCTGGTGAGGGTCCAGTTGTCGACGTACCGGAGGTCCAGCTGGAGCGTTTCGTCCCAGGAGAGGTCCGAGCGCCCGCTGACCTGCCACAGGCCCGTCAGGCCGGGCTTCACCGACAGCCGGCGCAGCGCGACCTCGTCGTAGCGGGCGACCTCCTCCGGCAGCGGGGGGCGCGGGCCGACGAGCGACATCTCGCCCCGCAACACGTTGATCAGCTGCGGTAGTTCGTCCAGCGAGCAGCGGCGCAGGATGCGCCCGACCCGTGTGACGCGCGGGTCGCGGCGCATCTTGAACATCAGGCCGTCGCTCTCGTTGGCGGAGGCCAGTTCGGGCTTGCGGTCGTCGGCGTCCGTCACCATCGTGCGGAACTTCCACATGGTGAAGGGCACGCAGTTCACCCCGTGCCGGATCTGCTGGTAGAACACCGGCCCCTTGGAGCCGAGCCGGATGGCCGCCGCGATGAGGCCGAACAGCGGGGAGAGCAGCAGCAGTCCGACGGCGGCCCCGGCGCGGTCCAGCGCCTCCTTCAGGCTCACCTGCACCCCGCGCCGCAGCGGCGGGCTGATGTGCAGCAGGGTGAGCCCGGCGGCTGAGGTGAGCTCCACCCGCCGCACCGCGACGTCGGTGAGGCCCGGGAGCACGGCCAGCGGGATGCCCGCGTCGTGCACGGCCCAGGAGAGCTGCCGCAGGCGTTCACCGGCCATCCGCGGGCCGGGCGCGACCAGGACCAGGTCGGCGCCGAGTTCCCGCGCCGCGGTCAGCACCGCACCGGAGTCGGCGCTCGGCCGCGCCGGTGCCAGCGACTCCAGCCGGGCGGCCACGGGCGCGCCGCACTCCAGGTTGGCCAGCCCGACGGGGATGGCACCGACCACGACGTACTCGTGGTCGGTGCGCGCGGCCAGCTGGTCGACGACATAGTCGGCCGCGCTCGGCTCGCCGATCACGAGGATGCGGCGCACCGCGTGCGCCTCGCGCCGCGAGGCCAGCAGATGACGGTAGGTCAGTTTGCGGCAGGCGGTGGTCAGCAGCAGACCCGGTGTGAGGGCGAGGAGGGCCGCCGAGGGCTCGGAGCGCTCACCGAGCAGCGCGCGGACCACCGCGAGCACGCCGAGCAGGACCATCCAGTCGTAGACCACGGACAGCCCGCTGCGCGACTCGCCGAGTGCGCGCTGGGTGTACCTGCGCCGGGCGGTCTGGACGATCAGCCAGGCCGCCGCCGCGGTCACGGCGCACAACACCGGGTGCGGCTGGAACGTGGCGTCGAAGACGATCCCGACCGGGAGTGCGACCCCCACCGCGTCCGTGACGAGCGCCGCCGGCAGGTACCAGCGCGCCTTGTCGCTCAGCCCGCGCGGGGTGGCCGTACGGCCGCGCGCGGGGGACGTATCTATCGGGCCTGAATTGGGTATACCGACACGCCGCATGGACCCCCCTGGCACAACGCGACAAAAGTGGGCGCACCGCTACTTCCCCAAGCAGCCGTGCGCCGTAGTAACCCGGAACGCTATGCCAAACAGTTGTGCGTTCGCTGCGGTTTACGAAATTTCGGAGGCCAGTTGTCCTGAAGTTCACATTCGGCTTGATCTGTCCGCTGGAGGGTTCTGTGATGCGGTACGGCGCCGTCTGGGGATCGTTCCTGATCGTAGGGGGTTGAGGGCTCCCTGTCCGCGCTTCTGACGTGCTCCGGCGGGCGGTTCGCGCGCCCCCGCCCGGAGGGCGGTGTGTCCCGTCCTTTCGTATACGGGCGCGCGCTGTGGGAACCGCTCGTTTCCGGGACGGGTGGGGGGGAGGGTGACAGAGCGGACGGACCGGGTCAGTATGGTGTGGCCATGCCAGGCAGTCGCACCGCTCCCACCGCGAGGGACATCGCCAGTCCGGTCCGGTTCCTGTGGTGGCTGGTCGTCAGCCAGCGCCGCCGCGTGGCACTCGGCGCGCTGCTGGGCAGCACATGGATGGCGAGCCTGGCCCTGTCGCCCTACCTGCTGTCGCGCGCCGTCGACGACGGCCTGCGCGCCGACGACCACGGCGCCCTCGCCGGGTGGTCCGCGGCGCTCCTCGCCGGCGGCGCGTTCACGGCGTGGCTCGGCATCGCCCGGCACCGGACGATGACCAGGGTCCGGATGGACGCCTCCTTCCGCACCGTCCGGGTCACCGTGGCCCACGCCACGCGTCTCGGCGCCGCGCTGCCGCGCCGGGTCACCGCGGGCGAGGTCGTCGCCATCGGCATGAGCGACGTGCAGGCCATCGCCCAGTCGCTCACCGTGACCGGTCCCGGGGTCGGGGCCGTCGTCGCGTACGTGGCCGTCGCGGTGCTCCTGTTGTCCATATCCCCGCTGCTCGCCGCCGTGGTGCTGGCCGGGGTGCCGCTGCTCGCCGTCACCGTCGGGCCGCTGCTGCGCCGGCTGCAGGGCGTCGGCGCCGGTTACCGCGAGCAACAGGGCGCGCTGACCGCCCGGTTGGTCGACGTGGTGACCGGACTGCGGGTACTGGGCGGCCTCGGCGGCAAGGAGGCGTACGCCGCGCGCTACCGCCGCGACTCCGCGGCGCTGCGCGACCAGGGCTACCGGGTCGGCGCCGTGACCAGCTGGGTCGGCGCCCTCGGCAACGGGCTTCCCGCGCTCTTCCTCGCCGTCGTCACCTGGCTGGCCGCGCGGATGGCCGCGGAGGGGTCGATCAGCGTCGGCGACCTCGTCGCCGTCCACGGGTACGTCGCCGTGCTGGTGATCCCGGTGGCGCTCTTCAT
The DNA here is from genome assembly GCF_000373665.1 of Streptomyces sp. BoleA5. Taxonomy (NCBI): domain Bacteria; kingdom Bacillati; phylum Actinomycetota; class Actinomycetes; order Kitasatosporales; family Streptomycetaceae; genus Streptomyces; species Streptomyces sp. BoleA5. The sequence goes on from NZ_KB892090.1 coordinate 451,992, forward strand.
CGAGGGCGGCGCCGACCTGGCCCGTGCCACCGTCGCCGCCCGGCGGGTCACCCGCTTCCTCGCCCTGCGGCCCGAGCACGCCGACGACCCCGAACGGGCCCCCGCCGCCGCCCCCGGCGCGGCCGCCGTCCTGCGCGACCCGGGCTCCGGCGTCGAGGTCCGCCCCGGACTGCTGACCGCGCTCGCCGCCACCCGCCCCGAGGACGCCGTCGCCGTCGTCGACCGGCTCGGCGGCTTCGCCCCCTCCGACACGACCTGGGGAGACGTCCGGCTGGACGCCGTCCCCGTCGGAGCGCTCCGCGACCGGATCCTTGTCGCGGACAACGAGGCCGACCTCTTCGCCGGCACCGTCCGCGAGGTCGTCGCCGGGCGCCACGAGCCCGCCGACGACGCGATCCGCGCGGCCGTCCGCGCCGCCGCGGCGGGCGACGTCGTCGACGCCCTCCCCGACGGCCTGGGCTCCGCCGTCGCCGCGCAGGGCCGCAACCTCTCCGGCGGCCAGCGCCAGCGCCTGCGGCTCGCCCGCGCCCTGCACGCCGCCCCGGACGCCCTGCTCGCCGTCGAGCCCACCTCCGCCGTCGACGCCCACACCGAGGCGGCGATGGCCGCCGGGCTCCGCGCCGCCCGGCAGGGCCGCACGACCCTGGTCACCACGACGTCCCCGCTCCTGCTCGAACAGGCCGACGTCGTCGTGTTCCTCGTCGACGGCAAGGCGGCCGCCACCGGCGCGCATCGCGACCTGCTGCGGGACGAGGCCGGCTACCGGGCGCTGGTGGCGCGGGGCGCGGGCGAGGGGGCGGGGTGATGGCGGACGTGCTGCCGGTCGCCGACCGTACGCGGGTCCGCCGTGCGGCCCTGGGCGAACTCCGCTCCGACCGCAGGGCGTTCGCCGGCGTGCTGGCCCTCAACGCACTGGCCGCGGGCGCCGGACTCGCCGGGCCGTGGCTGCTCGGCGCGATCGTGGACACCGTCAAGGACGCGCCCGGCCGGGCCGCCCTCGCCGCCGTGGACCGGCTGGCACTCGCCATCGCCGCCTGCACGGTGCTGCAGATCCTGCTGTCCCGTCAGGCCCTCAGGGCCGGGGCCCGCTTCGGCGAGCGCACCGCGGCCCGGATCCGCGAACGCTTCCTCGACCGCGCCCTCGCGCTGCCCGCCGCCACCGTCGAGCGGGTCCCCACCGGCGACCTGGCCGCGCGCGGCACCACCGACGTCACCGCCGTCGCGGTCACGCTGCGCGACGCGGTGCCCGAGGTCCTCGTCTCCTGCGTGCAGGTGCTGTTCGTCGTCGGCGCCGTCGTCCTGCTCGACCCGCTGCTCGGACTGTGCGGACTGGCCGGCATGGCGGTGATGGGGGTCGCCCTGCGCTGGTACCTGCGCCGGGCCCGCGCCGCCTACCTCGCCGAGGGCGGGGCCAACTCGGCGCTCGCCGAGGAGCTGTCGGCCACGGCGGCCGGGGCCCGCACCGTCGAGGCGCTCGGTCTGCAGGCACGCCGCGTCGCGAAGGCCGAGACGGCCATCGCCGAGGCCCGCCGTGCCCGGCTGCGCACACTCCGGCTGCGTACGGTGCTCTTCCCGGCCGTGGACGTCTCCTACGCGCTGCCGGTCGTCAGCGTGCTGCTGACCGGTGGCGCGCTGCACCAGCGGGGCGCCGTGTCCCTCGGCACCGTGATCGCCTCGGCGATCTACCTGCGGCAGCTGGCCGGGCCGCTGGACAACCTGCTGCTGTGGGTCGAGCACCTGCAGGGCAGTGCCGCGTCGTACGCACGCGTGGAGGGCCTGGCGATGGTCCCCGCGGCCGGGCCGCCGACCGCGGCCGTGCCCGCGGGCGGGCGCATCGAGGTCACGGACGTCCGGTACGCGTACGGCCACGGCCGCGACGTGCTGCACGGCGTCCACCTGGACGTACGGCCCGGGGAACGGCTCGCCGTGGTGGGCCCGTCCGGGGCCGGCAAGTCCACCCTGGGGCGGCTGCTCGCGGGCGTCGACCGCCCCCGCAGCGGTGCCGTCACCGTCGGCGGCGTGCCGGTCGCCGACCTCGCCCCGGACGAACTGCGCCGCCAGGTCGTCCTGGTCACCCAGGAGCACCACGTCTTCCACGGCACGCTCCGCGAGAACCTGCTGATCGCGGAGCCTGCCGCCACCGACACCGAGCTGCTCGCGGCGCTGGCCGCCGTGGACGCGGCCTGGGCCGGAGACCTGCCCGACGGTCTCGACACCGCACTCGGCGGTGGCGCCCACCCCCTCGGCGGCGCCCAGGCGCAGCAACTCGCCCTGGCCCGGGTCGTCCTGGCCGATCCCCACACCCTGGTCCTGGACGAGGCCACCGCCCTGCTCGACCCGGCTACGGCGCGCAGCACCGAGCGCGCCCTCGCCGCTGTCCTGCGGGGCCGCACGGTCATCGCCGTCGCCCACCGGCTGCAGACCGCCCACGACGCGGACCGCGTCGCCGTGATGGACCGCGGGGTGGTCACCGAACTCGGCACCCACGACGAGCTGGTGGCCGCCGGCGGCGCCTACGCCGCGCTGTGGCGTTCCTGGCGCGGCACGACGGACACCCCGCAGGCCGGGGCCCAGGCTGCCGCCCGGTCCAGCCGACCAGCCGCTTGCGCCAGTCCAGAGGGGTCACCGTGATGACGCCGTCCGGGTCCCCGTCCCACTCCGACGGCAGCCCGGCCGCCGTGAGCGCCGCGACGACCTCCCGGCCGATCGCCGCCGTCGTCCCGGACGAGCCGTCGAAGCCCCCGTAGAAGAGGGGCAGCCCGCGTCCGGCGCCCCACACCGCGCCGATCCCGGAGTCACGGGGGGGAGGGTGATGGCGGCGGCCGCGAGCGCGGACAGGGCCGCGGGGAGGGAGACCTGGAAGGTCGTGACCTCCAGCGCCAGGACGGCGACCAGAGGCAGGGCCCCGGTGCCGATAGCGCTCCCCGCCGCACTCACCGCGCAGGCGCCCCACAGCCGGCCGAAGTCCCGGCGTGCGTCATCCGATTGGTCATCCGATTGATCGTCCGACGAGGTCGTGGCGGCCGGGCCCAGACCCATGCCTCCGACATGCGGCACAGGTGCGTACCGGGCCGGACGGCGCGACCCCGCGAGCCGGCAGGACACGCCCTCTGGTCCGCCCGCGGGTCCGGACGGTCCCGGACGAGAGTCCCAGCGTGGGTTGCCGGGACCCCCGAGACCGAGGAGACGCGGTCGATCCGCTGCGGGGCCTCGTCCACGCCCGCGCCGTCGTCAGCTTCCGGCTCGTGGCGGCAGTGGCCCGGTCGCGTCCCGGCGCCGGCGACCTTGCCGCCGCCCCCGAAGCGGGTGCCGGTGCACCCTGGCGGCGCCCGCGCCGGCCCCGTCCGGGCGGCCCTTACCCTTGACCTTTGTGTCCTCTCTGCAATCCGCCCTCGCCGGACTCCTCGACGGGCTGCCGCCGGGCCGTGCCACCCAGGCCGTCGACCGGCTGATCGCCACCTACCGGGGGCGCACGCCCAGCAGTACCCCGATCCTGCGCGACCGCTCCGACGTCGCCGCCTACGCGGCCTACCGCATGCCGGCCACCCACGCCGCGGTCGGCGCCGCGCTCGCGGAGTTCCGGGCCCGGGCGGGGGAGTGGGCGCCGGCGAGCCATCTGGACGTGGGCGGCGGGACCGGCGCCGCGACCTGGGCGGTCGCCGACGCCTGGGAGGAGGGGACGCACACCAGCACCGTCCTCGACTGGTCGGACGCGGCGCTCTCGCTCGGCCGCGAACTGGCCGCGGAGTCGGAGCACGCGGCGGTGCGGGACGCACGCTGGCAGAAGACACCGCTGGGCGGCGGCGCCCGGCTGCCCGAGGCGGACCTGGTCACGCTGTCGTACGTCATCGGCGAACTCACCGCGGCCGACCGCGACGCGGTCGTCGCGGAGGCCGCCAGGGCGGCGCGCGGCGCCGTGCTCGTCGTCGAACCGGGCACGCCCGACGGCTACGCGCGCGTCCTCGCGGCGCGCGAGAGGTTCGTCGCGGACGGCTTCCACGTCCTCGCCCCCTGCCCCCACGACGGCACCTGCCCGGTGCAGGCGCCGGACTGGTGCCACTTCGCGGCGCGGGTCGCCCGGACCTCGCTGCACCGGCAGGTCAAGGGGGGCTCGCTGCCCTACGAGGACGAGAAGTTCAGCTACGTCGCCGCCGCCCGCTTCCCCGCGGACCAGGCCGGTGCGCCGGACCGGGTCGTCCGGCACCCGCAGATCCGCAAGGGCCAGGTCCTCATCGACCTGTGCACGGTCGGGGACGGCCTGCGCCGCGACACCGTGACCAAGCGGCAGGGTCCGCTGTACCGCGCGGCCCGCGACGTCGCGTGGGGCGACGCCTGGCCGCCTCCTCCCGCGGAGCCGGAGTAGTCCCGCGGGCGCGGACGCCCGGGGCACGGCCTGTGTCCCGGGTCCGCGGGGCGACCGCCCGCCCGCGCGGTCACCGGCCGCCCAGCACCGCCATGGCCGCGTTGTGGCCCGGAACGCCGCTGACGCCGCCGCCGCGCACCGCTCCCGCCCCGCACAGCAGCACGTTCGCGTGCGCGGTCCCCACGCCCCAGGCGCCGCCGCCCGACTCCGCGTACGGGAACGCCAGGTCCCGGTGGAAGATGTGCCCGCCGGGCAGGCCGACCTCCCGCTCCAGGTCGAGCGGGGACTTCGCCTCGATGCACGGCCGCCCGTCCGCGTCCACCGCCAGGCAGTCCGCCAGCGGCTCCGCGAGCACCCCGTCCAGTTGCGCCAGGGTGGCCTTGAGCAGGGACTCCTTCGCCTGCGCGGGGTCGTCCGCGAAGAGCCGCGCCGGGGCGTGCAGCCCGAAGAGGGTGAGGGTGTGCACGCCCTGGGCGGCCAGGTCGGGGGAGAGGATCGAGGGGTCGGTCAGCGAGTGGCAGTAGATCTCGGAGGGCGGCGCCGTGGGCACCGCGCCCTCCGCCGCCTCGCGGTAGGCCCGGTCCAGCTGGGTGTACGACTCGGCGATGTGGAAGGTGCCGGCGAAGGCGTCGCGCGGGTCCACCGCGGTGTCGCGCAGCCTCGGCAGCCGGCGCAGCAGCATGTTCACCTTGAGCTGGGCGCCCTCCGGCTTCTCCGGGGCGGCCTCGCCCAGCAGACCGGCCAGCGCGTACGGGGAGGCGTTGACCAGCACGTGGCCCGCGCCCACCGCGCCGCCCTCGAAGGACACCTCGGCCCGCGTGCCGTCGGTCCCGACGGCCGTGACCTCGGTGCCGGTCACGATCTCCGCCCCGGCCGCCCGCGCCGCGTCCGCCAGGGCGTCGGTGAGGGCGCCCATGCCGCCGACGGGCACGTCCCAGTCGCCCGTGCCGCCGCCGATGACGTGGTAGAGGAAGCAGCGGTTCTGCAGCAGCGAGGGGTCGTGGGCGTGGCTGAAGGTGCCGATCAGGGCGTCGGTCAGCACCACGCCGCGCACCACGTCGTCCTCGAAGACGGACTCGACGGTCTCGCCCAGCGGCCGTTCGAACAGCGCCGACCAGGCCTCCGGGTCGTCCACCGTCCGCTCCAGCTCGGCCCGGGAGGGCAGCGGCGCGGTCAGCGTCGGGAAGACGCGCTCGGCGACCCGCTGCGTCATGCCGTAGAAGCGCTGCCAGGCCTCGAAGTCGCGGTCGGAGCCGGTCAGCCGGACGAAGCTCTCGCGGGTCGCGGACGGCGACTCGGCGTCGACGAGGAGCCCGCCGTCGCCGTGCGGGGTGTAGGAGGAGATGCGCCGCCGCCGCACGGCGAAGCGCAGCCCCAGGTCGTCGACGATCTTCCGGGGCAGCAGGCTCACCAGGTACGAGTACCGGGACAGCCGTGCGTCCAGACCGGTGAAGGCGCGGGTGGAGACGGCGGCGCCGCCGGTGCCCGGCAGCCGCTCCAGCAGCAGCACGGAGCGGCCCGCGCGGGCGAGGTACGCGGCGGCGACGAGGCCGTTGTGGCCACCGCCGACGATCACGACGTCGTACGAGGTACGGAGGGGCAGCTGCTGCGACATGCGCCCCTTCGTATCACGCTCAGTCGCGCAGCTCCATGGTGCAGCACTTCACGCTGCCGCCGGCCTTGTGCAGTTCGGACATGTCCACCGGCACCGGCTCGTAGCCGCGCTCGCGCAGCCGCCGCAGCAGCCCGGTGGCCCCGGAGGGGACCAGGACGTGCAGGCCGTCGCTGACGCAGTTGAGCCCGAAGGCCGCGGCGTCCTGCCGGGTGGCGGTCAGCGCGTCGGGGAAGAGCCTGCGCAGCACCGCGCGGCTGCCGGGGGAGAAGGCGTCCGGGTAGTACATGATCTCGTCGCCGGAGAGCACGCACAGCGCGGTGTCCAGGTGGTAGAAGTGCGGGTCGGTGAGCTCCAGGCCGATGACGGGGCGGCCGAAGAACTCCTGGAGCTCGGAGTGCGACAGCGGGCTGCTGCGGAAGCCCTTCCCGGCCAGCAGCCAGCTCTCGGTGACGGCGAAGTCCCCTTCGCCCTCGTTGGCGTGGTGCGGGTCGTGCACCTCGCCGTAGCCGCGGTTCAGGAACCACTCGCGGTGCGCGGGAGCCTCCGCGGCCCGCTCGGGGTTGGCGAAGCGGGCGCCGAAGACCCGGCCGTCGACCACGGTGGCGCCGTTGGCGGCGAAGACCATGTCCGGCAGGCCCGGCAGCGGCTGCAGGATCTCGACGGTGTGCCCCAGCGCGCGGTAGCGGTCGCGCAGGTCCTCCCACTGCAGCAGGGCGAGCGCGGGGTCGACCGGCTTCGTGGGGTCCATCCAGGGATTGATGGAGTACGTGACGCGGAAGTACGTGGGAGGACACATCAGATACCGGCGGTACGAGGCGGTTCGCGCTGCGCTCAATGAAGGCTCCTCGCGGTGTGGTTGAGGCCCGTGTGACCCGTAGTGACATGGTGGACCCACAGCGGACACCGCGCACCGGATTGCGGACGCAAACACCCCCCGGCGCAGTGGTCCCAGAAGCACCAGGAGGCCCTGTGCCGGATCACCCCAAGTTCCTCTTATGATTCATGCGTGTTCGATTCCAGGCACATCAAGACGTTCCACACCGTGGTCACGGCCGGCTCCTACTCGGCGGCGGCCGTGGCGCTGGGCTACACGCAGCCCGCGGTCACCCAGCAGATGAAGGCGCTGGAGCGTTCGGTGGGCACCGCGCTCTTCGTCCGCGTCGGGCGGCGCATGCGGCTGACCGAGGCGGGGGAGGCGCTGGCCCGGCACGCCGAGACCATCCTGGACAGCATGACCGTGGCCTGGGAGCAGATAGGGGCGGTGACCCGGCTGGAGACCGGCCGGGTGAGGTTGTGCGCCTTCCCCAGCGCCAACGCCACCCTGATCCCCGAGGCGCTCGCCCTGCTCGCGGCCGAGCACCCCGGCATACGGGTCGAGCTGCTGGGGGACGAGCCGCCCGACTCGCTGGAGCGGGTCACCCGCGGCGAGTGCGACATCACTCTCGCCTTCACCTATCCGGGACTGCACGAGGCCGTGCCGGACGACCTGGTCGAGATCCCGCTGCTGGAGGACCAGCTCATGGTCCTGATGCCGGCCGGGCACCGGCTGGCGAGGTCCCGCTCCGTCCGGCTCGGCGACCTGGCCGGCGAACGCTGGATCGCCGGCTGCATGCGCTGCCGGGTCAACTTCCTCCACGAGTGCGCGGAGCTGGGCTTCGCCCCCGACATCGCCTTCGCCACCGACGACAACCTCGTGGTGCAGTCACTGGTCGCCGAGGGGCTGGGGGTCGCGATGATGCCCGGGCTGGTGCTGTCCTTCATGCGGCTGGACCGGGTCACCGGCCGGCCGCTGGACCCCGTCTCCCGCCGCAGGGTCGCGGCGTACGTGCCGCGCGACCACCTGCGGATCCCGGCCGCGGCCCTGGTGCTCGACGCGCTCCGGACGGTCGCCGAGCGGCGCAGCGGCTGCTGACCCGACCGCATCCATAAGGAGGGGCACAGCGGGGTGAAGCAACTGTCAGTGGACGCGCGGGCCCGCGCGCACGGACGCTGCGAGCATGACCTCCGCGACCGCTCCGGCGCTCTCCGCGCCCACCGCCAGGCTGGCCCGCCTCGTCGACGAGGTGCGTGAGGCGGTCGGCCGCGGCCTGGCGCCCGGCCCCACGGCCCACCTGGTGGGCGAACGGCTCGCGCCGCACCTCGGCGCCCCCGACCTGCTGGCCGGGGGCCACACCGAGGGCGACCCGGACCGCTACCGCCAGCACGTCCTGCACGCCGAGGAGGACGGCAGCTTCTCCGTCGTCGCCCTGGTCTGGCTGCCGGGGCAGCGGACGTCCATCCACGACCACGTCTCGTGGTGCGTCACGGGCGTGCACCGGGGCCGTGAGCACGAGCGCCGCTACCGGCTGGTCCCCGACGGGGCCGGCTCCCGCCTCGTCCCCACCCAGGACGTCGTCAACGCCCAGGGCGAGGTCTGCGGATTCGCGCCGCCCGGTGACATCCACGAGGTGTGGAACGGCGGCCCCGGCAAGGCGATATCGCTGCACGTCTACGGGGCCGACATCTCCCGCCTGGGCTCCAGCGTGCGGCGCGTCTACCGGCTGCCGGTCGGCGAACGGTGAACCTCCGCACCCCCGCGCGCACCCCCGCGACCGCGCCCCGCGAGGCGGCGCCGGCCGCCCGCCCCGCCGCGACCCCCGCCGGAAGCGGTGCGGGCCGCCGCAAGGCCGTGGCGGCCGTCCTGCCCGGCCTGCTGATGGCCGCCGCCGGTGCCACGCTGGCGACCGCACTGCACCTTCTGCTGCCCGCCCTGCCGGTGCCCACCGGCGCCGTCGTCCTCGGCATCGCCGCCGCCAACGTGCCGGGCCTGCGCACGACCCTGCGCGGCCGGGCCCGGCCCGGGCTGACCTTCGCCGGGAAACGGCTGATGCGGATCGGCATCGTCGTCCTCGGACTGCAGCTCGGGCTGGACGACGTGCTCGGCCTCGGCTGGGCCACGGCCGGCATGGTGGTCTGCGTCGTGGCCGCCACCTTCTGGGGCACCGTCTGGCTCGGCCGCCGCATGGGACTGCGCGGCGACCAGCCCCTGCTCATCGCCACCGGCTACTCCATCTGCGGTGCCTCCGCCATCGGCGCGGTGAGCCAGGTCACCGGCAGCGACGAGGAGGACGTGGCCGCGTCCGTCGCCCTGGTCACGCTCTGCGGCACCCTCGCCATCGGCGTGCTGCCGCTGCTGCACCACCCGCTCGGTCTGGACGACGTCCAGTTCGGCCGCTGGGCCGGGGCCGGCGTGCACGACGTCGGGCAGGTCGTCGCGACGGCGCAGACCGCGGGCCCCGCGGCGCTCGGCGAGGCGGTGCTCGTCAAGCTGATGCGCGTCGCGCTCCTGGCGCCCCTGGTCGCGGGGGTCGCCTACGCGCTGCGCCGGCGCCGCGCGATCTCGGGAGCCGCGGGACCGGACGCCGCTGCCTCCGCCCGGCGCACCCCGCTGCTGCCGCTGTTCGTCGTCGGCTTCCTCGTCATGATCGCGGTGCGCAGCACGGGAGTTCTCCCGGCGGGTGTGCTCGGCGGCGCGCAGCAGCTGCAGCAACTGCTGCTGGCCATGGCCATGGTGGGGCTCGGGAGCATGGTGCACCTGCCCGCCCTGGCGCGGACCGGGCCGCGTGTGGCCGCCGTCGGCCTCATCTCCTGGACCCTCATCGCCACCGTCTCCTACGCCGGCGTGCTCCTGACCGCCTGACGGCCGCACCCGTGCGCCCGGCATGCCGCCGGGGGCCTCTAAGGTGAGCGCATGCCGACACCGCAGACCGAGCCCGACGACGCCCTGCTCCCCGACACCCGCCGGGCCCTGCTGCACTGCGTCGCGGTCGCGCAGTCCCGCAGCCGCACCCCCTCCCTCGTGGCGGCCGTCGTCCGGGACGGCCGGGCCGTGTGGACCGGGGCGCGCTCCTGCGTGGACGGTCACGCACCGGACGGGGACACCCAGTACCGGATCGGCTCCATCACCAAGACCTTCGTGGCCGTCCTGGTGCTGCGACTGCGCGACGCGGGGCGCCTGGGTCTGGACGACCCCGTCGAGAAGCACATCGGCGCCACCCCCGCCGACGGGGTCACCGTCCGCCAACTCCTCACGCACACCGCGGGACTGGCCGCCGAGACCCCCGGCCCCTGGTGGGAGCGCACGCCGGGCGCGCTGCGTCCCGGGACTGCCGACCTCCTCGGCGAGACGCCCCGGCTGCACCCGGCCGGTGAACGCCACCACTACTCCAACCCCGGGTTCGCCCTGCTCGGCGCCGTCGTCGAGGCCCTCCACGACGGCACGCCCTGGGACGAGGTGCTGACCTCCGAGGTCCTCGAACCGCTGGGGATGACCCGTACGACGCGCCGCCCGCGGGCCCCGCACGCCGGAGGCTGGGCCGTCCACCCTTACGCCGAGCTGATGATGGCCGAGGCCGTGCAGGACACCGGGCTGATGTCCCCCGCGGGCGAACTGTGGTCGACCGCCGACGACCTGTGCCGCTGGGCCGCCTTCCTCGCCGCGGGCGACGCGCGCGTCCTGGCGCCCGCGACGCTGGAGGAGATGCGCCGGCCGGCCGCGCCGGGCGGCGACCAGGGCCTCGGCGTACAGCTGTCGAAGGGCCCGGGCGAACGGGTGCTGGTCGGTCACGGCGGCTCCATGCCCGGTTTCGTGGCCGGTCTGTGGTGCGACGTCGAGGAGGGCCTCGGCGCGGTCGTCCTCGCCAACTCCACCACCGGCGCCCCCGCCACCTCGATCGCCGCCGATCTGCTGCGCCTGGTCGCCGAACGCGAGCCCCGCATCCCGGAGCCCTGGCGGCCCGTCTCCGACCCCGACCCGGAACTGCTCGCCCTCACCGGCCACTGGTACTGGGGCACCGCCCCGTACGTGCTGCGCGTGCGCACCGGCCGTGACCTCGAGCTGACGGCCGTGTCCGGCACCGCCCGCGGCGCCCGCTTCCGCGCGCGACCGGACGGCGCCTGGACCGGTCTGGACGCCTACTACGACGGCGAGACCCTCCGTGCCGTGCGCACGGACGACGGCGCCGTCAGCCACCTGGACCTCGGCTCCTTCGTCCTCACCCGCACCCCCTACGACCCCGCGGCCCCCGTTCCGGGCGGAGTCGACCCCTCCGGCTGGACCGCCCCCCTCGGCTAGCGTCCCGCCGCGGGCGCCGCGACGTCCCGTCAGGCCGTCAGGGGGAACTCGCGGCCCAACGCGGCGAAGACGGCCGAGTTGTGGGCGAAGGCCCGCCGGCACTCCTCCACGACGCGCTGCCTCTCGAGCTCGTCGGCCGGCAGGGCGTCCAGCAGGCTGCGGTACTCGCGCTTGAACGCCGCGGGGTCGCCGATCGCGTCGAAGACGTAGAAGCGCACGCCGTCGCCCTTGCGGGCGAAGCCCCAGGTCCGCTCCGCGATGCCGCGGATGACCTGGCCGCCCGAGAGGTCGCCGAGGTAGCGGGTGTAGTGGTGGGCGACGTAGCCCGCCGGCCACGCGCGGGCGGTCTCGGCGATGCGCCCGGCGTAGCCGAGGGTCTCGGGCAGCGCGGCGGCGCGGTCGCGCCAGCCGGGGGCGAGCAGGTGGTCGAGGTCGCGTTCCAGGGCGGCGACGCGCAGCAGTTCCGGGCGCAGGAAGGGGCCGGCCACCGGGTCGCCGGCGAGCTCCGCGGCGGCGTCCTCCAGCGCCCGGTAGACGAACCAGAGCTGCTCGGTGTAGCGCGCGTACGCGGCCACCCCCAGGCGGCCGCCGAGCAGGTCGCCGATGAACGCCGAGCTCTCCGCCTCGGTGTGCCGGTCGTGGCTGGCGGAACGGATGACGGTGGAGAAGGGTGCGGTCGCGGAGCCGTGGGCCGGCGTCAAGGGGACCTCCTGCGTCGGGCCTGCAGGAATGCCGCACTCGGGCGATCCCGAGTCGACGGGTTTCCGACAACCTGTCGGAAACCAGGCCGGCGCGGATCCGCCTTCCGGGGCGGTCGGACCGTCGCGCGGCGGGTGACAGTGGTCACGGAGCCGCGACTCCCGCCGGTCGCCGCCCCGGGTGCGGCCAGCAGTGACGACGAGAAAAACATTCCCTTATATGCGGAAAGTTCCTCATCGGCGGCTCGATACTCTTTGCCCTGATATTGGAGGCCGAATCGGCGGTAACCGCGTTCCCCCTTCCAGGGGACCCCGCGTACGACCGGAATGCGCACGGGGAGCAGGATGGTTTCAACCATCCGTGGATTCCGCTTACGGCCTTTCCCTCGTTACGTAGGGTGGAGCAAGGGTTCACGGGCGAGGAAAGGGGCTCGATGGTCACCAAGGGCAGGCTGTCCGACTGGCTGCGCCGCAAGGCGGGGGAGCGCGGTGCCGGAGTGGACGGGGCCGCGGTCCGTGCGGCCGCCGGTGGCCGGAACGGCGACGACCTGCGCCGGGACGAACTCCTGTTGGAGGCCGCGGACGCGGGACTGCCCCTGGCACCGGCCGCCCATCCCTCGCCCGTCTCCGGCTACCGCTGCTCCTGTGACCGGATCGGCTGTCCGACCCCGGGCACGCACCCCGTCTCCTTCGCCTGGCAGACCCAGGCCACCACCGATCCGGATCAGCTCAGGCGCTGGCTGCGCGCGCACCCGCTGGCCAACTTCATCACCGCCACCGGTATCGCCCACGACGTCCTGGACGTACCGGCCGAGGCGGGCCGGATCGCCCTGGAGCGGCTGGCCGCCGAGGGCTCCGAGGGCGGGCCCGTCGCCGTCTCCGACGGCCGGATGCTGTTCTTCACCGCCACCCGCGCCACGGCCGACGAGGACGAGTGGTGGCCGTGCGAGCTGGACTGCCATCCCGAGACCCTCGACGAGCACCCGGGCCTGCGCTGGCACTGCCGCGCCAGCTATGTGCTGCTGCCGCCCTCGCGCCTGCCCTCCGGCGCCGTCGTCGCATGGGTCACCGGTCACGGCCCGGACCGGGCGCTGCCCGATCCGCTGCCGCTGCTCGGGGTGCTGACCGACGCCTGCGCCCAGGTCGAGCCCGAGCCCGAGACGGTGGGCTGGCTGCACTGACCCCCGCCGCACCGGCTCCGGCCGCACCGCCCCCGCGGGTCACTCCCCGCGCGCGGCGACCAGGCCCACGGTGCGGGTGAGGAAGACGACCTGACCGCCGCCGTCCTTCTTCGCCGGGACGAGCACGGTCTGCCGGGCGACCCGGCCCAGCGTGACCGACTGCTTGAGGGTGCCGGTCATCAGCGCCCTGGTGTACGCGTCGACCTGCGGGGTGACGCCCGGCCGCAGCATGGTGATCTTCGCCGTGTGGTGCGTGGCGAAGAAGACCAGCGCGCCGCCGTCCTCGGTGCGCAGCCCGAGCGGGGCGAAGTCCCCCTCCGTGGCGGGCTGGTCGGCGTACTGGGTGGCCGAACGGGCGGTACGGGCGGTCTTCGCCCGGCTGATGACCAACTCCGACGTGGACGACCCCGGGGCGAACACGGAGGCGTCCTTCGCGTCGCCCTTGGCCAGGTACCCGGTGTAGGCGCCGCCCAGCTCACCGGGGTCCACCACCAGTCCGGAGCCCTCGGCCGCCACCGGCTCCACGTACCCCTGCTCGTCACGGGTGAACTCCGGGACGGCGGAGGCCCGCAAGGAGGCGACGTACGACACCCGCCATGCCTCGCGGGCACCGCCCCGCTCGAAGACCATCAGCCAGCGGTTCGTGCCGGAGCCCGAACCGCCCAGCTCCGGCGCCACGTCGGCGACGAACCACTTGGGCCAGCCCACCTGGCGGGGTATCAGAAACCGCGGGTCGCTGAGGCCCAGCGCCTTGAAGCCGGGGTTGCCGCCGGGGGCGACGGTGCTCCGGGCGCGCAGACCGGCCCCGTCGACGGCGCCGAGGGGGCCGGACTCGACGCCGGCGATCAGCTTCGCGTCGAGGTTCTTGTTCGCCTCGTTGTTGACCTCGGTGAAGCGCTCCAGTGCCCTGCCGGCCTCAGCCTTGGTCACCGACGGGATGAGCGCCCGTTCCCCGTGCACCGTCACGCACCCGGTCAGTGGCGCCGCCGTCAGTGTCAACAGGGCGAGCGCCGGCAGGAATCGCGGCCTGCGGGTCATCGGACGTGGGCTCCTTCGTGGCTGCGGCGGACGGCTTCACGGCCGGCGCGGCAACCCTACCGGGGCGGAGGAAGAGGAACATCGTGGGCGCGAGATACAGCGCCCAGACCGTGACCTGCAGCCAGGTCGGGTCGGGCTGGAAGTTGAACACGCCCTTCAGCAGCGTCCCGTACCAGGAGTCGGCCGGGACCGTGTCGCTGACGTCGAAGGCCTGGGCCTTCAGCCCCGGCAGCCAGGCGGCCTCCTGCAGGTCGTGGAATCCGTACGCGAGCACGCCCGCCGCGACCACGACCAGCATCGCGCCGGTCCAGGTGAAGAACTTGGCGAGGTTGATGCGCAGCGCGCCCCGGTAGAACAGCCAGCCCAGCACCGCCGAGGTCAGCAGGCCCAGCACCGCGCCGACCAGCGGGCGCACGCCGTCGTCGGTGGCCTGCACCGCGGTCCAGATGAACAGCGAGGTCTCCAGCCCCTCACGCCCCACGGCGAGGAAGGAGGTGACGACCAGCGCGCCGGTGCCCATGGCGATCGCGGCGTCCAGCTTCCCGTGGAGTTCGGCCTTCAGGTGCCGGGCGGTCCGCCGCATCCAGAAGACCATCCACGTCACCAGGCCGACCGCCACGATCGACAGCGAACCGCCCAGCGCCTCCTGCGCCGTGAAGGTGAGCTCGGAGGAGCCGAACTGCAGGGCTGCGCCGAAGGCCATGCTCACCAGCACCGCGGTGCCGACGCCCAGCCAGACCGGCGGCAGCTTGTCCCTGCGGCCGGTCTTCACCAGGTACGCGACCAGGATGCATACGACCAGGCTGGCCTCCAGGCCCTCCCGGAGCCCGATCAGGTAGTTGGCGAACACCGCCGGTCACTTCCTCTCAGTGGTTCTGGAAGAGCTCGCGGCCCCACCAGTCGTCCTCGTCGCGGACGCCCGGCGGTACGGCGTAGACGGCCGAACCCACGTGCTGGATGTATTCGTTGAGCGAGTCGAGCTTCGCCAGCCGCATCTGCAGCGGCACGAAGCCGTCCCGGACGTCGCGCTGGTAGGCGATGAAGAACAGCCCGGCGTCCAGCCGGCCCAGGCCGTCGGTGCCGTCCGTGAAGGAGTAGCCGCGGCGCAGGATCGTCACACCGCTGTTGTCCGGGTGCGCGAGGCGGACGTGCGCGTCCGGGAGCATCTTCTTGAAGTCGGGGGCGTCGTGCTCGCGCTGCCGGCCGATCGGGGCGCCCTCGCCCTTCGTCCGGCCGAAGATCTCCTCCTGCTCCCGCAGCGAGGTGCGGTCCCAGGTCTCGATGTGCATCCGGATGCGGCGGGCGACCAGGTACGAGCCGCCGGCCATCCAGGACGGGCCGTCCTTCGCGGACACCCACACGTGCTTGTCCTGCGCGGCCCGGTCCGAGCCCGCGACGTTGTGCGTGCCGTCCTTGAAGCCCATCAGGTTGCGCGGGGTCTGCTCCTCGGGCGTGGTCGAGGAGGTCTTGCCGAAGCCGAGCTGCGACCAGCGCATCGCGACCTTGCCGAAGCCGATCCGGGCCAGGTTGCGGATGGCGTGCACCGCCACCTGCGGGTCGTCCGCGCAGGCCTGGATGCACAGGTCGCCGCCGCTGCGGTTCGGGTCGAGGGCGTCGCCGGGGAACTTGGGCAGGTCCACCAGCGCCTCGGGCCGGTGCGCCTTCAGGCCGAAGCGGTCCCGGCCGTCCTTCGTGGTGAACAGCGAGGGGCCGAAGCCGATGGTGAGGGTGAGCCGCGAGGACGGCAGGCCGAGCGCCTCGCCGGTGTCGTCCGGCGGGGCCTCGGCGAGTCCGCCGACCGCGCCCTCGCCGACCGGCCGGCCCTGCGTCATCTTCCGGGCCGCGTCGCTCCATTCCTTCAGGAGCGCGACCAGCTCCTCGCGGTCCTCGGTCTTGACGTCGAAGGACGCGAAGTGGAGCCGGTCCTGGACCGGGGTCGTGATGCCGGCCTGGTTCGCCCCGTGGAAGGCGATCGCGCCGCCCGCGGCGCCCGCGGGCTGCACGTCGTCCCCGGAGCGGACCGCGGCCACGGCGCCGCCGGCCGCGGTGGCCGCGACGACGACGCCCGCACCGGTCCAGCCGAGCACCTTGCGGCGCGACGTGACGGTCTTCTCGCCCATGGTCCGATGCCCCCTCGGGTTACTTGGCGACGGCCGCGGCGAGCTTCGACAGCGGCTCGGCGAGCGCGTTGACCGCGTCCGAGAGCTCCTTGCGCTGGTCCTTGCCGACGGTGTCGTAGGACACGAACTCCGTCGTGCTGCCGCTCTTGCGGTACTTGTCGAGCAGCGCCGTCAGCGCCGGGAACTGCTTGTCCAGTTCGGCGGTGAGCGCCGCGTCGTTCTCGGCGGCGACCGGCTTCAGCAGCTCGTACGCCTTCAGCGCGCCCTCGACGTTGGCGTGGAAGTCCGACAGGTCGGTGTGGGAGTACCGGTCCTCCTCACCGGTGATCTTGCCGGTGGCGACCTCGTCCAGCAGCTCCTTGGCGCCGTTGGCCATGCTGGTGGCGGTGATGTCGGCCTTGCCGACGCGGGTCTGCCAGTCCTTCAGGTCGGAGACCAGCTGGTCGGCGAGGGCGCCCTCCTCGGCCCCGGCCTTCTTGTCCTGCCACAGGGACTTCTCCAGCCGGTGCCAGCCGGTCCACTTCTGGCCGTCCTCCAGGCCGTCCTCGCGGGTGTCGGTCAGCGGGTCGATGTCGCCGAAGGACTCCGCCACGGGCTCGGTGCGCTCCCAGCCGACGCGGGAGGGCGCGAAGAGCGACTTGGCCTTCTCCACGTCGCCCGCCTTGACGGCGTCGGCGAACTGCTGGACCACCGGGACGGTCTGGTCGGCCTGCTCCTGGACGTAGGTGCGGTACGCGGCCACCGCGGCGTCCAGGCGCGCGTCGCTCTTGGCGGCGCCCTTGCCGGTGACGGTGATCTTCTGGCGGATGCCGTCGCCCTTCATACCGGGCTTGCAGGCGATCTGGTACGTACCGGCCTTGATCTCGGCGGTGATGGTGGCCTTGGTGCCGGGGCCGATGTTCTCCCGCTCGGTCACGATCTGGTCGCTGGGCGTGTAGACGTAGACCTCGGTGACCTTGGAGCCCTTGTTCTCCACGGCCAACCGGACGTGCCCGGCCGGGAAGGTGGTCTTGGAGACCTCGCACGCGCTGTCCGTCGCGGTCACCGTGATCGCGTCGGAGGCCTTGCCGTCCGCCTTCTCCGCGCACCCGGTGACAGCGGTGACGGCGACCACCATGCCGGCTGCGGCTACTGCGGACATGCGGACGGCGGACATGCGGTCTCCAGGCGGCTCAGGGACAACGGCTTAGGCAAGCCTTTCCTGTGAAAGGCTTGCCTAACCTATCCGAGGCACCTCGCGCCCATTCGTCTTTTTCGTAAAGGAAAGGTAATGGAAAGGTCAAGGCAGCGTCAGTACCTCCGCGCCTGTGTCCGTCACCACAAGGGTGTGCTCGAACTGCGCGGTGCGCTTGCGGTCCTTCGTGACGACCGTCCAGCCGTCGTCCCAGATCTCGTACTCGTGGGTGCCCAGGGTCAGCATCGGCTCGATGGTGAAGGTCATCCCCGGCTTCATGATCGTGGTGGCGCGCGGGTCGTCGTAATGCGGGACGATCAACCCGGAGTGGAAGGCGGTGTTGATCCCGTGGCCCGTGAAGTCGCGCACGACGCCGTAACCGAACCGTTTGGCGTAGGACTCGATGACCCGGCCGATCACATTGATCTGCCGTCCGGGCTTCACCGCTTTGATGGCGCGATTCAGGGATTCCCGGGTGCGTTCCACCAACAGCCTTGACTCCTCGGCGACTTCGCCGACGAGGTAGGTGGCGTTGGTGTCCCCGTGCACCCCGTGGATGTAGGCCGTGACATCCAGGTTGACGATGTCGCCGTCGCGCAGCTCGGTGGAGTCGGGGATGCCGTGGCAGATGACCTCGTTGACGGAGGAGCACAGCGACTTGGGGAAGCCCCGGTATCCGAGGTCCGAGGGGTAGGCCTGGTGGTCGCACATGTACTCGTGGGCGATCCGGTCCAGCTCGTCGGTGGCGACACCGGGCGCGATGGCCTTCGCCGCCTCCTCCATGGCCTGAGCGGCGATCCGCGAGGCGATCCGCATCTTCTCGATCGTCTCCGCCGACTGCACCTCCGGGCCGTCGTACGGCCGCGGGGCCGGCCTGCCCACGTACTCCGGACGCGGGATCGAGGCGGGCACGGAACGAGTGGGGGAGAGCTTGCCGGGAACCAGGACAGACATGTCGGCGAGTGTATCGGCGGCCGGTCGGGCAGCATGGCGGCAGGACGTCGTACGAGGAGGGACGATGGCGCTGTTCAGACGAGTCCGCAAGCCCGCGGGGAAGCCCGGCGAGTGGTTCTACTGCATCGAGCACCACAAGGTCGAGGAGGGGCCCGAGTGCCCCGCCAAGGACCGGATGGGGCCGTACCCGAGCCGAGCGGACGCGGAGCGGGCGATGGAGACGGCCGCCGAGCGGAACCTGCAGTGGGAGAACGACCCGCGGTGGAAGGACCGCGCGCGGGAGGAGGGGGAGGGCTGACCCGGCCGCCTGCGCCGGGTGCACGATGGAGGGGTGAAGCTCGGTCTGGCCGGTGACACCATGCTCGGCCGCATGGTTGCCGCGCGGCTGGCCGAGGCCCCTGCGGAGGCGCTCTTCTCCGACGGGGTCGTGGCCGTCGCGCGGGAGGCGGACCTCTTCGTCCTCAACCTGGAGTGCGCGATCTCCGACCGCGGCGAGCGCTGGCCCGACCCCTGCAAGCCCTTCTTCTTCCGTGCCCCGCCGGCCGCCGTGCGCGCCCTGACGCACCTGGGTGTGAGCTGCGTCAACCTGGCCAACAACCACGCCCTGGACTACGGCCGCACGGCGTTGCTGGACACCCTGGAGCATCTGGCCGCCGCCGGGATCGCCGCCGTCGGGGCCGGACCGGACGAGGCCGCCGCGCGCGCTCCTGCGGTGCTGTGCGGCCGGGGCTGCGGCGCGGGCTCCCCGGGCCTGGGAGTCGTCGGCGTCACCGACCATCCGGCGCAGTACGCGGCGGGACCCGGCCGCCCCGGGGTCGCCTACGCCGACCTGGGCGAGGGCGTCCCGCGCTGGCTCACCGACGGTGTCGCGAGCCTGCGCGCGCGGGTCCCGGCGGTGCTGGTCACCCCCCACTGGGGGCCCAACATGACCACCGCCCCGGCCCGCTACATCCGCGACGCCGCCGCGGTCCTGCGCACGGCGGGGGCCACGCTCGTGGCGGGCACGTCCGCGCACGCCTTCCACGGTGTGGCGGACGGGGTCCTCTACGACCTCGGCGACTTCGTCGACGACTACGCGACCGACCCGCGGCTGCGCAACGACCGCGGTCTGCTCTTCCTCGTCACCTTCGACCCCGCCGGCCGGCGGCCCGTCCGGCTGGAGGCGGTGCCGATCGCCCTCGACTTCTGCTTCACCCGCCTGGCCGACCGCGCCGAACGGGCCTGGATCGCGCGGCGGTTCCGGCGCGCCTGCGCGGCGTTCGGGCACGAGGTCACGGAGGAGCGCGGGCGGCTGGTGGTCCGCTGGGACGGGCAAGCTACCCGCCCGTAGCACAGACACCCCCTTCCTGTCCGAGATTCCGAACGGATTGAGGTCCAGACCAACCGCGCTCCGTTTCCCAGGGCACGTGGACCGGAACCGACCGGCGGCCGGTCGGAGGAAAGGGGCCCCATGTCCAGGAAACGCACGATGAGCACCAAGCAGAAGATCGCGCTCATGACCGGGGCGGCGACCCTTGCCGGCGGTTTCGCCGTGGTGACGATGAGCATGGGTCACGCCTCGGTGGTGTGCGACGGGCTCGACCAGGCGCTGCGCAACAACGAGAGCTTCATCGCGGGCCAACGCGCCAACCCCGACGCCCAGTCGGCGGCGCGGATCGCCAACCGCGAGGCCGTGATCAAGCAGATCGACGTGCAGCGGGAGGCCTCCGGCTGCGGGGCCGTCCCGGCGGCGCCCGCGGCGCCCGCCGGGCAGGGGCAGGGCCAGAACCAGCAGGGGCAGGGCCAGAACCAGCAGGGGCAGGGCCAGAACCAGCAGGGGCAGGGTCGGAACCAGCAGGGTCAGAACCAGAACCAGGGCCAGGCCGCGCCGCCGGCGGGCGGCGCCGGCGGTCAGGTCGTCTGCGCGGGCTCGACGGTCACCCTCTCCGGCGAGGCCGGCGCGCCCGCCGCCTCCAGCAACCAGTTCCCGCTGGGGACCAGGCTCAAGGTGACCAACCTGGACAACGACAAGTCGACGACGGTGTCGGTGACCTCGACCTCGGGGAGTTGCGCGCTGCTGAACAACGCCGCCTTCGAGCAGGTCCGGGAGCCCGGCAAGTTCCTGATCAGGAAGGCGCGTATCGAGCGCGTCGGCTGACCGGGAGCCCGTGGCCGGTCCGGGCCACCGCCGAACCAGGAAGCGGCGGTGGTCCGGACCTCTTGACGAGAGCACGACAGTCCGCTTCAATCCGCGACAGGTCCAGACCAACGGTCCAGACCACTCGCACAGCGCAGCCCCCCGCCCCCCACAGGGAGGTCACGTGCTCTTCCGTCGTCATGTCCCCCGTACCGGATCGCGCAGATCCCGCTTCCTGGCCGGCGTCACCGCCGCCCTCCTCGCCGCCGCGGGCAGCCTGATCGCCCTGCCCGGCACCGCCCACGCCGCCAACCTCGTCGCCAACCCGGGCTTCGAGAGCGGCAGCCTCTCCGGCTGGTCCTGCTCCGGTGGATCGGTCGTCGGCAGTCCCGTGCACAGCGGCACCAAGGCACTCGCCGGCGCGGTGAGCAGCAGCGACACCGCCCAGTGCACCCAGACCGTCTCCGTGCAGCCCAACACCGCCTACTCGCTGTCCGGCTGGGTGCGCGGCGCGTACGTCTACCTCGGGGTCACCGGCGGGGCGTCCACCTGGACCCCGTCCGCCGCCTCCTACACCCAGCTCACCGTGCCCTTCACCACCGGCGCCTCGCAGACCAGCGTCCAGATCTACGTGCACGGCTGGTACGCCCAGGGCACCTACAACGCCGACGACATCAGCCTCGACGGCCCTGGCGGCGGGGGCGGCGACACCCAGGCGCCCACCGCGCCCAGCGGCCTCACCTCCACCGGCAAGACCTCCTCCAGCGTCTCGCTGTCCTGGAACGCCGCCACCGACAACACCGGCGTGACCAGCTACGACGTCTACCGCGGCAGCACCCTCGCCACCACGGTGACCGGCACCTCCGGCACCGTCACCGGGCTCGCCGCGAGCACCGCGTACACCTTCACCGTCAGGGCGCGCGACGCCGCGGGCAACACCTCGGCCGCCTCCAACGCGGTGAGCGTCACCACCAGCGCCGGCGGCGGGGGCACCGGCTTCAAGCAGGCCGCGCCCTACCTCTACCTCGGCTGGGGCGACCCGCCGAGCCCGTCCACGGTGATGAGCGCCACCGGCATCAAGTGGTTCACCATGGCCTTCATCCTCTCCTCCGGCGGCTGCAACCCCGCCTGGGACGGCTCCCGTCCGCTGACCGGCGGCACCGACCAGTCCACCATCAACGCCATCCGCGCCGCGGGCGGGGACATCGTGCCGTCCATCGGCGGATGGAGCGGCAACAAGCTCGGGCCCAACTGCTCCACGCCCGAGGCGCTCGCCGGCGCGTACCAGAAGGTGATCGACGCCTACGGCCTCAAGGCGATCGACGTCGACATCGAGAACACCGACGAGTTCGAGAGCGAGGTCGTCCAGGACCGCGTCCTGAACGCACTGAAGATCGTCAAGCAGAACAACCCCGGCATCCGCACGATCATCACCTTCGGCACCTCGACGACCGGTCCGAGCTACTGGGGCAACCGCCTCGTCGAGCGGGCCAACGCGCTCGGCGCCGGCATCGACGTCTTCACCATCATGCCGTTCGACTTCGGCGGCGGCGCCGACATGTACGGCAACACCGTGAACGCCGCCGAGGGCCTGAAGGCCAAGCTGAAGTCCACCTTCGGCTGGGACGACGCCACCGCCTACGCCCACCTCGGGATCTCCGGCATGAACGGGCTGAGCGACCAGCAGGAGACCACCACCCCGGCCATCTGGACCCAGATCCGGGACTGGGCCAACTCCCACCACATCGCCCGGCTCGCCTACTGGTCGGTCAACCGGGACCGCCCGTGCCCCGGCGGCGGTGTGACCAGCAACTGCTCCGGCATCAACCAGAGCACCTGGCAGTTCACCTCGATCACCGCCGGCTTCACCGGCTGATCGGACCCCCGCCCCCCACGGGTCAGGCGGCGGAGGACACCGCGTCCTCCGCCGCCTTGCGCATGCCCACGGCGTGCTCGTTGGTCCGGGCGTCGTACGCCATCAGCGTCGGCAGGCAGGCGGCCAGGACCCCGACCGCCGCCACGCACGCCAGCCCGCCGGACCACACCGAGGTGCGCAGGCCCAGCAGCGCCGCCGAGCCGCCGGCCCGCACCTGGCCGAACTGCGGGCCGATGGTGAAGGAGAGCAGTTCGATGCCGGCCAGCCGGCCGCGCAGCGCGTCGGGGATGGTCTGGTTCCAGATCGTGGCCCGGAACACCCCGCTGACCATGTCGAAAGCGCCCGCGAGCGCCAGGAAGGCCAGCACCACCCACACGTTGCCGGACCAGCCGGCCGCCGCCATGCACAACCCGAAGCCCACCGCGGCCAGCACGACCGCCCGCCCGTGCCGGTGCACCCGCGACGACCAGCCGCCGGTGAGGCTCATCAGCAGCGCACCGGCCGGCAGGGCCGCGTACATCAGGCCCAGCGACCAGGGCGCGCCCAGGTCGTCCGCGATGAAGGGGAACACCGCGATGGGGAAGGCCAGTCCGGTGGCGGCGATGTCCACCACGTAGGTGCCCAGCAGTTCCTTGCGGCTCCAGGCGTAGCGCGCCCCCTCCGCGATCGAGCGCAGCGACGGGCGCTTCGCGTCGTGCGCAGGAGGTGAGGGCCGCAGCCCGAGGCCGAGGACGACCGAGAGGGCGAAGGTGAGGGCGTCGACGGCGTACGCCCACCGCAGCCCCGCGTAGGCGATCAGCACACCCGCCAGGGAGGGCGCCGCGATCGCGCCGATCTGCCAGCGCAGCGCGTTCAGCGAGGCGGCGGCGGTCAGTTGCCCGTGCGGGACGATGCGCTGCACGATCGCGTCCAGCGCCGGCCGCTGCAGCCCGCCCAGCGCGCTGGTCAGCGCGGCGACCACGTACAACGGCCAGAGCACCGGCCGCGGCAGCAGGGCGTTGAGCAGCAGCACGGCCGACAGCACCCCGAGGGCCGCCTCCGTCCACAGGATGAGCTTGCGGCGGTCCAGGGCGTCCGCGAGCGCCCCGCCGTAGAGGCCGCAGACGATCAGCGGCACCAGTTCGACGGCGCCGAGGGCGCCGACCGCGAGGGTGGAGCCGGTCAGCTCCTTGACCTGGACCGGGACGGCCACGAAGGTCAAAAAGCTGCCGAAGGTCGTGATCAGGCCCGCGCACCACATCAGGCGGAAGTCGCGCGAGGTCCGCCACGGTGCGAGGTCGGGAAGGAGTTTGGACACGAAGTCGCATGGTCCGTGCGCGGGCCGCCCGGCGCAACCGGGTTTTCACGGTCCGTGTGCCGTGACCGGGCGGCCGGACGGTGGGCGCGAGGCACCGAGGCGGCCCGCCTGCCGCCACCGGTGGCGGGGAACCGGTGGCGGGCGACGCCCTCAGCGCATCAGCCCCGCGGCCGCCAGCCGCTGCCGGACCACCGCGACGGCGGTGTCGTCCAGCGGGACCTGCGGGGGCGCCGTGGCCGCGCAGCCGATGACGCCGCGCAGCCGCAGCGCCGTCTTGAAGGCGCCCAGCGCGGAGGAACTCGGGCCCATCGGCGCGGACTCCGCGCCCGCGTTGACGATGGCGAAGAGCTGCGCGAGCCGGTCCTGCTCCGCCGCGGCCTCCCGCCAGCGACCCGCGACGGCGTGCGCGTGCAGCCGTACGTAGCCGTGCGGGTCCACGTTGCCGAGACCGGGGACGACACCGTGCGCGCCCGCCAGGAGGGCGCCGTCCACGGCGAGTTCGGACCCGGTCAGCACGGCGAAGGAGGAGTCCAGGCCGCGGCGGCGCAGCCCGGTCAGCAGCCGGCGCATGGGGCCGTCGGCGCCGCTGCTGTCCTTCAGGCCGGCCAGCGTGCCCTCCTCCGCGAGGGCCGACACGGTCGCCGCGGGCAGCTTGGTGTGCACCGCGGAGGGGATGTCGTAGGCGAACAGCGGCACCCCGCCCGCCCCGTCCCGGACCCGGCGGAAGTGGTCGGCGATCTCCACCGGGTGCGTCGCCGCGTAGAAGGGCGCGGTCGCCACCAGGGCGTCCGCCCCCGCCGCGACGGCGGCCCGCGCGTGCTCCAGCACGCGCGGGGTGGTCATGTCGACGACACCGGCCAGCACGGGCACCCGGCCCCCGACGGCCTCCACGACCGTCGTGAGCGCGGTGCGCCGCTGCGCGTCGGTGAGGAAGGCCGCCTCGCCGCTGGACCCCAGGGCGAAGACCCCGTGGACCCCGGCCGACAGGACATGCCCGACCAGGGCGCGCAGGCCCTCGGTGTCGACGTCCCCCGTCTCCGTGAGCGGGGTGCACAGAGGTGGTACGACCCCGCGCAGCGGGCGGAGCGGATCGGTCCCGGTTGCGGTCATGAACCGCTTCCTACCAGCTCGCGGGCGGCGGCGACACCAACTGCTCGGCGAGCCGGGTGAGCCGGGGCAGCCGGTCCCGCAGCCGCACCCGGCGTCCGGCCGCCGCGCTGACCAGGTGCTGCAGCACGTCCATACCTACCTCGGAGGGCTCCGGCGGCACGGTGAGCGCCTCGTGCGCCAGCCCGCGCAGCTCGGGATCGCCGGCGTCCATCGCCAGCACCGTCGCGCCGGAGCGCCGCGCGTCCTCCACCCGCTCCAGCAGCCCGGCCTCGGCCCGCTCGGGGGTGACCACCAGTACCGTCTCGCCCCTGCGCGCGGCCTCCAGACGGGCCGTCCCGACCGCCAGGTGCGGGGGCGCGCCCTGCGGCACGCGGTGCCGCACCAGCGTCGGCGACAGCTCCGGGAGCCCGCTCCAGGCGGCCTCGTCATCCAGGTGGGCCGCCATGTGCCAGGGCTCGTAACCTCCGCTGCCGACGAGCAGCAGCCCGCCCGCAGGCCCCCGGCGCACGGCCCCGCGCAGCGAGCCCGCGAAGGACCGGGTCAGCTCCGGCCACTCGCTCCCGGCGAGCAGTTCACGGACGACCTCGACCCGTACGGCATCCATGCCCCGCATCCTCGCGGACCGCGCCCCCGCCCGGCCCCGCTTCGCGCCCCGCTCACCCGAACGGGGTCAGTCCGCGCCGTCCGCAGGCAGGGCCCGGGACACCCGCTCCCGTACGTCCGCGAAGTGCCGCCGCATGGCGGCCCTGGCCGCGCCCGCGTCCCCGGTGCGCAGCGCGCCGACGACGGCACGGTGGTTGGCGACGGCCCGCTCGACCGGGCCTTCGGCGGGCGCCAGGGCGGTGCCGACCTCGTGGTAGGCGGCCCAGAACAGATCGACGAGCTGCAGCACGAGCTCGTTGCCGCAGGAGGAGTAGAGCAGCGAGTGGAAGAGCCGGTCCGCGTCCGGGTCGTCGACCATCCGCGCCGCGAGCTCGTCGAGTTCGTCCAGCCGCTGCGGCGGCAGCGTCCCGGCCACCTCGCCTATCAGGCCGACCTCGAGCAGTTCGCGCACCGCGACGAGGTCGGCGAGGGCCCGCACCCGGGACCGCAGATGGAAGGTGAGCGAGGGCATCAGCATCCGCAGCGGCGCCTGTCCGACGAACGTGCCCGTGCCGTGCCGGATCTCGACGATGCCGAGCGCCTGCAGCGCCCGCACCGCCTCGCGCACGCTGTTGCGGCCGGCGCCGAGCAGGTCCATCAGCTGCGGCTCGGTCGGCAGGGCCGCGCCCGGGGCGAGCCGCTGCTCGTGGATCAGCTCGATGATGCGGTCCTGGAGCGTCGGGCCGCGGCCGCTGCCGGCGGTTCTGGTCACGGGGTGCCGCCTTTCCCTGTGCTGTCGTGCACTTTTGACGTTACGTCAGCTGTCCCGTGCGGCCCGCACCGGACGAGGGACGTCCTGCGTCCGCCCGGCGGCCGCGCATCGGGAGGCAACACCGATGTCATACCTCACATCCGTCGTCCCCCGAGCCAATACCGGTGCGTCCGGGGGCTTTCCCGCACCGTGCGGGGGCCGCGCACGGCCGCGTACGGGCAGGGCCGGGAGGGCCGCGTCACAGCGTCCGCGCGGCCACGCACGGCCCCCACCTGGCAGGATCGCGGTATGACTGTTGACAGTGGCAATGAGACCCCCGCCCCCAAGGCCCCGGCGAAGGACCCGTGGGAGCTGCCCGACGTGTCGGGCCTCGTCGTCGGCGTCCTCGGCGGCACCGGCCCGCAGGGCCGCGGCCTGGCGTACCGGCTCGCCAAGGCCGGCCAGCAGGTGATCATCGGCTCGCGCGCCGCGGACCGCGCCCGGGCCACCGCCGACCGGCTCGGCCTCGGGGTGCAGGGCGCCGACAACGCGGAGACCGCCCGCCGCAGCGACGTCGTCATCGTCGCCGTCCCGTGGGAGGGCCACGGCGAGACCCTGCAAGCCCTGCGCGAGGAACTCGCCGGCAAGCTCGTCGTCGACTGCGTCAACCCGCTGGGCTTCGACAAGCAGGGCGCCTACGCGCTGAAGCCGGAGGAGGGCAGCGCCGCCCAGCAGGCCGCCGCGCTGCTGCCGGAGTCCCGCGTCACCGCCGCCTTCCACCACCTGTCCGCGGTGACGCTCGAGGACCCGCAGGTCGAGACGATCGACACCGACGTCCTCGTCCTCGGCGACAGCCGCGCCGACACCGACCTGGTCCAGGCCCTGGCAGCGCGCATCCCGGGCATCCGCGGTGTCTTCGCCGGCCGGCTGCGGGGCGCCCACCAGGTGGAGGCGCTGGTCGCCAACCTGATCTCGGTCAACCGCCGCTACAAGGCCCACGCCGGCCTGCGCCTGACCGACGTGTAGGGCCGCGGGGGCATGGGGGACAATGGGCGGGTTCGTGACCGACCCGACAGGAGCCGCCCCCCATGCCCCGCCTCGCCCTCTACGCGCTCGTCCTGTGCGCGCTCGCCGTGGCCGCCGCCGTCGTCTCCTTCGTGGAGGGCAGCTGGCTGGGCGTCCTCTGGATCCTGATCGCGGGCCTGACCAGCAACATGTGCTGGTACTACCTGCGCAAGGCGAAGGCGGGGAAGGAGTCCGGCGGAGCAGCGGACCGCTAGCTGAGCGGGTCGCCCTTCCAGAACTGGAAGAAGGCGTAGCCCAGGCCCGACAGCCCGTCCGGGATCCCGAAGGCCGCCGTCACGGAGTCGATGAAGCCGAAGAACGCGGCGTTGACCTCGGGGATCCACAGCACACCGAAGACGGCCAGCAGCCCGAACTGCCCGAAGGGCTCCAGCTGGCGCCGCGTCCGGTACGACAGCCAGGGCTCGATCACGCCGTAGCCGTCGAGGCCCGGCACCGGCAGCAGGTTCAGGATCGCCGCCGTGACCTGCAGCATCGCCAGGAACGCCAGCGCGGACGCGAAGGGTGCGTTGGTGCGGTCCAGCGTGATGACACCGAGGGTGAACGGCAGCATCAGGGCGATCGCGAACAGCACGTTGGTGAGCGGGCCCGCGGCCGAGATGAGGCTGTGCTTCCAGCGGCCGCGGATCCTGCCCCGCTCGATGAAGACCGCCCCGCCGGGCAGGCCGATGCCGCCCAGGATCACGAAGATCACCGGCAGCACGACGCTCAGCAGCGCGTGCGTGTACTTCAGCGGGTTCAGGGTCAGATAGCCCTTGGCGCCGATCGAGATGTCGCCGCCGTGCAGCGCTGTGCGGGCGTGCGCGTACTCGTGCAGGCACAGGGAGACGACCCAGCCGGACACGACGAACAGGAACACGGCGAAGCCGGTGCTGGTCGAGAAGTCCGTCCACACCGCCCAGCCCGAGACGGCCATGATCGCGACCAGGCCCAGGAAGATCGGGCTGATCTGCCGCTCACTGCGGGTTGCTGCGGTCGTCATCGTGCGGGCTCCTGCGGAGGCGGTGCGTCATCGGTCGTGGTGCTGGCCGCCCGATCATGCCATCCGGCCGCCGCCGGGCACAGCCACGGCGGGATAACGCTCTGCCGACGCCGGACGTTCCTGCGGCCCGTCGGCGACGCCCGGGTCGCGACCGCGTTGCGATACGCCATCGATCGCACCCGCTCCGTCGCCGCGGGGGCCACGGCGGGCGCACCCTGAAGTCGTCCGGGGCCGGGGGCCCGGGGACGGGGTCAGGACGGGGGAGCCATGACGTGGAAGAGGTTCGCCGTGCCGGCGCTGCTCGGCATCGCCGTGTGCGGCACGCTGACCGGGTGCACCGTGCCGGTGGCGGGTACCACCGGTATCGCCGTGAGCGAGGACGGCAGGCCGTTGGGGGTGATAGTGGTCTGCCACGACCACATCGACGGGGCCACGCTGTACGACTCCGACGCGGACGACGCCTCGGCTCGCCTCGGCAGGTGGAGCCGCGCCAAGCCGGCCACGGGGTTCACCGTGTGGTCGCTGGAGAGCGGCGGCAGGGGCTGGCGGGCGGAGGTGGCGGCGTCGGCCCCCTTCGCACCGCACCGCACGTACAGCCTGTACGGCTGGACCCGGGACAACTCCTCGTCGACGGCGCACGTGAGGTTCACGGCGGCGCAGTTCGCGAGCCTCGAGCCCGGGCAGGTCCGCTGGTACAAGGGCATGGGGGAGCCGGGCACCGACGGGGATGGCAACGCCACGACGTCGATGGGGGAGTTCCGGGCGGACGCGTGCGAAGGTATGTGACCGGTTCTTCGTCTGCGGCGCCGCGGTGTTGCGGTTGCGGTTTCTCCCCCGCCCGCCCGCCGCAGGCGCAAACGGCCCGAACACAACCACCCGCGCCGCACACATCCCACCGGGCAGTCCGGCGCAGCCGCCCGCACACGACAACGGGCCGCAATCACAACCCGGGGGCGGACTCGCTCGCCGCTCGGACAGAATGGGGGCGTGCGCTACGGCATACTCGGGACGACCCAGGCTCACCGCGACGACGGCACAGCCGTCCCCCTGGCCGGTACGCGGCTGAGGTCGCTGCTCGCCGCGCTGGCGCTGCGCCCCGGGCGGGTGCGTACCACCGAGGCGCTGATCGACGAGGTGTGGGAGGGCGAGCCCCCCGCCGACGCCACCGGCGCCCTGCAGGCGCTGGTCGCGCGGTTGCGGCGGGCGATCGGGCATGAGGCCGTCGGCTCGGTGGACGGCGGCTACCGCCTCGTGGCCGAGCCGGACGCCGTGGACCTCCACCGCTTCGAGCGGCTCGTCGAGGACGGCGGCCGGGCGCTCACCGACGGGGACGCGGCCAAGGCCGCGGAGGCTCTGGACTCCGCGCTCGCGCTGTGGCGCGGCCCGGTGCTGGCCGATCTCCCGGACCGCGTGTCCGTCGCGCCCCGCTACGACGCGCTGCGGCTGGACGCCCGGCGTCTGCGGATCTCCGCTGAGGTGGCGCTCGGCCGGGCCGAGCAGGTGCTGCCCGAGGCCGTGGAACTGGCCGCGGCGCACCCGCTGAACGAGGCGGTCCAGCTGCTGCGACTGCGTGCCCTGCGCCAGGCCGGCCGGGGCGCCGACGCGCTGGCGGCGTACGAGGAGGTGCGGCGCGAGCTCGCCGAGACGCTGGGCACCGATCCGGGCCCCGAACTGCGCGCACTCCACACGGAGCTGCTGAATCCTTCCGCCCCCGCCCCCGCCCCCGCGGCGCCACCGTCCGGGAGCCCGGCGCGACGCGGCAACGCCCGTGCCCGGCTGACCAGTTTCGTCGGCCGCGAGTCGGACCTCTCCGCGATCGCCGCCGACCTCGCGGCCGCGAGGCTGGTCACCGTCACCGGCCCGGGGGGCACCGGCAAGACGCGCCTGTCGCAGGAGGCCGGGGACCTGGTCGCGGAGCACTGGCCGGACGGTGTCTGGTTCGCGGAGCTGGCACCCGTGGAGGACCCGCGCACCGTGGCCGTCGCCGTGGTGAACGCGCTCGGCCTGCGCGAGACACTGCTGCACGCGGCCTCGGCGACCGAGGCGGCGCTGGCCGCCGAGGCGAAGGGGGCCGCGGCCAAGGACCCGCTGCTGCAGCTCACCGAGTACTGCGCGGAACGCCGCATGCTGCTGGTCCTCGACAACTGCGAGCATGTGATCGGCGCCGCCGCCGAGCTCGCGGAGCGGTTGCTCGCGCACTGCCCGGGCGTGGCGGTGCTGGCCACGAGCCGTGAGCCGCTGGGTGTCCCGGGCGAGCTGATCCGGCCGCTGGACCCGCTGCCGCAGACGCCGGCCCTGCGGCTGCTCGCCGACCGCGGGGCGGCGGCCCGCCCCGGTTTCACACCGGACGAGGACCCTGAGGCCTGCGCCGAGCTGTGCCGCAGGCTCGACGGACTGCCGCTCGCCATCGAGCTGGCCGCGGCCCGGCTCCGGATGATGACGCCCCGTCAGCTGGCCGACCGGCTCGACGACCGCTTCCGCATCCTCACCGCGGGCAGCCGCACCGTGCTGCCCCGCCAGCAGACGCTGCGCGCGGTGGTCGACTGGAGCTGGGGACTGCTCAGCGAGGCCGAGCGGATCGTGCTGCGCCGCTTCGCCGTGTTCGCCGGCGGCTGGGACCTGGCCGCCGCCGAGGCGGTGTGCGGAGCGGACGGCGGCGCCGTGGACGCCCGCGACGTCGCCTCCGTCCTGGCCTCGCTCGTCGACAAGTCGCTGGTCGTCGCCGACCTCGCCGAGGACGGCGCCCGCTACCGCATGCTGGAGACCATCGGCGAGTACGCGGCCGAGCGCCTCGTCGAGGCCGGCGAGCGCGACGCCGTCGGCCGTCGCCACACCGCCTACTTCCGCGAGTACGTCCGCACCGCCGACCCCGAGCTGCGAGGACCGGGCCAACTGCGGTGCCTGGACCGGCTGGAGAGCGAGCACGAGAACCTGCGGGCCGCGATCCGCCGGGCGGTGGACACCGGCGACGAGCAGGAGGCGCTCTGCCTGGTGCTGGCCTGCGGCTGGTTCTGGGAGATGCGCAACTACCGCAGCGAGATCGGCCACTGGCCCGCCGTGGTGGCCGCGATGAGCCCGGTGGACGCCTTCGCCGAGCCGCTGCGGCTCCCGCCGCTGGACCGCGGGCCGCTGGAGGACCCGCCGCCCATGACGCCGCAGCAGCTCACCGAGGCGCGGCGCTGGGTGCGCACCTCCGAGGTGTTCGCGTACATGGGCGAGCGCGACGTGTGGAACGACCCGGGGCTCGTCGGGCTCGGCGAGGCGATCATCGAGGCCTACCCGCCGGAGCTGCCGCAGTCCAGCCTGCGGCCGGGGCTCTTCCGCATGCTCGGCGCGATGCTGACCGGGCGCTTCGACCGCATGTCCGAGCTCATGGACGAGACGGTGCGCAGCTGCCGCCTGCACGGCCGGGTGTGGGAGCTGGCGTTCGCGCTGCAGCTCCGTGCCAAGGTGATGAACGACGTGGAGGACCGGCTCGAGGCCTCCATGGACGACATCCGCGAGGCCCGGGAGCTGTTCGGCAGGGTCGGCGACGACTGGGGCATGGCCGAGGTGCTGGCGGCGGAGGCCGAGGCGACCGCCAACGCCGGGGACTGGGTCCGCGCCGCGGAGAGCTGCCGCGAGGCCATCGCCCTCGCCCGCAAGCTCGGCGCGTACCAGCACGTGCCGATCATGACGGTCCGCCTCGGCGACGCCCTCGCCAACGCCGGCGACCTCGTGGAGGGGGAGCGGCTGATCCGCGAGGGGGTGGCGGAGGCCGAGACCTTCCGTCCGGTGGGTGACGACGCGGGCTACTACGGCAAGGTGCTCCTCATCGCCCTGCTCTCCCGGCGCGGAGAACTGGACGAGGCCTTCGCGCTGCTCGACGCCCTGCAGGCCGCCCCGCCGCGCGGGATGCCCTCGTTCATCGTCGGACTCCTCGCCGCCATCCGCGGCTGGCTCACCGGCATGGCCGGCGACCCGTACGGCGGGCTGCCCCATCTGGCCGAGTCCGTCGCCTACATGGAGGGGCACCCGCTCAGCCCGATCATCGGGCCGCGCCTGGGGGTGCTCCTCTTCCCGCCGGGTGTCGCGCTCTTCACCGGGATCGCCGGCCTGCGGGAGGGCGACGACGTCCGCGGCCCCGCCCGCCGCGCCGCGCTGGTGCTGGGTGCCCACGACGCGCTGCGGCAGACCGCCTGCACCTCGTGGGAGCGGACGAGCCTGGACGAGGACGCTGTGCGGCTGCGCGGGTACCTGGGCGAGGAGGACTTCGCGCACGCCTACCGCGAGGGCGAGGGGCTCGCCTTCGCCGAGGCGGTCGAGCTGCTGCGCCGGCCCGTCTGAGGCTTCTTCCCTCAGCCGGCCTTCTTGCGGGGCGCCGCCTTCTTCGCCGCGGTCTTCTTGGCGGCCGTCTTCTTCGCCGGCGCCTTCTTCGCGGCCGTCTTCTTCGCCGGGGCCTCGCCGGAGGCGGTCTTCTTCGCGCCGGCCTTCTCCCCGCCGCGGGCGTCGATGCTGGCCTGGAGCGCGGCCATCAGGTCCACCACGTTGTCGGGGGCGGCGGTGACCTCGGCCATCTCGGGGACGGGTTCGCCCTCCAGCCGGGCGGCGACCAGCTCGTCCATCGCGTGCTGGTACTCGTCGTGCATCGACTCCAGATCGAAGTCCTCGGAAAGGGTGTCCATCAGGCTCCGCGCCATCTTCAGCTCCTGCGGCCGCACGGTGACCTTCTCCGGCGGCGCCAGCCCCTCCGCGGCACGGACCTCGTCGGGCCAGTACATGGTGTGCAGGACCAGTACGTCCTCGTGGACGCGCAGCAGCGCCAGCGACTCGCGGGTGCGCAGCGCGATCTTGGTGACGGCGGCCTTGCCGCTGCTGCTCAGGGCCTCGCGGAGCAGGACGTACGGTTTGGCCGCGGCGGTCTCGGCGCCGACGTAGTAGGCACGGGACAGCGACAGCGGGTCGATGTCGCCGGCGTCGACGAAGGCGAGCACGTCGATCAGCTTCTTGCTGGGCAGGGGGAGGTCGGCCAGGTCCTCGTCGGTGAGCACCACCGTGCGGCCGGACTCGTCCTCGTACCCCTTGGCGATCTCCGAGTAGGGGACCTCCTTGCCCTCCTTCTCGCAGAACCGCTTCATGCGGATGCGGCCGCCGTCCTCGGCGTGCACCTGGTGCAGGGAGACGCCGTGCTCCTCGGTGGCCGCGTAGAGCTTGACGGGAATGGAGACCAGCCCGAAGCCGATCGCACCTTTCCACATGGATCGCATACTTTCGTCCCTTTCCGGGGACTTTCCAGACTATGCCCGCCCCGTCAGCCTCGCCCGACCGGCAGACGGTCGAGGTGGACGGCCGCCGAGTGGTCCTCACCCACCTGGACAAGGTCGTCTTCCCGGTCACCGGCCACACCAAGGCACAACTGCTGCAGTACTACGCGAGCATCGCCCCGGTGCTGGTGCCGCACGCCGCCGGGCGCCTCGCCTCCTTCGTCCGCGCCCCCGAGGGCCCGCACGCCCAGCGGTGGTTCGCCAAACGCCCGCCCGCCGGCACGCCCGAATGGGTGACCACCGCCGGGGAGGCCGACGAGCCGCACATCGTCGTCGACTCCACTCCCGCTCTGGTCGGCATGGCCAACCTCGGCGCCTGGGAGCTCCATGTCCCGCAGTGGACCGTGGCCGGCGGCCGTGACGCCCACGACCGGCTCGTCCTGGACCTCGACCCCGGCGAGGGCGCCGGCCTCGTCCTGTGCTGCCGGGTCGCCGAACGCCTGCGGCAGATGATGGAGGACGACGGGCTCACCGCTTTCCCCGTCACTTCCGGCAGCAAGGGGCTCCACCTGTACGCGCCGCTGCGGCCCGCAACCGAGGCCGCCGCCACCGGCTACGCCAAGGCCCTCGCCGCCCGTATGCGCGACGAGCACCCCGGCCTCGTCGTGTTCTCCATGACCCGCAGCCTGCGCGCCGGGAAGATCTTCATCGACTGGTCCCAGAACGCCTCCGCGAAGACCACCGCCTGCCCCTACACCCTGCGGCTGCGCGACCGCCCCGGCGTCGCGACCCCCGTCACCTGGGACGAGGTCGCCTCCTGCCGGGCGGCGGAGGACCTCGTCTTCACCCCCGAGGAGGTTCTGCGGCGCGCCGCCGACCACGGCGACCTGCTGGCCGCCCTCGACGACGCCGCCGGACGCGGCACCCTGCCGTGACGGGCGCCCCCCGGTGACCGATCCCCTCCCGCTCCCCGTCCGTGTCGCCCTGGCCCGCCGCGTGGACACCGTCCCCGCGGCCGACGCCCTTCCCGGCGGGTGCGCCTACGAGCCCAAGTTCGACGGCCACCGCATGGTCGTGCTCACCGGCCCCGTGCGTCTGCAGACCCGCTCCGGCCGGCTCGTGACCGCGACCTTCCCCGAGATCGCCGAGGCCGCCGGGGCGCTGCCGCCGGGGGTCGTCCTCGACGGCGAGGTCGTCATCTGGCGGGACGGCCGCATCGACTTCGCGTCCCTCCAGCGCCGGGCGCTGCGCGGCTCCCGCCGCGGCCCCGTCCTCCCCGCCAACTACGCGGCGTTCGACCTGCTCGCGGCGGCCGGCACCGACCTGCGCGGCCGCCCGTACGACGAACGCCGGGCCGCCCTCGTCGCCCTGCTGGCGCCGCTCGGGCCACCGCTGCAGGCCGTACCGATGACGACCGACCGCGACGAGGCCGTCGGGTGGTACACCTCGCTCGCCCCGGCCGGCATCGAGGGCCTCGTCGTCAAGGGCCGCGCCCAGCGCTACCGCCCCGACCGCCGCGACTGGCTCAAACTCCGCCACGCCGTCCCCCAGGACGCGGAGGCCATCGGCTTCACCGGCACCCCCCGCGCCCCCCGCGCCCTCGTCCTCGACCTGGGCGACGGCCCCTTCGCCTCCGCGCCCCTGGACGCCCTCCTCCGCACCCAGCTCGCCGCGCTCCTCGCCCCTCCGCAGGCCCCGGCCGCCGCGGCCCTCGACGACGGCACCCCCTACCGTCCGCTGCCCGCCCCCCTCCCCGTCGAGGTCCTCCAGGGCGAGGGGCGCCACGCCCTCACGACGGTGCTCCGCCTGCGGCCCGAGGTGTGACCGGGGGGGAGGAGTTCACCACCCCGCCCCGGAAAGGCCGTTGAGCAGCGGGTCGGCGCCGCAATAGCATGACGCGTCGTCGCCCGGCCCGTCGCGCGCGACTCCCAGGTTCCGAGGAGACCCCTTCCGCCATGCGCG
Organism: Streptomyces sp. BoleA5; assembly: GCF_000373665.1. Lineage (NCBI taxonomy): Bacteria > Bacillati > Actinomycetota > Actinomycetes > Kitasatosporales > Streptomycetaceae > Streptomyces > Streptomyces sp. BoleA5. The sequence continues at coordinate 487,250 of NZ_KB892090.1, forward strand.
CGTACCTCCAGGCCGTCCGGCTGCTCGTACTCCTGATCGGCTTCTATGTCATGGCAGTCGGCCTGCTCGCCGCGATCGTGGCCCTCGACGTCGTCCTCACCGGCGTCGCACTGCGGCAGGGCTATGTGACCTTCCTGTTCCTGGGCATCAGCGTCGCCTTCGCCTCACCGCTGGTGTCGGGCCTGTTCGCCTCCGTCCGCGGCTTCAACCGCCGGCGGCCGGACGGGATACGGGTGAGCGCGCAGGAGCAGCCGGAGCTGTGGGCGCGCGTGCGCCGGGTGGCCGAGGCCATGCAGACCGCGGCCCCCGCCGAGCTCTGGCTCGTGGCGGAGCCCGTGGCCGCGGTCTGGCAGAGTTCCTGGGTGCTCGGGCTGATCCCCGGGCCCCGGCGCATGATGCTGGGCATCCCGTACCTCACCGGACTGACCGAGCGTCAGATCGATGCGGTCATCGCCCATGAACTCGGCCACTTCGCCCGGCGCGACACCCTGCTGTCCGGACTGGCGGCCCGCAACCGCGCCGGACTGATGCGGGTCCTGGAGCGGTACGCCGAGGACGGCAACGGCATCGGCCACGCGATGGGCTCGATGTTCGCCGGCTACGCCCGCTTCTGCCTGCGGACGACGCAGGCCCAGGCCCGTCTCGGGGAACTCGCCGCGGACCGCGCCGCCGCGGGGATCGCCGGACGGGACACCACCGCCGCCGCCCTGCGCCGTATCCCCCTGCTCGACGCCGCGCACACCCGCTACATGCGGGAGTACGCCGGCATCGGCACCGCGCTCGGCCTGCGGCCCCCGGCCCGGGAGGTCCACTCCGGCTTCCGCGCCTTCCTGGACAGCGGCACCTGGAAGGAGGAGGAGCGGCGGCTGATCGCCGACCCGCCCCGGGAGAGGACCTCGCCCTACGACTCCCACCCCCCGATGCGCGAGCGCGTCGCGGCGATCGAGGCGTTGCCCGCCGACGGTCCCGGGACGTTCCCCGGCGATCCGTCGCCGGCCGGAACCGGCCTCGTCAGGGACCTCGCGGGAACCGGCGCCGGCACCGTACTGGCGCTCCCCGGGGCCGCGGAGCTGCGGCAGCTGCCGTGGCGGGACCTGGCCGCCGAGGTGGGGACGGCGGAGCTCGGCACCGAGGCGACACCGGTGCTCCGGGCCGGACGCGCGGTCCTGCGCGGGCCCGCGGACCTCGCGATGCTGCTGGACGCCGTCGACGCCGGGCGGTGGGCGGAGGTGGTCGACTGCATGCCGCGCCCCGGCCACGGCGGACACATGCTCCTCGACGACTCCCTGCGGGACCGCGCCCGCGCCGACGCCGCGGACGCGCTGTACTCCCTGGCGCTGGCGGCCCTGGTCGAGGACGGCCGGGCCCGCTGGGAGCTGGACTGGGAACGCGGCAGACACCTGGAGTTCGACGAGGGAGTGCACGCCGCCCTGGACCGGGCCATGGACGCCGCCGTGTCCCCCGGGGAGGGAGCCGAACCGGACAGCTCGGGCCTGCGCGACCTCCTCGGGCTGCCCGCGGACCGGGCACCGGCTCAGCCCTGAGCGGCCGCCGCGGGCACCCGGCGGGTGCGGGTCCAGCGCAGCAGGGTCTCCACGTCCCAGGTGTTGACGACCCGCTCAGGGGGGACTCCGCACTCCTCGGCGCGCGCGCAGCCGTGGATCTGCCAGTCCAGCTGGCCGGGGGCGTGGGCGTCGCTGTCGATGCTGAAGAGCACCCCGGCCTCCACGGCCCTGCGCAGCAGCCGGCGCGGCGGGTCGAGGCGGTCGGGACGGCTGTTGATCTCCACGGCCACCCCGAAGCGCTCGCAGGCGGCGAAGACCAGGTCCGCGTCGAACTCCGACTCCGGGCGGAGCTTGCCCGACACCAGCCGGCCCGTGCAGTGGCCCAGCACGTCCACCAGGGGGTTGCTGATCGCGGAGATCATCCGCCGGGTCATCTCGTCCCGGTCCATCCGCAGTTTGGAGTGGACGGAGGCGACGACGACGTCCAGCCGGTCCAGCAGCTCCGCGTTCTGGTCGAGGGCGCCGTCGGCGAGGATGTCGCACTCGATGCCGGTGAGCAGCCGGAAGGACGGCGGCAGGCGTTCGCCCACCTCGGCCACCACCCCCAGCTGGGCGCGCAGCCGCTCGGCGGTCAGCCCCCGGGCGACGGTCAGGCGGGGTGAGTGGTCGGTGAGCGCCGCCCACTCGTGGCCCAGCTCCATCGCGGTGCGGGCCATCGTCTCGATCGGGCTGCCGCCGTCGGACCAGTCGGAGTGCAGATGGCAGTCGCCGCGCAGCGCGGCCCGCATCCGCAGCCCCGCGCCGCCCTCCGGCCGGGGGACCGCGTCCGCGGCACCCTCCGCCAGCCGGGTGAGGTAGGCGGGCCGCTCGCCCGCCAGCGCCTCCCGGACGACGGCGGCGGTCTTCGGCCCGAGCCCCTTGACCTCCTCCAGGCCGCCCGCCCGTTCCGCGCGCCGCCGGAGTTCCTCCGGCGGCATCGCGGCGACCGCGGCGGACGCACCGCGGAAGGCACGGACCCGGTAGGCCGGCGCACCGTCCCGTTCCAGGAGGAAGGCGATCCGGTCCAGCGCCGCTACGGGGTCCATGCCTCCAGGATCAGGTCTTGTTGCGGAACCTCGCCACCGCCAGCGGCGCGCTGATCACCGTGATGCCCACGGCCCACATCACCGTCATCATCGCCGAGTGCGCGACGGCGCCGCCGTTGATCAGGTTGCGGGAGGCGTCCGCGAGGTTGGACAGCGGGTTGTAGCGGGTGAAGGCCTCCAGCCAGCCCGGCATGGTCGTGGGCTTGGCGAAGATCGAGCTCCCGAACTGCAGCGGCAGGACGACGATCATGGCGAGTCCCTGGACGGACTGGGGGGTCCGGGCGACCAGACCCAGGAGGATGAAGACCCACATCAGCGAGGCCCCGAAGGCGAGCGACAGCACCACCGCGCCCAGCAGCCCGAACACCCCGTTGTCCACGTGCAGTCCGAGGATGAAGCCCATCAGGAGGAGGATCACCGTGGCGACCAGCGCCCGGCCGATCTCCACCACGATCTTCGCGATCAGCACGGAGGAACGCGCGATCGGCATCGTCCTGAACCGGTCCATCACCCCGGTCTTGAAGTCCGAGTTGACGCCCGTGCCGACCGCCATGGCGATGTTCATGCCCATCATGGCCATCAGGCCGGGCACCATGTAGTTGACGTACTTCTCCTGGCTGCCCTCGAGCGCCCCGCCGAAGACGTAGACGAACAGCAGCGTGAAGACGATCGGCATCAGCAGCGCGTCGAACATCGACTCCGGGTCCTGCCGGATCTGCAGCACGTTGCGCCGCACGAGGGCGCCGACGTGGCGCAGGTTGGCGCGCAGCCCGATCCGCGGATCGGCGGTCGCGGCCCTGGTGTCCCCCACGGGGACGGTGACGGCGGTCATGCCGCGAGCTCCTCTCGCTCCTGGGTGCCGCTGCCGCGCGTGACGGCCAGGAACACCTCGTCCAGGCTGGGCAGATGGGTGTCGATACCGGCGATGGCGAAGCCCTGTGCGCCGAGCGCGGCCACGGTCTCCGTCAGCTGCTCGTCGCTGAGGATCGGTACGTTGAGCACGCCGCCCGCGTGGTCCGCGACGGCCTGCGCGCCCTTGCCGAGCGCCGCCGCCATCGCGTCGAGCACCCCGGGGTCCACCGGCCGCACCTGCAGCGTCCGGCCGCCGACCTTCGCCTTCAGCTCCTCGACCCGGCCCCCGGCGATCACCCGGCCGCGGTCGATGACCGTCAGCTCGTGCGCGAGCTTCTCGGCCTCCTCCATGTACTGCGTGGTCAGCAGCACGGTCGTGCCGTCCGCGACCATGTTCTGCACCTCGACCCACACCTCGTTGCGGGTGCGGGGGTCCAGACCGGTGGTGGGCTCGTCCAGGTACAGCACCGCCGGGCGCCCGATCATCGACGCCGCCAGGTCCAGGCGCCGGCGCATGCCTCCCGAGTACTCCTTGGCCGGCTTGCGGGCGGCGTCCGTCAGCGAGAACCGCTCCAGCAACTCGTCCGCCCTTCCGCGGGCGTCCCGCCGGGACAGGTCCAGCAGCCGGCCGATCATGTAGAGGTTCTCGCGGCCCGACAGCGACTCGTCGACCGAGGCGTACTGCCCGGTCAGCCCGATCACCCGGCGCAGCTGCCGGGGCTGCGCCACCACGTCGTACCCGGCCACCGTCGCCGTGCCGGCGTCCGGCCGGATCAGCGTGGACAGGATCCGCACCAGCGTCGTCTTCCCGGCGCCGTTCGGCCCCAGTACGCCGAGCACGGTCCCCTGCCGCACGTCCAGGTCCACCCCGTCGAGGGCCTTCGTCTCCCCGTAGCGCTTCACGAGCCCCCGCACCCTGACGGCGGTGTCCGCGCTCTTGGCATCCCGTTGTGTCATGACGCCACGGTCGCGTGCCTCGCCGACACGGCGCCGACATATCGCTGACAGCCCCACCGACATGGTGCCGACACCTCGGAGAACGCCGGAGGGGGGACGCGAACCGCGTCCCCCCTCCCGGCACCGGTCCCGCAGGGCTCAGGTGGCGACCGACACCAGCCGCTGCCCCTGGGACGTGACGACGTCGAAGCGGGAGATGTCGTCCGGCTGCATCCCCGCCGACCCGTCCAGTGTGAGCGGGTTGGGCTGGTCGGAGGTGCCGTAGCCGGCCGTCGGGACACTCCAGGTGCCGACCGTCTGCTGGGAGCCGTCCTTTCCGACGACGACCAGGCGGCAGGTCAGCGGGCCCTGGACCCCGGCGAGGGTGAGGCCGACCTCGCTGCCCCACTTCTTCTCGTTGACACCGACCGTCGCCTTGACGCCCGTGGAGTTGTCGGTGCCCTTGAACTGCTCCGCGTACACCCTGGCCTGCACGTCGTCCGAGCCGCCGGAGGCCAGCACCGCGACGGTCGGGGCCGCCACGATCAGCGCCACGGAGGCGGCGAGTGCGAACATCCTGCGCCGGGCGCGGGTCTTGCGCTCGTCGGAGACCTTGCCGAGCAGACGCCCGAGCACCTTGTCGCCGCTGGGCGGGACGGGTGCGCCGGCGCCGGCGGGGGCGAGTTCGGCGAGCACCGGCACGAGGCCGCTCAACTCGTCGAGCTGCTGCCCGCACTGGTGGCAGATGGCGAGGTGCTGCTCGAAGCGCGCCATGTCGGCGTCGTCGAGCACGCCGAGGACGTAGGCCCCGACGTCGACATGCGGGTCGTGGGGGGTACCTGCCCCGGAGCCGTAACCGTAGACCGTCACGAGGTGGTCACACCCCTTTCCTCAAGAGCGATTTTCAGGGAGCGCAGGGCGTAGAAGACGCGGGAGCGCACGGTGCCGGGCGGTACCCCCAGCGCCGCCGCGGCCTCGTTGACCGTCCGGCCCTTGAAGTACGTTTCGATCAGCACCTGGCGGTGGGCCTCGGTGAGATCATCCAGTGCGTCGGAGATCGTCATCAGCCTCAGGGAGCGTTCGAGTTCGTCCTCGGCCGGGAGCTGGTCGAGGGCGGCCGGCGAGGCCTCCGGGGGCCGTGCCTGACGGCTGCGGTGGCCGTCGATCACGATCCGCCGGGCGACCGTCACCAACCAGGGCCGCAGGGAACGGGCGCCCGGGTCGAGCCGGGACGCGCTCTTCCACGCGCGCAGCAGGGTCTCCTGCACGACGTCCTCGGCCAGGTAGCGGTCACCGCCGACCAGCCGAAGAACGTAGGCGAAGAGCGCACCCGCGTGTTCGCGGTAGAGCGCCCGCATGAGGTCCTCTTCGGGGACCCCACCTGAGCGATGGTCGGCCACGAGCGCATCCTGCCCTACTGATCGCCGGGGGTCGAGTCCTCTCAATGCCTGCTGTCCCATCAGTACCCGTCTGACCCGTTCTCGGTGGAGGCGCTCTTCGGCTGCGCGGGCGCCCCGGCCTTCTCGCCGTCCGGGGTGGCCGCGTACCAGGTGCGGTTCGCGCCCTGGCCCTTGGTGTCGCCCGGGTTCTTGTCGCCCGCGAAGTGGTAGAGCGGCATTCCGTTGAGCGTGAGCTGCATCGTGCCGTCGGGGCGCTTCACGCTGCCGACCAGGTTCTGGTCCACGCCTTGCACCTGGGTGTCCGAGACCGCGGCGGCCGGCTGCCACCGGGTCGCGCACTCGCCGGTGCAGGTCGAGGTCGGCGGGTTGGGCTTGTCCTGCTCGAAGCGGTACAGCACCCAGCCCTTCTCGTCGGTGACCAGCTTGCCGAGCTGGGCGTTGTCGACGGTCCGGAGGCCGGGTGCGGGTGCGGGCTGCGACGCCTGGATCGCGCCCACCGGGGGACTGGCATGGTCGACGCCCGCGTTGCAGGCGGTGGCGACGATCAGCGCGGCGGAGGCGAATGCCCCCGCCCCCACTGACCGGCGCAACTTCGGAACGTTCATGCCAAGGCCCCCGGCAGTGTCTCGTCGGTGCTCCGCCCCTGGTGGGCGGTTGCCAACTCATACGGAGGCGAGGGGCGGTGTACTCAACGTCCTCAGAAAAAACTTCCGCCCCGGGGAGGGGGGCCCGGGGCGGAAGCGGGCGGTGGGTCGCACCGCCTCAGGGGGGAAGTCGCGCGTGGCGCCGCGACAGGTCGTCGGGAGATCAGTGGAAGCTGTGCTCCGGGGCCGGGTAGGCGCCGCCCACGACGTCCTCGGCGAAGGCCTTCGCGGCACCGCCGAGGGTCTCGCGCAGCGCCGCGTACTGCTTGACGAAGCGCGGCACCCGGCCGCCGGTCATTCCCGCGAAGTCCGTCCAGACCAGCACCTGGGCGTCGCACTCCACGCCCGCTCCGATGCCGACCGTCGGGATGTGCAGGATGCGGGTGACCTCCGCGGCCAGCTCGGCGGGGACCAGCTCCAGCACGACGGCGAAGGCGCCCGCGTTCTGCACGGCCTTCGCGTCGCGCAGCAGCTGCTGGGCGGCCTCCTCGCCGCGGCCCTGGACCGGGTAGCCGCCGAAGGCGTTGACCGACTGCGGGGTGAGGCCGATGTGGGCCATCACGGGGATGCCGGCCTGGACCAGCAGCTCGATCTGCTGGGCGGAGCGCTCGCCGCCCTCCAGCTTCACGGCGCCGACCCCGGCCTCCTTGACCAGTCGGGTCGCGCTGCGCAGCGCCTGCGTCGGACCCTCCTGGTACGAGCCGAACGGCAGGTCGCCGATGACCATCGCGCGCTTGGTGCCGCGCACGACGGCGGCGGACAGCATCGTCATCTCGTCCAGCGTGACCGGGACGGTGCTCTCGTAGCCGAGGTGACAGTTGCCCATCGAGTCGCCGACCAGCAGCACGGGGATGCCGGCCTCGTCGAAGACGGAGGCGGTCATGGCGTCGTAGGCGGTGAGCATGGGCCACTTCTCGCCGCGCTCCTTGGCGGCGGCGATGTCCCGGACGGTGATCCGCCGTGTCCCCTTGCCGCCGTACAGCGCCTTGCTGCTGTCGGGAGCGGGCTGGGCGGGCGTCTGGGCAGCCGGAACGGCATGCGTCATTGCAACGGCTCCTTGTGTCATCTCGAGGCGCCCTCACGGCGTCCCCGGACCGCTTCCATGCTGACACGCGCCGCCGTTCGCGCAAAGGGGGCGGCCGCCGCTCCCCCTTTTGCCGAGGTTTTACAATACGAAACGGTCCCGTATCGGAAATCGGGTCTACCTTGGCCGCATGCCCGTCGACACAGCACAGCCGCCGAGCCCCGGAGTCCCGGAGGCGGTCCACCGCCGCCGCTGGGGGATCCTGACCGTCCTGCTGTTCAGCCTCCTCGTGGTGGTCCTGGACAACTCGATCCTCAACGTCGCGATGAAGACGATCGCCGAGCCCGCCCCGACCGGCCTGGGCGCCACCCAGAGCCAGCTGGAGTGGGCGATCAACTCCTACACGCTGGTCTTCGCCGGCCTGCTGTTCACCGCGGGCCTGCTCGGCGACCGCCTCGGCCGCAAGAAGGTGCTGCTCTTCGGCATGGCCGTCTTCGGTGTCGGCTCGGTGCTGTCGGCCTTCGCCGGCTCCTCCGGCGAGCTGATCGCCTTCCGCGCGGTCATGGGCCTCGGCGGCGCCTTCGTGATGCCCGCCACGCTCGCCATCATCATCAACGTCTTCGAGCGGGAGGAGCAGCCCAAGGCGATCGGCATATGGACCGGTGCCGTGGGCCTCGCGATAGCCATCGGCCCGGTCACCGGCGGCCTGCTCCTCGAGCACTTCTGGTGGGGCTCGGTCTTCCTGGTGAACGTGCCGATCATCGCCGTCGCCCTCGTCGCGATGGTGCTCCTCGTCCCCGACTCGCGCGACCCGCGGCCGGGCCGGCTCGACCCCGTCGGTGTGCTGCTCTCCATCGTCGGCCTGGTGCTGCTGGTGTACGGCATCATCAAGGGCGGCCAGCTCGCGGACTTCACCGCCCCCACGGCCCTCGCGCCCGTCGTCGGCGGCCTCGCGGTGCTCGGCGCCTTCGTCTGGCACGAGGCCCGCAGCAGCCACCCCGCGTTCGACGTCTCCTACTTCCGCAACCCGACCTTCTCCGCCTCGGTCTCCGCGATCGGCCTGGTCTTCTTCGCGCTCATGGGCGTGACCTTCTTCATGGTCTTCTACACCCAGAGCGTGCGCGGCTACACCGCCCTGGAGTCCGGTCTCCTGCTGCTCCCGCTCGCCCTCGCCCAGCTCGTCTTCGCTCCCCGCGCCCGGCTGGTCGTCGACCGCGTCGGCGCCCGCGCCACGTGCGCCACCGGGCTCGCGCTCATAGCGCTCAGCTTCCTCGGCTTCCGTCTCCTCGACGCCGACAGCCCGATCTGGCTGCTGGAGGTGCTGTTCTTCCTGATGGGCACCGCCATGGCCCACGTGATGCCGCCCGCGACCGTCGCCATCATGTCCTCCCTGCCGCGCGAGAAGGCCGGCTCCGGCTCCGCCGTCAACAACACCTTCCGGCAGGTCGGCGGCGCACTCGGCGTTGCGGTCCTCGGCTCGCTGATGTCGACGGTCTACCGTGACGGCATCGCGGACCATCTGACGGGCCTCCCCGCCGGGGTGCAGCACCAGGCCGGCGAGTCCATCGAGGCCACGCGCGCCGTGGCCGAGGGCATGGGCCCCGCGGGCAAGGCGCTGATCGCCCCGGCCACGGACGCCTTCCTCGACGCCATGCACGTCACCGCCTACGTCGCGAGCGGTGTCGCGCTGCTCGGCATGCTCGTCGTCCTGTTCTTCCTGCCCGGCAGGACCTCCGGGGCGCGCCCCGCGGGCGGGGAGGAACGCGAGGCCAGCCCGGTGGGGGCGGAGCGGTGACCGACACCCGTGCGGAGACGGAACCGTGCGACGGGACGCCGCCCGGACCCTCCCCGCGCGTCGCACGCGGCCGCCCGCGCAGCGCCGCCGCCGACACCGCGATCATCGAGGCCGTCCTCAGCCTGCTGGAGGACGGCGCGACGATCGCGGAACTGTCGATGGAGCGCATCGCCCGCGCCGCCGGGGTCGGCAAGGCCACCGTCTACCGGCGCTGGGCGGGCAAGAACGCGCTGATGCTGGACGTCATGAAGTCCGTCGACGAGCAGACGCCGCGGCTCGCCGGCCGCTCGGTCCGTGACGACCTGGTCACCTGCGTCGAGTTCATACGGCGCAGAGCCCTGGTCAAGCGTTCCTCCGCCCTGCTGCGCAACGTCATCGCCCAGGCCCAGAACGAGCCGGAACTGTGGGCCGCCTACCACGACACCGTCATCGCGGCCCGGCGCGCGCAGGTCGGCGAGGTCCTGCGGCGCGGCGTCCACAGCGGCGAACTCCGCGCGGACATCGACCCGGAACTCCTCGGCGACCTCTTCCTCGGCCCCATGCTGTCCCGCTCGATGCTGCGCCCCGACGCGGCGCTGCCGGAGGGGCTGTCCGAGCTGATCGTCGACGCGGTGCTGCAGGGTGTCCGCGCCGGGAACTGAACGCGTCAGGGAACAGGGGGAAATGTCCTGGTTCTGTCACAGGGCGCCCCGTACGCGGCCCGGCGGGGAACCCGTCGCCCGGCGAGTCCCGTCCTCCGGGCGTCGATCCCCTATGGTCGACTGAGCACCTGGCAAGACAGTGAGGACTCTCCCCATGGCTCAGGCGTACGACGCGGACGTGACCACCGACAGCGGTGACAAGCCGCAGGGTTCGGGTGCGAACGGACGTTTCGGGCGCTTCCGGCGGTACTGGGCGTTCGGCGACGGCATGTGGCGGCGGGGGATCGTCACGGCCGTACTGGCCGTCGCCATCACCGTGGTGATGGCCTTTCACGGAGCGGTGCCCAACCGGGTCGGCAACCTGGGCAGCCTGCTGGAGACCTTCCTGCCGTGGCTCGGGCTCGTGCTCCCGGTGCTGCTGGCGATCGGCCTGCTGCGGCGCTCGGTCACCGCGCTGATCGCCGTCCTGCTGCCGGCCGTGGTGTGGCTGCACTTCTTCGGCGGGCTCCTCACGGACAAGCACAGCGACGGCGGCGACCTCACCGTGGTGACACACAACGTCAACGCCGACAACCCCGACCCCGCCCGCACCGCCCAGGCCCTCGTCGGCTCCGGGGCCGACCTGGTCGCGCTGGAGGAGATCCCCGCCGGGAAGGCCGCCGTCTACGAGTCGGGCCTGAAGGCCCGCTACCCGTACCACGCCAGGCTGGGCACCGTCGGCCTGTGGAGCCGGTACCCGCTCAGCCAGGTGCGGCCGGTGGACATCCGGCTCGGCTGGGTCCGCGCCCTGCGCGCCACCGCCACCACCCCGCACGGGAAGGTCGCGGTGTACGTGGCCCATCTGCCCTCGGTGCGGGTCAAGTTCAACGCGGGCTTCACCGCCGGCGAGCGCGACCGCAGCGCCGACGCGCTCGGCGAGGCCGTGGCGGACGAGAAGGTGCCCGACGTGATCCTCATGGGCGACCTCAACGGCACGATGAACGACCGCGCGCTCGCCAACATCACCTCCCAGATGCGCTCCACGCAGGGCGCCGCGGGTGACGGCTTCGGTTTCAGCTGGCCGGCCGGCTTCCCGACCGCCCGCATCGACCAGATCCTCGTCAGGGGCGCGGAGCCGACCGACTCGTGGGTCCTGCCCGCGACGGGCAGCGACCACCGGCCGGTGGCCGCGAAGGTAGCACTCCCGTAACGAGTTCTTCGCCCAAGGGAAGAACGGGCCGGGCAGACTTTGTTCCGCAGTTAAACTTATAGCTGCTCGCAACCCTGCCCCGGAAAGGCCTGTCATGCCTCTCGCCCTGCTCGCACTGGCGATCAGCGCATTCGGCATCGGTACGACGGAGTTCGTGATGATGGGCCTGCTGCCCGACGTCGCGGACGACCTGCACACCTCCATCCCGACCGCCGGTTACCTCGTCTCCGGCTACGCCCTCGGCGTCGTCATAGGCGCCCCCCTCCTCGCCGCGATCACCACGCGGATGCCGCGCAAGGCCCTGCTGCTCTCGCTCATGGTCCTGTTCACCGTCGGCAACACCCTCTCCGCACTCGCCCCCGGATTCGGCTGGCTGCTCGCCGGCCGCGTGCTGTCCGGACTCCCGCACGGCGCCTTCTTCGGCGTCGGCGCCGTCGTCGCCGCGAGCATGGTCGACCCTGCGCGCAAGGCCCGTGCGGTCTCCCTGATGATCGCCGGCCTCACCATCGCGAACATCGTGGGCGTCCCCGCCGCCACCCTCCTCGGCCAGCACCTCGGATGGCGCGCCACCTTCCTCACCGTCGGCGTCATCGGCCTCGTCGCCATCGCCGGCATCGCCCTGCTCGTCCCCCGCATCCCACTCGCCCCGGGCGGCGGACTGCGCCGGGAGCTGTCGGCCTTCCGCAGCGGGCAGGTCTGGCTGACGCTGGCCACCACGATCTTCGGCTTCGCCGCGGTCTTCGCGGTCTACAGCTACGTCACGCCCATGCTCACGGAGGTGGCCGGCTTCGGGGACGGCAGCGTCACCCTGGTCCTCGCCCTCTTCGGCGTCGGCGCGACGATCGGAAACCTGCTCGGCGGCCGCCTCGCCGACCGCGCCCTGCGGCCCGCCCTCCTCGGCGGGCTCGGCGCGCTCGCGGTCGTCCTGCTGCTGTTCACGGTCACCCTGCACGCCCGCTGGAGCGCGGCGCTCACGGTCGTCCTGCTCGGGGTCGCGGCGTTCGCCGCGGGGTCGCCCATGATGATGCTCGTCATGGAGAAGGCCCGGCACGCCCCGGCGCTGGCCTCCGCCGCGAACCAGGCCGCTTTCAACCTGGCCAACGCGGGCGGTGCCTGGCTCGGTGGGGTCGTGCTCGCGCAGGGCCTCGGCTACACCGCCCCGGCGGTGGCGGGCGCGGGGCTGGCGGTCGTCGGGGTGGGGATCGCCACGGCCGGCGGGCTGTGGGAACGGCGCACGGCGAAGGGTTCCGGGGCGGCGTCGTCCTCGTCCCGGGTCGTCGTCGCGTCCGACGCCTTGGTGCGGCCCGCGGAGCGGGTGGGCTGACGGCGGGGAGCGTCCGCCGTCGCCGGCTGTCCCGCGCCCTCCCATCCGCAGCCGGCATCTGTGTGCCCGAAGGGCGCGAGACGGCGGGAGAGCAGGACATCGGGCATCATCGCCCCGGCGCCGCCCCGGCGCCGGGGCGAACCCGGCCCGAGCGGCGGGCGCCCCAGACCGCGAAGCGCCGGACGCCACCACCGGCCCCGGACCGCCGGCGCGGCGTCACGCGTGCTCGCGCCAGCGGTTCGTGATGGGGAGCCGCCGGTCCTTCCCGAACCCCTTGGCCGAGATCTTCGTCCCCGGCGGATACTGCCTCCGCTTGTACTCCGCCGTGTCCACCATCCGCAGCACCTTCGCCACCAGCTCCCCGTCGAACCCGGCGGCGACGATCGCCTCGCGCCCCTTGTCCTGGTCGACGTACATCGCCAGCACCCGGTCGAGGACGTCGTAGTCCGGCAGGGAGTCCGTGTCGACCTGGCCGGGGCGCAGCTCCGCGCTCGGGGGTTTGGAGATGGAGTTCTCCGGGATCGGCGGGGTCTGGCCCCGCTCCGCCGCGGCCTGGTTGCGCCACCGCGCGAGACGGAAGACGGTCGTCTTGTAGACGTCCTTGATGGGCCCGTACGCGCCGACCGAGTCGCCGTACAGCGTGGAGTAGCCGACCGCCAGCTCGCTCTTGTTGCCCGGGGCGAGGACGATGTGCCCCTCCTGGTTGGAGATGGCCATCAGCGTCGTGCCGCGCAGCCGGGACTGGAGGTTCTCCTCAGCCAGCCCGGTCAGCCCCAGGGAGCCCATGTAGGCGTCGAACATCGGGCCGATCGGCACGGTGCGGAAGTTCAGACCGGTGCGCCGGGCCAGCTCGGCGGCGTCGTCCTTGGAGTGGTCGGAGGAGTACCGCGAGGGCATGGAGACGCCGTACACGTTGGCCGCCCCGACGGCGTCGCAGGCGAGGGCCGCGACGAGGGCGGAGTCGATGCCGCCGGAGAGGCCGATCAGAACGGAGCGGAAGCCGTTCTTGGCGACGTAGGCCCGCAGGCCGACGACCAGCGCGGTGTAGACCTCCTCGTCGTCGCCCAGCCGCGGGGCCTCGCCGCCGTGCACCTCGGGCTCGTACGCGGGGAGCGGCTCGGCGGAGAGGGTGACGTGCTCGATCTCCAGGCCGTCGTCGGCGATGCCGCCCGGCACCTTGGTGGTGTCCGCGGCGGGCAGGTCGAGGTCGACCAGCACGCAGCCCTCCTCGAACTGCGGGGCCCGGGCGATCACCTCGCCGTCCTCGGAGACGACGATCGAGTCGCCGTCGAAGACGAGCTCGTCCTGTCCGCCGATCATGGCGAGGTAGGCGAGGGTGCAGCCGGCCTCCTGGGCGCGCTTGCGCACCAGGTCGAGGCGGGTGTCGTCCTTGGCGACCTCGTACGGGGAGGCGTTGACGGAGAGCAGCAGCCCGGCGCCGGCGGTGCGGGCGGCGGGCACGCGGCCGCCGTCCTGCCACAGGTCCTCGCAGATGGCGAGGGCGACGTCGACCCCGTGCACGCGGATCACCGGGAGGGTGTCGCCGGGCACGAAGTAGCGGAACTCGTCGAAGACGCCGTAGTTCGGCAGGTGGTGCTTGGCGAACTTGAGTACGACCCTTCCGCCGTGCAGCACGGCCGCCGCGTTGCGCGGCGAGCCGGCGGGCTGGCCGTAGCGGGGCTGGGCCTTCTCACTGCGGTCGAGGTAGCCGACGACGACGGGCAGCTCCCCGAAGCCCTCGGCCGCCAGGCGCTCGGCGAGCGCCTCCAGGGCGGCACGGCTGGCTTCGACGAAGGAGGAGCGCAGCGCGAGGTCCTCCACGGGGTACCCGGTCAGCGCCATCTCCGGGAAGGCCACGAGGTGGGCTCCCTGTTCGGCCGCGTGCCGGGTCCAGCGCACTACCGACTCCGCGTTCCCGGCGAGGTCGCCGACGGTGGAGTCGATCTGATTCAGGGCGAGGCGAAGTTGAGGCACGCCGCCCAGTGTAATCGTCAAATCGACGCGATGTCGTGGGCGGCGCCTGTGGGGTCGCGCACTCGGCCCCCTGGCCGTGGCGGACGGGCCTTTCCGGGGTCGTCCCCCTGTGTCAAGATCGCAAGGGTGCATCACAATGGTGGCGAGGGGTGTCCGGCGGTACCGGTCGCCGCCGAAACAGTCCGGTAATCCCGTGGCGCGATACTGGTCTGGCCCTCGCTCGAGCCGGCACGGACAACAGGCCCCATGACCTGTGAGGTTGGATAGCTATGGATAAGCAGCAGGAGTTCGTGCTCCGCACCCTCGAGGAGCGCGACATCCGATTTGTGCGGCTGTGGTTCACCGACGTGCTGGGTTACCTCAAGTCGGTCGCCGTGGCGCCGGCCGAACTGGAGCAGGCCTTCGACGAGGGCATCGGCTTCGACGGGTCCGCGATCGAGGGCTTCGCCCGGGTGTACGAGTCGGACATGATCGCCAAGCCGGACCCCGGGACCTTCCAGATCCTGCCGTGGCGCGCGGAGGCCCCCGGCACGGCCCGGATGTTCTGCGACATCCTCATGCCGGACGGCTCCCCGTCGTACGCCGACCCCCGCTTCGTCCTCAAGCGGTCCCTGGCCAAGGCCTCCGACCTCGGGTTCACCTTCTACACGCACCCCGAGATCGAGTTCTTCCTGCTCAAGAACCTGCCGCTGGACGGCACGGTGCCGGTGCCCGCGGACAACTCCGGCTACTTCGACCACACCCCGCAGAACGTCGGCCAGGACTTCCGCCGCCAGGCCATCACGATGCTGGAGTCGATGGGCATCTCGGTGGAGTTCTCCCACCACGAGGGCGCCCCCGGCCAGCAGGAGATCGACCTGCGGTACGCGGACGCGCTGTCCACCGCCGACAACATCATGACCTTCCGGCTGGTCATGAAGCAGGTGGCGCTGGAGCAGGGCGTGAACGCCACGTTCATGCCCAAGCCCTTCAGCCAGTACCCCGGCTCCGGCATGCACACCCACCTCTCCCTCTTCGAGGGCGACCGCAACGCCTTCCACGAGTCGGGCGCCGAGTACCGGCTGTCGAAGGTCGGCCGCTCCTTCATCGCGGGCCTGCTCCGGCACGCGGACGAGATCTCCGCGGTCACCAACCAGTGGGTCAACTCGTACAAGCGCATCTGGGGCGGCGCCAACCGCACCGCGGGTGCCGGCGGCGAAGCGCCCTCGTACATCTGCTGGGGCCACAACAACCGGTCCGCGCTCATCCGCGTCCCGATGTACAAGCCCGGCAAGACCGGCTCCACCCGCGTCGAGGTCCGCTCCCTCGACTCGGGCGCCAACCCCTACCTCGCCTACGCCGTCCTCCTGGCGGCAGGCCTGAAGGGCATCGAGGAGGGCTACGAGCTCCCGCCCGGCGCCGACGACGACGTCTGGGCCCTCTCCGACGGCGAGCGCCGCGCGCTCGGCATCCAGCCGCTTCCCCAGAACCTGGGCGAGGCCATCTCCCTCATGGAGCGCAGCGAACTGGTCGCCGAGACGCTCGGGGAGCATGTCTTCGACTTCTTCCTGCGCAACAAGAAGCAGGAGTGGGAGGAGTACCGCTCCGAGGTCACGGCGTTCGAGCTCCGCAAGAACCTCCCGAACCTGTAGCCGCGGGCCGGCGGGGTCTTCCCGGTACGACGCGATCCGGGCCGGCAGCGCGATGCTGTCGGCCCGGAGTCGTCCCATTCGCGCCGTGGGCCGTCTGTGGGCCGCCCGGCGCGGCGCCCGGGCAGGTCCGGAGGGCATGAGGCCGGAACCGTCGTGGACGTTCGCGGGCGGCCGATCCGCCGGCGCGCTGGCGCACGCCAACCGGGAACGGCCCGGTTCGCGACAGAACTTGTAAGACGGTGGTCACGTCGCAGGGACAGTTCACCGCAGTCGATCGGCGGGGACGGGATGGACAGCGCACTACAGGACCCACAGGGCTGTGTCGACGGCGACGAGCAGGGCCCCGAGAACCAACGCGACAAGACCGTTTCGTCGCACAGTCCTCGCGGTTTCAAAGGCTCCTACCGCCTTGTCGCGTCGCGCCGAGGCCAGGAGGAGGAGTGCCGGCAGCAGACTGATGAGCCCGATCGCCCCGAGGAAAACCCCTGCCAGTCTGCCGATCATCAGTAAGGTGCCGGCGTCCCTCGCAGCGATCACAAGAATCCCCCGACGAACACGAGTTCCGGTCTGGTCTCCGCCCATGGTGGTGTGGGGAGCACCGCACCACAAGATCGACGCCGGTGAAATGTGGATCAGGTCGGTAGTCTCCGTTCCGCCGGCGCAGAGCCGCACGGTCGCTCGCATTGCTCCGGGAGGACGAGACATACCCGCATCCACGTTCTGGGACGCTGGGCAGATGCTGAGTGAAGATGAAGCCAGAGAAGTCGTTTTGGCCGAGCTCGCACGGGACGCAGAAGCGATCGGCATGGACCTTGCGATCTCCAGGGTTGAATCCGTCTCGTTCGGCTGGGTGTTCTACTGGTGCGCGCGACGGGACATCGGACGCCCCGCCGGCACGCGGCCGAGCCTTGGCGGGAACGCTCCCTTCTTGGTGGATCGGGAGAACGAGCGGTTCGTTCAGAGGGGGACCGGCATACCCATGTCTCAGCAGATCGCTGATTATGAGCGACGGCTGCGGCGCGAGGCTCATGCCCGGAACACGGCAGCGAAGCGCGCAAAGCGGCAGGGAAGTGCGGCAACCGACGCGGCTGGTGGCGACCCCGACGGGCCCTGAAGTGACCCAACCGAACGTCGTGCGTCGATCCGGCTCTGGCTACGGATCAGAAGGGCCGGGAGATCTAGTGGCCTTCGAGCGCTTCGGCGTAGCGCTCGAGCGTGGTACCCAGATCGGCATGAAGGAGGATCGCCACGTGGCGGGCCTCCTCCAGGTCGCCGGGGCGTCACATCGGTGCCTGGGATCGAGCCTGTCGACGGCCCCTGTTGTGGCAGCGTGGACGGCATGACATCCGGAACCGGTACCGACGTGCTGCGCTACACCGCCTTCAGCTCCGACCCCGCCGGGGGAAATCCGGCGGGCGTCGTCCTCGACGCCTCGGGACTCGATGAGCAGCGCATGCTCGCCCTCGCCGCCGAAGTCGGCTACTCCGAGACGGCGTTCGTCACGGAAGCGGACCCCGACCGCCGGCGGTTCACCCTGCGCTACTTCAGTCCGCTCGCCGAGGTCGACTTCTGCGGTCACGCGACCGTCGCGACCGCCGTCGCGCTGGCGGAGCGCATCGGGCCAGGTGAGCTGGTCTTCGACACCCCGGCGGGGGAGATCCCCGTGCTGACCGCGGCCGACGGCGAGGGGGCGCTGCACGCCACGCTCACCAGCGTGCCGACCCGGTCCCGCCCCGCTGAGGACGCCGAGCTGGACGCGGCGCTCGCCGCGCTGGGTTGGGAGCGCGGCGAGCTGGACCCCGCGCTGCCGGCGCACGTGGCGTTCGGAGGGGTCCACCACCTGGTGCTGGCTGCCGCCGCCCGGGCCCGGCTGGCGGACCTCGCGTACGACTTCGAGGCCCTCGCCGACGTCATGCGCCGCCACGGGTGGACCACGGTGCACCTGGTCTGGCGGGAGGCCCCGGACCGCTTCCACGCCCGCGACCCCTTCCCGGTGGGCGGGGTCGTCGAGGATCCGGCGACCGGCGCGGCCGCGGCGGCTTTCGGCGGCTACCTGCGGGAGCTGGGCCTGGTGACGGAACCGGGCCGGGTGGTGGTGCGGCAGGGCGAGGACATGGGCCGCCCGAGCGAGCTGCTGGTGGGCGTCGACCCGGGGGACCCACGGGTGCGGGTGACCGGCCGGGCGGTGGCCCTGGTCACGCCCCCGGTCACGGGGCCCCGGGCTGTCTGATCCAGCCGATGGAGCGCTCGACGGCGCGCTGCCAGTTCTCGTACTCGGCCTCGCGCCGCCCGGGGTCCATGTCGGGCAGCCACTGCCCGGCGCGGTGCCAGTTGTTCCGCAGCACCTTCAGGTCCGGCCAGTAGCCGGAGGCCAGGCCGGCGGCGTAGGCGGCGCCCAGGGACACCGTCTCGGCGACCATCGGGCGGACCACGGGGACGTCGAGGACGTCGGCGATGAACTGCATCAGCAGGTTGTCGGCGGTCATGCCGCCGTCGACCTTGAGCTCCTTCAGGCCGATCGAGGAGTCGGCGTTCATGGCGTCGACGACCTCGCGGGTCTGCCAGCCGGTGGCCTCCAGGACGGCCCGGGCCAGGTGCCCCTTGGTGATGTACGAGGTGAGGCCGACGATCACGCCGCGGGCGTCGCTGCGCCAGTGCGGGGCGAAGAGACCGGAGAAGGCGGGCACGATGTAGCAGCCGCCGTTGTCCTCGACGGTCAGGGCGAGGGTCTCGATCTCCGGGGCGCTGCTGATCAGGCCGAGGCGGTCGCGGAACCACTGCACCAGCGAGCCGGTGACGGCGATCGAGCCCTCCAGGGCGTAGACCGCCGGCTGGTCGTCGATCTTGTACGCGACCGTGGAGAGCAGCCCGTGCCGTGACCTGATCATCGTGGAACCGGTGTTGAGCAGCAGGAAGCTGCCGGTCCCGTAGGTGCACTTCGCGTCGCCGGGGGAGAAGCAGGTCTGGCCGAAGAGAGCCGCCTGCTGGTCCCCGAGGGCGGCGGTGATGCGGACGCCGGGCAGGATGGTCCGGGCCGCGCCGTAGTTCTCGGCGGAGGCGTGGATCTCGGGGAGCATCACGCGGGGGACGCCGAAGAAGTCCAGCAGGTCCTGGTCCCAGGTCAGCGAGCGGATGTTCATCAGCATGGTGCGGCTGGCGTTGGTGGCGTCGGTGATGTGCAGGCCGCCGTCGACCCCGCCCGTGAGGTTCCAGATCAGCCAGGTCTCCATCGTCCCGAAGAGCAGTTCCCCGTCGCGGGCGCGCTGCTCCAGCCCTGGCACCTCGTCGAAGAGCCAGCGGATCCGCGGCGCGGAGAAGTAGGTGGAGGGCGGCAGGCAGCAGCGGTCCAGGAAGAAGTCGTCGCCGGGGTCCTTGCGCAGCCGCTCGACGAGCGGCGCGGTACGGGTGTCCTGCCAGACGATGGCCCGGCCCAGTGGTACGCCCGTGCTCGGGTCCCACAGCACCGTCGTCTCGCGTTGGTTGGCGATCCCGATCGCGGCGACCTCCTCCGCCGCGATCTCGGCGGAGGACAGCGCCTGCGGCACGATGCGCTCCAGGTTCCGCCAGATCTCCAGGGCGTCGTGCTCTACCCAGCCGGGCCGGGGGAAGTGCTGCTGGTGCTCGCGCTGGGCGACCGACACCAGGCGGCCCCGGTGGTCGAAGAGGATGCATCGGGTGGAGGTGGTGCCCTGGTCGATGGACATCACATACCGTTCAACCATGATCGGGGCCTGCTTTCCGATGCTTTCCCATGCTTTCCTATGTCTTCCGCCGTTTTCGTCGCGTTTGCGGTGCCCTCGTGTTCCTCGTGTTCCTCGTGTTTTCTGTGCTCTTCGTGCTTCTTGTGCTCCTCGTGCCCACCGTGTCCGGAGCGCGGGCGGGCCTCACCATCGGGCGGCGCCGAGGTCCCTGGAGATCGCCCGGGCGGCCTCCCGGAGCAGCGTGACCAGGGACGCCTGAGGGCGGCTCCTGGTGTCGCAGATCCGCTCGACCGGGCCGGACAGGCCGATCGCGCCCACGACGAGGCCGCCCGAGCTGCGGATCGGCGCCGCGACCCCGGCCTCGCCCATCGACATCTCCTGGACCTCCGCCGCCCAGCCCTGCTCGCGGATCTCGGCGAGCGCGCGGCTCAGGTCCTCCGGGAGCACCAGGGTGTGCCGCGTGTACGCCTCCAGTTCCTCCTTCAGCAGCGGTTCCAGCGGCGCCGCCCCGTACGCCAGCAGGATCTTGCCGAGCGAGGAGGCGTGCAGCGGCAGCAGGGCGCCGACGTCGAGCGTCTGGAGGCTGTCGTCGGGCCGGAAGACGTGGTGGACGACGAGGACCTGGCCCTCCAGCGGGGTGCCGAGGCGTACCGCCTCGCCGCTGCGGGCGGCCAGCGCGTCGGCCCAGTTGATCGACCGGGACCGCAGTTCGTTGACGTCGAGGTAGCTGGTGCCCAGGTGCAGCAGGGCCGCCCCGAGCTGGTACTTCCCGGTCGCCGGGTCCTGCTCGACGAAGTCCACGTGCTGGAGGGTGCGCAGGATCCCGTGCGCGGTGCCCTTCGCCAGTCCGAGGGAGCCGGCCACTTCGCCCAGCCCGAGTCGGCGGGGACCGCCGGCCAGGAGCCTGAGGATCGCCGCCGCCCGTTCGATGGACTGCAGCGGGCCGGCCATACGTCGATGCTATCCCCGGCAACCTCGATGGGCATCAGCGCGTTTCCGCAGGTCGTTCGGCCTATGGGGGCGGCGTTCGACAATGGCGACCCCGATTCATTGACCCGCGATGTCCCGTCTCGGAAGCTTTCGTGCAGGTCCGGGAGTCCACCCGGCGGGATTTCCCTGGGAGGAGGACACCATGGCGGCAGAGCCCGAGACGATGCCGCAGCGCGAGGATGTGCACGTCTGCGCGCTGTCGCACATCCCAGGCGCCCTGTCCGTGGTGCGCCGGCGGGTACGGGGCGTGCTGGCGGAGTGGGAGCTGTGCCCGGAGGTCGCCGAGGACGCGCTGCTGGTGATCTCCGAGCTGACCACCAACGCCATCGTGCACGCCGACGGCCCGGCCTCCCTGCGCATCTGCTGGACGGACGTCGACGGGCGCAGCGCCCTGCACATCGAGGTGACCGACTCGGGCCCGTCGGCCCGGCCATGCATGCCGGGGGGATCCACCGATCCCGACGAGCACGGCCGGGGCCTCGGCATCGTGGGCGCCCTCTCGACACGGCACGGCATCCGTGCCGACCGCGCCGGGTTCACCCGCTGGGCGGACCTGGTCACCGCCTGAGCCGCCGCAGGCGGTGCAGACCGCCGCCCGGGCCCGGGGCGGGCGGCGGGTCGTTCCGCGCGGCACGCCGCAGACGGGCTTACGGTGCCGCTCATGGCACTGAGCATTCGCAACCAGATCGACGGCAAGGTCGCCTCGGTGGTCCCGGGCGAGGTGATGGCCGTGGTCACGGTCCGACTCGACGGCGGGGGACCGGACTTCACGGCGGCCGTGACGGCCGAGGCCGTGCGGGAGCTCGGTATCATCCCCGGCGGCGGGGTGACCGTGCTGATCAAGGCGACGGAGGTGTCCCTGGCGACGGCCCCGGTGCAGGGCATCAGCATCCGCAACCGCATCCCCGGGACCGTCGCCGGAGTGACGTCGGGGGAGGCCATGGCGAGCGTGCGGGTCGTCTTCGGGGGCGGCCGCGAGCTGACGGCCGTGATCACCCGTGAGGCCCTCGACGAGCTGGGCCTCGCCGAGGGAGCCCAGGTCGTCGCGCTGGTCAAGGCGACCGACGTGTCGCTGGCGACCTGAGGACAAGGTCCCGGCCGGGGCCGGGCAGGGGCTATCCGAGGTAGGCGGGAGCGAGCGCCGCCGTCATCATGCGGCGGGCCGTGCCGGTCCCGTCGGCGGGCACCGTCCACAGGTCCGCGCCGAAGTCCCCGGCGAGGGCGTAGACCACCGTGTGGTCGTCGCGCCAGACGACCTGGTCGTCGACGCTGCGCCGCTCGGCGAGCGGGGTCTCGCGCATGGTGGCCAGGTCCAGGACGTACAGCCGCCAGGGCGCGTCGGGGGAGAGGCCCGCGACGCGCTTCTTGAAGACCAGCCGGGTGCCGTCGGGTGAGAGCGAGGGGCACTCGACGTTGCCGCGCAGTGTCCGGACGGAGCGGGCCGCGACGTCGCCGCGGACGAGATAGGTGCCGCCGCCGGTGCCCAAGGTGGCGTAGAAGTGGGTGTCGTCGGAGAAGGTCACGCCCCAGAAGTTGACGTCGGCGGCGTGGTAGGGCCGGCCGTCCCGGATGATCCGGAAGTCCTCGAGGTTCGCGACGAGGGCCCAGCTACGGGTGTCGAGGACGGAGGTACGGGTGGAGAAGTTCGTGCCCGCGTAGGAGTCGCCCCCGACGAACACCGTCCAGGCGGCCATGCGCCCGCTGGGCGACACCCGGGCCCGGGTCGGGATGCCCGCGAGCGGGAAGTGGCGCAGCTCGTGCAGCCTGGCGTCGAGCACGACGGCCCGGTAGGTGTCCTGGACGGCGCCCTTGACCGACTGCAGGCAGATGCCGGTGCCCGCGGCCGCGTAGAAGCGCAGGCACGTGACGTCGGAGGCGGTGCGCGCCGCCGTGGGGCTGCCGGCCGGGACGCTGGCGAGCTCGTCCCGGTGCGGGCCCCACGCCATGTTGCGGAACACCATGCGGGGTGTGTCCGGCGCCAGCGTCACCGTCCCCGCCGTGACCGCGGGGCCGCCCGCCTGCGGGCGGTCCTTCTCCGCCGCGCGGTCGGCGGCGCGCAGCACGGACACGGCGGCGACCGCGGCCAGCGCCGCCACGGCGGCGAGCAGCACGAACAGACGGCTGCGGGTGTTCATGGGGGGCCTTTCCTCGGGGGTCACTTGCTCTGCGCGGGACGCAGGTACACGGCGCAGACCGCGCACACCGTCAGCGCCAGCGCGGCGGTGGTGAGGGCCGTGCGGTCGCCCCAGGCGGTCCAGGCCGCGCCGAAGGCCAGGGAGGCGGCGAAGCGGGCCGTGGCCTGCCCGGTCTGGACGAGGGCGAGGCCTGCGCCGCGCAGCTCGTCGGGTACGGCCGTGGACGCGGCGGCCATCAGCACCCCGTCCGTGGCGGCGTAGAAGGCGCCGTGCAGCAGCAGGACGGCGTACGCCGGGCCGTGCGCGAGCAGCAGCCCGTACGCGGCGAGCAGGGCGACGTGTCCCGCCAGGAACATCCGCCAGCGGCCCATGCGGTCGGCCAGCCGTCCCAGCGGCAGCGCGAGCAGCAGGAAGGCCGCCGCGGTGCCCAGGGGGAGCAGCGCGAACCAGCGGTCGGGGACGCCGAGGCGGTGCTGGAGCAGCAGGTAGACGAAGGAGTCGCTGACCGTCGACAGGCCCAGCAGCGTCGCGCAGACCGTGAGCCGACGCACGTCCCGGCGGCGCAGCAGCGCCAGGGACGCCCGCAGTGAGGGCGCGGGCGAATCCGCGGACGCGGGGGCGGGAGCCCCGCCGCGGCCGCCCGGTACGAAGAGCAGCAGCACCAGCACGCCCAGGGCGGCCACGCAGGAGCTCACCGTGAAGACGGCGTCGTACCCCTCGGCGGCCTGCCGCAGGATGAGGAACGCGACCAGCGGTCCCAGCAGCGCCCCGGCGGTGTCCATGGCGCGGTGCACGCCGAAGGCCCGTCCGCGCGTCTCCGGCGCCGAGGACAGCGAGATCAGCGCGTCCCGTGGTGCGGTGCGCAGCCCCTTGCCGGTCCGGTCGACCGCGAGGACGGCACCGATCAAGGGCAGGCTGTGGGCCAGGAGCAGCGCGGGCTTGCACACCGCCGACAGTCCGTACCCGACGGCGGCCACGGCCTTGTACCGGCCGCCGCCCCGGTCGGCGAGGTGGCCGCCGACCAACCGCACCAGCGCGCTGAAGCCGTTGTAGACGCCGTCGAGCAGGCCGAAGCCGAGCGGGGAGAGCCCGAGCCCGGCGACCAGGTAGAGGGGGAGCACCGCGGTGACCATCTCCGACGAGACGTCGGTGATCAGGCTGACCGTGCCCAGGACGAGGACGGTGGGGGCGACGGCGGTGGCCCGGGGCCCGGGACGCGTCGCGTCCCGGACCTCGGTGCCGGCTCCGCCGCGGCTGTCCGCGACGTACACCGGCCTCAGCTCGCCCAGATACCGGTGATGTCCGAGGCGGAGGCGGCGTTGCCGGCGTGCGTGCCGAGACCCGCCAGGTCCTCCAGCGTACGGAGCATGTCGTAGTGGTTGTAGGTCGTCGCGGACGACGAACCGGCCTTGACCGGCTGGCCGTACAGCACGGTCGGGATCTTGTTGCCGCTCAGCCGGTTGTCCTCGTCGAAGGTGACGACGAGCAGGCTGTTGTGGGTCTTCGCCCAGGTCGCGTACGCGCCCAGCTTGTTCTTCAGCCAGGTGTCACCGGTGGAGACCGAGCAGTCGTGCATGTCGCTGCACAGGTTCGGCACCACGAAGGAGACCTTCGGCAGGGTGGTGAAGTCCGTCGGGAACTGCGCGAAGGTCTTCGCCGTCGACGTCGGGACGTTGCTGAACGCGAACCACGGGTTGTGCTTGCGGGCGTAGGTGCCGCTGCTGCAGGTGGTCGAACCCTGGCTGGGGAGGGTCTCGTTGTAGCTGGCCCAGCTCTTGCCCGCGGCGATCAGCTCGGAGGCGAGGTTGGGCTTGGAGCTGAAGCCGGGGGTGTAGCAGCCGTCGTCGGTGACGCCCTGGTTGCCGCCCGAGAAGATCTGCAGGTAGTTGGGCTGGCTCGGGTGGGTGAGACCGTACGACTGCGTCAGGCTGGCGCCGCCGGCCTTGAGCGTGTTGTTGATGTAGGGGGCGCTGGAGCTGCCGATGACCTGGTTGTAGGCGTGGTTCTCGAACATCACCACGACCACGTGGTCGGGGCTCGGCACGCTGCCGGCCGCGTGTGCGGTCTCGGAGCCGCCGAGCCCGGCCCACAGGCCGAGGGAGGCGGCGGCGACGCCGAGCGTGGAAGCGAGAGCGGTGACGGTGCGGCGGGGACGGGGCAGGGACCAGCCGGACACGGCGGACCTCCGTGAAGGGGGGACGGGGAATGGCGCCGCGCTAGGCTAGGTGGGAGATCAGGAATCCGGCACCACTGCTCAGGTGAAGGTCCGGGGAACGCTGGGTACGTCCTTGGATCTCTGGGTCAAGGGTCAGCAAAAAGGTTCAGTGGAACCGGACTTGTGGTCCGCAAGATATCGACGTCACGTCAGTTGTCCTGTTCCCGGACGTCGATGGCGTTCGGGGTGGGTTCCCCGAAACGCGCGGTGGAAGCGCTGCTCACAAGGATTCAGCGTGCGGTAGGTGTGAGTGGTGCGCGACAGTCGGCCCGACCGTAGGAGCCCTGGGCGGTGGCCCGTTGCACGGGTTTGCCGTGCACGGCGACGGTGCAGGTGGCGGTGCCCCCGCCCGCGCCGAGGACGATGGAGACACCGGCAGAACCGTCGCCGACCTCCGCGTCGGCTGTGCCATGCCAGGGAAGCCGGGCCGTGACCGTACGGACGCGACCGTCCGGGCCCGCGTAGGTGATCTGAGCGGTGCCGTGGCCGCGGGAAACAATTTCACCGAAGATGACATGAGGAACGTCGGGGCCTGGTATCAGGGAGGGCCCGACTTCTATGCCACCAATCCCCGTTCGCAGGCATACGGCAATAGAATCGTCGAGTGGCAACCCATGCTACAGGGCCTGCTGGGATAGCAGTTGTGCTTGATGCAGTGCGCCGGGCGCTCCGCTCGGCGCACTGCGCGGAATTTATGGGGTTAGGGAAAAATAAGTGGTTGCTCCTGAAAGTCGACTGGGCTTGTGGGTTCGGGCTCTTGTCGCGGTAGGCCTGTACATTGCTTCGGTTCTCTGGCTCGCCTTCAGCCTCCCGTTTATCGGGGAGGAGATCGGACCTACGAGTGATCCTGACGACGTGGCCGGGTCGAACTTCGTCCTGTTGATGTCCTTCCTCTTTCTATTGGTCGCTGCGTGGGTGTCTCGTAGGTGGAAGGTCGCCTGGTTGCTGTGCGTAATTCTCTTGGTGTTGATAGTGGTTGTCTGGACCCAGGTGCCGTCCCTGATTACGTACTGGAATTTTGAGGGGCCGTGCTACAGCCCCAGTGGCCAATGCTGATGGTAATCATCGCCCTGTGGCGACGGTTTTCCGAGCCTCACAGGTCGCACCCGGTTTCGGTACGACTGCGACGGATACATCGCGCCGATCCTCTACAACAGCCACGCCGACGGCTTCGCCCGGGACTTCAACACCTGGGGCGGCTCTCGGGCGCCTTCCCGAGCTTTCGTGCCGGCGTTGGCCGTGCGGCACGGCGTGCTGTTCGGGACGCCGCAACTGGCAGCGGGTGCAGGCCTGGTGACGGCTGCGACGGCGTGCGCGTTGGCCGCACGTGACGTTGTGGCCGAGGCGCGGAAGACGGCGGACGAGGTCGTCGTGCCCCCGGACGGACAACCTGCCCCAGGCCTGCTGCCGGCCCGGAGGCTGGGATGCACCGTGCTGGCCGGAACCGGAACCGGAACCGGAACCGGAACCGGAGCCGCCCGCCTGGCCGCCTGGTTGACGCCCCGGCCCTACTACGAGGTCACGCTGCTGTCGGAACAAGGCGCGGGACGCGACCCGGAGGATGAACGCCGACAACCATGCGACGTGCCTCGGCTACACCACCGACCAGACGCACCATTTCTGCCCGAAGGTGCCTCTATGGAGACAAAGGAAGCACCGCCTTCCCGCACGGGGAAGGCGGTGCGGTACAGCGCTGGTGCCTGGTTGATCGGATGGGCGGTCTTTCTGGGCTCCAGGTATACGACTTCGCTGCTTTTGTCCAGTACCTGGGTGAACTGCGATATCGATGCCAATGGCGCCTACCGGCTCGTCTCGTTGGCGGCCACGGCGACCGGCATGGCGATGGGGTCGACTGTGCTGTGGGCTGTGATGTGCAAGGTGACCGGCCGTCAACGCCTGCTGCTGCCTATGGTGCTGACGGTCATCGTCACGGCGGCGCTGCTCTGGCCGGTGCTGGCAATGTGGTACGTCTCGCCCGGGCACCCGGAGAGCATGTGCCAACCGGGCGGTACGCCCGTGGAGTGGCCTAGGACGACAAGGCCCAGGTGGCTGCCCCTGTGAGGCGTGCCGTCAGCGCGGCAGGTCGCGACCACCCCCGCGCGCGGGGGTGGTGAGTGCTGCCAACACGAAGGTCCGGGGAACGCGCGATGCGTTCCCCGGACCTTGTCGTTGCTGCCTCAGCGCGTCACTTCACGTACGTGATGCCGTCCGTGGTGATCGCCGGGCGCCCGGAGGTGCCGACGACGACGATCTTCAGCGTGTGCTTGGCGCTGGTGCTCCAGGACTTGGACCAGATCGTCTGCCGGTAGGCGGTGGTGGAGGACTTGAGGTCCACCGTGGCCGCCTTGACCCCGTCGACGTAGACGTACGCCTGGCCGGAGGTCGAGGCCCGGGAGACCACCCAGCCGACCGAGCGGCCGGTGAACGTCCAGGTCAGGCTGGCGTTCTTGGAGGACGAGGTGTAGGACTTCCCGCCGAGGTAGCTGGTGGAGCTCTTCGTCGACCAGGTACCGGACTTCGTCGCCGAGGTCTCCTGCAGGACCGCCGCCGTGCGGCTCACCGAGGCGGTGGCGTAGTTCCCGGCCGCGTCGGTGGCCTTCAGGCCGTACGTGACCGCGGTGTTCGTCTTGCCGGAGGTGCTCCACGACGTGGTGGTCGGGCCGAAGGTGGCCGTGGTCGGCGCGGTCGCCGCGATGCTCTTGAGGGCGCCGTTGTCGGCGGCCTTCCAGGTCACGGAGACCGGCACGGAGGTGCTGGAGACGGTGGCGTTGCGGATCTTCACCTCGGGCGCGGTGGTGAATGTGGGCTTGGTCGTGTCGCCGACGATCGTGTACGAGGACGCCGACGTCGCCGTCTTGTTGTTGATGTGCACAGCCCGCACCGTCACCGTGTGCTTGCCGGCCGGCACCGTGATCCCCACCGAGGTGGCGGTCCGGCTCGCGGTGGCCGCGACCTTGCCGTCGACCAGGACCTCGAAGCGCTTGACGACGGCGTACGGGGTGGATTCCTTCCACGAGACCGTGGCCGTGCCCTTGGTGTAGTACGAGGACCCGGAGAGCGTGGCGCCGCTGACGCCGTTCAGCGTCGGCGCGGCGACGCCGGCCGCGTAGGAGCGGATGGTGGCGAGCTTGTCGTACAGGTTCTGTCCGGGGCAGGCGGTGGCGAAGCCGTTGCGGTGCCCGGAGATCGGCTGGAAGGTGTAGGTCTGCCCGTAGGTGAACCCGTAGCTGTCCTTGGCGCCTTCCACGAGGGACTGCGTCTTGGTGCTCGGGTTGGGAGCGATCCCGTACTGGCCGAGCTTCCACGCGGACAGCGCCGCGATCGAGCCGAGCATCTTCGAGGAGATCGGCGTGGCCGGGACGCCGTTGATGACCTGGAAGGTGCCGATCGCGGCGATGCCCCAGCTGCGCGTGTTGAAGCCGTAGGTCTGCGCGCCGATGACCGGCAGGTCCAGGCCGCCGTAGCGGCCCTCGAAGATGGTGCCGCACTTGTCGACGAGAGCGTTGTAGCCGATGTCGCGCCAGTCCTGCGACAGGTGGTAGGCGTAGATCCATCGCACGATCGAGGCCGAGTCGGCGCAGTCGTAGTCGGCGGCGGTGTCGGTGTGGTGGACGAAGACCACGTTCACCTTGTCCGCGTACGGCGGATCACCTGCCTCGCGCTTGGTCTCGTCGGCACCCCATCCGGCCCGGCTCACGATGGCCGGCTTCGCCACGGTGGACGCTGGGGCGGTCGGCCGGGTCGAACTCGGCGACGGCGAGGTGGAGGTGGGAGGCGAGGTGCTCGCGGACGCGCTCGGCGAGGCACTGGTGGACGCGGAGGAGTCCGGCGCCGGGGCCGAGGTCGACGGGGACGCCGTGTCGCCCGGTGAGGAATCCGCCGGGTCGGGCGTCGCGGTGTCGGACGGCGAGTCCGTCACGGAGGGGTCGGCCTGCGGGGTCGTGGTGTCCTCGGCGTCCGCCGCGAAGGCGACCGGTGCCATGGCGACGTCGGTGCCGCTCTTCTTGGCGTCACCCACCAGTTCAAGCTGGAGCCCCTCGGGGAGGCTGCCGGTGGCGCCGTCCTCCGAGACGACCTTGAGCTCGACGCCGTTGGACAGGCCCACGTACAGCGGGGCCGAACCGCCCCGGGTGGCGCCCTCGGTCTTCGGGTCGGGAGCGTCGTCGTAGTGCGGGTCGACCGCGTGCCAGTCGGACCACGTGCCGGTCTTCACGGAACGGGTGCGCACCTGCACCGTGCCGTCCAGTTCCGTACGCGGGTCGTCCCACGTCACACCCAGCAGGCCGAAGGTGTCGGTGCCACGCTGCGACAGGGTGCGCTCCCCGCCCTTGCCCTTGAGGTCGAGAGACTGGACCGCACTGGGTACCGGCCCCTTCGCGTCGGCCGACGGGGCGGTCCCCTCCGGACCGCTGGCCACGGACGCGGCGGTGATGACACCGGCCCCTCCGAGCACGACCGCCCCGACCGCGAGCCACGCACGCCCGCGCAGACGTATTCGCCGCATGTTCTCTTCCCCGCCCCGTCCCACTCATGGGTAGCCGTGGGTACCGTTGGTTGATTTCTTAAACCTCTGAAAACAGCAAGCGCTTTATACCAGAAGGACAAGACCGCGCTCACACCGCAGGACGACCACCCCGAAACCGGCCATAACGCCAGGTAACGGAGCCGGGGCCTGGCGGATACTCTCTCTAGGGCGGATCGGGCCGGACGGGAGCCCCGGGAAAGGCAGGCGGCGTGCTGGAAGGGCGACGGGACACCAGATTCGGGCGGCTGCTGCGGCACGGCTTCAGCGACGCCGTGGCCGCCGAGGCGCTGCTGGGCGGCGAGCAGCTCGCCCCGGTGCGCAGCGACCCGGTCCTGCTCGACGCGCTGGGCGCCACCGCCGACCCCGACCAGGCGCTCGCCTCCCTCGTACGGCTCGTCGAGGCCCTCGACGACGGGGAGCGGCGCACCCTCCTCGACACGCTCACCACGGCCAAGCCGCTGCGCGACCGGCTGCTCGGGGTGCTGGGAGCCTCCGCCGCGCTCGCCGACCACCTGACCCGGCACCCGCGCGACTGGCACGCCCTGGTCACCTACGAGCACGCCGACCTGCACCCGGGGACCACGGAGTTCGAGCGGGGACTGGCCGGGGCCGACGACCCCGAGTCGCTGCGCGTGGCCTACCGGCGCTGCATGCTGGGCATCGCCGCCCGGGACGTGTGCGGCACCAGCGACCTGGTGCAGACCGCCGCGGAGCTCGCCGACCTCGCCACCGCGACGCTGCGCGCCGCCCTGGCCATGGCCGAGGCGGAGGGGCCGGCCGACGCCGCGCTGTGCCGGCTGGCGGTGATCGGCATGGGCAAGTGCGGCGGCCACGAGCTCAACTACATCTCCGACGTCGACGTCATCTTCGTGGCCGAGGCCCGCCCCGAAGCCGACGAGGCGAACGCGCTGCAGGCGGCCACTCGGTTGGCCTCGCGCATGATGCGGATCTGCTCCGACACCACCGTCGAGGGCAGCATCTGGCAGGTCGACGCCAACCTGCGTCCCGAGGGCCGGCGCGGCCCCCTGGTGCGCACCCTTTCCAGCCATCTGGCCTACTACAAGCGCTGGGCCAAGACCTGGGAGTTCCAGGCGCTGCTCAAGGCCCGCCCGGTCGCCGGCGACCCGGCGCTGGGACAGGAGTACGTCGAGGCGCTGGCGCCCATGGTGTGGCAGGCCGCCGAGCGCGACCACTTCGTCCAGGACGTGCAGGAGATGCGGCGCCGGGTCGTGGAGAACATCCCCGTGGCGCACCTCGACCGCGAGCTGAAGCTGGGCCCCGGCGGCCTGCGGGACGTGGAGTTCGCGGTGCAGCTGCTCCAACTCGTGCACGGCCGCACCGACCCGTCGCTGCGCAGCGGCACCACCCTGACCGCGCTGTCCCAGCTCGCCGCCGGCGGGTACGTCGGGCGCGCGGACGCGGCGGCGCTCGACACCTCGTACCGCTTCCTGCGGACGATGGAGCACCGCATCCAGCTCCACAAGCTCCGCCGCACCCACCTGGTGCCGGAGGACGTGGCCGACCTTCGGCGGCTCGGCCGTTCCCTGGGATTCCGCGCGGACCCGGTGACGGAGCTGCAGCGGGAGTGGCGGCGGCACGCCCGGGAGGTGCGCCGCCTCCACGAGAAGCTCTTCTACCGGCCGCTGCTCGACGCGGTCGCCCAGCTCGCCCCCGGCGAGGTGGGACTGTCCACGGACGCGGCCAAGCAGCGCCTGGAGGCGCTCGGATACGTCGACCCGGCCGCCGCCCTGCGCCACCTGGAGGCGCTGGCCTCGGGGGTCAGCCGCAAGGCCGCCATCCAGCGGACCCTGCTTCCGGTGCTGCTCGGCTGGTTCGCCGACTCCGCGGACCCGGACGCGGGCCTGCTGAACTTCCGCAAGGTCAGCGACGCCCTGGGCCGTACTCCCTGGTACCTGCGGCTGCTGAGGGACGAGGGCGCCGCCGCCGTCAACCTCGCGCGGGTGCTCTCCTCCGGGCGGCTCGCCCCCGATCTGCTGATGCGGGCCCCCGAGGCGGTCGCCCTGCTCGCCGACGACGAGGGGCTCCAGCCGCGTACGCGTGCTGCCCTGGACCAGGAGGTCCTGGCCGCGGTCCACCGCGCGGACTCCGCCGAGCAGGCCGTCGCCGCGGTACGCGGAGTGCGCCGCCGCGAGCTGTTCCGCACCGCGGCCGCGGACCTGGTCGGAGTCCACCGCGACGACCCCGACGCGATCGGCGCCGCCCTCACCGACCTCAACGCCGCCGCCGTCACCGGGGCCCTGCAGGCCGCGGTCAACGCCGTCGAGACGGCCGAGCGCGAGCCCTTGCCGACCCGGTTCTCCGTGATCGGGATGGGCCGCTTCGGTGGGCGCGAACTCGGCTACGGCTCCGACGCGGACGTCCTGTTCGTCCACGAGCCCCACGAGGGCGTCGACGAGCACCTGGCCGCCCGCGCCGCGCTCAAGGTCGCCAACGAGCTGCGCCGGCTGCTGCAGATCCCCACCACCGACCCGCCGCTGCTGATCGACGCCGACCTGCGCCCCGAGGGCAAGAGCGGACCGCTGGTGCGCACGCTGGGCTCGTACGCCGCCTACTACCGGCGCTGGTCGCTGGTCTGGGAGAGCCACGCCCTGCTCCGCGCCGAACCGGTCGCGGGGGACGAGGACCTGGGCGCCCGCTTCATCGGCCTCGTCGACCCGCTGCGCTACCCGGCGGACGGGCTGCCGGAGGAGGCGGTCCGCGAGATCCGCCGGCTCAAGGCGCGTATGGAGTCCGAGCGGCTGCCGCGCGGCGCGGACCCGACGACCCACGCCAAGCTGGGCCGGGGCGGGCTCAGTGACGTCGAGTGGACGGTGCAGCTGCTGCAGCTCCGGCACGGCGCGCAGTTCCCCGGTCTGCGGACCACCCGCACCCGGCCGGCGCTGGCGGCGGCCGAGGCGGCCGGACTCGTGGCCGCGGAGGACGCCGAGGTGCTGGACGCCGCCTGGATCCTGGCGAGCCGGATGCGCAACGCCGTCATGCTCGTCCGGGCCCGCGCCGGCGACACCTTCCCCGGCGACGGCAAGGAACTCGCCGCGGTGGGGCGGTACCTCGGCTACGAGCCCGGCCACGTGGGAGACATGGTCGAGGAGTACCGCCGGGCCACGCGCCGTGCCCGCGCGGTGGTGGAGCGCCTCTTCTACGGCACGGACTAGGCGCTCACCCGGCCGCCGCCCGGTCAGGCCGTGGCGACGCGGACCTGGCGGGGCAACCGGTAGGCGAGGCCACCGTAGACGGCCCAGGAGGCGGCGAAGCCGACGCCGAGGCAGAGGGTGCCGCCGGCGGCGTCCAGCCAGAAGTGGTTGGCGGTGGAGACGATGACGAGCAGGGTGACGACCGGGTAGAGGACACCCAGCACCCGCACCCAGGCCCTCCGCGCGAGCATGGCCACGGTGATGCCGCACCACAGCGACCAGCCGATGTGCATCGAGGGCATGGCCGCGTACTGGTTGGAGACGTGCGCCAGGTCGCCCGACGCCATCGACCCCCAGGTGTGGTGGATCTTCACGGTGTCGATGAACCCGCCGCCCTCCATCAGCCGGGGCGGCGCCAGGGGGAAGAAGTAGTAGCCCAGCAGCGCGATGCCTGTGGTCACGAACAGGACCAGCCGGGTCGGCGCGTAACGCCCGGGGTGCCTGCGGAAGAGCCACACGAGCACCGCGAGGGTGACGATGAAGTGGAGCGTCGCGTAGTAATAGTTCATTCCGACGATGAGCCACGTCACCGAGTTCACGGCATGGTTGACCGCGTGCTCGAAGGCCAGCCCGAGGGACTGCTCGAAGCCCCAGACGTGGCTCGCGTTCCGCATGGCGTCGTCCTGCTGCTCCGGTACGGCGTTGCGCACCAGCGAGTAGATCCAGTAGCTGACGGCGATCAGCAGGATCTCGAACCACAGCCTGGGACGGCGTGGTGCCAGCAGCCCGTTGCCCGTCGTCGCTCCATCGGCGTCACGGGAATCGATGGAGCGCGGCGGTACGCCGCCACTGCGGCGGGCCATGATCTTCGCGTTCGATTCCCCCATGGGGCGATAGTCTGCCATGCGGTCCGGCGCCGTCCGATCAACCCCCGGTGGGATTCCGTGCATCCCGTATACGCCTCCCGGCCGACTGCTGTACGGGTACGGCTGCCCCCGCCTGGGGACCTGATGCCGTCGAACCGCGGACGACCAGTTCGGGCAGGAAGACGAACTCGCTGTGCGGGGCCGGGGTACCGCCGATCTCCTCCAGCAGCGCGCGCACGGCGGCCTGGCCCATGGCCGTGACCGGCTGCCGGATGGTGGTGAGCGGCGGATCGGTGAAGGCGATCAGCGGGGAGTCGTCGAAGCCGACGACGGAGACGTCCCCGGGGACGGACAGCCCCAGCTGCCGGGCCGCGCGGACGGCGCCCAGCGCCATCATGTCCGATGCGCACACCACGGCCGTGCAGCCGGCGTCGAGCAGACCGGAGGCGGCCGCCTGACCACCCTCGAGGGTGAACAGCGAGTGCTGGATACGGTCGGCCGCCTCCTCGGCGGCCATCCCGAGCACCTCCTCCATGCTGCGCAGGAAGCCCTCGATCTTGCGCTGCACGGGGACGAACCGCTTGGGACCGACCGCGAGGCCGATCCGCTCGTGGCCGAGGGCCGCCAGATGGGTGACGGCCAGACGCATGGCACCGCGGTCGTCGGGCGAGACGAACGGTGCCTTGATCCTGGCGGAGAAGCCGTTGATCAGGACGAACGGCACGCTCTGGCCGTGGAGCCGGTCGTAGCGCGCCGTGTCGGCGGTGGAGTCGGCGTGCAGCCCGGAGACGAAGATGATCCCGGCGACGCCGCGCTCGACGAGCATCTCGACGAGCTCGTCCTCGGTCGAGCCGCCCGGCGTCTGGGTGGCCAGCACCGGGGTGTATCCCTGCCGCGTCAGGGCCTGCCCGATGACCTGGGCGAACGCGGGGAAGATCGGGTTCTCCAGCTCGGGCGTGATGAGCCCGACGAGGCCGGCGCTGCGCTGCCGCAGCCGCACGGGCCGTTCGTACCCCAGCAGGTCGAGGGCGGCCAGCACGGACTGGCGGGTGGCGGCGGAGACACCTGGCTTGCCGTTGAGGACACGGCTGACGGTCGCTTCGCTCACCCCCGCCTGGGCTGCGATGTCGGCAAGCCTTGCGGTCACGGGATTGGACTGTACCGGTCGCATCTCAGATCGCCCACCAGATGCACGAATCAGCCGGAAGACGGACGGATCCGCCGGTGGGCGCGACGGGCTCGGAGGAGAGCACCGGCCGCCCCGGAACGGGGAGTTGGACCGGCGCCGGCCGGGTGTTGACGGTGCACACCAGGCCGGGCCGGGAGAACACGAGCACCCCCTCGGGGGCGTCCAGCCAGCGCATCGGCCCGTCGCCG
Organism: Streptomyces sp. BoleA5; assembly: GCF_000373665.1. Classification (NCBI taxonomy): domain Bacteria; kingdom Bacillati; phylum Actinomycetota; class Actinomycetes; order Kitasatosporales; family Streptomycetaceae; genus Streptomyces; species Streptomyces sp. BoleA5. Next base: position 522,211 of record NZ_KB892090.1, read on the forward strand.
AGGCCGGGCAGCTCACGGCGCAGCCGCAGCGCCGACCGGTACAGCTCCAGCGTGGAGTCGGGGTCGCCGGTCTGCGCCTGGACGCTGAGCCCGCCCCAGCCCGCGGGCTGCGGCAGCCATCCGGCGGCCGGGCCGAAGCCGTGGCTGGGGCCGTCGGTGGTCCACGGGATGGGCACCCGGCAGCCGTCGCGCAGCCCGTCCTGGCCGTTGGCCCGGAAGAAGGAGGGGTCCTGGCGGACCTCGTCGGGCAGGTCGGTGACCTCGGGCAGGCCCAGTTCCTCGCCCTGGTACACGTAGACCGACCCGGGCAGCGCCAGCATCAGCAGCGCCGCGGCGCGGGCCCGGCGCAGGCCGGCCGCGCCGCCGCCGTAGCGGGTGACGTGCCGGACCACGTCGTGGTTGGAGAGCACCCAGGTGGTGGGGGCGCCGACGGAGACGGTGGCGGCGAGGGACTCCTCGATCACCGTGCGCATCGCCCCGGCCTCCCACGGGCACTGCAGGAAGTGGAAGTTGAAGGCCTGGTGCATCTCGTCGGGGCGTACGTACAGCGCCATGCGCCCGGCGTTCGGGGCCCAGGCCTCGGCGACGCCGATGCGCTCGGCCGGCAGCGCCTCCGGCCCGGGGGCGGGGGAGTAGGAGTCGAGCAGCCGGCGCCAGGCGCGGTGGATCTCGTGGACCCCGTCCTGGTCGAAGAAGGGGAGCGTCTGGGAGCCGATCATCTTGACCTGCTCCTTGCGGCCGATGTCGGGCAGGCCGGCGGCCTTGACCATGCCGTGGGCGACGTCGATGCGGAAGCCGTCGACGCCCAGGTCCAGCCAGAAGCGGAGGACGGCGTCGAACTCCTCGCGGACCTCCGGGTGCTCCCAGTTGAGGTCGGGCTGCTCGGGCGCGAAGAGGTGGAGGTACCAGTCGCCGTCCGCGACCCGGGTCCAGGCGGGGCCGCCGAAGACCGACTCCCAGTCGTTGGGCGGCAGTTCGCCCTGCTCGCCCCTGCCGGGGCGGAAGTGGTAGCGCTCACGGGCCGGCCCCCCGCGCCGGTCCGTGAGCGCCGCTTGGAACCACGCGTGCCGGTCGGAGGTGTGGTTCGGGACGATGTCGACGATCACCCGCAGGCCCAGCTCGTGGGCGGTGCGGAGGAGCGCGTCGGCGTCCGCGAGGGAGCCGAAGAGGGGGTCGACGCTGCGGTAGTCGGCCACGTCGTAGCCGCCGTCCGCCTGGGGGGAGGCGTAGAAGGGGGTCAGCCACACGGCGTCGGCGCCCAGTTCCGCCAGGTAGGGCAGCCGGGCCCGGATGCCGGGCAGGTCGCCCACGCCGTCGCCGTCGCCGTCGGCGAAGGAGCGCACGTACACCTGGTAGATGACGGCGCTGCGCCACCAGCCGGGAGCGCGCCCCTCGGGGGCGGCCGGGGTCGCGTCGGTCGCGTCGTGGATGACGGGGGCGAGCTCTTGGGTCATGTCGGTCCCTCGTGAGTCGGCGCCGGTCCCTGCCGATGATTCCGAATCCGCCGCGTGATCGGCAATGCCTTTCATGAATTTGCGGAAGATCGCGTAACGGCTTCCAGGGCGGTGAGCGTCCCACGGCGCGTCTCCTGTCGGCAACTGTGAGGACACGTAGATGTAACGATCGGAAGATCTTGCAAGTCTTTGCAGCAAGGTCTTTCGTCGGGCTTTCTTCCCTGTTACGTTCCTCGATAGCCCGGCCGCGGCAAAGGCGCAGTCGGCAGGGGGGACGCGGCGACGCGCCCCGCACCATCACGGGCTTTCATCCTGGAGGAGATCACATGCGGCGTGGCATAGCGGCCACCGCGCTGGTTGCGGCGCTCGGGCTCGCGGCGACGGCTTGCGGCGGCGACAGCGGCGGTGACAAGGCCGGCGGTCCCGTCACCATCACCTGGTGGGACACCTCGAACGCGACGAACGAGGCGCCGACCTACAAGGCCCTGGTCGCGGAGTTCGAGAAGGCGAACCCGAAGATCAAGGTCAAGTACGTCAACGTCCCCTTCGACGCGGCGCAGAACAAGTTCGACACCGCCGCGGGCAGCAAGGGCGCTCCGGACGTGCTCCGCTCCGAGGTCGGCTGGACGCCCGCCTTCGCCAAGAAGAGCTACTTCGTCGCGCTGGACGGCACCGACGCCCTCGCCGACCAGGACAAGTTCCAGGCCTCCCTGCTGAAGCAGGCCCAGTACGAGGGCAAGACCTACGGTGTCCCGTTCACCACGGACACCCTGGCCCTTGTCTACAACAAGAAGCTGTTCCAGGAGGCCGGCATCGCCGAGGCCCCCAAGACCTGGGACGAGCTGAAGACCGCCGCGGGGACGATCAAGAAGAAGGCCGGCGTCGACGGCTTCTGGCTGAACACCGCCTCGTACTACGCCCAGCCGTTCCTGTACGGCGAGGGCACCGACATGGTGGACACCGCCGCCAAGAAGATCACCGTCAACGGCGAGGCCGCCGCCAAGGGCCTGAAGACCTGGCAGGGCATGTTCTCCGGCGCCGGCCTGCACAAGGCGGACACCACCGCCGACTCCTACGCGCACATCCAGGACGCCTTCGTCAACGGCAAGGTCGCCGCGATCATCCAGGGCCCCTGGGAGATCACCAACTTCTACAAGGGCTCCGCGTTCGCCGACAAGAACAACCTCGGCATCGCGCCCGTCCCGGCCGGCTCCTCCGGCTCGGCCGGTGCCCCCACCGGTGGCCACAACCTCTCGGTCTACGCGGGCTCGGACAAGGCGCACCAGGAAGCCGCCATCCAGTTCGTGAAGTTCATGACCTCGGCCAAGAGCCAGACGCAGATCGCCCTCAAGAACTCCACCCTGCCGACCCGCTCGGACGCCTACACCGCCGAGGTCACCGCCGACCCGGGCGTCAAGGGCTTCCAGTCGGTCCTGTCCGTCGCCCAGCCGCGGCCGGAGCTGCCGGAGTACGGCTCCCTGTGGGGCCCGTTCGGCGAGGAGCTGACCAAGGTCGCCGGCGGCAAGGAGCCGCTGGACAAGGGCCTGGACAACGCGGCCACCGCGATGGCCAAGCTGCTGCCCGACTACAGCAAGTGATCCCCGCGGCCGCCGGTCCCGCCCGCTTCCGGGCGGGGGCGGCGGCCACCGGCTGTTCCACCCGGTAAGAAACCCCGTAGAAGAGGGCCAACGATGACAGTCGCCGCCCAGGGCACGGCCGCCAAGACCCGCGGTTCCCGCGAACCGCGCCCCGGTCCGATCAAGCGCCTCAAGCGCTCCTACCAGAAGTACTGGTACGCGTACGCGATGATCGCCCCGGTGGTCGTCGTGCTCGGCGTGCTGGTGGGCTACCCGCTGGCCCAGGGCTTCTACCTCACGCTCACCGACGCCAACAGCCTGAACTCGGCCCGCACCATCGGCGTCAACCACATCGACGCCACCTACGAGTTCATCGGCCTCCACAACTACGCCGACATCCTGTGGGGCCCGACGGCGTACGACCGCTTCTGGGCCCACTTCATCTGGACGGTGGTCTGGACCGCGGTCTGCGTGACCCTCCACTACGGCGTGGGCATGGGCCTGGCGCTGCTGCTCAACCAGAAGCTGCGCGGCCGCACCTTCTACCGCATGATGCTGATCCTGCCCTGGGCGGTGCCGACCTTCGTCACCGTCTTCTCCTGGCGGATCATGCTCAGCGACTCCGGAGTGGTGAACTCCTTCCTCGGCGCGCTCCATCTGCCGCAGCCCCAGTGGCTGGAGGACAGCACCTTCCAGCAGATCGCCGCGATCGGCGTCAACACCTGGGTCGGCGTCCCCTTCATGATGGTCTCCCTGCTCGGCGGCCTGCAGTCGATCCCCTCGGAGCTGTACGAGGCCGCGGAGATGGACGGAGCCAACGCCTGGCAGCGCTTCCGCAACGTCACCCTGCCCGGCCTGCGCTCGGTCAGCAGCACCGTCGTCCTGCTGGGCATCATCTGGACGTTCAACCAGTTCGCCATCATCTACCTGCTGTTCGGCAGCGGGGCCCCCGACGCGCAGATCCTCGTGACCTGGGCGTACTACCTCGGCTTCGGCCAGCAGCCGCGCGACTACGCGCAGTCCGCCGCCTACGGCGTCCTGCTGCTGTCCATCCTGGTCGTCTTCACCGCCTTCTACCGCCGCTGGCTCGCTCGCAACGAGCAGCTCGCCGGCTGAGGGGATCGCAGCATGAGTACCACCACCAAGACGACGGTCCCCGGCCCCGGCCTCGGCGGCGACCCGCTCGACCCCCCGGCGCGCCCGCGCCCGAAGCGGATCCGCGGCCGCGGGCAGCGCAGCCGCACCGCCTCGGTGCTGTCGCACGGCGTGCTGATCACCGCCAGCGTCATCGCGCTGTTCCCCATCGCCTGGCTGGTCTTCCTCTCCCTCGGCCCGGACAAGGACGACTACCTGCACCCGGGCCGGATCCTGGACAAGGCCGGCTTCTCCAACTACTCCTTCGTGCTGGAGCACACCAGCTTCTTCACCTGGATGGGCAACACCGCCATCATCGCGGGCGCCACCTGCGTCATCGGTGTGATGATCGCCGCCACCACCGGCTACGCGGTCTCACGGATGCGCTTCCCGGGCTACAAGAAGTTCATGTGGGCGCTGCTGGTCACCCAGATGTTCCCGGTCGCCGTGCTCATGGTCCCGATGTACGTGATCCTCTCGGACCTGGGCCTGATCGACACCTACGGCGGCCTGATCCTCATCTACTGCAGCACGGCCGTGCCCTACTGCGCCTGGATGCTCAAGGGCTACTTCGACACCATCCCGTTCGAGATCGACGAGGCGGGCCGGGTCGACGGACTCAGCCCCTTCGGCACCTTCTGGCGGCTCGTGCTGCCGCTGGCCCGGCCGGGACTCGCGGTCGCCGCCTTCTACACCTGCCTCACCGCCTGGGGCGAGGTCGCCTTCGCGACCACCTTCATGCTCGACGACGGCAAGTACACCCTCGCCGTCGGCCTGAGCAGCTTCGTCAGCGAGCACGACGCGCAGTGGAACCTGATGGCCGCCACCGCGGTCCTGATCGCCATCCCCGTCAGCGTCGTCTTCTACCTCGTGCAGAAGCACCTGGTCACCGGCCTCACCGCCGGCGCGGCCAAGTCCTGACCCGTACCACATCCCCCGGGGCGCCCGGCCCGACCGGCCGGGTGCCCCGCCCCCGCCCCATCGCCGCACCGAGCCTTCCATCCTCCAAGGGATCACCATGACCCAGTACCTGGCGGACTCCACCCGTCACCCCCACACCTCCGACCGGCCCGTGGCCACCACGGACTGGTGGAGAGACGCGGTCATCTACCAGGTGTACCCCCGCAGCTTCGCCGACGGGAACGGCGACGGCATGGGCGACATCCCCGGCATCCGCGAGCGCCTGCCGTACCTGCGCGACCTCGGCGTCGACGCCGTCTGGCTGAGCCCCTTCTACGCCTCCCCGCAGGCCGACGCCGGCTACGACGTCGCCGACTACCGGGCCATCGACCCGATGTTCGGCACCCTCCACGACGCCGACGGCCTGATCCGCGACGCCCACCGGCTGGGTCTGCGGATCATCGTCGACCTGGTTCCCAACCACTCCTCCGACCAGCACGAGTGGTTCAAGCAGGCGCTGCGCGAGGGTCCCGGCTCGCCGCTGCGGGCGCGCTACCACTTCCGTCCCGGCAAGGGCGAGGACGGCGAACTGCCCCCCAACGACTGGGAGTCCGTCTTCGGCGGACCGGCCTGGACGCGCGCTGCCGACGGCGAGTGGTTCCTGCACTTGTTCGCCCCGGAGCAGCCGGACTTCAACTGGGAGCACCCGGCCGTCCAGGACGAGTTCCGCTCGATCCTGCGCTTCTGGCTGGACATGGGCGTCGACGGCTTCCGCATCGACGTCGCGCACGGGCTTGTCAAGGCCGACGGCCTGCCCGACATCGGCGCCCACGAGCAGCTCAAGCTCCTTGGCAACGATGTCCTGCCCTTCTTCGACCAGGACGGCGTCCACGAGATCTACCGCTCGTGGCGGCGCATCCTCGACGAGTACCAGGGCGAGCGCATCGCCGTCGCCGAGGCCTGGACCCCCACCGTCGAGCGCACCGCCAACTACGTCCGCTCCGACGAACTGCACCAGGCCTTCAACTTCCAGTACCTCGGCACCAAGTGGGACGCCGCCGAACTGCGCGAGGTCATCGACCGCTCGCTCGACGCCATGCGCCCGGTCGCCGCGCCCACCACCTGGGTGCTGTCCAACCACGACGTGGTCCGCCACGCCACCCGGCTGTCCTCCGACGGGAAGAGCCACGACCCGCGCCGCGCCCGCGCCGCCTCGCTGCTGATGCTGGCGCTGCCCGGCTCCGCCTACGTCTACCAGGGCGAGGAGCTGGGCCTGCCCGAGGTCACCGACCTGCCCGACGAGGCCCGTCAGGACCCGGCGTTCTTCCGCGCCGCGGGCCAGGACGGCTTCCGCGACGGCTGCCGCGTCCCCATCCCGTGGACCGCCGAGGGCACGAGCCTCGGCTTCGGCAGCGGGGGCAGCTGGCTGCCGCAGCCCGAGGGGTGGGCGCGGCTGAGCGTGGCCGCGCAGACCGGCGACCCGGGTTCCACCCTGGAGCTGTACCGCTCCGCCCTGCGGCTGCGCCGCGAGCGGGACGGCCTCGGCGCGGGCGAGTCGGTCCGGTGGCAGGACGCCCCGCAGGGCGTGCTCTCCTTCCGCCGGCCCGGCTTCGCGTGCACCGTCAACACCACGGCCGCGCCGGTGACACTGCCCGTGCCGGGCGCGCTCCTGCTGGCCAGTTCTCCCGTGGAGGTCACGGCGGACGGGGTCGTCGTCCCGGCCGACACGACCGTCTGGTGGGCCGTTTGACGTGCGCCGCGGTCGCATAGGGTCTGCAGGTGTGAACACCACAGCCCGACTCGCCGACATCGCGGCGCAGGCAGGGGTCAGCGAGGCCACCGCCAGCCGCGTGCTGAACGGGAAGGCGGGGGTCGCCCCCGCCACCCGGCAGAAGGTGCTGGCCGCACTGGACGTGCTCGGCTACGAGCGTCCGGTGCGGCTGCGCCAGCGCAGCGCCGGCCAGATCGGGCTGATCACCCCCGAGCTCAACAACCCGATCTTCCCCGCCTTCGCCCAGGTCATCGAGCAGAACCTGACCGGCTACGGCTACACCGCGGTGCTGTGCACCCAGCACCCCGGCGGCTCCACCGAGGACGAACTGGTGGAGGCGCTCGTGGAGCGCGGGGTGCGCGGCATCGTCTTCCTGTCCGGGCTGCACGCCGACGTCACCGCCGACCCCGAGCGCTACGCCCGGCTGCTCGGCCAGGGCGTGCCCTATGTGCTGGTCAACGGCTTCAACCCGGCGATCGCCGGACCGTACATCTCGCCGGACGAGCGCGCCTCGGCGCGCATCGCCGTCCAGCACCTGGTGGAACTCGGCCACCAGCGCATCGGCCTGGCCGTCGGCCCCAACCGCTTCGTGCCCGTGCACCGCAAGGTCGAGGGCTTCGTCGAGGCGCTGGGCAGCCTGCTCGGGCTCGGCGAGGAGCAGGCCGGGGAGTACGTCCGGCACACCCTCTTCTCCGTGGAGGGCGGCCACGCCGCCGCCGGGGCGCTGCTGGACAAGGGCTGCACGGGCATCGTCTGCGGCAGCGACCTGATGGCGCTGGGCGCGGTGCGCGCCGTGCGGGAGCGCGGGCTGACCGTCCCCGGGGACGTCTCGGTCGTCGGCTACGACGACTCGCCGCTGATCGCCTTCACCGACCCGCCGCTGACCACGGTCCGCCAGCCGGTCGAGGCGATGGGCGCGGCCGCGGTGAACGCCCTGCTGGAGGAGATCGGCGGCAACCCGGTGCAGCGCTCGGAGTTCGTCTTCCAGACGGAACTGGTCGTGCGCGGTTCCACGGGCCAGGCGCCCGGCGCCGGCCGGCGTTCCTGAGGGCTTTCCCGACGGGGCCCGCCGGGCATCACGCGTCCCGCGTGCGGATGCCGGGGCGGGCCCTGGACCTGCCCCGGGCGGGGCGTAGCGGGGTGGCTTCTCCGGTCCTGGGCCCGCCCCCGTACCGGGGGCGCGGTCCGGCCGGCCGGGCGCGTGGGACCCGCCGTCAGGGGCGGACCCCCGGCCGGCCGAACCGGGCCGAAGAGGAACGTAACAGCCGTTCCGGCCGGGACGGAAGGCCCCTGCAGAAACTTTCTGCAAGATTCTGCAGGGGGCGTTGCGCGGGGGCGTGATCGCAGGTGAGAGGCCACGTGGCCCTCGGCCGGAGGCCGCTCAGGGCGCGATGCCCACACCGTCCAGGCGGCTCCATGCGCGCTCCTGGGCGGCGGACAGCGCCGGCCAGCGCAGCGCCCCCGGCCGCGGGTACACGCGGGAGGCGTAGGAGCGCGGGACGTAGCCCGGCTCGAAGAAGCACCCGGTGCCGTAGGCGGCGTCGAACGCCGGGCAGGAGGCCGCCACCGAGCGGGCCGTGGGCCGGTGGCCCGTCCGCACCCAGGCCGCCAGCGACCGCATCGCGGCGGCGTACTCCGAGGAGCTCAGCTCGCTGTGCTCGCTCTCCCGCGTGAAGTTCTGCACCAGCAGCCCTCCGCGGTGGGCCCCTTCCAGTGAGGCCCGGTAGGCCGCCTCGTGCTCGACGAAGGCGGTCGGGTCGTCGATGGCGTGGACGGTGAGCACGGGGATCGACACGGCGCCGGTGACGTCGCTGTCGAAGGACAGGTCACGCCGGGCCGCCGGGTCGGCGGCGAAGCGCTCCACGCCGGCGTTGAGGGCCGCGTCGTCGTGCGAACCGGAGTAGCGGACGGTGGTGTTGCCGAACGGGTTACGGCCGCCCAGCCGGTTGTGCACGATGTCGCGGAAGGTGAAGGTCGCGAACCGCAGGTGCGACTCCAGTGTCCGCTCGGGAAGCCTCGTCACGGCCAGGATGTCGTCGAGATTGCGCTGCTGCAGGGCGGTGCGCTCCTGCGGGGCCGAGGAGTACCCGGTGCACTCCTGCAGGCGGGCGCGCAGTCCGGTGGCCGTCATCGTGGAGTCGGCGCGCAGCCCCATCCACAGCGGGTACTGGGGCTCGGTGGGCCTGGGGTGGTTGCGGCAGTAGTACTGGTAGACCACGCGCAGGTCCACCCGGTAGTCGTAGCCGCGCGAGCCCCCGCCCAGGACGCCGCTGGTCAGCAGGGCGCCGTCGTACGGCGACCGGTGACCGGCCGCGTGGATCTCGGCGACCTTGGCCGCCACGTTCCCGCCCCAGGACTGGCCGTGGACGAAGGTCCGGCGCGGCGTGCCGAAGCGCCGCACGAACAGCCGCCGCACGTTCTCGGTGTCCTCGGCCGCCATCCGCGTGCCGTAGCCGCCGCGGCGGTAGGACGAACCCGCCCAGGCGTAGCCCTCCTTCACCATGACCGACCAGCGCGCGAGGTCCCCGACGCTGCGCTCCGGGTCGGAGGTGTCGCCGAGGTCGGGGCCGCCGTGGGCGTGGACGACCAGGGAGCCGTTCCAGTCGTGCGGGACCGCCATCGCGTAGTGGGCGCCGTTGGCGTCCTGGCCGCGGTAGCAGGTGGCCTGCGCCGTCAGCTCGGCCGGGCAGTCGGCGGGGGCGGGCGCCGCCCCTGCGGCCGCCGCGGGTGGGGGGCCGGCGAGCCCGGTGGCGAGGAGGGCGGCGATGCCCCCGGCCGCCAGGGCGATACGGCGTCGTGCGGTTCCGGAACCGGTGCGTCGTGGGGAATGCCCGGTGAGCATGGTCTCGTCCTCCCGTGGTCACCCGGCGCGTCGTCGCGCGGGGCCCCGATGTTTCGGGACGCGGTGGCGGGGGTCCAGAGCCGTGGCCATTGCGTTCATAGTGTTCGGTGATCCACCGCCGGGGGAGGGATGCTGACGGTGTGTCACACGCCACGCACCGCCGTTCCGGCGGGTCTGTTGGAAATCCTTGCGACATCTTGCTGTAAGCCCTTCGCAAGGAGTACGGTCCCGGTCACTGGTCCGGCACCGCTGCCGGACCACGGCTCATGGCGCGTGGGCTCCCAGAGGTACAACCGTCCGCACACGGATTCCGCAAGGAGAACACCCCGTGGCCCAGCACACCGGGCTGCCCGCGTCCCCGCGCCCACGCGCGCGCAGACGCGGAGCCGCAGCCGTCGCGGTGGCGGCCCTCGCCGCCGCCTTCGCCGTCCCCGCCTCGGCGCCCGCCGCGCAGGCGGCCGCCCCGCCCCCGCCGCCCTCCGACGCGGCGCTCGCCGCCCGGGCGGCGCGTCACGACCTCACGCGGGAGCAGTTCTACTTCGTCCTGCCGGATCGTTTCGCCAACGGCGACCGGTCCAACGACAGGGGCGGGCTGACCGGCACCCGGCTCAGCACCGGCTACGACCCCGCCGACAAGGGCTTCTACCAGGGCGGCGACCTCAAGGGACTCACCGACCGGCTCGACTACATCAAGGGCCTCGGCACCACCGCGATATGGATGGCGCCGATCTTCAAGAACCGGCCCGTACAGGGGACGGGGGACGGGGGTACCTCCCAGGGCGAAGCCTCTGGGGGAGCCTCGGCCGGCTACCACGGCTACTGGATCACCGACTTCACCCAGGTCGACCCGCACTTCGGCACCAACGCCGACCTCAAGGCCCTGATATCCAAGGCCCACGCCAAGGGCCTGAAGGTCTTCTTCGACGTCATCACCAACCACACCGCCGACGTCGTCGACTACGACGAGAAGTCCTACGGGTACCTCTCCAAGGGCGCCTTCCCCTATCTGACGAAGGACGGCGTGCCCTTCGACGACACCGACTACGCGAAGGGCGGAAAGGGCTTCCCCGCCGTCGACCGCGACTCCTTCCCCCGCACCCCCGTCGTCACCGCGGAGGACAAGGTCCCGGCCTGGCTCAACGACCCGACGATGTACCACAACCGGGGTGACTCCACCTTCGCCGGCGAGAGCTCCGAGCAGGGCGACTTCTCCGGCCTGGACGACCTGTGGACCGAGCGTCCCGAGGTCGTGAAGGGCATGGAGGAGATCTACCGGAAGTGGGTCCGCGACTTCGCCGTCGACGGCTTCCGCATCGACACCGTCAAGCACGTCGACCTGCCGTTCTGGACCCAGTGGGCCACGGCCCTCGACTCCTACGCCGCCAGGCACGGACGCGACGACTTCTTCATGTTCGGCGAGGTCTACTCCGCCGACACCTCCATCACCTCCCCCTACGTCACCCAGGGCCGGCTCGACGCGACGCTCGACTTTCCCTTCCAGGACGCGGCCCGCCAGTACGCCTCCCAGGGCGGCTCCGCGGGCAGGCTCGCCTCGGTCTTCGGTGACGACTACAAGTACACGACCGACAAGGCCAACGCGTACGAGCAGGTCACCTTCCTCGGCAACCACGACATGGGCCGCATCGGGACCTTCCTGAAGCAGGACAACCCGAAGGCCGACGACGCCGAACTCGTGCGCCGGGACCGGCTCGCCAACGAGCTGATGTTCCTCTCCCGCGGCAACCCGGTGGTCTACTACGGCGACGAGCAGGGCTACACCGGCGCCGGCGGCGACAAGGACGCCCGCCAGACGCTGTTCGCCTCCAAGGTCGCCGACTACCTCGACGACGACCAGCTGGGCACCGACCGCACCCACGCGAGCGACGCCTACGACACCGGCGCCCCCCTCTACCGGGCGATCGCGAAGCTGGCCGCGCTCCGCAAGGCCCATCCGGCGCTCGCCGACGGCGTCCAGACCGAGCGCCACGTCACCGACGGCGCCGGGATCTACGCCTTCTCGCGCACCGACCCGAAGACCCGCACCGAGTACGTCGTCGCCGTCAACAACGCCACCGAGGCGCGGACCGCCGACGTTCCCACCGGCTCCGCGAACACCGCCTTCACCGCCCTCTACGGCACCGAGGGTTCCGTGACCAGCGGCGCCGACCGGAAGATCGGTGTCACCGTCCCGGCGCTGTCCACCGTGGTCTACAAGGCGGGCAGACCGCTCGGCGCCCCCGCCACCCGGCCGTCCCTGACGCTGAAGGCCCCCGCCGCGGGTGCCACCGGCACCGTCGAGCTCTCCGCCGACGTCGACGGCGGGCAGCTCAACCGCGTGGTCTTCGCCGCGCAGACCGGCAACGGCCCGTGGAAGGTGCTCGGCTCCGCGGACCACGCGCCGTACCGAGTCACCCAGACGGTCGGCGACGACGTGACGCCCGGCACCGCGCTGCGGTACAAGGCCGTCGTGATCGATTCCGCAGGCCGGACCGCCGCCGCCACCGCCCGGACCACCAGCGGCACCCCGGCCCCGCCGGAGACCCCGGTGGCGAGCAGCCGCGACTACGCCGTCGTGCACTACAAGCGGGCCGACGGGAACTACGCCGACTGGCGCCTGTACGCCTGGGGCGACATCGCCGACGGCGAGGGCACGACCTGGCCCGCGGGCCACGACTTCACCGGCCGCGACGCCTACGGCGCCTTCGCCTATGTGAAGCTCAGGCCGGGCGCCTCCAGTGTCGGCTACCTCGTCATCGACAAGGACGGCACCAAGGACGTCGCCGCCGACCGCTTCATGGACGTCACCAGGACGGGCGAGATCTGGGTCGAGCAGGGCAAGGAGGCCGTCCTCACCGAGGCCCCGCCCGGCACCGAGCCGGGGCAGGACAGGTCGAGGGCCGTCCTGCACTACCACCGCGCCGACGGGGATTACAGCGGCTGGGGCCTGCACACCTGGACCGGCGCCGCGAACCCCACCGACTGGACCGCCCCGCTGCAGCCGGTGCGCACCGACACGTACGGCGCCGTCTTCGAGGTGCCGCTCGCGGCGGGCGCCACGTCCCTCAGCTACATCGTCCACAAGGGCGACACCAAGGACCTGCCCGCCGACCAGTCGCTCGACCTCGCCACCTACGGACACGAGGTGTGGCTGCTGAACGGCACGGAGAAGTACCTGCTGCCCTCGACTTCCGGCTCATCCGCCGACCTCGACCTGTCCTCGGCCAAGGCCCAGTGGATCGACGCGGACACCGTCGCCTGGAAGACCGGTGACACCGCCGCGAGTCACCAGCTGGTCTACGCCCCGGACGGCGGCCTGACGATCAAGGACGGCGCACTGGTCGCAGAAGGGGCCGAGGGCCACTGGCTCCGCCTGCAGCGCGTCGCGGGCGGTCTGACCGACGCCCAGAAGGCCCGCTTCCCGCATCTGAAGGACTACGCGGCCTTCACGATCGACCGCCGCGACCGCGACCGGGTCCGCACCGCCCTCACCGGGCAGGTGGTCGCCACGCAACGACTGGCCACAGGGGCGCTGCTCTCCGCCACCGGCGTCCAGATCCAGGGCGTCCTCGACGACCTGTACGCGGCCAAGGCGACCAAGGCCGCCCTCGGGCCGGTCTTCACCTACGGCAGGCCCACCCTGTCCGTGTGGGCCCCCACCGCGCAGTCCGTCGCCCTGGACCTGGACGGGCGCACCGTCCCGATGCGGCGCGACGCCGCCACCGGCGTGTGGAGCGTGACCGGCGAGCGGAGCTGGACGGGCAAGCCGTACCGGTACGTCGTCAAGGTCTGGGCGCCCCGCGTCCAGAAGGTCGTCACCAACAAGGTCACCGACCCCTACTCGGTCGCCCTGACCGCGGACTCGAAGCGGAGCCTGGTGGTCGACCTCGACGACGCGAGGCTCGCACCGGGCGGCTGGTCGCACCTGGCCAAGCCCAAGGCCGTGGGACTGAACAACGCCCAGATCCAGGAACTCCACATCCGGGACTTCTCCGTCGCGGACACCACCGTCCCCGCCGGGGACAAGGGCAGGTACACCGCCTTCACCGACACCGGCTCCGCGGGCATGACGCACCTGAGGGCGCTGGCGAAGGCCGGGGTCTCCTACGTCCACCTGCTGCCGGCCTTCGACTTCGCCACCGTCGCCGAGAAGAGCGCCGACCAGGCCACCGTCGACTGCGACCTGGGCGCCTACCCGGCCGACTCCGACAGGCAGCAGGAGTGCGTGGCCGCGGTCGCCGCCAAGGACGCCTACAACTGGGGCTACGACCCCTTCCACTACACCGTTCCCGAGGGCTCCTACGCCACCGACCCGGACGGCACCCAGCGCACCGTCGAGTTCCGGAGGATGGTGCAGGGCCTCAACCAGGCGGGCCTGCGGGTCGTCATGGACGTGGTCTACAACCACACCGCGGCGAGCGGCCAGGACGACAAGTCGGTCCTCGACCGGATCGTGCCCGGCTACTACCAGCGCCTGCTGGACGACGGAACCGTCGCCGACTCCACCTGCTGCTCCAACACCGCGACCGAGAACGCGATGATGGGCAAGCTGGTCGTCGACTCGATCGTCACCTGGGCGAAGGAGTACAAGGTCGACGGCTTCCGCTTCGACCTGATGGGCCACCACCCGAAGGCGAACATCCTCGCCGTCCGCAAGGCGCTGGACGCGCTCACCCCCGCGAAGGACGGCGTCGACGGGAAGAGGATCATCCTCTACGGCGAGGGATGGAACTTCGGCGAGGTCGCCGACGACGCCCGCTTTGAGCAGGCCACCCAGAAGAACATGGCCGGCACCGGCATCGCCACCTTCTCCGACCGGGCCCGCGACGCGGTCCGCGGCGGCGGCCCCTTCGACTCCGACCCCGGTGTCCAGGGTTTCGCCTCCGGCCTGTTCAACGAGCCCAACGGCTCCGCCGCCAACGGCAGCGAGGCCGAGCAGCGGGCCCGCCTGCTGCACTACCAGGACCTCATCAAGGTCGGCCTCACCGGCAACCTGAAGTCCTTCTCCTTCACCGACAGCGCCGGCAAGGAGGTCACCGGCGCCGAGGTCGACTACAACGGCTCACCCGCCGGATACGCGGACGCCCCCGGCGACGCCCTCGCCTACGCCGACGCGCACGACAACGAGTCCCTGTTCGACGCGCTCGCCTTCAAGCTGCCGAAGGGCACCTCGCCCGCCGACCGGGCGCGCATGCAGGTCCTCGCCGAGGCCGTCCCCGCCCTCTCCCAGGGCCCGGCGCTCTACCAGGCGGGCTCGGACCTGCTGCGCTCCAAGTCCCTGGACCGCAACTCCTACGACTCCGGCGACTGGTTCAACGCCGTCCACTGGGACTGCGGCGCGGGCAACGGCTTCGGCCGCGGCCTGCCGCCGAAGGCGGACAACGAGTCCAAGTGGTCCTTCGCCAGGCCGCTGCTGACGGCGGACACGCTCCGGGTCGGCTGCGCCGAGATCACCGCGGCCTCGGCCGCCTACCGGGACCTGCTGCGCATCCGCTCCACCGAGCCGGCCTTCGGGCTGACCACGGCGGCCCAGGTCCAGGAGCAGGTGTCCTTCCCGCTCTCGGGCGAGGACGAGACCCCGGGCGTGATCACCCTGCGCGCCGGGCGGCTGGTCGTGGTCTTCAACGCGAGCCCGAAGGCCCAGGACCAGCGGGTCGGCGCCCTCGCCGGCAAGGGCTACGCCCTCCACCCGGTGCAGGCCGCCGGCTCCGACGCCGTGGTGAAGCGGTCCTCCTACGACACCGCCTCCGGCACCTTCACCGTGCCGGGCCGCACCGTGGCGGTGTTCGTCCGCAGGTAGCGACACGTTCCGTCACCGCCCGGCCGGCGCCCCGCTTCCCGCGGGCCCCGGCCGGGCGGTGCTGCGTACGGGCGAAGTGCGTGTCCATCCGGATGAATCGGCGGTGGGTCGGCTGCGGTGGGCGATCCGGCAGGGGTACGTATCCGCGCGGCTCCGGTGACGCACGGTGATCGCCGTCCCCGGGTGGCCTCGTTCCCGTCGTCCCCTGGAGGACCCTTGAAGCGGCGCCAGCGAATATCGCTCTCCACTCTTCCCGCCCTGTTCGTCCTGCTCGTCGGCACCCTGCTGGGCACGGTCACTTCGGCCCACGCCGAGGACTGGGGGCCGGGCGCGCAGCTCGCGGCTCCCCACGGCCGCCCCGAAGCGGGCCACGGGCCCGGCCCGGTCGTGGGTGCCCCCGGGCGCCCTCCCGGTGGCCCCGAGAACCCGCGCATCTGCCTCGGTGCCGTCTTCACCGCGCCCAAGTTCTTCTGCGGTGACCCCCGGCTCGGCCCGCGTGAACTGCCCACCAAGGGCCTGCTCGGAACGATCCTGGCCGGCTACCGGCGCCTCGACGGGCAGAACGCCAACGGTTTCCTGGGTACCTGGTGGAACTTCACGACGAACAGCTACAAGTTCCCGGACCCGGTGACCAACCCCGACGGCTTCCGCACGGGCTTCACCCCCGTCCCCCTGACCCTGAGCGTCGGACAGAGGATCGACCGCTTCGGCAACGAGGGCGGGAGGTTCCTCGCTCCGGCGGGCTCGCCGTTCTCCCAGCGTTCCATCCCCCCGTCGAACCTCAACACCTTCGACGCGGGCTACCCCTTCAACTACCACCTGTACAAGGTCGTCAAGCCCTTCACGGTCGCCTCGGGACCCGCGGAGCCCTGGTTCGGGCAACCGGGCAACGGACTCCAGTATGTGCTGCCCGCGGGCGACAACGTGGCCAACCACGTCGCCAACGGTGACCTGATCCGCCTGAACTGACGGGCCGACGATGGACCGACGTGAGCTGAGCGAGGCGCTCGCCTCCGCCGGCGTGCCCGGCGGGCTGTACGAGATCCCGGGCTTCCACGAGTTCGACCTGAGGCCGCCGGACTTCAGGTACCTCCGGCAGGAAGGCGAGGTGTGGGTGGTGGGCAACGTCGAACGCGGGGTGCACGACCCGCACCGGCGTTTCGACACCGAGGACGCGGCCTGCCGCTACCTCTACGACCGACTCACCGACACAGGGCCCGGGCCGGGCCCCGGGGCCGACGAGGAGATGGAGGCGGTCCTGCGCGACCGGGAGGAGATCCGGCGGGCCGCCCATGACAGCTATGAACGCGCCCGGCGCCGGCGGGACTGATGCGGCCGGCCCCTTGCGGCCGCCGACGCGGAGCGGCCCGCCCCGGGATCCGGGGCGGGCCGCTCCGCACGTCGGCGGCGATCGTCACAGGGCCTTCTCCAGCAGCGTCACCGCGTACGGGCTGCCCTTGCCGCCCTGCTTGTGGGGCTGCTCACCGACGACGGTGTAGCCCGCGCCCTCGTAGTACCCCCGCAGCCGCGGGTTGTCCGCCACGCAGTCCAGCCGCGCGTACGGGCGGCCCTCCTCGGCGATGCGGCGCTCCGCCCGGTCGAGCATGGCCCGGCCGAGGCCGCGCGGGGCGGCCGCCCGGTCCACCATGAGGCGGTGGACGTAGCCCGCGTCCGGGGGGCGCACCCCCCAGGCGTGCTCGTCGGTCCACCACAGCTCCCAGCCGCCGACCACCCGGCCCTCGTGCTCGGTGAGCCAGACCTCGCCCGCCGCCATGCGGGCGCGGAAGTGGCCCTCGTCCATCTCGCCGGGCTTCCACTGGTCGATGCCGTGCTCCTGCATCCAGCGGGCGGCGTCGTCCCGGAGGCGGACGAGGAGGGCGGCGTCGCCGGGCAGCGCGAGGCGGAAGGAGAGATCATTCATGCCTCCATTGTCCGGTAACCGCCCACGGACCTTCGTCCGGCCTGTCCGCGAGATCCGGGCCGGCCGTCCGGGCGTACTTCGCCGTGAGGAGGCCCTCGGCCGCACCGCCGCGTCGGGACGCTCCCCGGCCACCGGGGCGGGGGGAGCGCGTCGGCTCAAGCGCCCCGGAGGTGAGGCGGGGCGGACGGGGCGGGCTCAGCGCAACGTCGTGAGCGCCGCGCCCGAGTCGAGCACCGCCGACAACTCGGCCCGGGCGCCCTGTTCGGCCCGTACCGCCATCGTCGGGCCCTTCGAGGTGCCGGTCACGCCGCCCGCGGCCTTGATCCGCGTCACGTCACGGCTGCCCGCGGCCAGCAGGTACCAGTGGCCGGCGGTGGACTTCCACAGCGCCCCGGCCAGCACCCGCGGCATGCCCCGGCCGCACGCCCCGCCGTCCCGGCCGCTCTGGCCCACCGGCGCGCCCGGGGTGCCCGGGTCGGACACCGGGGGCAGGAACAGCGCCAGCGCCCGGCCGTCGGTGCCGCGCCAGGTGTCGGCGCGGGCGCAGACCCACGAGGCATGGCCGTTGTCCTCCGGCAGCCGCTGCGTGGCGTACCGCCAGACGTTGACCGACCGGGTGCCCAGGCCGCTCATGGAGGACAGGTTGCAGGCCGTCCGGGCCACGTTCGCCAGGGCCGTGGGGCCGGTCGCCTCCAGCGGCGCACCCGCCGCCGGCGGCTGGTACGTCAGGTGCGCCGGTACGAGGTCGCCGAGGTCGGTGAGGAGGAACGGCCGGTCCGCGCCGAGTCCGCCGGCGGCGCGGAACTGCAGCGCGGGCCAGGTGTCCCCGCACACCCCGGGGCGGCTGTCCGCGCCCGGCATGCGCACCGGCTCGGTCACCCCGTCCGCCGTGCGGTCCAGCTTCGCGGGGGCGCGCCCCGGGTCCCGCAGGTCGCGCGATGCCGCCTCGGTGACCCAGGGCGCGGTCAGGAACCGGGTGTTGCCGTCCGTCCGGCCGAGCACCACGGCCGCCGTGGTCACGCCCGCGCCGTCGACCCGGGCGAAGTCCAGGGCCGCCGTGCCCCCGCCGTCCCGCGGCTCGGCGTACCGCACCAGCCGCAGGCCGTCGTACATCAGCACCACCGTGGCGCCGTCCAGGTCCCCCGCGTACAGCAACTGCGGCTGCTGCACGGGTAGTCCCTCGGCGGTGCCCTGGGTCGCCGACACCGAGACCCGGGCGGAGGGCCGCGCCCACACGGCCATCGCCCGGCCCAGCAGCGCCCGGTCGCCGGCGCGCCCGCCACGGGTCGGCCAGGCGGTGAAGTCCACCCGGGAGGCGCGGGTCCACGCGGTGTCCTTCACCCGCACGAGCTTCGCCGGGTCCAGCAGCACCGCGGTGCCGTAGGCGCCCGGTGACCCGCCCGCCGCGTACGGGTCCTGCCCGCCGGTCAGCACCGCGACCAGGGTTGCGGTGACGGCGATCGCGCCCGCCGCGATGAGGCCCACCCGCACGTGCTGGCGCCTGCGCAGCAGATCCGTCGGCCGGGCGTGCACCGTGCACGGGTCGAACCCGCTGCCGCCCAGCAGCAGTCCCTCCGGAACCGCCTTGGCGGCCTTCAGCGCGCCCCGCGGGTCGGCCACCCCGGCGGCCACGAGCAGCCTGCGCACCTCGCGGCCGTCCGCGTGCCGGGGTCGCTCCAGCTCCAGCAGCGCGTACGCCGCCCGCCCGGCCGCGTTGAGCCCGGACAGCGCCCGGTCCAGCTCCGCCTCGTCCGTCCCGGTCGCCTTGGTGTGCAGCCGCAGGCCGAGGACGTACGGCGCCGGACCGCCCACCAGGGTCCTGCGCAGCCGGCCCCGCCAGCCCCGCTCGCGCCCGAACGCCAGCGCCGTGTCCAGTACTTCCTGCCGCACCAGGGCGTACGCCGGGTCCACGGTGCCCCGCGGGCCGGCCACGTCGGCGACGGCGGGGTCCGGTTCGCACGGCGAGCGCGGCAGCGCGCCCTGCGTCAGGGTGTGGGCGGTCAGTACCCTCCGGTGCCGGCCGAGCGACGGCGGCAGCGTCAGATAGGCCAGCCGGACCAGGTGCGGGTAGTTCTCGACGAGTGCGGCCTCCGCCTCCTCGACGTCCACGATGACGGGTGCGCCGTGCCGGGGACGGGTGGCGGTCGCGTGCTGGGCGTTCACGTTCCGTTGAACGAGTGAATCCTGGGATGGTCACTCCGCCGCCCGCGCGCCGCCCCCGGCGCGGGAGCCGCCACGCGCTCTCCGGGCGGGCGCTGTCGGTGCCCACCGCCATGATGGCGGCATGCGCGAGACGGACTGGGCCCGGCTGTTCCACGCCTACGGGGCCGCGACGGACACCCCGCGGCATCTGGCCGCCCTGCGCGCCGGCCGGGAGGCGGAGGTGGCGGCCGCCCTGGAGCACCTCAACGGGTCGATCGTGCACCAGGGCACGCCCTGGCCCGCCACACCGCCGGCCGTCCGGCGGGTCGCGGAGCTGCTCGCGGGGGAGCACCCGGCCGGAGCGCGCTCCGCGCTGCTGGGCTTCCTGCGGTACGCGGCGGAGGCGGCGCCCGGCCCGGCGGAGGCCGAGGAGTGCCGGGCGCGGGCGTTCCCGGCGGACGGCGCGGCGATCGACGCCTGGGAGGAGGCCTGGGCGAACGCGGACGAGGAGGAGCAGGAGGCCCTCTGGGACGGGGAGATGGCCGACCTGGCGGTCCTCCGCGCGGCCGTCGGGGTGTTCGACGCCCTGCCCGCCGTCCACGCGGCCCGGTTCGCCGACCCGCGGGTGGCCGTGGTGCACGTTCGGGCCGTGGAGTACGGCTGCTTCCTCTTCGAGGCCGTCCGCACCCCGTGAACGCGCCGAGGGCGCCCGGCGGGTGGCCGGGCGCCCTCGGGGACGGTGCGGAGCGTCAGACGAGCTCGGCCTTCTCCAGCGCCGAGCAGCAGGTGCCGACGATGAGGCGGGTGACGACGTAGGGGTCGACGTTGGCGTTGGGCCGGCGGTCCTCGATGTAGCCCTTCTTGTCGACCTCGACCTGCCACGGGATGCGGACCGAGGCGCCGCGGTCGGAGACGCCGTAGCTGTACTCGCTCCAGGGGGCGGTCTCGTGGGCGCCGGTCAGGCGGGCCTCGACGCCGGAGCCGTACTGCTTGATGTGCTCCATCGGCTTGCCGTCGCGGCCGAGGGCCTCGCAGGCCTCGATGATCGCGTCGTAGCCCTCGCGCATGGCCTTGGTGGAGAAGTTGGTGTGCGCGCCCGCGCCGTTCCAGTCGCCCTTGGCGGGCTTGGGGTCGAGGGTGGCGGAGACGCCGAACTCCTCGGCGGTGCGGTAGAGCAGCCAGCGCGCGACCCACAACTGGTCGGCGACCTCCAGCGGGCTCAGCGGGCCGACCTGGAACTCCCACTGGCCGGGCATGACCTCGGCGTTGATGCCGGAGATGCCCAGACCGGCGGCGAGGCAGTTGTCGAGGTGCTTCTCGACGATCTCGCGGCCGAAGATCTCGTCGGCGCCGACACCGCAGTAGTAGCCGCCCTGCGGGGCCGGGTAGCCGGCCTCGGGGAAGCCCAGCGGGCGCGAGCCCTGGAAGAAGGTGTACTCCTGCTCGATGCCGAACAGCGACTCCTGGCCGGCGAACTGCTCGGCGACCGGGCGCAGCAGGGCACGGGTGTTGGAGGAGTGCGGCGTGTCGTCGATGTTGAAGACCTCGCACAGCACCAGCAGGTTCGCGCCGCCGCGGATCGGGTCCGGGTAGGTGGCGACCGGCTTGAGCACGCGGTCCGAGCTGTGGCCCTCGGCCTGGTTGGTGCTGGAGCCGTCGAAGCCCCACACACCGGGCTCCGCCCCGTCGGCGAGGATCTTGGTCTTCGAGCGCAGCTTGGCGGTCGGCTCGGTACCGTCGATCCAGATGTACTCGGCCTTGTAGCTCACGGGCGTCATCCTTGGTGGCGTGTGCCTTGCGGGGCGGGTGGTGTTGCCGCTGCAGCGTCACAATCTGTGATTTCGCATCCATTGCCCGTGTGTTAACCCGATGTGAACGCGCTGCCGTCCCACCTGCCGGACACCCCGGTCCGACGGGCGCCGGGCCCCGCCACGGCCGCCGGAACACCCCCGTGTGCCCGGCGGCCACAGGGCCGGAGCCGCCCTCCGCCGCCCCGGAGCCGGGGCCCCGCGGACCGCCGTGACCAGGGACGTAGGGTGTGTGCCATGCCTCACATCACCGTGGACTACACAGGCAACCTCGCGGACGCCTTCGACCGGCGCGGCTTCGCGACCGCGTTGCACCCGCTGGTCGCGAAGACCATCGACACCAGTGTGGAGGCGTGCAAGACCCGCTTCCTCCGGTCCGACGAGTACGTCCTCGCCGACGGCGGTCCCGAGCACGCGCTCGTCCTCGTCCGCGCCGCCGTCCTGTCCGGGCGCACGCCCGAGGCCAAGACGCGGCTGAGCGAGGCCGTCCTGGAACTGCTGAAGCAGCACCTCGCGCCGACCCCGGGGCTGAGCGTGCAGACCGCCGTCGACATCGTCGACCTCGACCGCACCTGGTACCGCAGCCACACCGAGCCGGCGGGGGAGCGGTGACCATGCGCATCGGACTCCTCGGCACCGGCCCCTGGGCGGAGATCGCCCACGGCCCCGCCCTCGTCGCCCACCCCGACGTCGAGTTCACCGGCATCTGGGGCCGCCGCCCCGAGGCGGCCGCCGCCCTCGCCGCGACCCTCGGCACCCGCGCCTACGCCGACGTGGACGATCTCATCGGCGACGTGGACGCCGTGGCGATCGCCCTGCCCCCGGACGTGCAGGCCCCACTGGCCGTGCGTGCCGCCGAGGCCGGCCGGCACCTGCTGCTCGACAAGCCGGTCGCGACGACGGTGACCGACGCCCGCCTCGTCGCCGACGCCGCCGAGGCCGCGGGCGTCGCGTCGGTGGTCTTCTTCACCCTCCGCTTCGACGCCACCAGTTCCGCCTGGATCGACGAGCAGGCCGCCCGCGACGGCTGGTTCACCGCCCGCGCGCAGTGGCTCGGCTCGGTGTTCACCTCCGGCGACAGCCCCTTCGCCGACTCCCCGTGGCGGCGTGAGAAGGGCGCGCTGTGGGACGTCGGACCGCACGCGCTGTCCGTGCTCCTGCCCGTCCTCGGGGACGTCACCGCGCTCACCGCCGTCCAGGGCCCCGGCGACACCGTCCACCTGGTGCTGCGGCACGACGGAGGCGCCTCCAGCACGGCGGCGCTGAGCCTCACCGCCCCTCCGGCGGCCGCCGGCATGACCGTCGAGCTGCGCGGCACCACCGGCGTCGCCTCGCTCCCCGAGCGCGCCGACGGGCCGGTGCCCGCCTTCGGCAACGCCATCGACGCCCTGCTCACGGCCGTGGGCACCGGCGTCCCCCACCCCTGCGACGCCCGTTTCGCGGCGCGCGTGACGGAGTTGCTGGCCTCGGCCGACCCTGTGTGACGCGCCGTCAGGGGCAGTACCCTGGCGGGCGACTTGCGAAGTGCCTATCGTTTTGGGTATGGCAGCGGACTGGTGGTCCATCGAAGTCCTCGACGCCAGCACACCCGCCGCGGCATGGCGTGACGCGTACGCGCCGACGCTCGTCGAGTCGGCGGTCACCAACCGTGCACTGGCGTGGGAATGGCACACGTACGGGTGGGGTGTCGTCTTCGAGTTGTGCTTCCGCGAAGAGGAGCACTGGCTCGGTTGGCGCTCCCTGCCCGGCACTCGCGCGGCGCTCGACGCCGTCCCCGATCCGGTCTCCGGCGTCCTGGTCCACCGCGGTCGCGGCGGCACCAGCGGAGCGTTCGTCCCCCGCGCCCCGCACCGTTCGCCGGGCGCGGCCGCGGTGGGCCTCCCCGAGCCCCCGCCGGAACCCTCCGGCGCCGCCGTCCTGTGCGAACGGGCGGCCCCCGTCTGACGCCCTCAGCGCGCGCCGCGCGGTGCGCCGGCGGTGCGGCGGGAAGAATGCGCTCCGGTGCGGCCTTGTACGGATCATGAAGGCCATCGTGTACACGGAAGGCGGCGGCCCCGAGGTGCTGCGCCCGACCGAGCGGCCGGTGCCGCGACCGGGTCCGGGCGAGGTGCGGGTACGGGTCGAGGTGTCGGGGGTCAACCCGACGGACTGGAAGTCGCGGCGCGCCGGCCCGCCCGCCACGGTCGCGGAGCAGGTGCCGGACCAGGACGGCGCCGGGGTGGTGGACGCGGTCGGCGAGGACGTCGACCCCGGCCGGACGGGTGAGCGGGTGTGGCTGTGGGAGGCGGCCTGGCAGCGGGCGGACGGCACCGCCCAGGAGTACGTGACGCTCCCCGGGGCGCACGCCGTGCCGCTGCCCGATTCCGCGTCCTTCGACCTCGGCGCCGCCCTCGGCATCCCCGCGATGACCGCGCACCGCGCGCTGACCGTGGCGGAGCACGGTCCGGCGCGGCTCGCGCCGGGCGCCCTCGACGGCCGGACCGTCCTGGTCGCGGGCGGTGCGGGCGCGGTCGGCCACGCGGCGATCCAGCTCGCCCGCTGGGCCGGGGCCTCGGTGGTGACCACGGTCAGCGGACCCTACAAGGCGGACCTCGCCCGGGCCGCCGGCGCGCACCACGTCGTCGACTACCGCGAGAGCGACGCCGCCGCGGAGATCCGCGAGGTCGCGCCCGGGGGCGTCGACATCGTGGTGGAGGTGTCCGTCGCGCAGAACACCGCGCTCGACCTGGCGGTGCTGGCGCCCGGCGGCGTGGTCGCCTACTACGCCGACAACGGCGGCGCCGAGTTCACCCTGCCCGTACGGGAGAGCTTCGCGCGCAACCTGCGCTGGCAGGGCGTGCTCGTCTACACCATGCCGGACGCGGCCAAGGCGGAGGCCGTCGCGGCCCTGACGGCCGCCCTGGCCGACGGGGCCCTGCGGGTCGGCGAGGACGCGGGGCTGCCGCTGCACCGCTTCCCGCTGGCGCGGACCGGCGACGCCCACGCGGCCGTGGAGCAGGGTGCGGTGGGCAAGGTCCTCGTCGACGTCCGGACCGGCCCGTAGCCGTGCGGGGCGGGCGGTGCGGCTGTCGCGTTTGTTCAAGACCGGCCGCCGCCCGCCTCCGCAGGATGGGCGCATGACCGAACTGCACGCATTCATGATCGAAGCCGCCGCCGAGGCCGCCCGGGTCGCCCGCGGTGTGGGTGCCGACCCGGGCCGACTCTCCGCGCCCACCCCGTGCGGGGAGTGGGACACCCGCACGCTGCTCAACCACTGGATCCTCTACACCTCGCACGGCCTGGAGCACCGGGCGCTGCGCAGGCCGCTGCCCGAGGAGCTGACCGCCCGCGACTTCACCGCCGCCCCGGACTGGGCCGGTGCGTACGCGGAGCAACTGGACCGCGCCGTCGCGGCGTGGGCGGCGCCGGAGGTGTGGGAGGGCGAGCTCGACCTGGGGTACGAGAAGATGCCGGCCGCCGAGGTCGCCTCGATGATCGTCAAGGAGCTCGCCGTCCACGGCTGGGACGTGGCCCGCGCCACCGGCCAGGAGTACCGCTGCGGCGCGGGGCTCGGCGCGTTCGTGCTGGAGGTCGTCGACCGGTACGCCGAGGTCTACCGCCGCTACGAGGGCTTCGCCGAGCCGGTCACGCTCCCGGACCCCGCCGCGGCCACGGCCTTCGAGCGGGCCCTGGCCCTGTCCGGCCGCACTCCCGCGCGCTGACGGCGGCCCCGCGCGCCGGCGGCGGCCTACGCGCCGATGACGCCCGCGCCCAGGAGGCCGAAGAGCAGGGTGCCGATCACGAGGCGGTACACGATGAACGCGTTGAACGAGTGCTTGGCCACGAACTTCAGCAGCCAGGCGATCGACCCGTACGCGACGACGAAGGACACGACCGTCCCGACGATCAGCGGTGCGGTGTCGACCCCGGCGCCGAGCGCGTCCTTCAGCTCGTACAGGCCGGCGCCGGTCAGCGCGGGGATGCCCAGGAAGAAGGACAGGCGCGTCGCGGCGACCCGGTCCAGGTCGAGGATGAGCGCGGTGGACATCGTCGCGCCGGAACGCGAGAAGCCGGGGAAGAGCAGGGCGAGGATCTGCGAGGAGCCGACGAGCATCGCGTCCTTGAACGTGGTGTCGTCCTCGCCGCGCTTGTGGCGGCCCATCTGGTCGGCCGCCCACATCACGCCGCTGCCGACGATCAGCGAGCCCGCGACCACCCACAGTGAGGCGAGCGGCCCCTCGATGAGCGGCTTGGCCGCCAGGCCGACGACGACGATCGGGATCGTCGCGAAGATCACCCACCAGCCGAACTTGTAGTCGTGGTGGTACCGCTCCTCGCGGTTGGCGATGCCGGTGAACCACGCCTTGCAGATCCGGACGATGTCCTTGAAGAAGTAGACCAGCACGGCCGCGATCGCGCCGGACTGGATGACCGCGGAGAAGGCGACGACGGCCTTGTCGTCCACCGGGATGCCCATCAGGCCTTCGGTGATCTTCAGGTGGCCGGTGGACGAGATCGGGAGGAACTCGGTGACCCCCTCCACGACGCCGAGCACAGCTGCCTGACCGATACTGATGGCGCTCATGGGACCCATCTCTGCGGAGTACGTGGCGTGCCCGGGCCTGCACCGGCCGGAGCCCTACGGAGTGTAAGAGAAGTCCCGCGCCCCCCGCGAACCAGGTCCGCCCCGATCGCACGCCCCGAAGGCCTTTGCGGCGGGCGGCGACCCCGCGAACAGGCCGGACGTGCCCGAGCGCGGTCCGCCGGCATGTCGCGGATGTCACATCACCGGCATCCCGTGTGAAATCACGAAGAAACATGTGTACACCTCCGAAAAGGCGAAGAAAGCCACATCGGTGATGCCGTCGAGATGCGGCCGCGCGGTGTTTGCGACGGGCGGCGCGCAGGAGGCCGGTCCTACCGCCCGCCTCTCCCACCCCCGGCCCCCGTGTACGCGGATGGGCCGGGGACGCCCCCAAGTCCCCCGCGGTGCGGGGACGGTGTGACGCGGGGCCCGAACAGGCCCGGGCGTGGGCAATACTGGCCGCCGCATGCCTGCGTAGGAGCCTTTCATGTCGATGATCAGCAATCTCCGCAAAGCCGTCCGCCTCACCCACATACGCCAACGGCGTGTGGACCTCAGCCACCCGGCGCGTTCCCCGCTGGGCAGCTCGGTGGTGAACTGCGTGGTCTACATGGACGGGCTGCGGCAGGACGACTGCGCCGCGTACGAGGCGATCGCCCGGGTCCGCAAGTCCGGCCGCGGCTTCGTGTGGATCGGCCTCCACGAGCCCACGGAGGCGGAGTTCGCCGGTGTCGCCGAGCTGTTCGGACTCCACCCGCTCGCCGTCGAGGACGCCGTCCACGCGCAGCAGCGGCCCAAGCTGGAGCAGTACGGCGACACCCTGTTCACCGTCCTCAAGACCGCCCGCTACGTCGAGCACGACAGGCTCACCGCCACCAGCGAGGTGGTGGAGACCGGCGACATCATGGTCTTCACCGGCGCCGACTTCGTCATCACGGTGCGCCACGGCGGCCACGGCTCCCTCGGCCCGCTCCGGGAGGGCCTGGAGACCGTCCCCGACCAGCTCTCCAAGGGGCCGGCCGCCGTCCTGCACGCGATCACCGACCATGTCGTCGACCAGTACCTCGCCGTCACCTCCGCGGTCCACGAGGACATCGAGCAGGTCGAGACGGACGTCTTCTCCGACCACCGCGGCCGCGGCACCGACGCCGGCCGGATCTACCAGCTCAAGCGGGAACTGCTCGAGCTCAAGCGGGCGGTGGCCCCGCTCGGCCGCCCCCTGGAGCGGCTCGCCGAGGTCCCGCTGCCCGGCATCGAGGCCGACCTGCGGACCTACTTCCGCGACGCCGCCGACCACCTCGCCCGCGCCACCGAGCAGGTCAACTCCTTCGACGAACTGCTCAACTCGATACTCCAGGCCAACATCGCGCAGGTGACCATGGCCCAGAACGAGGACATGCGCAAGATCAGCGCCTGGGTCGCCATCCTCGCCGTCCCCACCATGATCTGCGGCCTGTACGGCATGAACTTCGACCACATGCCCGAACTGCGCTGGACGTACGGCTATCCGCTCGCCGTGGGCGTGATGGCCGTCGCCTGCTTCGTCATCCACCGCGGATTCCGGCGCAACGGCTGGTTGTGAGCAGTGCTGTGTGACATATTACCGGCGTGAGCAAGCCGACGAGCTGCGATGTCGTGGTCGTCGGCGCCGGGATGGTGGGCGCGGCCTGCGCCCTCCACGCCGTGGCGGCCGGGCTGCGCACCGTCCTGGTGGACCGCGGACCGGTGACCGGCGGCACCACCGGGGCCGGCGAGGGCAATCTGCTGGTGTCCGACAAGGAACCGGGTCCGGAGCTCGGACTCGCCCTGCTCTCCGCCCGGTTGTGGCACGAGCTGACCGAACGTCACAGCCTGGGCGCGACCGCCGAGTACGAGGCCAAGGGCGGGCTCGTCGTGGCCGCCGGCGAGGAAGGCCTCCACGCGCTGCTGGACTTCGCGGCCGCCCAGCGGCGCGGCGGCGTCGAGGCGGTGCCCGTACCGGCTGACGGGCTGCGCGACCTCGAACCCCATCTGGCGGAGGGCCTCGCCGGAGGCGTCCACTACCCCCAGGACGCCCAGGTGCAGCCCGCGCTCGCCGCCGCCCGCCTCGTACGCGCCGCCCGTGACCTGGGCGCCGAGGCCCGGCTCGGCACCACGGTGACGGCGGTCCTCCGCACGCCGGACGGCGCCGTGCGCGGGGTCCGCACCGACCGCGGCGACATCCACGCCCCGGCCGTCGTCAACGCCGCGGGCACGTGGGGCGGCGAGGTGGCCGCACTCGCCGGGGTACGGCTGCCCGTACTGCCGAGGCGCGGCTTCGTCCTGGTCACCGAGCCCCTCCCGGCGCGCACCGTCCGGCACAAGGTGTACGCGGCGGACTACGTCGCCGACGTCGCCAGCGACTCCGCCGACCTGCAGACATCCGCAGTCGTCGAGGCCACCGCGGCGGGCCCGGTCCTCATCGGCGCCAGCCGTGAACGCGTCGGCTTCGACCGCACCTTCTCCCTCCCCGTCGTTCGCCGTCTCGCCGCCCAGGCCCTCGCCCTCTTCCCGGTGCTCCGGGACGTCGCGACGCTGCGCGCGTACACCGGCTTCCGGCCCTACCTGCCGGACCACCTTCCCGCGATCGGCCCGGACCCCCGCGCCCCCGGGCTCCACCATGCCTGCGGGCACGAGGGCGCCGGCATCGGACTCGCCCCGGCGACCGGCCACCTGATCGCCCAGTGCCTCACCGGGGTCCGCCCCGACCTCGACCTCGCCCCCTTCCGCCCCGACCGCTTCCCCGCCGAGGAGGCCGCCCCGTGAGCCGCCGCAGCCCCCTGCGCCTGGCCCGCGCCGCACCGGGCCCGGGCTTCACCTTCACCTTCGACGGGCGCGACATCCCCGCCCACCCCGGTCAGTCCGTCGCCGCCGCCCTCTGGTCGGCCGGTGTCCTGTCCTGGCGCACCACCCGCGTCGACGGCGCCCCCCGGGGGGTCTTCTGCGGCATCGGCGTCTGCTTCGACTGCCTCGTCACGGTCAACGGCAGCCCGGGCCGGCGCGCCTGCGTCACCGTCGCCCACCCCGGCGACGTCGTCACCCCGCAGGCCCGCACGGGAGAGCTGCCGTGACCGGGGAGAGGTACGAGCTGGCCGTCGTGGGAGCCGGCCCGGCGGGGCTCGCGGCCGCGCTGGAGGCCGCGGACGCCGGCGTGCGCGTCGCTCTGGTGGACGCCGCGCCCCAGGCGGGCGGGCAGTTCTACCGGCAGCCCGCACCGGGCCTCCGGGCCCGCAGGGCCGGGGCCCTGCACCACGCGTGGGGTACCTGGCGGAGGCTGCGCGGGCGCCTCGACGCCCACATCGGGGCAGGCCGCGTCACCCACCTCCCGGGGTGCCAGGTCTGGTGCCTGGAGCCGGGGTTCACCCTGCACACGCTGGAGGCGGGCGCGATCGGCGCGGACGGGGTGGTCCTGGCGACCGGGGGATACGAGAAGGTGCTGCCGTTCCCCGGCTGGACCCTGCCCGGGGTCGTCACGGCGGGCGGCGCGCAGGCGATGCTCAAGGGGGGTCTGGTGCTGCCCGGCCGTACCGTCGTCGTCGCCGGGACGGGGCCGTTGCTGCTGCCGGTCGCGGCGGGCCTCGCGGCGGCCGGGGCGCGCGTCGCGGCGCTCGCCGAGGCCGCCGACCCGCGCGACCTGCTGCGGCACGCCACCGCCGTACCCCTCGGCAAGGCTGTGGAGGGCGCCGTGTACGCCGCCCGGCTGGCCCGGCACGGTATCCGCGTGCGCTGGCGGCACACGGTCGTCGCCGCCCACGGCGTGGACCGCGTCGAGGCGGTCACCCTGGCCGGGCCCGGCGGCGCACGGCGCCGTGTCGCCTGCGACGCCCTCGCCGTCGGCCACGGACTGCTGCCCCACACCGACCTCGCCGGCTCCTTCGAGGTGGACGCGGAACAGCGCACCCCCACCCCCGGCGTCTGGGCCGCCGGCGAGGTCACCGGCGTCGGCGGCGCCGAACTCGCCCTCGCGGAGGGGGAGATCGCCGGACGTTCCGCCGCCGCCCGGCTGCGCGGTACGGAACCCGATCGCGCGGGGTGGGCGACCGCCGCCCGCCGCCGCGAGCGGCTGAGGAGGTTCGCCGGCGTGCTCGACGCCGTCTACCGCCTCCCCGGCGGCTGGGCGCAGTCCACCGTCACCGACGACACCGTGCTGTGCCGCTGCGAGGAGGTGCCCGCCGCCGCCGTCCGCGAGGCCGTCCGCGACCTCGGCGCCGGCGACCTGCGCACCGTCAAGCTGCTCACCCGCGCCGGGATGGGCTGGTGCCAGGGCCGTGTCTGCGGCCCCGGTGTCGCCGCCGTCGCCGGATGCCCCTTCACCGACCCCGGGCGGCCCCTCGCCCGGCCCGTGCCGCTCGGCCTGCTGGCCGCTGGGGCAGCCGAAGAGGAAGAGAGGGAACAGCCGTGAACAGCACCCCCGACCGCCCGTGGCGCGGCCTGCTCGTCGCCACCGCCCTGCCGCTGCGCGCCGAGGACCTGTCCGTCGACTACGAGGCCTACGCCGCCCACTGCGCCTGGCTGGTGGCGAACGGCTGCGACGGCGTCGTACCCAACGGCTCGCTCGGCGAGTACCAGGTCCTGACCCCCGCGGAGCGCGCCCGGGTCGTGGAGACGGCCGTCGCCGCGATCGGCGGCGAGCGCGTCGTACCGGGCGTCGCCGCGTACGGCTCCGGCGAGGCGCGCCGCTGGGCCGAGTACGCCGCCGACGCCGGATGCTCGGCCGTGATGCTGCTGCCGCCCAACGCCTACCGCGCGGACGAGCGTTCCGTGCACGCCCACTACGCCGAGGTCGCGCGGGCCGGGCTGCCGGTCGTCGCGTACAACAACCCCCACGACACCAAGGTCGACCTGACCCCGCGCCTGCTCGCGGAACTGCACGAGGCGGGTCACATCAAGGCCGTGAAGGAGTTCAGCGGCGACGTGCGCCGCGCCTGGGAGCTGGCCGAACTCGCCCCGGGACTCGACCTGGTGATCGGCGCGGACGACGTGCTGCTCGAACTGGCCGCCGCGGGCGCCAAGGGCTGGGTCGCGGGCTACCCCAACGCCCTGCCCCGGGCGTGCGGCGAGCTCTTCCGCGCCGCGGTCGCCGGGGACACCGGGACCGCGCTGCCGCTCTACCGGTCGCTGCACCCGCTGCTGCGCTGGGACTCCCGGACGGAGTTCGTCCAGGCCATCAAGGTGTCGATGGACCTCGTAGGACGGTACGGGGGCCCCTGCCGCCCGCCGCGTGTGCCGCTGCTGCCGGAGCAGGAGAAGGAGGTCCGGGCCGCCACCGAGGCCGCGATCGCCGCCGGCCTGGCGTAGCCCCCGCCCGCGGCCCCGGCACCCGACCCACGAGGAGGACACACCCCCATGCGCAGCAAACTCGTCCTGCACGCGGTGGACTCCCACACCGAGGGCATGCCCACCCGCGTCGTCACCGGCGGCATCGGCACCGTCCCCGGCGCCACCATGAACGAACGCCGCCTCCACTTCCGCGACCATCTCGACCACATCCGGCACCTGCTGATGGACGAGCCCCGCGGCCACGCCGCGATGAGCGGGGCGATCCTGCAGCCGCCCACCCGCCCGGACGCCGACTACGGCGTGATCTACATCGAGGTCTCCGGCTACCTGCCGATGTGCGGGCACGGCACGATCGGCGTGGCGACCGTCCTCGTCGAGACCGGCATGGTGCCGGTGACCGAGCCCGTCACCACGGTCCGCCTCGACACCCCGGCCGGCCTGGTCGTCGCGGAGGTGGCCGTCACCGACGGCGCGGCGACCGCCGTGACCCTGCGCAACGTCCCCTCGTTCAGCGTCGCCCTGGACCGCAAGGCCGTCCTCGCCGACGGCCGCACCGTCACCTACGACCTCGCCTACGGCGGCAACTTCTACGCGATCCTGCCCCTGGACTCCTTCGGCCTGCCCTTCGACCGGTCCCGCAAGGACGACATCCTCGCCGCCGGACTCGCGCTGATGGACGCGATCAACGCCGAGGAGCCGCCCGTCCACCCGGAGGACCCCACCATCCGCGGGTGCAAGCACGTCCAGTTGCTGGCGCCCGGCTCCACGGCGGTCCGTTCGCGGCACGCCATGGCCATCCACCCCGGCTGGTTCGACCGCTCGCCCTGCGGCACCGGAACGAGCGCGCGGATGGCGCAGCTGCACGCCCGCGGCGAACTGCCCCTGCACCAGGACTTCGTGAACGAGTCCTTCATCGGCACGCACTTCACCGGGCGGCTCACCGGCACCACCGAAGTGGCCGGCCTGCCCGGCGTGCTGCCGTCCGTCACCGGCCGCGCCTGGATCACCGGCACGGCCCAGTACCTGCTGGACCCGTCGGACCCGTTCCCCGCCGGATTCGTCCTCTAGCGACCCGGACACCGATACTGGTCGCATACATGCCACGTCGCCGAGGAGGAGCCACCGCATGGCAGCGCACTACGGGCCCGCCCTGCCCGCCCTCGGCGGGCAGCGCTCCGGCAGTTACCGCGAGCGCGTCGCGGACGCCCTGCGCGCGGCGCTGGTCGCGGGGGAGCTGCGCCCCGGCGAGGTGCACTCCGTGCCCGCGCTGGCGGGCCGCTTCGGCATCTCCGCCACGCCCGTCCGCGAGGCGCTGCTGGACCTGGCCAAGGAGGGGCTGCTCGACCCGGTGCCCAACAAGGGCTTCCGGGTGACCGCGGTCTCCGACCGGCAACTCGACGAGTACACCCACATCCGCTCCCTCATCGAGATCCCGACCGTCACCGGCCTCGCCTCCACCGCCGACGCCACGGCGCTGGAGGCGCTGCGCCCGGCCGCCGAGGAGATCGTCACCGCCGCCGCGGCCGGGGACCTCATCGCCTACGTGGAGGCCGACCGCCGCTTCCACCTCGGGCTGCTCGCCCTCGCCGGCAACGAGCACCTGGTCGAGGTCGTCGGCGACCTGCGCAAGCGCAGCCGGCTGTACGGCCTCACGGCCCTCGCCGAGCGCGGCCTGCTCCGGGCCTCGGCGGAGGAGCACCTGGAACTGCTGGACGTCCTCCTGGCCCGCGACGGCGCGGCCGTGCAGGCCGTCATGACCCGTCATCTCGGACACGTCAGGGGCCTGTGGGCGCGCTGACCGGCGGAGGCGGCCCGGGGCCGTTCTTCGCCGTGCGCACCGGGCCGGGGGAGCCCCGGGCGGAGGGATTCGTGCCGCTGGCGGAGGTGTACGCCGGGCGGCCGTCGCCCGCGCTGACCGCACGGGTGGCGGAGGTGGGGCGGCGGCTCGGCACGCCGGAGCGGCGCGTCGCCGCCTCGCTGGCCCAGCAGGGGCTGGCCGCGCGGCTGTGGTCCGTCGCGCTCGGCCCGGCGGCGCTGACCGACCGCATGCCCGACCTGTCCGGCGGACGCCTGTGGTGGCACCCCGGCCGGTCGGCCCCGGACGAGCTGTGGCTGCCGGACGACGCCCCGCGGGTGCCCGCCGGCCGGCTGCGCGAGGACGTGCTCCTGGGCCACCTGGTGCCTCTCTGCGAGTCCGTGCACGCGGTGTCGGGCGTCGCGCCGGGGCTGCTGTGGGGCAACGCCGCCTCGGCCCTGGCCGGGACCCTGCGGGTGCTGCACTCCTGGTGCCTGGGGGAGGGCGCCCGGCCCGGCGCCGCCGCCCGTGCCGTCGCGCTGGCGGAGGAGCTGATGGCGGACCCCCTGCTGCGTGACGCCGGCGGCCTGCGCCTCACCGGGCCGGGCGCGCCCGCCTACGTCCGCCGCAGTTGCTGCCTGTACTACCGCGTGCCCGGCGGCGGACTGTGCGGGGACTGCGCGCTGCGCTGAGGGCGGGCCGGCCGCCGGTGGTCGCCGTGTCGAACTCCCGGTGACCAGGAACTATCTATGTCGGCATAGAAGTTGATGATGTGGAAAGCTGTCGTCAGCGGTGCCGGGTCAGGGCCCGGCCGGCCGCCGAGAGGAGCGCAGCGTGATGGAGAACGGCTTCCGCGCCGAGGAGATCGACACCGGCAGGCCGCACCCCGCGCGGATCTACGACTACCTGCTGGGCGGCAAGGACAACTACGAGGTCGACCGCAAGGCCGCCGACGCACTCGCCGTCGCGGCGCCCGAGGTGAGGATCGGCGTCCGCGCCAACCGGGCCTTCATGCGCCGCGCCGTCCGGCACGTGGTCGGCAGCGGCGTCCGCCAGGTCCTCGACATCGGCACCGGACTGCCCACCTCCCCCAACGTGCACGAGATCGCCCAAGAGGTGTCGGCCGAAGTCCGCATCGCGTACGTCGACAACGACCCGATCGTGAACACCCACGCCAACGCCCTGCTCAGCCGCTCGGCCGCCACCAGCGTCGTACTCGCCGACCTGCGCGACCCCCGGGCCGTCCTGGACCACCCCGACGTCCGGCAGGTCATCGACTTCGACGAACCGGTCGCCCTGCTCCTCGTCGCCGTCCTCCACTTCCTCACCGACGGGGAGAAGCCCGCGGAGGTCGTCGCCACCCTGCGCGACGCGCTCCCGGCCGGCAGTTATGTGGTGCTCTCGCACGCCACCGGCGACTTCGCCGACCGCAGCGACGCCCAGGCGGTCTACAACAACGCCACCGCGAGCCTCAACCTGCGCTCCCGTTCCGAGGTCGAGCGGCTCTTCGACGGCTTCGAGCTGGAGGAACCGGGCCTCGTCCAGGTCCCCTTCTGGCGCCCCGACACCCCCGTCCCGCCGCGCTCCGGCGAGATCGGCTTCTACGGCGGCGTCGGCCGCCGCGCCTGACAGGATCCCCCGTCTTCAGACGGGCCGCTCCAGCCGGTCCCTGAGGACCCGGGCCCTGGCCCGCTGGACCGCCCCCGCCTGGGAGGCGGCGAAGCGCAGCAGGCCGGGCGGCGTGCGCAGGCGCAGGGTGTCGGTGACCAGGCTGCCGGCGCCGTCGCGCTCTATGGCGAAGCGGTAGCCCATGCGGACCCGGGCCGGGCTGCGGACCTCGCCGGAGATCTCGGCGGAGTGCGGCAGCCGGTCCGGGACGGCGACAAGCGTCACGTCGATGACGTTGTCGTGCCGCAGCAGCCCCAGGAACCGGAACCGCTCCACGGCCGTGTAGCGCACGCTCCCGCCACTGCGGTGCACATCGCGGACGGCGACGAGGAGCGGCGACAGGCCGATGTAGTGCGTCGGCTCGGCCAGGTGCGCGAAGACCTCATCCGGGGGCGCGGCGACCCGGAAGGTGTGCTCCAGTTCGGTGGACGGCATAGTGGACCCCTCCTCGGCACGGCACCCGGCACGGCCCCATCTTGTCCGACCGCCGCCCCTGGACGAACAAGATGTAGCCTCTGGGCATGCCGTATGTGGATCTTCAAGCGCTCTATGCCGAGTTCGAGACCCGGGCTTTTCCGAGGTCTTGGACCGAATGGGGACACGGTGATCTGACCGTTACCAGTAACGAGAGCGGCCATGCGATCGTGCTCGCCGAGTCCGATGAGTTCTGGGATGACCATGATGGTTCAGCCGCCGCGGCGGCCGGAGAGCACCTGGCGTCGGTGTACCGCAACTACGAGATTGCCGCCGCAGTCGTCTGGGGTGACCCGTGCCCGGTCGACATCACGAATCGGCTCGCAGGGGGTGAGACGTCGCCTTTCACCGAGCTGTTGCTAGAGCAAGGAGCGATCAGCGGCAACTTCTGGGATCGCGGCGAACGAGCGCTCGGCCTGGCCATCTGCCAGATGGACAAGGAAACGGCGATTCAAGTTGTCGCTTTCGTGGCATCAATCGGCGAGTTGCAGAAGTAGCTACGGCCCCAGTTGGGAAGACTGAGGCTGCGGCCCCTGCCTCACCTGGGCGGTGCTGACCTGCGGCAAAGCGACCCCGTCACCGCTGTTCCCCGTGGCTCCCCGTTCGGCACCGCCTCACCTGGCGCGGCTGTGGCACGCGCCGCTCGACGTGGACTATGGGCGTTGCGGTGGCTGAGGTCTCATGGGACTGCCAGGCGTGCGCATCCCGTTCCGTAGAGCTTCGAGCTCCGTTCGAGGGAACGGGCGGCCCCATTGGGATGCGTAGCCCTCTTCGCCCAGCTCATG
This sequence comes from Streptomyces sp. BoleA5, assembly GCF_000373665.1. Lineage (NCBI taxonomy): Bacteria > Bacillati > Actinomycetota > Actinomycetes > Kitasatosporales > Streptomycetaceae > Streptomyces > Streptomyces sp. BoleA5. The sequence continues at coordinate 558,141 of NZ_KB892090.1, forward strand.
AGCGACCCGGTCGAAGGCCCGCACAGCCGCCCGTGCCAGCGCCCTGGCGTCGTGGCGCCCCGACCATAGAACGGTCCCTGAGCTGTCGGGCGCTCGAAGGTCTTTTGCCTCGACCAGTCGGATGTCGACGTCGGACCCGTCGCGGTGGAAGAACCACCGGTAGACCTGAGGTTCCCCCTCGAACTCAGCTCGTGTGTCGTCATCGCCACCTGCAAGCCTGGCGATCGCGTACAGGAACTGCTCGGGCGCATCCGTGACGTACGAGGCGAGCACCTCAGACTCGCCGTGTTCGTCAGCGACCGTGACGAAGGCCCAGCCGTGATGGCGCAGTGTCCAAGTGATCGTGAGAGAAGCCATCCCACCCCCTATGAGGCCAGCACCCTACTGCGTACGTCGGCGGGAGCGGCTTTGGGCTGGAGCTGCCGTGGGGCGAGAGATCGGGGCCCGTAAGCTGCTGGCGACTCGGGCAGTCTCTGGACCTCAGTGCTCCTGGACGCCGGCGAGAACGTCAAGGCTCTGGCTGACTACCTCGGCCACGCCGACCCGGGGTTCACCCTGAGACCTACACGCACCTGATGCCGAACAGCCAAGAGCGTGCCCGTCGGGCCATCGACGCCGCGTTCGGGGGCGGGGGAGAGGCACCTTCCGCTGCTCCGTGAAAGCGCCCCACCAACGAGCCGTGGGCCGTGACTCCCGATGAGGGAGGCACGGCCCACGGCCCATGGACGGCCCAGGTCAGGGAATCATGGCCCGACCCTGCGGACTTCCTAGATGTCGAAGTACAGCTCGAACTCGTGCGGGTGCGGCCGCAGTGCGATCGGGGCGATCTCGTTGACCCGCTTGTAGTCGATCCAGGTCTCGATCAGGTCGGAGGTGAAGACCCCGCCCTGGAGGAGGAACTCGTGGTCGTCCTCGAGCGACTCCAGGACCGCCGACAGCGAGGTCGGGACCTGCGGGACGCCCGCGTGCTCCTCGGGGGCGAGCTCGTAGAGGTCCTTGTCGACGGGCTCGGCCGGCTCGATCTTGTTCTTGATGCCGTCGAGGCCCGCGAGCAGCAGCGCCGAGAAGGCCAGGTACGGGTTGCCGGAGGAGTCCGGGGCGCGGAACTCGATGCGCTTGGCCTTGGGGTTCGCACCCGTGATCGGGATGCGGATGGCCGCGGAGCGGTTGCGCTGCGAGTAGACCAGGTTGACCGGGGCCTCGAAGCCGGGGACCAGGCGGTGGTACGAGTTCACCGTGGGGTTGGTGAAGGCCAGCAGCGCCGGGGCGTGCTTGAGGATGCCGCCGATGTAGTAGCGGGCGGTGTCCGACAGGCCCGCGTAGCCCTGCTCGTCGTAGAACAGCGGGGCGCCGTTGGTCCACAGCGACTGGTGGACGTGCATGCCGGAGCCGTTGTCACCGAAGATCGGCTTGGGCATGAAGGTCGCGGTCTTGCCGGCACGCCAGGCGACGTTCTTCACGATGTACTTGAAGAGCATCAGGTCGTCGGCCGCGGCGAGCAGCGTGTTGAACTTGTAGTTGATCTCGGCCTGGCCGGCGGTGCCCACCTCGTGGTGCTGGCGCTCGACCTGGAGGCCGGACTTCATCAGCTCGAGGGTGATCTCGGCGCGCAGGTCGGCGAAGTGGTCGACCGGCGGGACCGGGAAGTAGCCGCCCTTGTACTTGACCTTGTAACCGCGGTTGTCCTGCTCCGCACCGCTGTTCCAGGCACCGGCCTCGGAGTCGATGTGGTAGAAGGACTGGTTCGCGCTGGTCTCGAAGCGGGCGCTGTCGAAGACGTAGAACTCGGCCTCGGGGCCGAAGTACGCGGTGTCGGCGATGCCGGAGGAGGCGAGGTAGGCCTCGGCCTTCTTCGCCACGTTCCGCGGGTCACGGCTGTACTGCTCGCCGGTGATCGGGTCGTGGATGAAGAAGTTGACGTTGAGCGTGGAGTCCCGGCGGAACGGGTCCAGCTTGGCCGTGGAGAGGTCCGGCACCAGAGCCATGTCGGACTCGTGGATGGCCTGGAAGCCGCGGATCGAGGACCCGTCGAACATCAGCTGCTCGTCGGGGTCGAAAGACTCGACCGGGACCGTGAAGTGCTGCATCACACCGGGCAGGTCGCAGAACCGGACGTCCACGAACTTGACGTCGTTGTCCGAGATGAACTTCTTCACCTCGTCGGCGTTTTGGAACGACATCCAACTCCTCCTTGGCCCGGCCCGGGAGGCCGGATTGCAGCTCATGGGTGCGACCAGTGCGGTGGCGCACGTTGGTGCCGACCATAGAGATCGGGCATTTCCCTCTCGTGACCCATTTGTTTCTTGCAGGTTAACCGAGCCGCCCCACGGGTGCCGGGTCGGACGCGGGCGCCCCGGGGCGGGGGGTTACCGTGGAGCCGTGGACAACAGGGATGTCATCGGATCGTGGATCGAGGGCCCGAAGGCCGCGGCGGAGCGGATGGGTGTCGACTTCGGCTACCGCGGGCAGCGCCTCGGGCTGCCTGAGGACGGCCCCGGCTCGATCGCCCCGGTCGGGCGGCGCATCGCGGCCCTCTTCATCGACTGGGGCCTGTGCGCGCTGATCGCGTACGGGCTGATCGCGCACCGTGACGCGGCCGCGGCCAATCCGTGGACCACGGTGGTCTTCGGCCTCATGAGCGTGCTGCTGCTGGGCACCGTCGGCACCACCCCGGGCAAGCGCCTGCTGCGGTTGCGCGTGGTCAAGGAGGACGGCGGGCCGCTCGGGCTCGGCGCGGCGGTGCTGCGGACGCTGCTGCTCCTGCTGGTCGTCCCGGCGGTGGTCTGGGACCGCGACACCCGCGGCATGCACGACCGGGCCGTGAAGGCGGTCCAGATCCGGATGTGACCGCGGAGCGCACGACGCGAAGTGCCCCGGACGAGTCGATTCGTCCGGGGCACTTCGCGTTCCGTTTCGTATGCGATCAGCGGCCCTTCGGCATCCGCATGCCCTTGGGGAGCGGCCCCTTCGGCACCGGCATGTTGCTCATCAGGTCGCCGAGCGCCCGGAGCCGGTCGTTGACCTCGGTGACCTTGGGGCCTGGCAGCACGCGCGGCAGCTTCAGCAGGGTGGTGCGGATCTTCTTCAGCGGCACCTGCCCCTCGCCGTTGCCCACGATGAGGTCGGTGACCGGGACGTCCACGACGATGCGCGCCATCTTCTTCTTCTCGGAGGCCAGCAGGCCCTTCAGCCGGTTCGGGTTGCCCTCGCCGACCAGGACGATGCCGGCCTTGCCGACCGCGCGGTGCACGACGTCCTGGCTGCGGGTCATCGCCACCGCGGGCGTCACCGACCAGCCGCGGCCGACGTTGTCCAGCACCGCGGCCGCGGCGCCGGGCTGCCCGTCCAGCTGGCCGAACGCCGCCTTCTCGGCACGCCGCCCGAAGATGATCGCCATCGCCAGCAGGGCCAGAAGGAAGCCCAGGATGCCCGCGTAGATGGGGTGACCGATCAAGAAGCCGAGGGCGAGGATGACACCGAAGGTGACGATTCCCACAGCCGCAAGGACGAGACCGACCTTGGAGTCGACCCGCCTGGTCATCTTGTAGGTCTGGGCGATCTGCTTCAGGCGCCCAGGGTTGCTCTCGGATGTATCCCTCGCCATGCCGCACAGGATACGTGGCCCGCGCGGCCCCGGCCCCACCGGAGGGGGTCCGCCTTTTCCGGCGGCCCCGCCACGGCCTAGAGGGCGTCGCCGTGCGAGGCCCGAGAGGAGACCAGGGCGTCCATCACGTGCTGGGCGTCACGGCGGTCCTTGGCGCGCTTGCGGTCCTCCAGGACGGCGGACCAGGCGTTGCGGCGCGCCGTCTCCTCGGCGCCGCGGAACAGGAGGTACTCCACGGCGCGCAGCGCGCCGGCGGCGGCACCGGGGATGGTGCTCTGGCGGTGGAGGTGTGCGGCCTGCATGGTGGTGTCCCCCTCAGGACGGCTCAGACGCGGTGGGATGGTCCGCTTATCCAGAGTCACCACATTGTGTTACCAGTCCGTGACCGGTCGGTCAAACCGTCGTGAAACCCCGGCGGTGCCTTCGCGCCGTTCCCCGCGGAGGTGCCGCACGTCAGGGACGCGTCAGGGGTCCCCGCGGGGACCCCTGACGTGACGAACCGCACGTTCCTGCGGTGACGCGCAGGTCACCGCAGTGTGATCAGACGGCCTGTACGGCGACGACCTCGCCGCGCTCGCCGCGGCGCTCGACGGCCTGCTGGAAGAGCCGGCCGGCCCGGTACGAGGACCGCACGAGCGGGCCCGACATGACACCGGCGAAGCCGATCTCCTCGGCCTCCTCCTTCAGCTCCACGAACTCGTGGGGCTTCACCCAGCGCTCCACCGGGTGGTGCCGCAGGCTCGGGCGCAGGTACTGGGTGATGGTGATCAGCTCGCAGCCCGCGTCGTGCAGGTCCTGCAGCGCCTGGCTGACCTCCTCGCGCTCCTCGCCCATGCCGAGGATGAGGTTGGACTTGGTCACCAGGCCCGCCTCGCGCGCCTTGGTGATGACCTCCAGCGAGCGCTCGTAGCGGAAGCCGGGACGGATGCGCTTGAAGATCCGCGGCACCGTCTCCACGTTGTGGGCGAGCACCTCGGGACGGGCGCCGAAGACCTCGGCGAGCTGCTCGGGGACCGCGTTGAAGTCCGGGATCAGCAGCTCGACCTTGGTGCGGCCGGCGGCGCGGTCGGCGGTCATGGAGTGGATCTGGCGCACCGTCTCGGCGTACAGCCAGGCGCCGCCGTCCTCCAGGTCGTCGCGGGCGACGCCGGTGATGGTGGCGTAGTTCAGGTCCATGGTGACGACGGACTCGCCGACGCGGCGCGGCTCGTCACGGTCGAGGGCCTGCGGCTTGCCGGTGTCGATCTGGCAGAAGTCGCAGCGCCGGGTGCACTGGTCGCCGCCGATGAGGAAGGTGGCCTCGCGGTCCTCCCAGCACTCGAAGATGTTGGGGCAGCCCGCCTCCTGGCACACCGTGTGCAGACCCTCGCGCTTCACCAGGCTGTGCAGCTCGGTGTACTCGGGACCCATCTTGGCCCGGGTCTTGATCCACTCGGGCTTGCGCTCGATGGGGGTCTGGCTGTTGCGGACCTCCAGACGCAGCATCTTGCGGCCTTCAGGCGCTACAGCGGACACGTCCGACTCCCTCTCGAGGCTTCGTTTCGTTGGTGAACATCAGCGTACGCCTGTGGATTCCGGGACGACCCGGGGGAGCGGCTCCGCCGACTCCAGGACCCGCCGCAGGTGCTTCTCCACCACCGGGAGGACCTCGGAGACGGTGACCTCGCGGCCGAGTTCGTTGCTGAGCGAGGCCACGCCGGCGTCCCGGATGCCGCAGGGCACGATCCGGTCGAACCAGGTGTTGTCGGGGTTGCAGTTCAGCGCGAAGCCGTGCATCGTCACGCCCTTCGCGACGCGGATGCCGATCGCGGCGAGCTTGCGGTCCTCGCGGCGCTGGCCGGCGTTGGAGGGGGCGTACTCCGGGCCCGACAGGCGGGGGTCGAACTCCTCGTCCTGCAGCCGCGGATCGAAGTCCAGGGTCAGCCCCGGGATGACCGGCGGACGGTCCTCGACGGGGTCGCCCAGCACCCACACGCCGCTGCGGCCCTCCACCCGGGTGGTCTCCAGGCCGAACTCGGCGCACGCGTCGATCAGCGCCTCCTCCAGCCGGCGCACGTGCGCGACGACGTCCACCGGGCGCGGCAGCTTCAGGATCGGGTAGCCGACCAGCTGGCCAGGCCCGTGCCAGGTGATCTTGCCGCCCCGGTCGACGTCCACCACGGGGGTGCCGTCCAGCGGGCGCTCGCTGTCCTCGGTGCGGCGGCCCGCGGTGTAGACGGGCGGGTGCTCCAGCAGCAGGCACGTGTCAGGGATCTCGTCGGCGAAGCGCGCCGCGTGCACCCGGCGCTGCTCCTCCCACGCCTCCCGGTACTCCACCGCGTCCTCGCCGAAGCCCAGGTGGACGAAGCGCAGGTCACTCACGGCCGCTCCCTTTGTGGTCCTTTGCGGCGCCCCTCCACGCGTCAGGAGCGCCTCAGCAACTGTACGTCCGGTGGGGTGGTGTCCTGCACGGGGCCGAGGGCTTAGCACCCGGCAAAGGGCAAAGGAAGCGTTCTGCCGATATGTGGGTGCAGATTCACCCGATACGGCGAATGGGAGGCGCTCGGGTCGTGAGTGAGTCGATACAGAACGTTACATTCGCGCCGTTCTGCGGATGCCCCGGCGGGCCGCGGACGGTGGACACCGCCCCGGACGCCCGCGACGCCGCACACGCCCGAACACCCGCAACCTCGCACGCCCGCACGCCCGGAAGGCAGGGGACCGCACCACAGATGTCCGACCGTTCCTCGCAGCGCCCCCCGAACCGTCAACTGGCCGCCCTGATCGCCGAGGCCGGGTTCTCCAACGCCGGGCTCGCCCGCCGGGTGGACCAGCTCGGCATCGAGCACGGTCTGGACCTGCGGTACGACAAGACCTCCGTCACCCGGTGGCTGCGCGGCCAGCAGCCCCGGGGCACGACGCCCGCGCTCATCGCCGAGGTCTTCACCCGGCGGCTCGGGCGCCGGCTGTCCGCCCACGACCTCGGCCTCGACGCCGTCGCACCCGTCTACGCGGGGCTGGAGTACGCCTCCTCCCCGGAGGAGGCCGTCGAGATCATCTCCGGGCTGTGGCGGAAGGACACCGGCAACCAGGCCGACCTCCGCAAGATCGCGTTCACCCCCGCCGGGCTCGTGGTCCCCAGCCGCGACTGGCTGATCGGCCGCGCCGACGACCGGGTGGGGCGCGGCCCCGAGCCGGGCGCCGCCCCGGCGGGCGCGGGCGGTCCGGGGCACGGCGCCGGACCCGGGTCGGCGCGGCTGCCGGCGCAACGGGCCGGCGGCGGCTTACGCGGCGCGCACGCACCGGTCGCGGTGGCCGCGCCCGCGGTCTTCGGCGGCACCGGCCAGCGGGTCGGCATGGGGGACATCGCCGCCCTGCGCTCCGTCGGCGAGCTCTTCCGCACCCTCGACAACGCCTACGGCGGCGGCCACGCGCGGCAGGCCCTCGTCCGCTACCTGGAGCACGAGGCCGAACCCATGCTGCGCGGCAGCTACGGAGAGACGATGGGCCGCCGTCTCTTCGCCGCCGTGGCCGACCTCACCCGGCTCGCGGGGTGGACCTCCTACGACATCGGCGCCCACGGGCTCGCCCAGCGGTACTTCGTGCAGGCCCTGCGGCTCGCGCAGGCCGCCGGGGACCGCGTCTACGGGGGGTACGTCCTCGTCACGATGAGCCGCCAGGCGGTCTACCTCGGGCACGGCCGTGAGGCCGTCCAGCTGGCGCGGGTCGCCCAGCAGGGGGTCGGCAGCGGAGCCCCCCCGGTCGTGCAGGCGCTCTTCCACGCGGCCGAGGCACGCGGTCACGGGCTGCTCGGCGAGGTCCGCGCCTGCACAGCGGCACTGGTGCGGGCCGAACGCGCCCTGGAGGCGGTCAGGAACGGCGACGACGTCCCGTCCTGGGCGCGCTTCTTCGACGAGGCCCAGCTCGCGGACGAGTTCGGCCACTGCCACCGCGACCTCGGCCAGTACCGCGCGGCCTCGCAGCACGCGGAGCGCTCGCTGCACCTGCGCGGCCACGCGTACGCCCGCAGCCGCGTCTTCTGCCGCACGGTGCTGGCCACCGCGCGGCTCGGCCTCGGCGAGGTCGACGCCGCCTGCGCCCTCGGCGCGGAGGCCATGCAGGCCGCCGTCGAGATGCGGTCGGTGCGCGCCGTCGAGTACGTCCGCGACTTCAGCCGCCGCCTCGACACCCACCGCGACGCCGCCCCCGTCCGCGCCTTCCACGACCGCGCGACGGCCCTGGGGGTTCCCGTGGGGTGAGGCCTCCTCCGGGCGCCGGGACGGGGGTGCGGGGGTGCCTGGGATGCCGATGGGGTGGCTGTGCTCGTGAGTGGGTGCGGGTTCGTCTCGCGCCCTTCGGGCGGGAGACCCGGCGAAGGGCCCCTACGCCGCGAGCGGCTGCGTGTCGGGGCCCTGGCGGAGGCCGACGTCGCGCAGCAGGTGCTGGGCGGCCCGGCGCCCGGAGAGGAGCGCGCCCTGGACCGTGCTGGTGTCGCGGTGGTCGCCGCAGACGTAGAGGCCCTGCAGTATCCGCACCGGGCGGCGCAGGTCGTGCGGGGCCGTCATCGCTGGGAGCGCCTCGGCGTCGTGGTGGACGGCGAGCAGTTCCCATCCGGCGGTGGGCGTGCCGTAGAGCTCCGCGAGGTGGGCCCGGACGGCGATGTCGTCCGGCGCGGGGGCGGCCGCGGGGCCCAGCAGGACGGAGGTGACGAGGGCGCGGCCCACGGGGGCGCGGGAGGGGTCGACGAGGCTGGCCGGAAACGTGTGGGAGACGGGGCCGCGCCGGTCCGCGTCGAGTACGAGCGCGGGCTGCTTCAGCGGGGCGGCCGACGAGGCGTGGTGCAGGACGGTGACGCCGTGGAAGGCGGGGACCCGCAGCCCGGGCAGCAGACCGGCCGCCGCGCGGGCCCCGGTGGCGACGACCACGGCCCGGCAGGGGATCTCGTCCCCGCCCGCGGTGCGGACGCCGTTCGTGGCCGCGGCGACCGCCCGCACCCCGGTGCGGACCGTACCGGGCGGCAGCGCGGCGGCCAGCGCCTGCGGCACCGTGGCCGCGCCGCCCGCCGGCAGGCACGTACGGCCGAGGGCGAACCCGCGCAGGACCAGGTCGGCGACCCGGCTGGAGGTCGTGAGGTCCGGGTCGCAGAGCAGCGCGGACAGCAGCGGCCGCAGGTACCCGTCGACCGTGCGCGGCGCGAAGCCGCGCGAGGCGAGGGCGGCCGCGGCCGTGGTCTCGGGGCGCTCCAGAAGGCGTTCGGCGGGCGCGTCGGCGAGGCGGTTGAGCGCCGTCCGCAGCCGGGCCTTGTCCAGGGGCGAGCCGATGGGCGCGCGGGCCGCGGCGAGCGCGGCACGCGGGTCGCCGACGCGGTAGCCGCGGCCCGCGGAGCGCACCAGGACGCCGGGCGAGAGCGGCCGCAGCTGCAGCCCCTCCAGTTCCGGGGTGCGGCGCAGCTCCGGATAGGAGGTGTTGAGCAGTTGTGGCCCCCGGTCGAGAAGGAAGCCGTCGACCTTCTCGGTGGCCATGCGGCCACCGACCCGGTCCTCGGCCTCCAGCACGGTGACGGTGAGCCCCGCACTGGTGAGGTGACGCGCCGCGGAGAGACCGGCGAGGCCGGCCCCGATCACGCACACGTCCGTATGTGAACCCGTAGAGCGTGCTGTAGAGAGCACGATGCCCCTCCCCGAGGTCGGCACGTTTCCCCGCTCGCGTCAGCTGGTGCTGGAACCGTCATGCCCACTCACGCGCCAACTGATGCCGGAAAACGGCTGTGGGTGGCATTCAGTGCCTTTCTTCGGCCAGTGCGGCGCGGATCGCATCCTCGATCCCGGGGTGGGCGTAGGTGAATCCGGAGTCCAGCAGCACCCGCGGCACCGCGCGGGTACTGCCGAGGATCTCGGTGGCGAACTCACCGACGACGGAGCGCAGTACGGGCCCGGGGACGGCGAACACCGTGGGCCGGCGCAGCACCCGTCCCATCGCCCGGGTCACCTCGGCGTTGGTCAGCGGCTCGGGCGCGCACAGGTTGACCGGCCCGGAGACGGAGTCGGTGGCGATGATGTGGCGCAGTGCCGCGATGTGGTCGTGCAGGGAGATGAAGCTCCAGTACTGGCGTCCGTCGCCGAGCCGGCCCCCCAGGCCCGCCTTGAAGAGCGGGAAGAGCCGGCCCCACGCCCCGCCGCTGCCGGAGACGACCAGTCCGGTGCGGGCGAACGCGGTGCGGACGCCCGCCTCGCGGGCCGGGTCGGCGGCGGCCTCCCAGTCGCGGCAGACGGAGGGCAGGAAGCCGGTGCCCAGCGGTGCGCTCTCGTCGACCTTGCGGTCGCCCGTGTCGCCGTACGCCGTGATGCCGGAACCGCTGACGAGCACCCGCGGCGGGGTGTCCAGGGAGGCGAGGGCCCGCGCGAGGGTCGCCGTGCCCCGCACACGGCTGTCGCGGATGGTCCGCTTGTAGTCGTCCGTCCAGCGGTGGTCGCCGACCCCGGCGCCGGCGAGGTTGACGACGGCCTCCACGCCCGCGAGCCGCGCGGTGTCGACGGTGCCTGCCTGCGGGTCCCAGCGTGCCTCGTCCGGCCCGGAGGGCTCGCGCCTGACGAGGCGTACGACATCGTGCCGGTCGGAGCGTAGGGAGCGGACCAGGGCGGAGCCGATGAGGCCGGACGAGCCGGTGATGGCGATGCGCATGGGGACATCGTCGCGCGGAACGGCCCTCCTGGTGTGGGAAGGTGACCCGCATGTCCGACATCCGTGTGCGACCGGCCCTGCTCTCCGACGACCCCGCACTCGTGCGTCTGGAGCGGGCGACGTGGTCGACCCTGCATGCGGTGCGGGCACCGCGGGAGGAGAACGAGGACTTCTTCGGCGAGCGCTTCGGCCCGGACGCCTTCCTGGTGGCGGAGACCGACGGGCGGCTCGCCGGTTTCGTCGGGCTGGTGCCGCCGACGCCGCTGGCCTCCAACGCCCATGTGCGCCAGATCCATGGCCTGGCGGTCGACACCTGGGCGCGGGGCCGCGGGGTGGGGCTGGAACTCGTCCTGGCGGCCGTGGTGGAGGCCCGCCGGCAGGGCGCGGTGCGCGTCACGCTGCGGGTGCTGGGCCACAACACCCCGGCCCGGCGGCTGTACGAGGCGGCCGGCTTCACCGTGGAGGGCGTGCTGCCCGGGGAGTTCCTGCTGGACGGTGTCTACGTGGACGACGTGTGCATGGGGCGCCGGGTCTGACGGGTCACCCGGTGCGGGCGGCGGGGCCCGGCGGTACGGCTCAGCCGAAGCGCTCCCAGAGCCGGGGGAACCGCTCCGCCACCGCGGCCGCGTTCTCGAAGTCGATGTAGACGCCCTCCGGCTCGGCGGGCTGCGCCGGCAGGTCCAGGTCCGGCAGCCGGACCCCGGTGAGCTGCTCGTACGCCTCGTCCGCCGCGTAACCGAGGTCCTCGGCGTCGCCGTCGACCTCCGGGTCGAAGGCGCCGGTCAGCTGCGCGAGGCTGTCGGGGTCGTGGACGGCCCCCTCGAAGACGTGCCGGCCCTGGCCGATGAGCCAGCAGCGGAAGAAGTCGAACGCGTCGTCACCGGCGCCCCCCAGCATCAGGTCGGCGGCGCCCCACACGTCCCAGCGGTAGGCCCGGTTGAAACGGCTCTCGAAGTGCCGGGCGAAGTCGACGACGGACTCCGGGTCGAGCTGGGTGAGTCGTTCCACCAGGAGGTCGGCGTGCTCCTCCGGGTCGCCCCCCGCTGCCTCACGCGTGCTGTCGACGATCTCCCAGAACTCCGTCTCGTCCATCACCGCTCCAGCATCCTGGCTGCGGCCCTCCCACGCACGCGGAACACGGCAGACGCGCCCCTCAGGAGTAGAGGGCGGCCATGGCGCGGACCGCGCCGGCCAGCCGCTCGCGCAGGGCGTCCGGGCCGAGCACCTCGGCGTCGGGGCCGAGGGACAGGAGCTGTTCGTAGGCGACGTCCTGGCCCTCGACGGCGAGGGTGACGGTCACCCGCCCCCGCGCGTCCGGGGGTGCGGCGGCCGCGAGGGCCTCACGGGCGGCGGTGCGGTCGGTGACGTACGGCAGGCGGCGGGCGCCGTCGGGCGTGAGCCGGAGGACGACCTCGTCCCGGAGCATCGAGCGGGCGAACTCGGCGGCGCGGGCCTCCCAGAACGCGGGCAGATCGAAGTCCGGGTCTCTGCCGAAACGATCCTCCGTGGGCTCCGCCGAGGTGAACCGGTCCACCCGGTAGACCCGGACGTCCGCGCCGCAGCGCGCCACCGCGTACCAGACACCCCCCTTGAGCACGAGGCCGTACGGGTCCAGTTCGCGCTCCACCTCCGCCTCGCCCCGCCGGTACCGGGCCCGCAGCCGCCGGTCCCCCCACACGGCCGCGGCGAGCGACGGCAGCAGCCGCGGCGTCTGCGGTTCCTGCCACCAGCCGGGCGCGTCCAGGTGGAAGCGCTGCGCCGCCGAGCGCGGTGCGTCCCGCAGTTCGGGCAGCAGGGCGGCGGAGACCTTCAGACGGGCCGAGGAACCCGCGTCGTGCAAGCCCATGGCCCGCAGCGCGGCGGGCACCCCGGACAGGAAGAGCGCCTCCGCCTCCGCGCGGGCCAGCCCGGTCAGCCGGGTGCGGTAGCCGTCGACCAGGCGGTACCCGCCGGCGCGCCCCCGCTCGGCGTAGACCGGCACCCCCGCCTCGGACAGGGCCAGGACGTCCCGGCCGACGGTGCGTTCGGACACCTCCAGGGCCGTGGCGAGTTCGGTCGCCGTCATCGACTCGCGGGACTGGAGCAGGAGGACGAGGTGGATCAGTCGTGCCGCACGCATGCCCCCGAGGCTATGCGGTCGCCCCGGGCGACGGGACGGGGCCGGTCCGGGAGGTCCGGACCGGCCCCGCCGGAGCCCGCTGCGTGCGCGTCAGCGCGGGGGAAGGACTCCGCAGCGCGCAACCCGCCAGGGCGGCCGGGCCGGTGGGGACGGTGGCGCCCCGGCGGGAGCCGGTGACGGCGATCGGCCGTCACCGCGGGGCGGGTTCACCGGCGTCCGGCTCCCCGGCCCTGCCCCCTCCAGTACGTCCGCCGGGCCGGGGCCGTTCAATCCGGCGGTGATCCCCCGTCGAGGGCACAACGGCCGAGGCCCCAGCCCGGGAAGGGGCTGGGGCCTCGGCCGTCGTACGGTCCCGCGGGGACTCCGGTCGGTTACAGACCGAGGTCGCCCTCGAACTCGCCGGCCTCGAGACGGGCCTTGACGTCGTTCAGGTAGCGGGCGGCGTCCGCGCCGTCGACCAGCTGGTGGTCGTACGACAGGGTCAGGTACGCCACGTCGCGGATCGCGATGGTCTCACCCAGGTCCGGGTGGTTGACGACCATCGGGCGGCGCACGGTGGCGCCGATGCCGAGCTCGGCGACCTGCGGGTAGTTCACGATGATCGTGTCGAACAGCGCACCGCGCGAACCGGTGTTGCTGATCGTGAAGGTGCCGCCGGAAAGGTCGTCCGGGCTGATCTTCTTGTTGCGGACCTTGCCGGCCAGCTCGGCGGTCTTCTTGGCGATGCCGGCCAGGCTCAGGTCGCCGGCGCCCTTGATGACCGGGACCATCAGGCCCTGCTCCGAGTCCACCGCGATGCCGACGTTCTCGACGTCGTGGTAGGTGACGGTGCCGTCGTCGTTGATCTTGGCGTTGATGACCGGGTGGGCCTTCAGCGCCTCGGCGGCGGCCTTCACGAAGAACGGCATCGGCGAGAGCTTGACGCCCTCGCGGGCCAGGAAGGACTCCTTGGCCCGGGCCCGCAGCCGCATGATCCTGGTGACGTCCACCTCGACCACGGTCGACAGCTGCGCCTGGTTGTGCAGGGCCTTCATCATGTTCTCGGCGATGACCTTGCGGATGCGGGTCATCTTGACCGTCTGACCGCGCAGCGCGGCGGCGGCGGCCGGCACCGTGACGCCCGCGGACGGGGCCGGGGCGGTCGGAGCGACAGCGGCGGCCTTGGCGGCCTCGGCGGCGGCCAGGACGTCCTGCTTGCGGATGCGGCCACCGACACCGGTGCCCTTGACCGAGGCCAGGTCCACGCCGTTCTCGGCGGCGAGCTTGCGCACCAGCGGGGTCACGTACGCGCCCTCGTCGGTGGGCGCCGTCGCCGAGGGGGCGGCCGCGGCAGCCGGGGCAGGGGTGACCGGAGCCGGAGCCGGAGCGGCGGCCGGGGCGGGCGCCGGAGCCGGAGCCGGAGCGGCGGCCGGAACCGGAGCCGGAGCCGGGGGAGCGACCGGGGCGGGCGCCGGAGCCGGGGCCGGAGCGGCGGCCGGCGCGGGGGCGGCCGGGGCCGGGGCGGCGGCGGGAGCGGCACCGGCGGCACCGATGACGGCGAGCTTGGCGCCGACCTCGGCGGTCTCGTCCTCACCGACGAGGATCTCCAGCAGGGTGCCGGCGACCGGCGACGGGATCTCGGTGTCGACCTTGTCGGTGGAGACCTCGAGCAGCGGCTCGTCGGCGTCGACGCTCTCGCCGACCGACTTCAGCCAGCGGGTGACGGTGCCCTCGGTCACCGACTCGCCCAGTGCGGGCAGCAGCACCGGGGTGCCCTCGGAACCGCCGGCCGGAGCCGCGGCCGGGGCGGGAGCGGCGACGGGAGCCGGCGCGGGGGCGGGGGCCTCCTGCACCGGAGCCGGCGCGGGCGCCTCGGCGGCGGCCGGGGCGGGGGCGGCAGCGGGGGCACCCGTGCCGTCGTCGATGACGGCCAGCTCGGCGCCGACCTCCACCGTCTCGTCCTCGGCCACCTTGATGGAGGAGAGGATGCCGGAGGCGGGCGCCGGGATCTCGGTGTCGACCTTGTCGGTCGACACCTCGAGCAGCGGCTCGTCGGCCTCTACGCGCTCACCTTCGGCCTTGAGCCAGCGGGTGACGGTGCCCTCGGACACGCTCTCGCCGAGCGCCGGCAGGGTTACGGAAACCGCCATGGTTTCGGTTGCTCCTAACGATCTGTGCGGATGGTTCTGCGTGTCCGTGTGTCAGTCGTGCGAGTGCAGCGGCTTGCCGGCCAGCGCGAGGTGGGCCTCGCCGAGGGCCTCGCTCTGCGTGGGGTGCGCGTGGATGAGCTGCGCGACCTCCGCGGGCAGGGCCTCCCAGTTGTAGACCAGCTGGGCCTCGCCGACCTGCTCGCCCATGCGGTCACCGACCATGTGGACGCCGACCACCGCACCGTCGCGGACCTGGACGAGCTTGATCTCGCCCGCGGTCTTGAGGATCTTGCTCTTGCCGTTGCCCGCCAGGTTGTACTTCAGGGTGACGACCTTGTCCGCGCCGTACAGCTCCTTGGCCTTGGCCTCGGAGATGCCCACGGAGGCGACCTCGGGGTGGCAGTACGTGACGCGCGGCACGCCGTCGTAGTCGATCGGCACGGTCTTCAGACCGGCCAGCCGCTCCGCGACGAGGATGCCCTCGGCGAAGCCGACGTGGGCCAGCTGCAGGGTCGGGACGAGGTCACCGACAGCGGAGATGGTGGGCACGTTGGTGCGCATGTACTCGTCGGCGAGGACGTAGCCGCGGTCCATGGCGACCCCGGCCTCCTCGTAGCCCAGGCCCTGGGAGACCGGACCGCGGCCGACGGCCACGAGCAGGACCTCGGCCTCGAACTCCTTGCCGTCGGCCAGGGTGACCTTGACGCCGTCGGCGGTGTACTCGGCCTTGGAGAAGAAGGTGCCGAGGTTGAACTTGATGCCCCGCTTGCGGAAGGCACGCTCCAGCAGCTTGGAGCTGTTCTCGTCCTCGGCCGGCACGAGGTGCGGCAGGCCCTCGACGATGGTGATGTCGGCGCCGAAGGACTTCCACGCCGAGGCGAACTCGACGCCGATGACACCGCCGCCGAGGATGATCGCCGACTTCGGCACGCGGTCCAGGACCAGCGCGTGGTCGGAGGAGATGATGCGGTCGCCGTCGATGGCCAGGCCCGGCAGCGACTTCGGCACGGAGCCGGTCGCCAGCAGGACGTGCCGGCCGGTGTAGCGCTGGCCGTTGACGTCCACGGAGGTCGGGGAGGAGAGCCGGCCCTCGCCGGTCACGTAGGTGACCTTGCGGGAGGCCACCAGGCCCTGCAGGCCCTTGTAGAGGCCCGAGATCACGTCGTCCTTGTACTTGTGGACCCCGGCGATGTCGATGCCCTCGAAAGTGGCCTTGACACCGAACTGCTCGGCCTCGCGGGCCTGGTCCGCGATCTCACCGGCGTGCAGCAGAGCCTTTGTGGGGATGCAGCCGCGGTGCAGGCAGGTGCCGCCGAGCTTGTCCTTCTCGATCAGGGCGACGTCCAGACCGAGCTGCGCCGCGCGCAGGGCCGCGGCGTAGCCGCCGCTACCGCCACCGAGGATCACTAGGTCGAAAACGGTGCTGGCGTCGTTCGCCACGTCACGTCCTCCATGCATGGATACGCCGGAGCCGGTCCGTCGTGACCGGGCGGCGGCTTTTGTTCGGCCGCTTCTGTTAAACGGGGCCCTGTCGTGCCGAGACAACATCTTCGCACTTGTTCGGGGCGGACGAGGCACCGGGCCGGTGTCTGAGACGTACGGAACGTCCCCGGCTGGTGCTACTCGCCGGTATCCCCCACGGAATACGGAGTGGTTGCACTCTTTGCTCGCTCTTGGCGAACGCGTACGGCCCCGGATGCCATACCCGGGGCCGTACGGAATGTGCCGAGGCTTACACCGCGGTCAGAGCAGCTCGCCCTCGCCGGCCTTCTCGGCCACGCGCACCAGGGTGCGGATGGCGGAGCCGGTGCCGCCCTTGGGGGTGTAGCCGAAGGGGCCGGACTCGTTGAAGGCGGGGCCCGCGATGTCCAGGTGGGCCCAGGTGATGCCCTCGCCGACGAACTCCTTCAGGAACAGGCCGGCCGCCAGGCCGCCGCCCATGCGCTCGCCCATGTTCGCGATGTCGGCGGTGGGGGAGTCCATCGCCTTGCGCAGGTCGGCCGGGAGCGGCATCGGCCAGGACTGCTCGCCGACCTCGGTCGCGGTCTCGTGCAGCGCGGTGCGGAAGGCGTCGTCGTTGGCCATGACGCCGAACATGCGGTTGCCGAGCGCCAGCACCATGGCGCCGGTCAGGGTGGCCACGTCGATGATCGCGTCGGGCTTCTCCTCCGAGGCGCGGGTGAGGGCGTCGGCCATCACCAGACGGCCCTCGGCGTCGGTGTTGAGCACCTCGACGGTCTTGCCGCTGTACATCTTCAGCACGTCGCCGGGGCGGGCGGCGCTGCCCGAGGGCATGTTCTCGGCGAGCGCCAGCCAGCCGGTGACGTTGACGGGCAGGCCCAGGCGCGCGGCGGCGACCACGGTGGACAGCACGGCGGCGGCGCCGCTCATGTCGCACTTCATGGTCTCGTTGTGGCCGGCCGGCTTCAGGGAGATGCCGCCCGAGTCGTAGGTGATGCCCTTGCCGACCAGCGCCAGGTGCTTGGCGCTCCGGCCCTTGGCGCCCGTGTAGGCGATCTTCACCAGGCGGGGCGGGTTCGCCGAGCCCTGGCCGACGCCCATGATGCCGCCGTAGCCGCCCTTGACCAGGGCCTTCTCGTCCAGGACCTCGATCTTGAGGCCGTGCTCCTTGGCGGCCTCCTGCGCGAGGGCGGCGAAGGACTTCGGGTGGAGGTCGTTCGGCGGCATGTTGATCAGGTCACGCGCGCGGTTGACCTCGGCCGCGATGACGGCGGCCCGCTCGGCGGCGGCCTTGTACGCCTTGTCCCGCGGCTTCGCGCCGAGCAGGGCGACCTCGGCGAGCGGCGCCTTGCCGTTGGAGGACTGGTAGGCGGTGTACACGTAGGCGCCGAGCAGCGCGCCCTCGGCGACGGCCTGCGCGGCGTCCGCGTTCTGCACCGGGAGCGCGTAGGCGGCCTTCTTCGACCCGGACAGCGCGCGGGCGGCGGCACCGGCGGCCTTGCGCAGCGCCTCGGTGTCGTACGCGGCGCCGTCGGCGGGGGCCTCGCCGAGCCCGACCGCCAGCACGACCGGGGACTTCAGGCCGTCCGGAGCGGGGAGCTTGGTCACCTCACCCTCAGCGCCCGAGGCGCCCAGCGTCTCGAGCGTCGCGGCGAGCCGCCCGGCGAAGGCCTGGTCCACCGCCTCCGCCCCGGCGGCGACCTCGGGGCCCTTGGCGCCCTTGGTCACGCCGACGACGACGGCGTCAGCGCGCAGCGCTGCCGCGGAGGAGGTGCTGAGAGTCAGTGCAGTCACGGTGATGCGGATCCTGTTCCTTCGGGGGTCCAATACTTGACGCCGGACTCCGTCCGGCTCCCCTCGTGTCCCGATGCCGGGCGTCCTTCGCGGCACGGAACGGGGGTGCAGGACCGACCTTACGCTCACTCCTGTCACTTGCGACCACGACCTGGGCCCATGACCGCGAAGGCGCGGGTTTTCCCTAGGAGGGCGCGTCCGCGCGGCACCCCCCGAGGGTGCCCGACACCCCTTCGCCCGGCGGGAGTTGTGGCATCCGCCGACGCCGCGGCGCGGTCGTCGCGCGGCGCTCAGCCCAGGGTCAGCACCAGCAGCGAGGTCGTCGCCGCGGTCTCGCACAACGCGCCGAAGACGTCACCGGTGACGCCGCCCAGGCGCCGGCGGCACCGCCGGAGCAGCAGTTCCGCCGCGGCCAGCGCCAGCACCGCCGCCGCCGCGCAGCGCACCGCGTCCGGCGCGCCGAAGGCGGCCCCGCAGGCCGCGCAGACCGCCACCGTCAGCGCGGCGAGCGCCCGGGCGGTACGGACGGGGACGACGCCCGCCACGGTCGCGCCGAGCCCCCCGGGCCGGGCCGGCGGCACACCGTCGCGGCAGGCCAGCGTCATCGCGGCGCGCGAGGTGAGCCCCGCCAGGGCGGCGGCCACCGCGCCCCGGGTCCAGGACTCGCCGTACAGCTCGGCGAGCACGGCGACCTGCGCCAGCAGGACGAGGACCAGGGTGAGCACCCCGAAGGGCCCGATGTCGGACTGCTTCATGATGCGCAGCGCGTCCTCGGCGGGCTTTCCGCTGCCCAGTCCGTCCGCGGTGTCGGCCAGCCCGTCCAGGTGCAGCCCGCGCGTCAGTGCGGCCGGAACGGCGGCGCTCGCGACCGCGGCGGGCAGCGGCCCCGAGCCGAGGAGCAGCAGCAGTCCGCCGGCCGCCGCCGCGCACAGCCCCACGACCAGCCCGACCGGAGGCGCCCACAGCATCCCGGCGCGGGCCGCCGGGCGGTCCCAGCGGCCGACGTGGACCCGCAGCACCGTCAGCGTGCCGAAGGCGAAGCGCAGTCCCTCGGCCGCCGTCGCGGCCGGGGAAGCGGCAGGGGGCGCGGGGTTGGGCGCGGGGTTGGGCGCGGGGTCGGGGGCGGGGCCGGCGGTCATGGCGTGCAGGGTAACCGCCGGGACGGAACCGTATAGTGCCGCATACGGGGCGAATCTGGAGCAATCGGCATGAGCGACTGGTGGTACCGCAACATCATCGAGCCGGGAAAGCTGCCGCTGCTCCTCGCGCTGGGCGCGTTCGTGCTGACCTTCCTGGTCACGCGGATGATCACCCGTCTCATCCGGGCCGGCCGGGGCCCCTTCCGCAACATCTCCTCCGGCGGCACCCACATCCACCACGTGGTGCCCGGGATCATCCTCATGACGATCGGCGGCTTCGGGGGCGTCGCCAGTTCCTCACAGGGCTTCGGCGCCGGCCTGTCCGCGGTCCTGTTCGGCGCCGGAGCGGGTCTGGTGCTCGACGAGTTCGCGCTCGTGCTCTACCTCGACGACGTGTACTGGAGCGATCGCGGCCGCAAGAGCGTTGAGGCCGTCGTCGTCACCTTCTCCGTCGTCTCGATGATGCTCCTCGGCCTGGTCCCCTTCGGCGTCGACTCGGTGACCCCGGACGAGCAGCAGAGCCGCGTCTCGGTGATCCTCACCATCGCCGTCAACTTCCTGTTCGTCCTCCTCGCCCTCGTCAAGGGCAAGCTGCGCTCCGCCGTCCTCGGCGTCTTCGTGCCCTTCGTCGCGCTGTTCGCCGCGCTCCGGCTGGCGCGCCCGGACTCGCTGTGGGCCGAGCGGCTCTACTCCCGCAGGCCCCGGGCGGCGCAGCGGGCCGAGGCCCGGGCCGCCCGCCACGACGCACGCTGGGCGGGACCGCTGAGGCGGCTCCAGGACTGGCTCGGCGGCTTCACCGAACGCTGAGCGGGACGGCGGCCGGACCGCCCCGCGACCACCCCGCACGCTCGCGCCCGCTCACCGCCGGGCCGAGGGCATCCTGGGCGCGGCGAGGAACCCCTCGGCGCGTGCGCTCGCCAGACCGATGCGCGGGAGTTCGCCGCCCTTCTCGAAGAGCAGGAAACGCGGTTCCCAGACGGGCCGGTACTTGGCGTTGGCGCGGTACAGCGACTCGATCTGCCGTCACCGGGAGAAGAAGGTCAGCAGCGCCCGCCACCCCAGCGACACCCGGTTCTGCGGGTGGCCGCGGACCTCGGGGACGGCCGTCGCAGCGGCCGGGAACAGCAGGTAGAGCCCGGCGAGGACGAGGTTGAGCAGCCAGGCCGCGCGCTTCCCGCGGCGCATCGTGACCGCCAGGAAGAGCGCGAGGAAGGTGGGGGTGTACCCGGCGGTCAGCAGGTACGGCGTGACGTACTCGTCGACGTCGTGCCGCCGGATGTCGTTGCCGAAGGACACCCACACCGCACCCAGCAGGTCGACCACACCGGCCACGCGCAGATACCCGACGGTGAACACCGCGCAGCGCTCACGCCGGACCGAGACGGCCGTTCCCATAAGTCCGGATCCTACGGGAACGGCACGTTCCGTGATGCGTCAGAAACGTTCCGGCAGCTCCGCCGACAGGGCGGCCGCCGCCTTCAGCAGAGGCAGCGCCAGCAGCGCGCCGGTGCCCTCACCCGCCGTCACCTTCTGGTCCAGCAGCGGCTCGATGGACAGCCGGTCCAGCGCCTTGACCTGACCGGGCTCACCGCTGGCCTGCCCGGCCAGCCACCAGTCCGGCGCCCGGAAGGCGATGCGCTGCGCGACCAGCGCGCACGCCGCCGACACCACGCCGTCCAGCACCACCGGCAGCTTCCGCACCGAGGCCTGCAGCAGGAAACCGGTGATCGCCGCCACGTCCGCGCCGCCGACCGCCGCCAGCAGCTCCAGCTGGTCGCCCAGCACGGGCCGGGCCCGGCGCAACGCGTCGCGGATCGCCGCGCACTTGCGCATCCAGGCGATGTCGTCGATGCCCGAACCCCGGCCGGTCACCACCGAGGCGTCCGTACCGCACAGCGCCGCGACCAGCACCCCGGCCACCGTGGTGCCGCCGACGCTCAGGTCGCCGAGGAGCACCAGGTCCGTGCCGGAGTCCGCCTCCTCGTCCGCGACCGCCATACCGGCCCGGAACGCCGCCTCGGCCTCCTCGGCCGTCAGCGCGTCCTCCACGTCGATCCGGCCGGAACCGCGCCGCACCCGGTGCGCCGTCACGTCGGCGGGCAGGTCCTCGGCCGGGGCGTCCACGCCCACGTCCACCACCCGGACCCCCGCGCCGTACTGACGGGCCAGCACATTGACCGGCGAGGCCCCGTCCAGGACCCGTCGCACCAGCTCCACCGCGGTGCCCTCGGTGCGGGCCGACACCTTCAGCGCCGCCACCCCGTGGTCCGCGGCGAAGAGCACCGCCTTGGGGTGCTCGATCGGGCGTACGGTCGCCACGCCCTGGGCCGCCGAAAGCCAGTCGGCGAGCTCGGCCAGCCCGCCCAGCGCGCTCGCCGGACGCACCAGCCGCTGCCAGCGATCGCGGGCGTCACGGCGCACACCGGCGTCCGGACGCTCCACCAGGGTCGCGAAGTCATCAAGGTTCAGGCCGCTCACGGGGTCGAACACTACCGGTCCGAGGGGCCGCGCGCCGAGGTCAGCCCCGCAGCGGCAGTGCCTGTCCCGCGACCACCAGCACCACGTGCTCGGACTCGTCGGCCAGCGCGACGTTCAGCCGCCCCAGCTCGTCCCGGAACCTGCGCCCGCTGGCCGTGGCCGGGACGACCCCGGAGCCGACCTCGTTGCTGACCGCCACGACCGTACGGCGGGTCGCGCGCCAGGCCGCGGTCAGTTGCCCGACACGGCGCCGCAGTTCGCGCTCGGCGCCCCCCGCCCACGCGTCGTCGTCCCACGCGCCGAGCTCGTCCATGGCGTGCGTCAGCCACAGCGACAGGCAGTCGATCAGCAGCGCCGGCCCGTCCGCCTCGGCCAGCAGCGGCAGCAGGTCGCAGGTCTCCACCGTCCGCCAGGACTGCGGGCGCCGCTCCCGGTGCAGTGCCACCCGCTCCGCCCACTCCGGGTCGCCGCCCCGGATCCCGCCGGTGGCCACGTACACCACGTCGGGGAAGGCCGACAGCCTGCGCTCCGCCTCCACCGACTTGCCCGACCGCGCGCCGCCCAGCACAAGCGTGCGCCGCGGCACATCGGGTACGTCGTGGATGTCGCCGACCGTCAGCGTCGTGCCGTCCGGCACCGCGCGTGCGCCGAGCGCGGCCAGCCGGCGCCGCAGTTCCGGCCCCGGGTGGACGCGGTGGTCCAGGTGGACGGCGACCACGTCGGTGGTGCTCCCAACCGCGCCGGCCGCGCGCAGCCGCGCCAGCGCGTCAGGCCGGCCCACCGCGTCCAGCAGCACCGCCCGGTACGGCTCCACGGCCTCCGGCAGCCCCGCGGGCGCGCACTCGGGCGGCAGGTACAGCAGCCGCTCGCCCCCGGGTCCCGTCACCTCGTACCCGGAGCCGGGCGCGTCGACCGGGACCGCCCGCGCCCGGTGGCCGGTCGGCAGCGCGATCTCCTGCCCGGGCGCCACCCGGCCCGGCGCGGGCAGCCCCGCCGGGATCTCCACGGCCGGCCCGTCGTGCGGGTGCGACAGCAGCACCTGGCGCACCCCGGTGAGCGAGTGACCGGAACGCGCCGCCGCGAAGGCGAGACCGGGCGTCAGGTCGAGCAGCAGCACCCCGTCCACGAGCAGGGAGGTCGCCGCCCGCGCGTCGTCGCCCACCGCCGTCTCGCACGCGGCGCACGGGCAGCCGGGGAAGGGCAGGCCGTCGGGGCCCCCGGTGCCGAGGAGAGTCAGTTCCACGTGCAGATCCTCTCGCGTCCGCGCACGCTACGCTGCCGGGCAGGCACCCCCAGGGACGAGGAGACGGACATGGCGTGGACGTGGCGTTTCGAGAAGACCGACGGCACGGAGGTCACCCCCGCGGTCGAGCCCGAGGAGTTCACCACGCAAGGTGACGCCGAGTCATGGATCGGCGAGGTCTGGAAGGACCTCCTCCAGGGCGGCGCCGACCAGGTCCACCTCTTCGAGGACAGCACGAAGATCTACGGCCCGATGAGCCTGCACGCCGACGAGTAGCCGCCGTGCCGCGGCGGCCGGGAAAGCCGGCCGTCGGGGCGGGGTCGTGGGACGTCCCACGACCCCGCCCCCTGCCGGGCACCCGGCACTACTGGAGCTGCCCCAGCGTGACCTTGACGGTCTTCTGGGTGCCGCCGCGCTGGAAGGTGACGTCCACGGTGTCGCCGGGCGCGTGCTGCACCAGGGCCTCGGACAGCGACTGCAGCGTGGTGATGTCGTCGTCCCCGACCCCGGTGATGACGTCCCCCGGCCTGATGCCGGCCTTCTCGGCCGCCCCGCCCCTGGTGACCTCGACGACGCCCACCCCGGCAGGCTGGAAGTTCTCGTCGAGCACGGTGCGCCCGGCGATGCCCAGCGCCGCGCGGCCGGAGTCGACGACCCTGCCGTGCTCGATGATCTGGTCCGCGATGCGGGTGACGGTGGCCGCCGGGATGGCGAAGCCGATGCCCGGCGCGGAGGAGTCGCCCATGGTGGGGTTGAGCGCCGCGAGCGTCGGGATGCCGATGACCTGGCCGGAGAGGTTGACCAGCGCGCCGCCGCTGTTGCCCGGGTTGATGGGCGCCGAGGTCTGCACCATGTCGGCCAGGGTGGCGCCGGTGCCGCCCTCGGCCCCGGTCTCGCTGACCGTACGGCCCACGGCCGAGACGATGCCCTGCGTGACGCTGCTGTTCAGGCCGAGCGGGCTGCCCATGGCGAGCACGATCTGCCCGACCTGGACGTCGCGGGACCGCCCGAAGGCCGCCGCGCGCAGCCCGTCCGGCGGGTCCTCCAGCTCGATGACGGCGAGGTCCTGCTCGGGATAGGCGGCCACGAGCCGGCCCTTGTGGAGGGTGTCGCTGTTGGCGAGGGTGACCTCGAAGGTGTCGGCGCTGCCGACGACATGGGCGTTGGTGACGATGTGGCCCTTGGTGTCGTAGACGATGCCGGAGCCCAGTCCCTCGGACGTGTTGATCTGGACGACGGACGGCAGCACCGCCTTGACCACCTGCTGGTAGGAGCGCTCCAGATCGCGGGCGCCGGCCGGCTCGGAGGCGGAGACGGGCGCGGGCGCGGAGGACGCCGCGCCGGGTGAGGGGGAGTCCTCCGTGCATCCGGCTGTCAGGCTCCCGCAGCACGCGACGGCCAGCAGCAGGGCCGCCGCCCGCAGTGCCGCCGGGGGCCGCCATCGGTTCGGCTTGGAATCGCGCATGACCGAAGTGTCGCGTTCGCGGCGCTCCGTCCCGGGTATCCCGCCCCGATCAGCTCCGTACGCCGCACAGATGCAGCAGTGCCGCGACTCCCCGGTAGGGGTCGGTGCGCCCGGCCAGCTCCTCGGCGGTCAGCAGTTCCTCCGGCACCTCCACGGCGTCGTCCGGCGCCGTGTCGGTGAAGACCCGCACCCCGTACCAGGCGTGCAGCGGCGCGCCGATGGCGCTGAGCGTCGTCGTCAGGTCCGCCCGCCGGTCGGCGCGGGCGGGCAGCCCCAGCCGGTTGGTGTACGTGTCGCCGCCGAAGGCCGCCAGCGCGTCGGCCCAGTCGCCCTGCAGCGCGGGCCGCATCGCCAGGGCGTCGGCGTTGCGCACCAGCAGCGACAGCAGCCCGCCGGGGGCCAGCACGCGGGCGAGCGCGGCGACCATGGCGTCCGGCTCGGGCACGTACATCAGCACGCCGTGGCAGAGCACCACGTCGAAGCTGCCGGGCCCGAAGTGGCGGCCGGTCTCCCGGCCGTCGCCCTCGACGAGGGTGATCCGCTCGCGTATGCCCTCGGGCTCGGCGGCCACCGCCTCGCGCAGGACGGCCGCCATCTCGGCGTCCGCCTCCAGGCCGGTGACCAGGTGACCCGCGCGGGCCAGCCGCAGCGCCTGGGTGCCCTGGCCGGGGCCGACGTCGAGGATCCTGAGCCGGCGCCCCACGGGGAAGCGCGCGGTGATCTGCTCGTCGAGCTGGCGCGCGACGAGCTCCTGGCGCACGGTGTTCCGGAGTCCGCCCAACCGCTCCAGCCACGGGCCCGCGGCGGCGGCGAACCCGCCGTTCCCGCTCAGAGCTTGGTGCCGCGCTTGACCTGCGGCTTCGGCAGGCGCAGTCGGCGCATCTGGAGGGTCCGCATGAGGGCGTAGGCCACGGCGCCCTTGGTGGGCTTGTCCGGGAAGCGCTTCGCCAGCTCGCGGCGGAGCAGCAGGCCGCTGACGGCCGAGTCGACGACGATCAGCACGATCACCACGAGCCACAGCAGCAGGGAGATGTTCTGCAGCGCCGGGTTCTTGAGCATGCTGAGCACGAGGATGACCACGGCCAGCGGCAGGAAGAACTCCGCCACACGGAAGCGCGAGTCCACGTAGTCGCGGGCGAACTTGCGCACCGGGCCCTTGTCACGGGCGGGCAGGTAGCGCTCGTCGCCGTTCATCAGCGCTTCGCGCTGCTTGGCGAGGTCGGCGCGCCTGGCCTCACGGGCCTGCTTGGTGGCGGCCTTGCGGTCGGTGGGTGCGGTCACCGCCTTGCGGCGCTGCGTCTGGGCATCGCTGCGTTTGGGGGTGGGGCGGCCCTTGGGAGCCTGCGGGTCGCGGGGCTGCCGGTCCTCCACCACAGTGGTGGACACGGTCTGCTCGGTTTGGGAACGACGTCGGAACACGACTCCAAGGTTACGTGCTCGCCGACGAGACCCCCAGCCCCTCACCTACTCCCTGGGCCTGAGGTCATCGAACTGTGATCGTTCCTAAGGATGAGCGCATCCGCAACAGAACAGTGGGGTAATGGAACCAGGGCCCGTACTGTGGGGTCTGTAGAGGTGTGCCGGCGAGCTGAATGAAGGGGGCGCGCGAGGCCCATGAGCGGTGTCATGAAGCGGATGGGGATGATCTTCCGCGCGAAGGCCAACAAGGCCCTTGACCGGGCCGAGGACCCGCGCGAGACGCTCGACTACTCGTACCAGAAACAGCTGGAGCTGCTGCAGAAGGTGCGCCGCGGTGTCGCGGACGTCGCCACCTCGCGCAAGCGCCTGGAGCTGCAGCTGAACCAGCTGCAGCAGCAGTCCGCGAAGTACGAGGACCAGGGCCGCAAGGCGCTCGCCCTGGGCCGGGAGGACCTGGCCCGCGAGGCTCTGTCGCGCCGTGCCGCCCTCCAGCAGCAGGTCACCGACCTGGAGACGCAGCACCAGACGCTGCAGGGCGAGGAGGAGAAGCTCACCCTCGCCGCCCAGCGGCTGCAGGCCAAGGTGGACGCCTTCCGCACCAAGAAGGAGACCATCAAGGCCACCTACAGCGCGGCCAAGGCCCAGACCCAGATCGGCGAGGCCTTCTCCGGCATCTCCGAGGAGATGGGCGACGTCGGCCTGGCGATCCAGCGGGCCGAGGACAAGACCGAGCAGCTGCGCGCCCGGGCCGGCGCCCTGGACGAGCTGCTGGCCTCCGGCGCCCTCGACGACCCGACCGGGATCGCCAAGGACGACATCCAGGCCGAGCTCGACCGCCTCTCCGGCGGCAGCGACGTCGAGCTGGAGCTGCAGCGCATGAAGGCCGAGCTGGCCGGCGGCTCCCCGCAGCAGGCCATCGAGGGCGGGCAGCAGCAGGGACAGACCCAGTCGCAGCCCCAGGACCAGCCCCGGTTCGACAAGCAGTAGACACCCCGGAGGAGGGCGTCGTGATCGTACGGATCATGGGCGAGGGCCAGGTGACGGTGGACGAGAGCCACCTCGCCGAACTCGACAAGCTCGACGACGAGCTCCTGGCGGAGATGGAGAGCGGTGACGAGGCCGGGTTCCGGCGCACGCTCACCGCGCTCCTCGACGCCGTCCGGCGGCTCGGCACACCGCTGCCGGACGACTCCCTGGAGCCGTCCCAGCTGATCCTGCCGGCCTCGGACGCCACCTTGGAGGAGGTCCGGGAACTACTCGGGGACGAAGGCCTCATCCCCGGCTGACACCTCGCCGACCAGCGCACTCGCCGACGTGCCCCGGCCCGGTACCGCACCGGGCCGGGGCACGGCCGTCCGTGGGGACCCGTACCGTTGATGAGCGTGCACCATCGATCCATGAGGGACCGGGCCAGGCTGTGGCCGCAGGCCCACCCCATCGCCCTCGACGCCGGGCTGGCGCTCGCCGTCCTCGCGGTGATCCTCGGCAACATGTTCATCGGGCCGCACACCGAGCGGTACGACGCCTCGGCCCCGGACATCCTGCTGGCCGTCGTCGGCTCCGCCGCGCTGCTGCTGCGCCGGCGCAGCCCGCTGGGCGTCCTCGCCTTCACCGGCGCGGTCACCGTGGTCTACCTGCTCACCGCGACCGGGGAGGGCCGCGCACCGGTGGCCGCCACCGTGGTCGTCGCGCTCTTCTCCGCCTCCACGCACACCGACCGCACCACCACCTTCCGGCTGGGCCTGGCGACCTGCCTCCTGCTGCCCGCGATCGCCATGCTCTTCGGAGCCCGGCCCTGGTACTCCGCCGAGAACATCGCCCTGTTCGCGTGGAGCGGCATGGCCGCCGCCGCCGGTGAGGCCACCCGCAACCGCCGTGCGTACGTCGCCGCCGTCGAGGAGCGCGCCGAGCGGGCCGAGCGCACCCGGGAGGAGGAGGCCAAGCGCCGCGTCGCCGAGGAGCGGATGCGGATCGCCCGGGAGCTGCACGACGTGGTCGCCCACCACATCGCCCTGGTCAACGTGCAGGCGGGCGTCGCCGCCCACATCATGGACAGCCGCCCCGACCAGGCGAAGCAGGCCCTCGCGCACGTCCGCGAGGCGAGCCGTTCCGCGCTCGACGAGCTCCGTGCGACCGTCGGCCTGCTGCGGCAGTCCGGGGATCCCGCCGCCCCCATGGAACCGGCGCCCGGCCTCGGCGTGCTGGACCAGCTCGTCGACGGCTTCCGCCGGGCCGGGCTGCCGGTGGAGGTCGTCGAAGAGGATCCCGGCACGCTTCCCGCGAGCGTGGACCTCACCGCCTACCGGGTCATCCAGGAGTCGCTCACCAACGTCCACAAGCACGCCGGGCCGGGCGCCCGTGCCGAGATCCGCATCGCGCGCGGCGCCGCGGAACTGGAGGTCACCGTGGTCGACCGCGGCGGCAGCCCGCAGGCCCCGGGTACCGCGGGCGGCGGGCACGGCCTGATCGGCATGCGCGAGCGCGCCGCGGCCCTCGGCGGCACCTGCGAGGCCGGCCCCCGCACCCAGGGCGGCTTCCGCGTTCACGCCCGCCTGCCGCTCGCGGCCCCCGCCCGGCCCGCCGGCCCGGCGGGGGATGGGAGAATCCCCGCATGATCAGGGTGCTGCTCGCGGACGACCAGGCGCTGCTGCGGGGCGCGTTCCGCGTGCTCGTGGAGTCCGAGCCCGACATGGAGGTCGTCGGGGAGGCCTCGGACGGCGCCGAGGCCGTCGCCCTGGCCCGCGGCACCGGCGCGGACGTCGTCCTGATGGACATCCGCATGCCGGGCACGGACGGCCTGGCCGCCACCCGCGAGATCACCGCGGCCGAGGACCTGACCCATGTGGCGGTCCTCGTCCTGACGACCTTCGAGGCCGACGAGTACGTCGCCCAGGCGATCCGCGCCGGCGCCGCCGGATTCCTCGGCAAGGGCGCGGAGCCGGACGAGCTCCTTTCCGCGATCCGCACCGTCGCCGCGGGCGACGCGCTGCTGTCGCCGTCGGCGACGAAGAGCCTGATCGCCCAGTTCCTGGCACAGAGCGGCGGGCAGCGCCCGCTGCCCTCGGAGGGCGGACCGGCGGCCCCCGACCTGGACGCGCTGACGGCGCGCGAGCGCGAGGTGCTGGTCGAGGTGGCGATGGGGCTGCCGAACGACGAGATCGCCGAACGGCTCGGGGTGAGCCCGCTCACCGTCAAGACGCACGTCAACCGCACCATGGCCAAACTCGGCGCCCGCGACCGCGCGCAGCTGGTCGTCGCAGCGTACGAGTCGGGTCTGGTGCGGGCCGCCCCGCGCTGAGTACGACCGGCGCGTACCGCATCCGCAGTACGCCCCCGCGGGCAATCACGACCTCGGGCTGAGGAAACCACCCTCCGCGGCAGGAGAAGGTGGCGTGGGCTGACAAAAGTCCGCAACCCGAGACCATCCGAGCACTCTGAGCACAGAGAAGAGACCGCACCACGATGTCCTGGCTGTCCCGAATCAGCCTCGCCCAGCGCAGCCTGGTCGCGCTGATGGCGGTGGTCGCCATCGGCTTCGGCGCCATCGCGATACCGTCCCTCAAGCAGCAGCTGCTGCCCTCCATCGACCTGCCCATGGTGTCGGTGATCACGGCCTACCCGGGCGCGTCCCCCGACGTCGTCGAGAAGCAGGTCGTCGAGCCGATCGAGAACGGCGTCAAGGGCGTCGACGGCATCACCGGCATCACGTCCACGGCCAGCGAGGGCGCTGCCGTGATCATGGCCCGGTTCGACTACGGCATCGACAGCGACAAGCTGGTGGCCAATGTCCAGCAGGCCGTGAACCGCGTCTCCTCGCGGCTGCCGGAGGACGCCGACCCGCAGGTCGTGGCCGGCTCGACGGACGACATCCCGACCGTCGTCCTCGCCGCCACCTCCACCGGCATGGACCAGCAGGCACTGGCCGACGCGCTCGACCGCTCGGTCGTCCCGGTGCTGCAGGACATCGACGGCGTCGGCCAGGTGACCGTCACCGGCGTCCAGGACCGGATCGTCACCGTCACCCCCGACGACGGCAAGCTCGCCGCCCGCAAGCTCGGCGGCGCCGCCCTCGTGCAGGCGCTGCAGGCCGGCGGCCACGCCGTCCCGGCCGGCTCCTTCGACGACAGCGGCAAGAGCCGCACCGTCCAGGTCGGCGGCGAGTACGCCTCGGTGCGGGAGATCGAGGACCTGCGGATCCCCGCGTCCCCCAAGCCCGTCCGCCTCGGGGACGTCGCCACCGTCGCGGAGCGCCCCGACGCCGCCGACTCCATCACCCGCACCGACGGCGAGCCCAGCCTCGGTGTCGCCGTCACCATGGACCGGGACGGCAGCGCCGTCGCGATCTCCTCGGCCGTCAAGGACAAGCTGGCCGACCTCGAGCGCGACCTCGGCAAGGGCGCCGAACTCACCGTCGTCAGCGACCAGGGCCCGGCCGTCTCCAAGTCCATCGACGGACTGACCACCGAGGGCCTGCTCGGCCTGCTCTTCGCGGTCGTGATCATCCTGGTCTTCCTGGCGTCGCTGCGCTCGACCCTGGTGACCGCGGTCTCCATCCCGCTCTCCGTGGTGCTGACCCTGATCGTGCTGTGGACCCGCGGTCTGTCGCTCAACATGCTCACCCTGGGCGCGCTGACCATCGCCATCGGCCGGGTCGTCGACGACTCGATCGTGGTGCTGGAGAACATCAAGCGGCACCTCGCCTACGGTGAGGAGAAGCAGTCCGCGATCGTCGCCGCGGTGCGCGAGGTGGCCGGCGCGGTCACCGCCTCCACCCTCACCACCGTCGCCGTCTTCGTGCCGATCGGCCTGGTCGGCGGCATGGTGGGCGCCCTGTTCGGCTCGTTCTCGCTGACCGTGGCCGCGGCGCTGCTCGCCTCGCTGCTGGTGTCGCTGACGGTCGTCCCGGTGCTCTCGTTCTGGTTCCTCAAGCCCCCGGCCGACGCGGGCACCGTGGATCCGGACGAGATCCGGCGCAGGGCCGAGGAGCAGGAGGCCCGCAGCCTGCTGCAGCGGCTGTACGTGCCGGTGCTGCGCTTCGCCACCCGGCGCCGCGTCACCAGCATCGT
Organism: Streptomyces sp. BoleA5; assembly: GCF_000373665.1. Taxonomy (NCBI): domain Bacteria; kingdom Bacillati; phylum Actinomycetota; class Actinomycetes; order Kitasatosporales; family Streptomycetaceae; genus Streptomyces; species Streptomyces sp. BoleA5. The sequence goes on from NZ_KB892090.1 coordinate 588,718, forward strand.
GATCGCCGTCGCGGTCCTGCTGGGCACCTTCGGCCTCGCCCCGATGCTCAAGACCAACTTCTTCGACCAGGGCGACCAGGACACCCTGACCGTCAAGCAGGAACTCCCGCCGGGCACCAGCCTCGCGGCCTCCGACGCGGCGGCCCGCAAGGTCGAGAAGCTCCTCGAGGGCATCGACCAGGTCCAGGACTACCAGGTCACCGTCGGTTCCTCCGGCTTCCTGGCGGCCTTCGGCGGCGGCACCGGCGCCAACCAGGCCAGCTTCCAGGTGAAGCTGAAGGACGCCGACGACAGCGCCGGCGCCCTCGACGAGATCCGCGCCGGCCTGAAGACCCTCGACGGCGCCGGCACGACCTCGGTCTCCGCCGGCGGCGGCTTCGGCAGCCAGAACCTGTCGGTCGTGGTCAAGGCCGCGGACGCCGGCACCCTGGCCAAGGCCAGCGCCCAGGTCCGCGACGCCGTCGCCGGACTGGACGACGTCACCGACGTCACCAGCGACCTCGCGCAGAGCGTGCCCCGCATCGAGGTCCACGCCAAGCAGGCCGAGGCCGCCCGCTACGGCCTGAACGACGCCACCATCGGCGCCGCCGTCACCCAGGCCGTGCGCGGTACGACCGTCGGCACCGCGGTGCTGGACGACACCGAGCGCGACGTGCGGGTGCTCTCGGAGCAGAAGGCCGGCACGGTCGCCGAGCTCAAGGCCCTCACCATCGCCACCCCCGCGGGACCGGTGAAGCTCGCCAAGGTCGCCGAGGTCGTCGAGGCCCCCGGCCCGGTGCAGAAGACCCGGATCGACGGGGCCCGCGCCGCGACGATCACGGCAAAGCCGACCGGTGACAACACCGGCGCGGTGAGCGCGGCGCTGCAGGCGAAGATCAAGTCGCTGAAGCTGCCCAAGGGTGCCACGGCCGAGATCGGCGGTGTCTCGTCCGACCAGGACGACGCCTTCCTGGCCCTCGGGCTCGCGATGCTCGCCGCGATCGCCATCGTCTTCATGCTGCTGGTCGGCACCTTCCGCAGCCTGATCCAGCCGATGGTGCTGCTGGTGTCGATCCCGTTCGCCGCGACCGGCGCGATCGGCCTGCTGCTGGTCACCGGCACCCCGATGGGCGTTCCGGCGCTGATCGGCATGCTGATGCTCATCGGCATCGTCGTGACCAACGCGATCGTGCTGATGGACCTCATCAACCAGTACCGCGCCCAGGGGTACGGCGTGGTGGAGGCCGTCATCGAGGGTGGCCGGCACCGTCTGCGGCCGATCCTGATGACCGCGCTGGCGACCATCTTCGCCCTGCTCCCGATGGCTCTCGGGGTCACCGGCGAGGGCGGCTTCATCGCCCAGCCGCTGGCCGTGGTCGTCATCGGCGGTCTGCTCACCTCGACGCTGCTGACCCTGCTGCTCGTCCCGACCCTCTACACGATGGTCGAGATCCGCAAGGAACGCCGCGCCAAGCGCAAGGCGCTGAAGCGGGCGTCCAGGGCCGGCGGCCCGGGCGACGGGGAGACGCGCAAGGAGCCGGAGCTGGCCGGGGTCTGAGACCCGGCGTGGATCGGCGGCGGGGCCCGGGGCGTTCGTGAACGCCCCGGGCCCCGCCTCGTCTACAGGAAGAACCCCGAGGGGATGTACGGCTCGGGCGGACGCATCCCCCGCAGGCAGACCCATCCGGATGTGCCGAGCTCCAGCCCGGCCGTCAACCCGACGTCCACCGCCCACTGCTGTTCCGCCGTCAGGTTGGGCACCCGTGCCGTGGTGCCCTCGGGCAGGCTCAGCAGCGCGGCGGTGAGCAGCCGGGACGCCAGCCGGCGCGAGGTCGCGGCCAGCAGCCGTATGCGGCCGTCCATGTCGACGTAGCAGTAGCCGCTGCCGGCGAGGTCGTCCACGACCAACAGGGGGCACTCGGTGAGCAGTTGGTCGTGGTCGGGGCCGTGCGCGCCGCCCCGGGTGCGGCGGTCCACGGAGTCCATCAGGTCGCGGTGCTTGGCCGAGCCCTCGTGCACCGCGCCGTCCGGGGCCGGCAGGTCGCCCTTGCGGACCGCGCCCTCCAGGCGCATCGCCGGGTGCAGCGCGAAGCCCGCCCGCCGGTAGGTCGCCGCCGCCCGCGGGTCGGCGGAGCTGCAGATGATGCCGCGCAGGCAGCCGCGCCCGTACGCGAGGGCGGCGGCGAGCAGTTCGCGGCCGACCCCCTGCCGCTGCGCGGAGGGCAGGACGGCGAACAGGGAGAGCCCCCACGTCCCCTCGCGGCGCGTCGACATCGACACGCCCAGCGGCATGCCGGAGGCCTCGTCGACGGCCAGCCAGCAGCCACCGGGATCGGTGCGCGCCAGGTACCGGTTGCGCCGCCGCAGCAGAGCGGCCCGCTCAGGGGGTGTCTCCTCGGGCGGGCCGCCGCCGCGCAGCGCGCGCGAGGCGCCGAACGCGGCGGCGGCCACGACCGCCACCGCGTCGGCGTCCTCGTCGGTGTCGTGCAACGGGCGCAGGATCATGCGCCCATCCTGCCCCTACGGCAGGGCGAGCATCCGCTCCAGCGCCAGCTTGGCGAAGTGCTCGGTCTCCCGGTCGACTTGGATGCGGTTGACGACCTTGCCGTCGGCCAGCGACTCCAGCGCCCACACCAGGTGCGGCAGGTCGATCCGGTTCATCGTCGAGCAGAAGCACACGGTCTTGTCGAGGAAGACGATCTGCTTGTCCGGGTGCGCCTTCGCGAGCCTGCGCACCAGGTTGAGCTCGGTGCCGATCGCCCAGGACGAGCCGGCCGGGGCCGCCTCCAGGGCCTTGATGATGTACTCGGTCGAACCGACGTGGTCGGCCGCGCTGACGACCTCGTGCTTGCACTCGGGGTGCACCAGGACGTTGACGCCGGGGATGCGGGCCCGCACGTCTTCCACCGACTCCAGCGAGAAGCGGCCGTGAACCGAGCAGTGGCCGCGCCACAGGATCATCTTCGCGTCGCGCAGCTGCTCGGGGGTGAGCCCGCCGTTCGGCTTGTGCGGGTTGTAGAGGACGCAGTCCTCCAGGGAGAAGCCCATCTCCCGGACCGCGGTGTTGCGGCCGAGGTGCTGGTCGGGCAGGAACAGCACCTTCTCGCCCTGCTGGAAGGCCCACTCCAGGGCGCGCTCGGCGTTGCTGGAGGTGCAGATGGTGCCGCCGTGCCGGCCCGTGAAGGCCTTGATGTCGGCGGAGGAGTTCATGTAGGAGACGGGCACGGTGACGCCGGCGACGCCCGCCTCGGTGAGCACGTCCCAGCACTCGGCGACCTGCTCGGCGGTGGCCATGTCGGCCATGGAGCAGCCGGCCGCCAGGTCGGGGAGGACGACCTGCTGGGCGTCGGAGGTCAGGATGTCCGCGGACTCGGCCATGAAGTGCACACCGCAGAAGACGATGTACTCGGCCTCGGGGCGGGCGGCGGCGTCACGGGCCAGCTTGAAGGAGTCACCGGTGACGTCGGCGAACTGGATGACCTCGTCGCGCTGGTAGTGGTGGCCCAGGACGAAGACCTTCTCGCCGAGCTTGGCCTTCGCGGCGCGGGCGCGCTCCACGAGATCCGGGTCCGAGGGGGCGGGCAGGTCGCCGGGACAGTCGACGCCGCGCTCGCTGCGTGGGTCGGACTCGCGGCCCAGGAGGAGCAGGGCGAGCGGGGTCGGCTGGACGTCCAGCGGTTCGGATGTGGTGGTCACGGGCCCGGAGCCCTTTCTCTGCGGAACTGCGACGCAAACCTTTTCGTCTGTTTGACGCTATCTATCATAACCCGTTCGCGTCAGAATGACGATGGCCCTCGTGTCAATGTGACGCATTACCCGCGAGGGGCCCGGTGTGCGAGCATGGATGGCGCGACGACCCATCGGACCCGGAGGAATGAATCCGGGCGGCCACCGGTTCACCGTTGTGGCAGCATCCGTACAACCCGGGAGTGGATCAGATGACGGTTCAGGACGAGACCAGCCAGAGCGAGGGCATCCTCCTGTCCGACGCGGCGGCCTCGAAGGTCAAGAACCTGCTCGAGCAGGAGGGCCGCGACGACCTCGCGCTGCGCGTCGCCGTCCAGCCGGGCGGTTGCTCCGGCCTGCGCTACCAGCTGTTCTTCGACGAGCGTTCGCTCGACGGCGATGTCGTGAAGGACTTCGGCGGCGTCAAGGTGGTCACCGACCGCATGAGCGCCCCGTACCTCGGCGGCGCCTCCATCGACTTCGTCGACACGATCGAGAAGCAGGGCTTCACGATCGACAACCCGAACGCCACCGGCTCCTGCGCCTGCGGCGACTCGTTCCACTGAGCGCCGCACGAAGGCGGCGGGCACCCCAGGTGCCCGCCGCCTTCGGCATGTCCTGACGCCCTTGGCGGCGGCCGCCGGGCGCGTGTGCGGGCTACTTCCGGGGCACCGTGCCGCCGTCGGACAGGTCGACGACCCTGCGGTCGCCCAGCGGCGTGTCGAGCCGGACCGTGCGGGAGAACCGCTCGGCGATCATGATGCAGGCCTTGCCCGGGTCCTTCCGCACCACCGTGACCTTCACCTTCACCACCGCGCCGGACTCGTCGGCCGAGGCGGTGTAGTCACTGCAGACCCCGCCCCAGAAGCGCAGTGTCAGCTCCGTGCCCTCGGCGCGGTACGACTCGACCTTCGCCGTCGAGGCGGCCGGCGCCGCCGTCCCCGAGGGCGCGGGGGAGGCCTTCGTGTCCCGCAGGTACGCCGGGTCCACTGCGGGCTGGGCCAGCACCGAGGGGCGCGTCACGCCCTCCTGCACCACCTCGAAGAGCCAGGACGGCACCAGCGTCTGCCGCCCGGCCACGAACTGCGCCGACAGGCCGAACTCGGCCTTCCGCACCTCCATCTGCCGGTGCGCGCCCGGCACGCAGGGCAGCACCTGCGGCAGCGTCGGGTCATCGCCGGGCGCCCGGGACGGCTTCGGCACCACGGTGGGGCAGTCGCCGATCCCCAGGTCACCGCCCGTCCCACGGCGCTCCAGCAGCTTCAGCGCCTCCTTCGCCGACCCCACCGGATAGGTGTCGCCCCTGGTCAGCGGCGCCATCATGCCGTGCCCGGTGACCAGCAGCCCGTCGGAGGCGACCTGCAGGGCCGAGCGCCAGCCGTGCGTCGGCAGCCCCGCCACCCGCGGGTCCGCGGTGACCGTGCGCAGCACGCCCGAGACCTCGCTCGCGTCCGTCCGCGCGCCCTTCAGCCCCAGCGCCGCGAAGACCGGCGCAGCCCTGCGCAGTGCCTCCGCCGCCGGCACCGCGAGGTCGTCCTGGGCCGGCGCGCGGCTCTTGCGGGGCTTGCCGCCGTAGTACGAGTACGCCCAGGTGCCCGGAGCGTCCTTGTTCACCCGGAGCACCGGGCCGCCGCCGTCCGGCGTGCCTCCGGCCTTCCAGGCGCCGTGGTCGGACTTCACCGTGCCGGGCACCCCCAGGGCCCGTGCCAGCCGCTCCACCGCGGCACGCGACACGCTGCCCGGGCGCTGCACCGCCGCGGACGACGGGCCGTCGGGCAGATCGCCGCGGACGGTGAGTTCTGCGCCGGTGCCGCCGGTGGCGCCGTCGAGTTCCAGCGGTTCCGGCGAAGCGTCCCCGCTGCCGCCCGAGGCGCGCGGGGCAATGACCCCTGCGTCGGACGAGGCCCAGTAGGCGCCGCCGCCTCCGGCGGCCAGCACGGCGACGGCGACCGCCGACGTCACCCACGGTGACCTGTGCCGGCGGCGCGGTCGCGTCTGCTCGCTCTCCACGATGGCTCCCTGGGCTCCGCTCAGCTGCGTACAGCTGATGACGTCCCGGTTTTTCGACCGGGGGACGCCACTTGGACGGGCCGGAGCGCCTCGCGGTTCCGATCAGTCGGCGAAGTCGGCCATGCCCTCGACGATGTGCGACGACGCGGCCGGCACCGTGATCCCGTGCAGACTCGCCGGGCCGACCCGCGCGGACTCCCTCTCCGCGGGGACCTCCCAGTGCTCGGCCATCTTGCGGCAGTCACCGATCAGCTCGGCGAGCGACTCGGGGTCGTCGAGCGGTGCGATGGGAAGAGGAGTGGTCATAGACACGACCATAGGCACGTGGGGTCACGGGAGAAAGGCCTACTATCAGGTAGTTTCGCCATGTCGGCGCCCACCGGTCCAGCCGGTAGCGTGGACAGGTACCGTCCGCCGTCCGCCTCCGCAGGAGCGTCCCAGCCGTGCGTATCGCAGTCACCGGCTCCATCGCCACCGACCACCTGATGACCTTCCCCGGCCGATTCGCCGACCAGCTCGTCGCCGACCAGCTGCACACGGTCTCCCTCTCCTTCCTGGTCGACACGCTCGACGTACGCCGCGGTGGCGTCGGTGCGAACATCTGCTTCGGGATGGGCCAGCTGGGTGTCAGGCCCGTCCTCGTCGGGGCCGCCGGCGCCGACTTCGACGAGTACCGCGCCTGGCTCGACCGGCACGGCGTCGACACGGCCTCCGTCCGCATCTCCGAGGTGCTGCACACCGCGCGCTTCGTGTGCACCACGGACGCCGACCACAACCAGATCGGCTCCTTCTACACCGGTGCCATGAGCGAGGCCCGCCTCATCGAGCTGCACTCGGTCGCCGCCCGCGTCGGCGGCCTCGACCTGGTGCTCATCGGCGCCGACGACCCCGAGGCGATGCTCCGCCACACCGAGGAGTGCCGATCGCGCGGCATCCCGTGGGCGGCGGACTTCTCGCAGCAGATCGCCCGCATGAACGGCGACGAGATCCGGATACTGCTGGACGGCGCGGCCTACCTCTTTTCCAACGAGTACGAGAAGGGCCTGATCGAGTCCAAGACCGGCTGGACGGAGGAGGAGATCCTCGGCCGGGTCGGCACCCGCGTCACCACGCTGGGCTCGCACGGCGTCCGCATCGAGCGGGCCGGCGAGGAGCCGATCGTCGTGGGCTGCCCGGAGGAGGACGCCAAGGTCGACCCCACCGGCGTCGGCGACGCCTTCCGCGCCGGCTTCCTCTCCGGCCTCGCCTGGGGCGTCGGCCCCGAGCGGGCGGCGCAGGTCGGCTGCATGCTGGCGACGCTGGTCATCGAGACCCTCGGCACCCAGGAGTACCAGCTGCGCCGGGCCCACTTCATGGACCGCTTCACCAAGGCCTACGGCGACGACGCCGCCCAGGAGGTCCGCGCCCACCTGCACTGACCCCGCGCCCCCGGGCGGCACGACGGCGGCACCGCACAGGCGCGGTGCCGCCGTCCTGCTGCCCGGGCCGGTTGCTCGCGGACGCCTGCGCCCCCGGGCACGCCCGGCGCGCCACGGCCCGGCGGCGTCAGGAGACGCGGCGCACCCAGTACGCGGTGCCCCGGGGCGCGGCGTGCGCCCCGAGGTACTCCTGCTCGCGCATGTCGCACCACGCCGGGATGTCGAGCCGGGCGGCCTCGTCGTCCGAGAGCACCGACACGACGCCGCCGATCGGCACGTCCCCGATGACCTTCGCCAGCTCGATGACCGGAATCGGACACCGCTTGCCGAGCGAGTCCACGACGAGGTCCGGCTCGCCCTCGCCCTGCGCCCCGGCCGTCCGCCCGGCCCCCGCCGCGGGCCCGGACGCCGGCGCGCCGAGCCGTTCCCGCACTCCACGCACCACTCCCGGCAGCACCTCCAGGAAGCGGTCCACGTCGCCCGCCTCCGTGCCCGCCGGCAGCGAGACCCGCACGTTCCCCTCGGACAGCACGCCCATCGCCTTCAGCACATGGCTGGGCGTCAGCGTGCTGGACGTGCACGACGACCCGGAGGAGACGGAGAAGCCCTCCCGGTCCAGTTCGTGGAGCAGCGCCTCGCCGTCCACGTAGAGGCAGGAGAAGGTCACCACGTTCGGCAGCCTCAGCTCGGGGTGGCCCACCACCTCGACGTCCGGGACGAGTTCGGGCACCGCGGTGCGGATGCGGTCGACCAGGGCGGACAGCCGTGCCGCCTCCGCGGTGGCCTCGGCGCGCACCGCCCGCAGGGAGGCCGCGGCGGCGACGATCGCGGGGACGTCCTCGAAGCCGGGCGCGCGCCCCGACTCCCTTTCGTCCGTGGGTCCCTGGGCGGCGAAGCGGGTGCCCTTGCGGACCGCCAGCAGGCCCACCCCGGACGGCCCGCCCCATTTGTGGGCGCTCGCCGTCAGCAGCGACCAGCCGCCTGTCACGGCCCCCCAGCCCAGTGACTGGGCGGCGTCGACGAGCAGCGGCACCCCGGCGGCCCGGCACAGCTCGGCGGCCGCGTCGACCGGCTGCACCGTGCCGACCTCGTGGTTGGCGGACTGCAGGCAGGCCAGCGCGGTGTCCTCGCGCAGCGCCGCGCCGAAGGCGCCGGCGTCCACCAGGCCGGTGCGGTCGGTGGCCACCTCCGTGACGTCGGCGTCCTCCACCGCGTGCAGCACCGAGGAGTGTTCGACGGCCGAGACGACCACGTGCCGGCCGACCCGGCGCCGGCCGGCGAGCGCCCCGGCCACCCCCGCGTGCACGGAACGCGTACCCGAAGGAGTGAAAACGAGTTCGTCCGGACGGCAGCCGACGGCGTCGGCCGCGGCCTCCCGGGCGGCGTCCAGGAGCAGCCGGGCGCGGCGTCCCTCGCGGTAGAGCCGGGAGGGGTCGGCCCATCCCTCGTCGAGCGCGGCGAGGAGGGCCTGCCGGGCGACGGGATGCAATGGTGCGGCGGACGCGGCGTCGAAGTAGGGCACGTGCTGCACGCTACGCCCCGGCGTCCCACCGAGCTCCTGGGGACCAGTCAAAAGACCCCGAACCGGGGCCCTCCGCAGGTGCGCGGCGGTGCCCGACACCCCTTCGGGGGCCGCCCCGGCGCGTTGGCCCCCCTCCCCGCGCGCCCCAAAATCGAGTCCAGTAGGGTTTGGTCCGCATAAACATCCACACCACTGCCCGCGCCAGGGCGACCGACCAGCACAGGCCGGGCATCCGGACGCGTGGGCGAGACTCTCGGGAAGGCGCTACGTGAGTCCCTACGGCTCCGACCGCTCGTCGCGGCGCCCGATGCGGCGGATTCTGCCGCAGGCGCTGGCCGCGGGCCTGGTCCTTGCGACCGCCACAGGTTGCACATACGAGGACTTCCCCCGCCTCGGCATGCCCAGCCCCGTCACGGAGCAGGCACCCCGGATCCTGTCCCTCTGGCAGGGCTCCTGGGCCGCCGCGCTGGCGGTCGGCGTGCTCGTCTGGGGACTGATCCTCTGGAGCATCATCTTCCACCGGCGCAGCCGCACCAAGGTGGAGATCCCGCCGCAGGTCCGCTACAACATGCCGATCGAGGCGCTCTTCACCACGGTCCCGCTGGTCATCATCTCGGTGCTCTTCTACTTCACCGCCCGGGACGAGTCCAAGCTGCTGGAGACCTCGGCGCGCCCCGACCACGTGGTCAACGTGGTCGGCTTCCAGTGGAGCTGGGCCTTCAACTACGTCGAGGACGTGGACGGCGACCCGTCGACGCCGAAGGCCGGCACGGTGCCCGCGGAGCTCTCCTCGATCTCCGCGAAGAAGCTGGACGCGCCCGCGGGCGCCGACGGCGTCTACGACTTCGGGACGCCCGCCTCCAGGAACCAGGACACCGGCAACCCGGGCCCGACCCTGTGGCTCCCCAAGGGCGAGTCGGTCCGGTTCGTCCTCACCTCGCGTGACGTCATCCACTCCTTCTGGGTGGTCCCCTTCCTGATGAAGATGGACGTCATCCCCGGCCACACCAACGTCTTCCAGGTGACCCCCACCAAGGAGGGCACCTTCGTGGGCAAGTGCGCCGAGCTGTGCGGCGTGGACCACTCCCGGATGCTCTTCAACGTCAAGGTCGTCTCCCCGGAGGCCTACAAGCAGCACCTGAAGGACCTGGCGAAGAAGGGCCAGACCGGTTACGTCCCGGCAGGCATTGCCACCACCGGCAACGCCAAGAACGCGGAGACCAAGACCCAGTGAGCATTCTCAACGAACCCCACGGTGCGGCCGCCGCGCACGACGACGCGTACGCGGACGAGCTGCCGGTCCGCACGAAGCAGCCCGGCAACGCCGTCGTCAAGTGGCTGACCACCACGGACCACAAGACGATCGGCACGCTCTACCTGGCGACGTCGTTCTTCTTCTTCCTCATCGGTGGCGTGATGGCGCTCGTCATGCGCGCCGAACTCGCCCGCCCGGGCACCCAGGTGGTGTCCAACGAGCAGTTCAACCAGCTCTTCACGATGCACGGCACCGTGATGCTGCTGATGTTCGCGACCCCGCTCTTCGCCGGGTTCGCGAACTGGATCATGCCGCTGCAGATCGGCGCCCCCGACGTCGCGTTCCCGCGGCTGAACATGTTCGCCTACTGGCTCTACCTGTTCGGCTCGCTGATCGCCGTCGCCGGCTTCCTCACCCCGAACGGCGCGGCCGACTTCGGCTGGTTCGCCTACTCCCCGCTGACCGACGCGGTCCGCTCGCCGGGCATCGGCAGCGACCTGTGGATCATGGGTCTGGCGTTCTCCGGCTTCGGTACGATCCTCGGCTCGGTCAACTTCATCACCACGATCATCTGCATGCGCGCCCCCGGCATGACGATGTTCCGCATGCCGATCTTCACCTGGAACGTGCTGCTCACCGGTGTGCTGGTGCTCTTCGCCTTCCCGGTGCTGGCCGCCGCGCTGCTGGCCCTGGAGGCCGACCGCAAGTTCGGGGCGCATGTGTTCGACGCCGCCAACGGCGGCGCATTGCTCTGGCAACACCTCTTCTGGTTCTTCGGGCACCCAGAGGTGTACATCATCGCCTTGCCGTTCTTCGGCATCATCAGTGAGGTCATCCCGGTCTTCTCCCGGAAGCCGATGTTCGGCTACGTCAGCCTCATCGCGGCGACGATCTCCATCGCCGGCCTCTCGGCGACGGTGTGGGCCCACCACATGTACGTCACCGGTGGTGTGCTGCTGCCGTTCTTCTCCTTCATGACCTTCCTGATCGCGGTACCGACCGGTGTGAAGTTCTTCAACTGGATCGGCACCATGTGGAAGGGCTCACTGAGCTTCGAGACACCGATGCTCTGGGCGATCGGCTTCCTGATCACCTTCACCTTCGGTGGTCTGACCGGCGTCATCCTGGCCTCGCCCCCGCTGGACTTCCACGTCTCCGACTCGTACTTCGTGGTGGCGCACTTCCACTACGTCGTCTTCGGAACCGTCGTCTTCGCGATGTTCTCCGGCTTCCACTTCTGGTGGCCGAAGTTCACCGGCAAGATGCTCGACGAGCGCCTGGGCAAGATCACCTTCTGGACGCTGTTCATCGGCTTCCACGGCACCTTCCTCGTCCAGCACTGGCTGGGTGCCGAGGGCATGCCCCGCCGGTACGCGGACTACCTGAACGCCGACGGCTTCACCACGCTGAACACCATCTCGACCATCAGCTCCTTCCTGCTGGGCCTGTCGATGCTGCCGTTCGTCTACAACGTGTGGAAGACGGCGAAGTACGGCAAGCCGGTCGAGGTCGACGACCCGTGGGGTTACGGCCGCTCGCTGGAATGGGCGACCTCCTGCCCGCCGCCGCGGCACAACTTCCTCACGCTGCCGCGCATCCGGTCCGAATCCCCGGCCTTCGACCTCCACCACCCGGAGATGGCCGCTCTGGACCAGCTGGAGAACGTCGGCGCGGCTCCGGCCGTCTCCGGCGGCGACGAGAAGGAGAGCGGCAAGTGAAGTTCCAGGGCAAGCTGTTCCTGTGGCTGTCCGTCTTCTTCCTGGGCATGGCCGTCGTCTACGGCCTGTGGTCCAAGGAGCCGGTGGGCACCACGGCGCTCTTCCTCTCCTTCGGCCTCGCCGTGATGGTCGGTTTCTACCTGGCCTTCACCGCCCGGCGTGCCGACACCGGCGCGCAGGACCGCGAGGACGCGGACGTCGCGGACGACTCCGGCGAACTGGGCTTCTTCAGCCCGCACAGCTGGCAGCCGCTCCTGCTGGCCTTCGGTGGTGCCATGGCCTTCCTGGGCATCATCTTCGGCTGGTGGCTGATCTACTTCGCCTCGCCGTTCATCCTCGTCGGCCTGTGGGGCTGGGTCTTCGAGTACTACCGGGGTGAGAACCGCACCCAGTGAGCGCCCGGCGCCCACGCACCGCACGGCGATGGCCCGGACCCCCGGCAGGGGGTCCGGGCCATCGCCCGTTCGCACGCGCTCGACGGGCGCCCGAGATCGTCTCTGCTTAGCGTGGTGACCATGGGTCACTTTTCTCCGCGCCGCATGGCGACCGCGATCGCTGCAGTGACACTCTCCGCGCCACTGGCCTCCTGTTCGGGCGGCGGCGATCCCCTCGCCAACGCCCCGTACGACGCCGCCGGCCAGGTCGTGTGGACCGGGGGAGCCGCCGGGTCGAAGAAGGCCGACCCCAAGAAGCCGCTGGAAATCACCGTCAAGGGTGAAGGCAACCGCATCACCGACGTGACGGCCTCCGACGGTTCGGGACGGTACGTGAGCGGCAAGCTGTCCGCGGACGGCAAGCGCTGGCGCAGCACCTCCAAGCTCTCCGCTGCGGCACACTACGTCGTCAAGGTCACCACCGAGGACGGAAAGGGCCGCCAGGGCCGCAAGACGCTCTCCGTCGACACCACGGGTACCAAGCGCCACCTGAAGGTCACCTTCGGCCCGGAGAGCGGCACCTACGGCGTCGGCCAGCCCATCACCGCCGAACTCAGCGCCGCCGTGAAGGACACCGTCGGCCGGAGCGTGGTCGAGCGCAACCTGCACGTCAACGCCTCACCGGCGGCCGACGAGGGCGCCTGGTACTGGGTCGACGACAAGACCCTGCACTACCGCCCCAAGACCTACTGGCCCGCACACGCCCGTATCGACGTCCGCAGCACCCTGGACAAGGTGCACATCAAGGGCTCGCTCTACGGAGGCGACGTCAAGCCGCTGACGCTGCGCACCGGCGACCGCATCGAGGCCGTCACCGACGCGGCCACGCACACCATGACCTTCAAGCGCAACGGCAAGCTCGTCCGCACCATCCCGGTGACCACCGGCAAGCCCGGGTTCTCGACCCGCAACGGCATCAAGGTGGTGCTGGGTCAGGAGGCCAACGTACGGATGCGCAGCGAGACCGTCGGCATCGCCTCGGGCAGTTCCGACTCCTACGACCTGCCCGTGCAGTGGGCCACCCGTGTCACCTGGAGCGGGGAGTACGTGCACGCCGCGCCCTGGTCGGTGGGCTCGCAGGGAATCGCCAACGTCAGCCACGGCTGCGTCGGCATGAGCACCGCCAACGCCCACTGGTTCTTCGACAACGTGCGGGTCGGCGACGTCGTCTCGGTCGTCCACAGCCTCGGCGAGGACATGCCCGCCTTCGGCAACGGCTTCGGCGACTGGAACCTGTCCTGGAGCGAGTGGCGCAAGGGCAGCGCGACCGGAGCGCGCAAGGGCGCCGACCCGGCCGTGGCCGACCGTACCGACGCCCCTGAGGCCCGTCTGCAGCCCGAGATGTGAGGCTAGGCGTCGACGGCCAGCCGCTGCCTCAGCAGCCCCGCCAGGGCGTCGTTGAGCGCGACCGGGTCGACGGGGTGGCTCACCGCCGCGTCGGCCCGGCTCCAACTGGCCAGCCAGGCGTCCTGGGGACGCCCGATGAGCACCAGCACCGGCGGGCAGCGGAAGATCTCGTCCTTCACCTGGCGGCACACTCCCATGCCGCCGGCCGGGACGGCCTCGCCGTCGAACACGCACGCGTCGACGCCGCCGCTCTCCAGGGCGCTGAGGACCGCCGGGAGGGTCGCGCACTCCAGGTACTCGACCGGCGGCAGATCGCTCGCAGGGCGGCGGCCGACGGCCAGACGGACCTGTTCCCGGGTGTTCCTGTCGTCGCTGTAGACCAGCACCGTCGCGGTCGTCTGCATCCGTGCCTCCTCGCCTTCGTGGAGTCGCCTGCCTGTGGCCGAACCTTACTCCCGAGCACGGTGCTTCGAGGAGGGTTAGCTCCTTCGGGGGATGCCTTTCCCTACCTCAAGGGCCTTGACACACCGAATGGCACCCCCCGGAGTGAGCGCGAGATAAGGGACCGACATAATGTCGGTCGTGGCGACAGCAACAGCAGTAGAAACCGGGCACGCGCACCCGTCGGTCAACCGGCCGAACCTCACCAGCGTCGGAACCATCATCTGGCTGAGTTCCGAGCTGATGTTCTTCGCGGCCCTCTTCGCGATGTACTTCACCCTTCGCTCGGTCACGGGTGCCGAGTACTGGAAGGCGCACGCCGACGTCCTGGACATCCCGTTCTCGGCGACGAACACCACGATCCTCGTGCTCTCCTCCTTCACCTGCCAGATGGGTGTCTTCGCCGCCGAGCGCGGCGATGTGAAGAAGCTGCGCTCGTGGTTCATCGTGACCTTCGTCATGGGCGCGATCTTCATCGGCGGTCAGATCTTCGAGTACACCAACCTGGTCAAGGAGGACGGCCTCTCGCTCTCCTCCGACCCGTACGGTTCGGTGTTCTACCTGACCACCGGATTCCACGGTCTGCACGTGACAGGTGGTCTCATCGCCTTCCTGCTGGTCCTGGGACGGACCTACGCGGCACGGCGGTTCACCCACGAGCAGGCCACCGCGGCCATCGTCGTGTCCTACTACTGGCACTTCGTCGATGTCGTCTGGATCGGCCTCTTCGCCACGATCTACCTGATCAAGTAGTCGGACCCGCGCGCGAGCGCGCTGACGGTCACGACATCCAGAACATCGACGCAAGAGATCCTGACACCGGGGTAATCCGTGAAAAAGCTCTCCGCACGACGGCGCCACCCGCTGGCGGCGCTTGTCGTCCTACTTGTCGCGCTCACGGCCATCGGGGGGCTGTACGCCGCGCTCGCGCCGGCGCCCAAGGCTCAGGCGGACGACAGCTCCCAGTCCCTCGCCATCGAAGAGGGCAAGAAGCTGTACACCGTCGGCTGCTCCAGCTGCCACGGTACGTCGGGGCAGGGCGGCAGTGACGGCCCCAGCCTCGTCGGCGTCGGCTCCGCGGCCGTGGACTTCCAGGTCGGCACCGGCCGCATGCCGGCCCAGCAGCCCGGCGCCCAGGTGCCGCGCAAGAAGGTCATCTACACGCAGAAGCAGATCGACCAGCTCGCGGCGTACATCGCCTCGCTGGGCCCCGGCCCGGTCACGCCCACCGAGGAGCAGTACGACCCGGCCGGCGCCGACGCCGCGCGCGGCGGGGAGCTGTTCCGCACCAACTGCGCCCAGTGCCACAACTACCAGGGCAAGGGTGGCGCGCTGACGCACGGCAAGTACGCGCCCACGCTCGAGGGCGTGAGCAACAAGCACCTGTACGAGGCCATGCTGACCGGCCCGCAGAACATGCCGTCCTTCCCCGACACGACGATGCCGGAGGAGAACAAGCGGGAGATCATCGCGTACCTCGACGCCGTCAACGGCGAGGGCGCGCCGAGCCCCGGCGGCATGTCGCTGGGCAGCCTCGGCCCGGTCACCGAGGGTCTCTTCGGCTGGATCTTCGGCCTCGGGGCCCTGATCGCCTGCGCCATTTGGCTCGCGGCCCACACCACCAAGGCGAAGAAGTCATGAGTCAGGACATGTCAGAAGAGAACCTGCCGGACAGGCCGGCACACGAGGGCGGCGGCCAGGTCGCGACCGCGGAGAACCCGTTCGCGGACCCGGGCTTCCCGGCTCACCAGCCGCGCCGCCAGGACATCGACGAGAAGGCCGCGAGGTCCTCCGAGCGCACGGTGGCGTTCCTGTTCACCGTGTCGATGCTCGCCACGCTGGGCTTCATCGCCAGCTTCGTGGTCATCCCGATCGACAAGATCGTCTACATCTGGCCGCTGGGCCACATCAGCGCGCTGAACTTCGCGCTGGGCATGACCCTGGGCGTCTCGCTCTTCGCCATCGGCGCCGGCGCGGTCCACTGGGCCCGCACGCTGATGTCGGACGTCGAGGTCGCCGACGAGCGCCACCCGATCGCGGCGAGCCCCGAGGTCCGGGCCAAGGTCATGGCGGACTTCGCCACGGGCGCCGGTGAGAGCCAGATCGGCCGCCGCAAGCTGATCCGCAACACCATGCTGGGCGCGCTGACGCTGGTGCCGCTCTCCGGGGTGTTCCTGCTGCGCGACCTCGGCCCGCTGCCGGAGGACAAGCTCCGCCACACGCTGTGGTCCAAGGGCAGGCTGCTGATCAACCAGAACACCAACAAGCCGCTGCGTCCCGAGGACGTCGCCGTGGGCTCGCTGACCTTCGCCGTGCCCGAGGGCCTGGAGGAGGAGCAGCACGACTACCAGGAGCAGCTCGCCAAGGCGGCCCTGATGATCGTCCGCATCCAGCCGAACGACATCAAGGACAAGAAGTCCCGCGACTGGGCGCACCAGGGCATCCTGGCGTTCTCCAAGATCTGCACCCACGTCGGCTGCCCGATCAGCCTCTACGAGCAGCAGACGCACCACGTGCTCTGCCCCTGCCACCAGTCGACGTTCGACCTGTCCGACGGTGCCCGGGTGATCTTCGGCCCCGCCGGTCACGCCCTGCCGCAGCTGCACATCAGCGTGAACGGCGAGGGTTACCTCGAGGCTCTGGGCGACTTCGAAGAGCCCGTGGGCCCGGCCTTTTGGGAGCGTGGATGAGCACCAACACGAGCGCGAGCGCGAAGCCGCGCGGAAAGGCGCCCGCCGGCGAACGCGTCGCCGACTGGGCCGACGGCCGGCTGGGCATCTACAGCCTGAGCAAGGCCAACCTGCGGAAGATCTTCCCGGACCACTGGTCCTTCATGCTGGGCGAGATCTCCCTCTACAGCTTCATCATCGTCATCCTGACCGGCGTCTACCTGACGCTGTTCTTCCACCCGGCGATGAACGAGGTCGTCTACGACGGCTCCTACGCGCCGCTGCAGGGCATCAAGATGTCCGAGGCGTACGCGTCGACCCTGCACATCAGCTTCGACGTGCGCGGCGGTCTGCTCGTCCGGCAGATCCACCACTGGGCGGCCATCGTCTTCGTGGCCGCGATGCTCGTGCACATGATGCGCATCTTCTTCACCGGTGCGTTCCGCAAGCCGCGCGAGATCAACTGGGTCTTCGGCTTCCTGCTGCTGTTCCTCGGCATGTTCGACGGCTTCATGGGCTACTCGCTGCCGGACGACCTGCTGTCGGGCACCGGTATCCGCTTCATGGAGGGCGCGGTCCTGTCCGTGCCGATCGTCGGCACGTACCTCTCGTTCTTCCTCTTCGGCGGTGAGTTCCCCGGCACCGACATCGTGCCGCGGTTCTACACGATCCACGTGCTGCTGATCCCCGGCATCATGGCGGGACTGCTGGTGGCCCACCTGATCCTGGTCTTCTACCACAAGCACACGCAGTGGGCCGGCCCCGGCAAGTCGGAGAAGAACGTCGTGGGCATGCCGTTCTTCCCGGTCTACACGGCCAAGGCGGGCGGCTTCTTCTTCGTGGTCTTCGGTGTCATCGCGGCCATGTCCGCGCTGGTCTCCGTCAACCCGGTGTGGGCCTACGGCCCCTACCGGCCGGACCAGGTGTCCACCGACGCCCAGCCCGACTGGTACATGGGCTTCTCCGAGGGCCTGATCCGCATCATGCCGGGCTGGGAGATCAACTTCGCGGGTCACACACTCGTCCTGGGCGTGTTCATCCCGCTGGTGATCTTCCCGCTGGTCCTGGGCTTCATGGGCGTCTACCCGTTCCTGGAGTCCTGGGTCACCGGTGACAAGCGCGAGCACCACCTGCTCGACCGGCCGCGTAACCGTCCCGTCCGCACGGGCATCGGCGCCGCCTGGATCAGCCTCTACCTGATCCTGCTCGTCGGTGGTGGCAACGACCTCTTCGCCACCCGCTTCCATCTGTCGATCAACGCGATCACCTGGGTGGTCCGGGTCTCGTTCTTCGTGCTGCCGGTGCTGGTCTTCTTCGTCACCAAGCGGATCTGCCTGGGTCTGCAGCGGCGAGACCGGGACAAGGTGCTGCACGGTCGCGAGACCGGCATCATCAAGCGGCTCCCGCACGGTGAGTTCATCGAGATCCACGAGCCACTGGAGCAGGGCGCGCTGTTCAAGCTCACCCAGCACGAGCAGCCCAAGCCGCTCGAAGTCGGCCCCGAGGTCGACGAGAACGGCGTGGAGAAGAAGGTCGGCCCCACGGCGAAGCTGCGCGCGAAGCTGTCCCGCGGCTACTACGGCGAGGGAACGCAGATCGACAAGCCCACCGCCGAGGAGTACGAGGAGATCACGAGCGGCCACGGTCACCACTGATCACTGAAGCTGTGCCACCGGGCAGGGTCCCGTCCATCCGATGGACGGGGCCCTTTCCCGTTCCCCCGCGCCGATAGGCTGGAGCCGAATGTTTCCCGCCGCACGTCAGACCCCATGGAGTGGACCATGAGCGTTGTGAACCCCGCCGGAGGCGCATCCGTGGCGGGCGGCTCCTGGCCCGACGTCCTGGGCGCGCTGCTGAACGGCAAGGACCTCACGGCGGCCGAAGCGGCGTGGGCGATGGACCGGATCATGAGCGGCGAGGCCTCGGACGCCCAGGTCGCCGGCTTCATGGTGGCCCTGCGGGCCAAGGGGGAGACGGTCGAGGAGGTCACCGGCCTCGTCGAGTCGATGTACGCGCACGCGGAGCCGCTGCACATCCCCGGCCCCGCCGTGGACATCGTCGGCACCGGCGGCGACCGTGCCAGGACGGTGAACATCTCCACGATGTCCGCCATCGTGATCGCCGGCACGGGCGCGAAGGTCGTCAAGCACGGCAACCGGGCGGCCAGCAGCGCCAGCGGTGCCTCCGACGTCCTGGAGAAGCTCGGCATCAACCTCGACCTGCCCGCCGGCCGGGTGGCGGAGGTCGCCGAGGAAACCGGGATCACCTTCTGCTTCGCCGCGAGGTTCCACCCCGCGATGCGGTTCGCCGCCCCGGCCCGCCGCGACCTGGGCATCCCGACCTCCTTCAACATCCTCGGCCCGCTGACCAACCCGGCCCGGGTGGGCGCCTCCGCCGTGGGGTGCTTCGACACCCGGATGGCCGGTCTGATCGCGGGCGTGCTGGCCCGCCGCGGCTCCTCCGCGCTGGTGTTCCGGGGCGACGACGGGCTGGACGAGCTCACCGTCACGGCCACCTCCCAGGTGTGGGTGGTGCGGGACGGGAAGGTCGAGCAGGAGTCCTTCGACCCGCGCGACGTCGGCATCGAACTGGTGCCGATCGAGGCGCTGCGGGGCGCGGACGCCGCCTACAACGCCGACGTCGCCCGCCGGCTGCTGGCGGGCGAGACCGGCCCGGTGCGTGACGCGGTGCTGCTCAACTCGGCGGCCGCGCTGGTGGCGCTGGAGGGCGCGGGCGGTCCGCTGACCGAGCGGATCGCGGCCGGGATCGCCCGGGCGGCCGAGTCGGTCGACTCCGGGGCGGCAGCACGGACGCTCGAGCGCTGGGCCGCGGCCACGCAGGTCTGACGACGGGAACCACCACGCAGGGCCGGGGCCTTCGGCCCCGGCCCTGCGCGCTGTCCGGTCCAGGGCGGGCCGTCCGGGATGCGGACCGCGGCTTGCGGCGGCGTGCCCCTGTGGCATGATGCTGCGCAGGTCACGAGTGACAGCGAAACGGCCCCGGCCCGCTGTCCGGCAACCCTCCTTCCGTGGCGGGGTGCCCCGGGTGATGACCAGGCCGCAGGCAGCGAGGTCTGCGGCAAGCGCGGTCAGAGGAGTTCCTCCATGAGCAAGCGAATGCGCTAGGGCCCTTCCGGCCCCCAGCCGCCCCTCCCCACCCTCTTCCCGGGCGTCCGCCCGTCGTGCCGAGGGCTGTTCCGTCATCACTGACGTTCCTTCACCCCCGCCTGCTCCCAGGAGACTTCGCCATGTCGCCGCGCCCTGCCCTGCCCTCGTCCGTCCACGCTCCGCTGCCCGTCCTGGGACGCGAGGTCCTCGTGCCGCTCGTGACCGGGGGCGAGGTGGGGTACGCCGCCCTCGACTACGCGGCCAGCGCGCCCGCGTTGCAGCGGGTCTGGGACGACGTGGCGGCCTACGCGCCGTACTACGGCAGCGTGCACCGGGGGGCCGGCTACCTCTCGCAGCTGTCGACCGACCTGTTCGAGCAGAGCCGCGCAACGGTCGCGGAGTTCCTCGGCTGTCGCCCCGGCGACCAGGTGATCTTCACCCGTTCGACCACCGACTCGCTGAACCTGCTGGCCGCCGCCGTACCGGCCGGCACGAGCGTCTTCGTCTTCGAGACCGAGCACCACGCGTCCCTGCTGGCGTGGAGGGAGGCCGATGTGACCTACCTCGGTGCCCCCCGCACCCCGGCGGAGGCGGTGGCGACGCTTGAGCGGGCACTGGCCGCCCGGGCGGAGGACGGACCGGCTCTGGTCTGTGTGACCGGGGCGTCCAATGTGACCGGTGAGCTCTGGCCGGTGCGGGAGCTGGCCGCGGCGGCCCACGCCCACGGGGCCCGCATCGTGCTGGACGCGGCGCAGCTCGCCCCGCACCACCCGGTGGACGTCGCGGAACTCGACGTGGACTGGGTGGCCTTCTCCGGGCACAAGCTCTACGCGCCCTTCGGCTCCGGAGTGCTCGCCGGCCGCGCCGACTGGCTCGGCGCGGCCGAGCCCTACCTGGCCGGTGGCGGCGCCTCCCGGCGGGTGGCCCGCAGTGCGGACGGCGGGGTGGACGTCGACTGGCACACCACGGCCGCCCGGCACGAGGCCGGCTCGCCCAACGTCATCGGCGCCTACGCGATCGCCTCGGCCTGCCGCGCGCTGACGGAGGCAGGGTTCGACCGGCTGGTCGGGCGGGAGCAGGCGCTGGTGGCCCGTGTGCGGGCCGGACTGGCCGAGGTCCCCGAGGTCAGGGTGCTCTCGCTGTTCGGGGACGACGCCCCCCGGGTCGGCGTCGTCTCCTTCGTCGTCGACGGCTGGAACAGCTCCCACTTCGCGGCGGCGCTCTCCGCGGAGTACGGGATCGGAGTCCGCGACGGCCTCTTCTGCGCGCACCCGCTGCTGCGCACCCTGCTCGGCGCCGCCGACCAGGAGCCGGGCGAGTGCGGTGCCCCCGAGGCCGCTTCGGGCGAGCTCCCGGACCCCTCGGCCGGGGACGCCGCCACGCTCAACGCCATCCGGGTCTCCTTCGGCGCGGGCACCCCGGACGAGCACGTGGAGCGCTTCGTCGACGCGGTGCGGGAGCTGGTGTCGGACGGGGCCAAGTGGCGTTACCGCACCGAGGACGGCCGCTGCGTGCCGGACCGGGACCGGGCCTGAGCGGCCCGGCCCGGGTGCGCCGCGCCGGGCGGCTCGGTCAGGCGTCCAGGCCGATGGCGAAGGCCGTCTCGAGGTCGTGCTGGGAGTAGGTGCGGAACGCCACGTGGGTGTCGGTGGCCTCGACGCCGGGGATCTTGCTGATCCGGCCCGGGATGACGTCCGCGAGCTCGTCGTGCCGGGCCACCCGCACCATGGCGACCAGGTCGTACGTCCCCGTGACGGAGTAGACCTCGCTGACGCTGTCGAGCGCGGCGATGGACTCCGCGATCTCGGGGATACGGTCGACGCTGGTCTTGATGAGCACGATCGCGGTGATCACGGCTGTAGGTCTCCTTGGCTCGCCCTGGCTGCGGGCTCAAGCTTAGGCGTTGCGCGATAGCACACCCACGCGCACAGGAAGCCGCAGACGAAGCCCGTGATGTGGGCGAGGTAGGCCACCCCGGGACCCGTCTGCTGGATCTCGCCGGCGAGCCACTGCAGGACGAACCAGAAGATCAGCACCATCCAGGCCGGGAAGCGCAGCGGCAGGAAGAAGAGGAAGGGGAAGACGCTGGTCACCCTGGCCTTGGGGTAGAGGTAGAGGTACGCGCCGAGCACCCCGGAGATCGCTCCGGACGCGCCGACCAGGGTCTGGGTGGAGGAGGTGTGCCCGAGCGCGTAGCCGTACGTCGCCACGTAGCCGGAGGCGATGTAGAAGAGCAGGAAGCGCAAGCGGCCCATGCGGTTCTCGACGTTGTCGCCGAAGACCCAGAGGAAGAGCATGTTGCCGAGCAGGTGGAACCAACCGCCGTGCACGAACAGCGCGGTGAGCACCGACACGAACGGCGAGGTGGCGAAGGACTTCAGCGGCGGGCAGCCGTTCGGCATCGGCACCTGGGCCGGGGGGACGTGGCCGTGCCAGAGCTCGGTGGGGATGACACCCCAGCGGGCGAAGTACGTCGCCTGGGCGCACACCTGATCGTGGCCCATGCCGTACATGTAGTTGAGCCCGGAGGACGGGCTGATGAGGAAGAGCACCCCGCACAGCCCGATCAGCGCGTACGTCACCACGGGTGTGCGGTGGACGGGGTTCTTGTCGTACACCGGGATGACCATGGACCGATCATGACGGAACGGGTGTAACGGTCGCGGGGCGCCTCGCCGCAGCGCGCGGGACCACCGAGGCCGTAGGGTGACCGGAACGCATCCGCACGACCGAGGAGACGACCGATGCCGGTGCCCCTGCCGACCGTCACGACCCGCTGGCGTTGCACCCTGTGCGGCAATCTGACCCGGTTCGACGTCACCCGCTCCAGCAAGGTCGTCGAGTACGTCCACCTGGACCTGGCGGGTGAGCCCTCGGTCGAGGAGCGCGAGGTGCTCAGCGAGACCGTGGAGTCGGTGCGCTGCCGCTGGTGCAACGCCGTGGACCAGGTCGAACTGGTCGACCGCCCCGACACGGCGGCGGCGACGCAGGCCTGAGCGCGGCCGGGGACAATAGAAGAATGCGGCGCGGCCAGAGAGGTTGAAGGAGGCCGGGGAGGCGCCCACGGACTGGACGGGAGTGACGGGTGGACGGGACCGGCGGTAATCCGGGCCGCGGCGGGGAAGCCGCCGCGCCCGAGACCGCGGCTGCGCCGGAGGAGTCCGTCCACGGCGAGTCGCTGGACCGTCCGCTGCCCGAGGGCGTACGGCACCGCGTGGTCGCCCTGGCGGCGGAGGCGTTCGGCGGGCTGACCCCGGCCGAGCTGCCCGCGGTGCTGCGCCCCTACGCCCGGTTCACCCCGAGCCGCCGCGCCAAGTTCGCCGCGACGGCGCTGGCCACGGCGCTGGAGGGCGACCCGTCCTTCCGGCAGCGGGTGGGTGCCCGGCTGCGCGAGGCCGAGCCGGAGCTGTGCGAGGCGCTGGACGCCGGCACCCCGCCCCCCGCGGTCGACCCGCTGGACGTGGCGGCCGCCGCGTATCTGCTGCGTCCCGCGGGCTGGGCCAAGCTGGTGGCCGCCGCGGGCGAGGAGGCCCAGCGGGTCAGCGCCGAACGGGCGGGCGAGGAGGCGCAGCGAGAGCTGCGGCAGCTGAAGGCGGAACTGGACGAGGCCCGGACCCAGTCCCGTAACGAGGCCGTGCGCGTCCGTACCGAACTGGAGGCGGCCCGCAAGGAGGCCGAGTCCCTGCAGCGCAAACTGCGCAGCGCGGCGAGCGACGTGAAGCGGGCCGAGGCCGCGCTGCGCAAGGTCGAGGCCGAACTGGACGAGACGCGCGCGGCCGCGGCCGCGGAGAAGGCGTCGGCGGACGGTGAGGCACGCCGGCTGCGGGCCCGGCTCGCCGAGGCCGAGCAGGCCGTGGAGGCGTCCCGCCGGGCGGCCCGGGAGGGCCGCAGCACCGAGGACATGCGCCTGCGGCTGCTGCTGGACACCGTCCTCGACGCCGCGTCGGGACTGCGCCGGGAGCTGGCGCTGCCGCCGCGCGACACCTTGGGCGCCCGGCCCGCGGACACCGTCGACGCGGTGATGCCGGGGGCTATCAGCCCCAAGGACATCGCGCGGCGCGCCCTGTCGGAGGACGATCCGGCGCTGCTGGACCAGCTGCTGGCGCTGCCGCAGTCCCATCTGGTGGTCGACGGCTACAACGTGACCAAGACCGGTTATCCGGCGCTGCCGTTGGAGAAGCAGCGGCTGCGGCTGCTGGGCGGCCTGGCGGTGCTCGCGGCGCAGAGCGGCGCCGAGGTCACCTGCGTCTTCGACGGGGCCGATCTGGACGCCCCGGTGCTGCTGGCGCCGCCGCGCGGGGTGCGGGTGCTGTTCAGCAAGGCCGGTGAGACCGCGGACGAGTTGATCCGCCGTCTGGTTCGGGCGGAACCTCCCGGTCGTCCGATTGTGGTGGTTTCTTCCGATCGCGAAGTTGCTGACGGTGTGGCCCGTGCCGGCGCCCGCCCGGTCGCATCCACCTTGCTGCTGAAGCGACTTGCCCGGGTGTGACCTGGAGCACACCGTGGGGTGCGTGAGGCGCTTTTTGCGGACTCAGTGTCAACTCGTCATCACTGCACGTGCGATATGTGTAAAGAAACCGCGGTCGAGCGACTTTTTTTCTTCAGGGATTTGATCCGATCACAAGATGGTCACTATGGTCGTGCCTCGAACCTCTGCCCAGTCGATCATCCACTCAGGATGACGGCGGAGGTCCCGCCGATCTGAAGTGCCGTGCGTACGACGGGGGACGCCGACGCTCAGGGCCGGGGAACCCAGTTCCCGATGCATGCGGCAGGCGGCTGGAGGAAGAAGGAGCTCGCCCGAGTGGCGTCCCACCGTCGTCCCAAGCAGGCCAGTCGCACACGTGTCACCGTGCTCACCGCGACCGCCGCAGCAGCCGTCGCCCTGTCCGCGCAGGCGGCCCAGGCCGCTCCCGCCAAGCCCTCCGTCAAGAGCGTGAAGGCCAAGGTCGACGGCCTCTACGAGCAGGCCGAGCAGGCGACCGAGAAGTTCAACGGCGCCAAGGAGAAGCAGCAGAAGCTGCAGAAGCAGGTCGAGGACCTGCAGGACGAGGTGGCCCGCCAGCAGTCCGAGCTCAACGACCTGCAGGACGACCTCGGCACCCTGGCCAGCGCCCAGTACCGCAGCGGCGGCATCGACCCCTCGCTCCAGCTCTTCCTCTCCGCCGACCCGGACAGCTACCTCGACAAGGCGTCCACTCTCGACCAGCTGAGCACCAAGCAGGCCGAGGGNCTCCAGCAGATCGCCGAGAAGAAGCGCACCCTCAACCAGCAGAAGGCGGAGGCCGCGAGCAAGCTCGACGAGCTCGACGAGACCCGCACCGAACTGGGCAAGAAGAAGAAGGAAGTCCAGGCGAAGCTCAGCGAGGCGCAGAAGCTGCTCAACTCGCTGACCGCCGCCCAGCGGGCGTCGCTTGAGGCCGCGGAGAACCGCGCCAACCGCTCCAACGAGCGGGTCGACCTCGGCGACGTCCCGCCCGCCTCCTCGCTGGCCGCCGCGGCCCTGTCCGCCGCCAAGACCAAGCTGGGTTCGCCGTACGTCTACGGCGCCACCGGCCCGAGCTCCTTCGACTGCTCCGGCCTCACCTCCTGGGCCTACGCCCAGGCCGGCGCCGGCATACCGCGCACCTCCCAGTCCCAGGCCAACGCCGGCACGCGGCTGTCGATGGGCCAGCTGGCGCCCGGCGACCTCGTGATCTTCTACGGCGATCTGCACCACGTGGGGCTCTACGCGGGCAACGGCATGGTCCTGCACGCGCCGCGCACCGGCACCGTCGTGCGCTACGAGTCCATCAACAACATGCCGTTCCAGTTCGGCGTCCGCATCTGAGTTCCGGGCCGAAGCAGCGGAGCCCGTTGAACCTATCGGGTGATCTCGTACGGTGACGGCCCGGCGGTGACCTGCGCAAGCAGGGCACCGTCAGGCCGCCCGGCCGTACTCGGTCTTTGAACTCCCCGTGCCCGGCTGACTACTGTCGGTCGACGTGCCATCCCATCGACGCATTCCGCAGCCCGGCCGGACTCCGCGGGCCTCCAGGGCCACGGTCCTGACGGCGGCGGCCACCGCCGCCGCCGCGATGGCGGGCGCGGCCACCACCGCGCAGACGGCCGCGGCCGACCCCGCGGACACCCCGGGCGATGTCGCGGCCCGCATCGACCACCTCTACACCCAGGCGGAGCGGGCCACCGAGCAGTTCAACGCCGCCCGCGAGAACACCCAGCGGCTCCGGCGCGAGGTGGAGGTGCTCCAGGACCGCGCCGCGCGCGGCCAGGAGCGGGTCAACCGGCTCCGGGACGACCTCGGCACGCTCGCCGGGGCCCAGTACCGCGGCGGGGGAGTGGACCCGACCCTCGCCCTGCTGCTCTCGCCCGACCCGGCGACCTATCTGGACCGGGCCGCCACCCTCGACCGGATCAGCAACCGCGGCAACGCGCGACTCGGCGAACTCCGCTCCGCCCAGCGCTTCCTGGACCAGGAACGCTCCCGGGCCACCGACCGGCTCGGCGAGCTCGAGCGGGCCCGCACCAGCCTCACCGTCCGGAAGAAGGCCGTGCAGCGCAAGCTGATGGCGGCCGCGCGCCTGGTCAACTCCCTTTCCCCGCAGGAGCGCGCCCGGCTCGCCAGCCGCCTGGAGGCCCGTGCCTCCCGCTCCGGCCGCACGGTCGACATCCCGGATCTCGGCCCTCTGTCGCTGCGCGCCGCGACGGCCGTAGCCGCCGCGCGCTCCGCCGTCGGCGCCCCCTACGTGTGGGGTGCCACCGGCCCCGGCTCCTTCGACTGCTCCGGCCTGATGGTCTGGGCGTACCGCCAGGCCGGCGTGGGCCTGCCCCGCACCTCGCAGGCCCAGCTGAGCGCCGGACGGCACGTGCCGCTCAGCCAGGCGCGCCCCGGCGATCTCGTCCTCTACCGCGGCGACGCCAGCCATGTGGCCATGTACGTCGGCGACGGCCGGGTCATCCACGCCCCGTACCCCGGCGCCCGGGTCCGCTACGACCCCGTCGCCATGCTGCCGATCTCGGCGGTGACCCGGCCCACGTGAGCGTCGCCGCCGGGACCGTACGATCGGCGGCGTGGCCCTCTTCCGCTCACCGACCCGCGCCGCGGCCGCCGCGCTGTGCGCCGCGGCGGTGCTCCTCGCGGGCTGCGGCCCCTCGGGCGGCGGTGCGGCGGAGCAGTCGGGCCCCGGGGACCCGGTCGTCCGGCAACTGCTGGAACGGCGGGCCGACGCGGTCCTGGACCGTGACGAGAAGGCGTATCTGGCCGATGTGACGCCCGCCCGGCGCGAGGTCGAACGCCGGGTCTTCCGCAACCTCCGGGAGCTCCCGCTCGCCTCCTGGTCGTACCGGCTGGTCTCCACGGAGGGCGCCGACCCGGTGACCGCCCGCGTCGAGCTGCGCTACCGCCTCAAGGGCTACGACAGCGCCCCGGTCACCACGGACGAGTCCCTGCTGCTGCGCACCGACGGCGGCGGACGGTGGCGGGTGGCCGGCGACGGCGACCCGGGCGGCCTGCTGTGGGAGCAGGGGACGCTGCACGTCGTCCGCGGCGGCCACAGCCTCGTCCTCGGCACCGGCGACCGCGAGGAGCTGGCCGGGTACGCCACCGACGCGGACCGGGCCGTCCCCCAGGTGCGGCGGGCCTGGGGCGGGAAGGGGTGGACCGGACGGGTGGTGCTGGAGGTGCCCTCCTCGCTGCGGGGCATGGGCGAGCTGCTGGACGCCCCGGCGGAGACCTACGCGGGCGTCGCGGCCGTCACCACCGGGGAGGCCGGCGGCAGCGGGACCGCCCCCGCCGGACGCGTCATCGTCAACCCCGAGGCCTTCGCCGGGCTGTCGGCCTTCGGCCGCCAGGTCGTGCTCACCCACGAGACCACCCACGTCGCCACGCGCGCCGCGACGACCTCCCGCACCCCCATGTGGCTCTCCGAGGGCTTCGCCGACTGGGTCGCCTACCGGGACTCCGGCCGTACGGCGGCGAGCCTGGCACCCGAGCTGCGCCGCGAGGTCACGGCCTCGGGCCCGCCCGGCCACCTCCCCGCGGACGCCGACTTCGCGCCCGGCGCGACCACGCAGGCCCAGGCGTACGAAGGCGCCTGGCTGGCCTGCCGGCTCATCGCCGACACCTGGGGCGCCGACCGGCTGGTCGCGCTGTACCGTTCCGGTGCGGATCTGCGCGGCACGCTCGGCATCGACGAGGACACCCTCACCGAGCGCTGGCGGGCCTACGTCGAGGGGGAGTTGGGATGAGCGGCACGGACGGGGACTTCACACCGGAGGAGACCGCCCGCGGCAGGGCCCTGCGCCGCGCGCAGCTGCCCTTCCTGCTCGGCGGCCGCCTCGCCGGGCTCGCACTTCTGCTGGTGCTGGGGCTGACCCCCGCGGGCGCCGCCCTCACCGGGCTGTTCGGCGACGCCCGGGCCCTGCGCGTGCTGGTCGGCGGCCTGCTGCTGGTGCTGCTCCAGCAGGCGGTCACCCTGCCGTTCTCCGCCCGGGTCCGCGTCATCCGGCGGCGCTACGGGCTCGTCACGCAGGGCTGGGGCGGCTGGGCCGTCGACGTCCTGCGCGGGCTGCTCGTCTCCGTTCCGCTCGTGCTGGCCGCGCTGTACGGCTACTACGGCCTCGGCTGGGCCTGGGCGGCCCTGGGCGCCGTCTGTGCGGCCGTCGTGCTGTCCTGGCTCGCCCCGGTCGTGCTGGAGCCGCTCTTCAACCGCTTCCGGTCGATGGAGGACGGGCCCCTGCGCGACGCGCTGCTGGCGCTGGCCGAGCGGGACCGGATCCCCGTACGGGCGGTGCTCGTCGCCGACGCGTCCCGGCGCACGACGGCGCTCAACGCCTATGTCTCCGGCTTCGGGCGCACCCGTCGGATCGTCGCCTACGACACGCTGCTCGGCACGGCCCCGGCGGCCGAGGTCGAACTCGTCGTCGCCCACGAACTGGGACACGTCAAGCACCGCGACGTGCCGCGCGGCACCCTGCTCGGCGCCCTCGGCGCGGGAGCGGGGGTGTGCGTGCTCTCCGCCGTCATGGCCGCCTCCTCCCACGGCACGGACGACCCGCGCGGGCTGTTCCTGCTGGCGGCGGTGGCGGCGGTGCTGTCGGCGTGCGCCGGGCCGTTCGGCTGCGCGCTGAGCCGGCGCGTCGAACGGCGGGCGGACACGCACGCGCTGGAACTCACCGGGGACGCCGAGCGGTTCATCGCCATGCAGCGCCGGCTCACCGTCACCAACGTCTCCGACCCCGACCCCCCGCGCCTTCTGCACGTCCTCTTCGGCACGCACCCCACCGCGGTCCAGCGCATCGCCGCCGCCCGCGCCTTCGCGGCCGCCGCGGGTTAGCCCGGTGCGCGGGTCGCCCTTGGCGGGCCGTCCGCGCAGCCTGCGCGGGACCGCTCGCCTCCCCGGGCGGGCAGCCCGGACCGCGCGCGGGCCTCGCCCGGACCCGGCTCAGGCGGTGAGCTCCGCCAGGGCCTCCGTGAGCCACTCGCGCTCCGCGCGACCCGTGGCGCGGGCGATGCGGAGCATGCCCTGGCGGAAGGGGTCGCCCGTGTCCTCGGCGCGCACGGGCTTTCCGCGGTCGTAGAAGAAGCTGGCCGGGGTCTCCAGGAACTCCAGGCGGCGCCGCAGCACCCCGGCCTGGGCCGTGGTGTCGGGGAGGTGTCTCAGGAACGCCAGCACGGCGAAGAAGCGGGTGGCGTCGGTGATCTCGATCGGCTTGGGGTCGCGGAGCCGGGCGAGCAGCCGTGTGCGCCCGGCGTCGGTGAGCGAGAGCACGCGGCGCGGGGCGGCTCCGACGCCGGGCTCGGTGTGCTGGCCGACCAGCCCGGCCGCGGTGAGGCGGTTGATGGCCGGGTAGAGCGCGCCGTCGCTGACGGGGCGGACGTGGCCGTTGAGTGCGGCGATGCGCTCCTTGAGCTCGTAGCCGTGCAGGGATTCCTCGTAGAGGAAGCCCAGGATGGTGAGCTCCAGCACTGTTCGCCACCTTTCCCGATCATGCGTTCGGACTTGTCAGTGCAGTGCCCATGATGGTACCTCTAAACGCGGTATCTCGAAACGAGGTACCCGTTCGGGGGAGGGAAACCATGACGCACCGCGCCCGACTGGCCGCGCTGGCGGGCCCGGTCTACCTGGAACTGCTCGCCGGCGTCGTCGCCGGGATCATCGACGTGCTGTGGGTGGCCCGGCTCGGCGGCGGGGCAGCGGCCGTCGCGGCCGTGGCGGTGGCCACGAACACCGAGAACGTGCTGCTCGGAGTCGTGCTGATGGCCGCGCAGGGGACGACGGTGCTGGTCTCCCGGGCCGTCGGGGCGCGGGACCCGGCGGCGGTCGGGGCGGCGGTGCGCGGCGGCTGGGCGCTGTGCGCGCTGCTGGCCCCGGCGGTCGCCGTCGGCGGATTCCTGTGCCGGGAGCCGCTGGCGGCCCTGCTGCTCGGCGGGCACGGCGACCCGGCGGCCGTCCGCCTCGCGGCCGGGTACTTCGCGGTCTCGCTCCCCGGCACCGCGGTGTTCTACGCCCAGAACACCCTGGACGGCGTCTTCAAGGGCGCGGGCGACACCCGTACCCCGATGCGGCTCGCCCTGCTCGCCAACGGGCTGATCCTGCTCCTCGACCCGTTCCTGATCCACGCCCTCGGGGTGCGGGGCGCGGCCGTGGCCACCGTAGCGGGCCGCGGCGCGGCCCTGGCCGCCGGGCTGGCGCTGCTGCGCCGCAACCCCCTGGTGCGGCGGGCCGCGACCGTCCCGCCCGCCGAGCCGGTGGCGGCCGCGCTGCGCCGTACCGCCGTGACGGGGGCGCCGATGGCGGCGGACTTCCTCGTCCGGATGGCCGGCACGCTCACCCTGGTGGCGATCGTGGCCCGGCTGGGCGTCGACCGGGTCGCGGCGTACGGGATCGCGACCAAGGCGGTGTACGTGGCGACGATGGGCTTCTACGCCGTACGCCAGGCGGCGTCCATCCACACCGCCTACCACCTGGGCGCCGGCCGCGACGAACGGCGCGCGATCGGCCGCCAGGCACTGCTGCTCGGCGCCGGCCTGGGACTCCTCGCGGCGGTCGTGCTGCAGCCCGCCGCGCCCTGGATCATGGCAGCCTTCGGTGCGGAGCCCGGCGTGGCCTCTGCAGGAACGGCGTTTCTGCGCACCCTGGGGCCCTACCTGGTGCTGCTGGCGTGCTTCATCGCGCCGGGCGGTGTCCTCCAGGGCGGCGGCGGGGCCGCGCTGCTGGTCCGGGTGACCCTGGTCGGTACGGCGGTGCAGCTGCCGCTCGCCTACGCGCTCGCCGTCCCGGCCGGGCTGGGGCTCGTGGGCGTCGGCGTGGCGATGGCCGTGGCCGCGGGACTGCAGTGCCTGGCCGTGACGGCGGCCTTCACCAGGTCAGCAGCTTCTCGGCGTCCTGGTCGTGCTCCGGCAGACGCGTCTCGGACGCCCTGCGCGGCCTCGACGGCAGACGGGCCGAGGCCACCCACAGCCGGCGGCAGGCGATGACCGAGGCGGCCACCAGCAGTCCGTTGCGGAGCAGCAGCAGCGTGATGCCGAGGTCGGTGCTGCCGACGACGTCGGCGAAGCGCACCGGGAACTCGTACAGGGTGAGCACCGTCGCCGCCAGCACCAGCACCGAGGGCAGCACCATCACACTGGCCCGCAGCGTGAGGCAGACGGCCGCCAGGCCGATCAGCCAGATCATGTACTGCGGGCTGATCACCCGGCTGGTCGTGGTGAACAGCAGCACCGCGGTGAACGCCGCGTCGAAGGCCGTCTGCGGGCCGTACGTCCGCGCCCGCAGCCGCCACAGCAGCAGCCAGCCGAAGGCCACCGCGGTCAGCCCGAGCGCGATGTCGCTGACCAGGCCCACGTAGGGCCCGAGGAACTCCACGGAGCCGTAGTTCAGCAGCACCTGGCCCTCCCAGCCGTGGTGCCGGGCGATGTGGAAGACCAGGGAGCCCAGGGACTCCACCTCGGTGCCCCGCTCGCCCTGGAAGCGCAGGAAGGCGAAGGCCCCCGGCATCCACAGCCAGAAGCCCAGGGCGAGGACGCCCGCCCCGGCCGCGGCCGCCGCCCAGATCCGGCGGTCGCGGACCCCGGTGAGCAGCAGCACCGGCCAGACCTTGAGCATCGCGCCGAACGCGATCAGCGCGCCCGCGACCCTGGGACGGCGCACCGTCGCCAGCAGCGCGGCCACGGCGACGGCGGTGACCATGACGTCGTAGCGCGCGTACGCGGTCGGCCCCAGCAGCGGCACGCCCAGCACCCACACATACGCACCGGCCGGCCGCCGCCCCTCGCCGCGCGAACCGCGCAGCAGCAGCGCGAAGGCGACGAGGTCGGCGGCGCAGGCGAGCCAGAAGAAGGCGGTCGCGTAGTCGAGGAAGGGCAGTATCGCGGGGGAGAGCACCGCGAGCGCGGCGGCGGGCGGGTACTGCCAGGTGACGTCGTGGTGGGGGAAGGCGCCGCTCTGCAGGACCTCGTACCAGCCGTGGTAGATCACCGAGACGTCGGTGGTCACGTCCAGCGGGGACAGGCTGAGCACCTTGAAGACGTAGAGCAGCAGCAGGACCCTGGTGGCCACCCAGGCGAGGACCGGCCCGACCGGGAGCCGCTTGCCGCTGTCGCCTGCCATGTCCACCTCGTCGAATCGGTTCTGCTGTGATGATGCACGATGCCGGTCTCACCTGTGGACAGGCGTGTGGAGCTTAGACGCGCCGGGTACCGCGGTCGGTTGCCGCGGACCGCACCGGATACCCTCGGCGACGTATGGACAAGACCCTGATCGTCACCAACGACTTCCCGCCACGTCCCGGTGGCATCCAGGCGTTCGTGCACAGCATGGCGCTGCGCCTCGATCCCGGCCGGGTGGTGGTGTACGCGTCGACCTGGCGGGACGGCTCCGAGGTCGCCGCGTTCGACGCCGAGCAGCCCTTCCCGGTCGTACGTGATCGTACGACGATGTTGCTGCCGACCCCGAGGGTGACCCGGCGGGCCGCCGCGCTCCTGCGCGAACACGGCTGCACATCGGTGTGGTTCGGGGCGGCGGCCCCGCTCGGGCTGATGGCGCCCGCGCTGCGCAAGGCGGGGGCGCGCCGGCTGGTGTCGACGACCCACGGGCACGAGGCGGGGTGGGCGCAGTTGCCCGCGAGCCGTACGCTGCTGCGGCGGATCGGCGAGGGCACCGACACGATCACCTATCTGGGCGAGTACACCCGCTCCCGGATCGCCCGGGCGCTGACGCCCGAGGCCGCCGGGCGCATGGTGCAGCTCCCGCCGGGCGTGGACGAGAAGACCTTCCACCCGGCCTCCGGCGGCGAGGCGGTGCGCGCCCGGCTCGGGCTCACCGACCGGCCCGTGGTCGTCTGCGTCTCCCGCCTGGTGCCGCGCAAGGGCCAGGACACCCTCATCGAGGCGATGCCGCGGATCCTGGCCGCCCAGCCGGACGCCGTCCTGCTGGTCGTGGGCGGCGGCCCGTACGCGGACGACCTGAAGCGGCTCGCCGAGCGGACCGGGGTGGCGGAGTCGGTGCGGTTCACCGGGGCCGTGCCCTGGCAGGAGCTGCCCGCGCACTTCGGCGCCGGCGACGTCTTCGCCATGCCGTGCCGCACGCGCCGCGGCGGGCTGGACGTCGAGGGCCTCGGCATCGTCTACCTGGAGGCCTCGGCCACCGGGCTGCCGGTCGTCGCGGGCGACTCCGGCGGAGCGCCGGACGCGGTGCTGGACGGCGAGACCGGCTGGGTGGTGCGCGGCGGGGAGCCCGGGGAGGCCGCCGAGCGGATCCTGGCGCTGCTGGACGACCCGGAGCTGCGGCGCCGGATGGGCGAGCGCGGGCGCAAGTGGGTGGAGGACGCCTGGCGGTGGGATCTGCTCGCCGGGCGGCTCAAGGCCCTCTTGTAAAAGACCGTGTGCGCACGGTATGGGCGGAATCTGCCGCCCATGATGCGCCCCCGGACAGCAAACCTGACGCGCCGTCAGGTGCTGGGCATGGCCGCCCTGCAGACCTGGAGCCGCTCCCGGAACCAGCCCTCCGTCGCCGCCGCGAAGACCATCCGCGACCGCGCCAACCGGGCCAGCGCCACCATCTACCGCTATTACCTGTTGGGCGGCAACCACGTCTTCGCCGACGACTTCTGCTACCACCCGCTGGGCGGCTGCGTCCTCGGTGGGGCCACCGACGCCTATGGCCGCGCGAAGGGCTACGACGGCCTGTACGTCGTCGACGGCTCGCTCGTCCCCGGCTCCATCGGGGTCAACCCGTTCGTCACCATCACCGCCCTGGCCGAGCGCACCATGGCCAGGGTCCTGGCCCAGGACGGCATCACCTGGTAACGCCGGTGGCCGCCGTCCGCGCGAGGCGTACGGCGGCCACCGGCAACTTCGGTGGGGCCCGTCAGCGCGGGCTCACCCGCCGTAGATCGCGGCGATCTCGTCCGCGAAGTCCCGCAGCACCACATTGCGCTTGAGCTTCAGCGAGGGCGTCACGTGACCGGACTCCTCCGTGAACTGCGTCGCCAGGACGCGGAACTTCTTCACCGCCTCCGCCTTGGACACCGCGGCGTTGCCGTCGTCGACCGCCGACTGCACCTCGGCCAGCAGTTCGGGGTCCTCGCGCAGTTCCGCCACGCCGCGGCCGGACTTGCCGTGCTGCTCGGCCCAGCGGGGCAGGAACTCCTCGTCCAGGGTGACCAGCGCGCCGATGAAGGGCTTGCCGTCGCCGACCACCATGCACTCGGCGACCAGCGCGTGGGCGCGGATCCGGTCCTCGATCACGGCCGGGGCGACGTTCTTGCCGCCCGCGGTGACGATGATCTCCTTCTTGCGGCCGGTGATGGTGATGTAGCCGTCCTCGTCCAGCGTTCCGATGTCGCCGGTGTGGAACCAGCCGTCGGTGACGGCCTCGGCGGTGGCCGCCTCGTTGTTCCAGTACCCGGAGAACAGGTGCTCGCCGTGGAGCAGGACCTCGCCGTCGTCGGCGATGCGGACCGTGGAGCCGGGCAGCGGCTGGCCGACGGTGCCGATCTTGGTGCGGTCCCAGGGGTTGAAGGCGGTGGCCGCACAGGACTCGGTCAGGCCGTAGCCCTCCAGCACGGTGAAGCCGATGCCGCGGTAGAAGTGGCCCAGCCGCTCGCCCAGCGGCGCCCCGCCGGAGATCGAGTACTCGGCGCGGCCGCCGAGCACGGCGCGCAGTCTGCCGTAGACCAGCCGGTCGAAGACCTTGTGCTTGAACTTCAGGCCGAGCGCGGGACCGCTCGCCGAGTCCAGCGCACGGCTGTACTCGATCGCCACGTCGGTGGCCTTGTCGAAGATCTTCCCCTTGCCGCCGGCCTGGGCCTTGGCGCGCGCGGAGTTGTAGACCTTCTCGAACACGCGCGGCACGCCCAGCAGCAGCGTCGGCCGGAAGGCGGCCAGTTCGCCGGTGAGGTTCTTGGTGTCGCTGACGTGCCCGAGCTTGATCGGTGCCATGACGGCGGCGACCTCGACCAGCCGGCCGAAGACGTGCGCGAGCGGCAGGAAGAGCAGTATCGAGGAGTCGCCGGTGCGGAAGAGCGGCTTCAGGCGCTCCACGACGTTGCCGCACTCGGCGAAGAACGCGCGGTGCGTGAGCACGCAGCCCTTGGGGCGGCCGGTGGTGCCCGAGGTGTAGACGATGGTGGCCGGGGAGTCCGCCCTGGCCCAGGCGCTGCGCTCGTCCAGCGTCGCCTCGGCGACGTCCGTGCCGGCCGCGCCGAGGGTCTTGACCGCGCCCGCCTCGATCCGCCACACGTGCTTGAGCTGCGGCAGGCGGTCGCGCACCGACTCCACCGACTTCTCGTGGGCCTCGTTCTCCACGACGGCCGCGACGGCGCCGGAGTCACCGAGGATCCACTCGATCTGCTCGGCAGAGGAGGTCTCGTAGACCGGCACGGTGACCGCGCCCGCGGTCCAGACGGCGAAGTCGAGGAGGGTCCACTCGTAGCGGGTGCGGGAGATCAGGGCCACCCGGTCGCCGGGCTGCACGCCCGAGGCGATCAGGCCCCTGGCGGCGGCGCGGACCTCGGCGAGGAAGGCGGTGGCGGTGACGTCCGCCCAGTCGCCGGCCGCGGTCTTCCGGGCGATGACGGGAACGTCGGGATGCTGCGCGGCGTTGCGCCGGATGAGATCCGTCAGGTTCCCGTCCGCGGGGACCTCATAGAGAGCCGGAAGGCTGAACTCGCGCAAACTGCTGCTCCTCATCGGCGCCGGCGGCGGTGCTGGCTGCGTCCACTGCATGGTTGAGCGTGGAACGGACGGCCTGGACGTTACCCACCGGTAAAGCTTCTGCGGTAGGGGGTGCCGTGTAGATGTTTTGTGTGTCACACCGTCGTCACACGCCGGATGCCCGCTGCGGCACAGTGCGGATCCACTGGCCGGAAGCCTAGTCGAGCACCCCTGTGACCCGCAGGTAACCGGGGCCCCGGTGTGCCCTCCCCAACGCCGTCCGCCGCGTCCTAGAGTGATCGTCATGCGGGTCCATGTCGTCAGCGACGTCCACGGCGCCTCAGATGCCCTCGCCAGGGCCGGCGACGGCGCCGACGCGCTGATCTGCCTCGGCGACCTGATCCTCTTCCTCGACTACGCCGACCACTCGCGGGGCATCTTCCCCGACCTCTTCGGCACCGAGAACGCCTCCCGCATGGTCGGGCTGCGCACCGCGCTGCGCTGGGACGAGGCCCGCGCCCTCGACCGCGAGCTGTGGTCGGGGCTCGGCACCGACCGGCGCACCGCCATCGAGTCCGCCGTGCGCCGGCAGTACGCCGAGCTGTTCGCCGCCTTCCCCACCCCCACCTACGCCACCTATGGCAACGTCGACATCCCCGCGCTCTGGCCGGAGTACGCCCGGCCCGGCACCACGGTGCTCGACGGCACCACCACCGAGATCGGCGGCCTGGTCTTCGGCTTCGTCGGCGGCGGGCTGCGCACCCCCTACCGCACCCCGTACGAGATCGACGACGAGACGTACGCCGCCAAGGTGGAGGCCCTCGGCGAGGTCGACGTGCTCTGCTCGCACATCCCGCCCGCCGTCCCCGAGCTCTGCTACGACACCGTCGCCCGCCGCCTCGAACGCGGCAGCGAGGCCCTGCTCGACGCGATCCGCCGGGTGCGCCCCAAGTACGCGCTCTTCGGCCACGTCCACCAGCCGCTCGTGCCGCGGATGCGCCTGGGGCCGACCGAATGCGTCAACGTCGGCCACTTCAACTCCACCCGAACGCCCTGGGCGATGCGGTGGTGACGGCCCCGGCGGTCTGCGGCCGCCCGACCAGGCGGTAGCCTTCACCGGCAGGCATACAACAGCAGGTACGACGCGACGTCCCGGAGGGGCCACGGCGATGGCGGAACACACCAGGTCGAGCATCACCATCGACGCGGCCCCGGCCGATGTCATGGGCGTCATCGCGGACTTCGCCCGGTACCCGGAGTGGACCGGCGAGGTGAAGGAGGCCGAGATCCTCTCCGCCGGCGCCGACGGCCGTGCCGAGCAGGTCCGGCTCCTCCTCGACGCGGGCGCCATCAAGGACGACCACACCCTCGCCTACACCTGGGCGGGCGACAACGAGGTCCGCTGGACGCTGGTCAAGTCCCAGATGCTGCGCACCCTGGACGGCGCCTACATCCTGGTCCCGCTGGAGGACGGCAAGCGCACCGAGGTCACCTACCAGCTGACCGTCGACGTCAAGATCCCGATGCTCGGCATGATCAAGCGCAAGGCCGAGAAGGTCATCATCGACCGCGCCCTCGCCGGCCTGAAGAAGCGCGTCGAGTCCCAGGGCTGACGTGCGGACGCTGCTGGTCACCGGCACGGGCGGCGCCGGGCGCACGACGGTCGCCGCCGCCACGGCCGTGGCCGCGGCCGCGCCCGGACGGCGCGTGCTGCTGCTCTCCGCCGACCGCGACGCCTCCCTCGACAGGGTGCTGGGCCCGGTGCCCGCCCCGGCCGGCGGCGGCGGTCCGCGGACGGACGAGGGGGCCGTGCCGTCCTTCGCCCCCGTCGCGTCCGTACCGGGTCTGTGGGCCGCGCGCATCGACGCGGCCGCCGCCTTCCGGGCCGACGCCGCGGCCGTCCAGCAGCGCCTGGGCTCCCTTCTCGACCTGCTCGGCGCGGCCCCGCTGGACCCCGAGGAACTGACCGAACTCCCCGGCGCGGACGCCTTCGCGCTGCTGCGCGCCCTGCGGGACACCGCCGGCGGCTGGGATCTCGTCGTCGTCGACCTGCCACCGGTCCACGGCGCCCTCGCCGCGCTCGCGCTGCCCGCGCAACTGCGCCGCTACATCGCCCGGCTCGTCCCCCGGGAACGGCAGGCCGCCCGCGCCCTGCGGCCCGTCCTCGCGCAACTCGCGGGCGTCCCCGCGCCCGGCGCCTGGGCCTACGAGGCCGCCGCCCGCGCCGACCGGGAACTGGCCGCCGCCCAGGCCGTTATCGAGGACGCCGCCACGACCGTACGGCTGGTCGTCGCCCCGGGCGCGCACGCCGCCGGCGCCGTGAGCCGGGCCCGCGCCGGACTGGCCCTGTACGGCCACCGCCTCGAAGCCGTCGTCGCCAACCGCCTGCTGCCCGACGGGTCCCCCGAC
This sequence comes from Streptomyces sp. BoleA5, assembly GCF_000373665.1. Taxonomy (NCBI): domain Bacteria; kingdom Bacillati; phylum Actinomycetota; class Actinomycetes; order Kitasatosporales; family Streptomycetaceae; genus Streptomyces; species Streptomyces sp. BoleA5. The sequence continues at coordinate 626,909 of NZ_KB892090.1, forward strand.
CCCTGGCTGGCCGAACTGGCGGGACACCGCCGCAAGGAAGTGCGCGCCCTGCGCGCGGAACTCGCCGGCACCACCACCGCGCTCCACGAACTGCCCCACCTCGGCCGCGAACCCCGCGGCGCCGAGGACCTCGCCCGCCTCGCCGCGCAGCCGCCCGCAGACGCACCCGAGGGGCCCGCCGCGCCGCCGTGGACCACCGAGGACCGGCTCGCCGCCGAGGGCCACTTCCTCTGGCGGCTGCCGCTGCCGGGCGCGACACGCGACACCGTCGACCTCGTACGCCGCGGCGACGAACTCGTCGTCGACGCCGAGGGATACCGCCGCATCCTCCCGCTGCCCTCCGCGCTGCGCCGCTGCACCGTGGCCGGTGCGGCGCTCCGCGACGGCGCGCTGCAGGTCCGGTTCGCCCCGGATCCCGGTCTTTGGCCCCGCTGAGCGCTGAAAGCGCCGCCCCTGTTCGGGTACCGTCGTGGGTACCAAGCCGGAGCCTTACGGAGCCACCATGAGCGAATCAACGGACCGCGCGGGCCGCCCCGACGCCGATTCCGACGCCTGGGCCAAGGCGAGCGCGGAGGACATCGCCGCCGAGAACGCCCGCAGGCGGCAGCAGAGCGGCCAGACCCCCGGCAGCGCCGGCGAGGAGCTGCGACGTCTCGCGGAAGCCGTCACCGACCGACTGTCGATGCTTCGCACCCCCGCCGCGGAGATGGCGGCGCAGGGGCTGATCTCCCAGGTCAAACAGGCCGTGGAGCCGATCGTCGAACGCAACCCCGAGGTCTTCGACCACCTCGCCGCCGCGGGCGCCGAACTCCTGGCCGCCTACCGCGCCGCGGTGAGCGGGCAGGAACGCCGCTGGACCTCCGGCGGGGACACCCCGCCCAGCGAGCGCATCGACCTGGACTGAACGGCGCGACACGGACCCGGCACGGAACATCGGGCCCGAACAGGGCGCAGGCCGCCCTCCGGTACGGTTGGACGCAGCGGGGCTCGACCGAATACTGAGGGATACATGGGACTCACCATCGGCGTCGACATCGGCGGCACCAAGATCGCGGCCGGCGTGGTCGACGAGGAAGGCTCGATTCTCGAAATCGTCAAAGTGCCGACCCCGCAGACCTCCGAGGGCGTCGTCGACGCCATCGCGACAGCGGTGCACGACGTCAGTGCTGGCCACACGGTCGAGGCCGTCGGCATCGGCGCCGCCGGCTATGTCGACGACAAGCGCGCCACCGTGCTCTTCGCGCCCAACATCCGCTGGCGGCACGAGCCGCTGAAGGACAAGGTCGAGCAGCGCGTCGGACTGCCCGTCGTCGTCGAGAACGACGCCAACGCCGCCGCCTGGGGCGAGTACCGGTTCGGTGCCGGCCAGGGCCACGACGACGTCATCTGCATCACCCTGGGCACCGGGCTCGGCGGCGGCATCATCATCGGCAACAAGCTGCGCCGCGGCCGCTTCGGTGTGGCAGGGGAGTTCGGCCACATCCGCATGGTGCCGGACGGCCTGCTGTGCGGCTGCGGCAGCCAGGGCTGCTGGGAGCAGTACGCCTCCGGCCGGGCACTGGTGCGCTACGCCAAGCAGCGGGCCGTCGCCCAACCGGAGAACGCCACCCTGCTGCTGTCGCTCGGCGACGGCACGCCCGAGGGCATCCAGGGCCAGCACATCAGCCGCGCCGCGCGCGACGGGGACAAGGTCGCCGTCGACTCCTTCCGCGAGCTCGCCCGCTGGGCCGGAGCCGGACTCGCCGACCTGGCCTCGCTCTTCGACCCCTCCGCCTTCATCGTCGGCGGCGGAGTCTCCGACGAGGGCGAACTCGTCCTCGAACCCATCCGGAAGTCCTTCCGCCGCTGGCTGGTCGGCGGCCAGTACCGGCCGCACGCCCAGGTCCTCGCCGCGCAGCTCGGCGGCAAGGCCGGTCTCGTCGGCGCGGCCGACCTCGCCCGCCAGGGCTAGTACCCGGCCCTGCGGTCACCCGTACGGCACCGGTGCCCCCGTCACTCCACGCACAGGAGTGACGGGGGCACCGCCTTTCCCGGCCGGGCACGCCCGCCCCGTGCGACCGTGTCCGCCCCGCGTGAACGCGCCGCCGCTACAGTGACCCCGTGAGCGAGGGCCGAACGCCGGAGCTGCCGGCGTCCCGTACGGAGCCGGACGGCTCCGCCGTCGTCCGCGTGCTGAGCTACAACATCCGCTCGATGCGCGACGACACCGCCGCGCTCGCCCGGGTGATCCGCGCCTGCGACCCCGACCTGGCGCTGATCCAGGAGGCACCGCGCTTCTTCCGCTGGCGCAAGGCCGTCGCCCGCCTCGCCCGGGCCTCGGGGCTGGTCGCCGTCACCGGCGGGGCCACCGCCACCGGCCCCCTCGTGCTGTCCTCCCTGCGGGTGCACGTCGAACGCGCCGAGGACGTCCTGCTGCCCCGCACACCCGGCCTGCACCGGCGCGGCTTCGCCACCGCCGTCGTGCGCGTCGGCGGCGCCCGCCTGTCCGTCGTCAGCTGCCACCTCTCGCTCCAGGCGCGCGAACGCTACGACCAGGGCGGCATGCTGCTGGACCGGCTCGCCGCGATGGGCGAGCCGTACGCGGTCGTCGGCGGCGACCTCAACGACCGCCCCCACGGCCGCACGTTCCGCCGTCTCGCCGACGACCTGCAGGACGCCTGGACGGCCCGGCCGTGGGGCGGTGAGTACACCTCCACCCCGCAGGACCCGCACCAGCGGATCGACGCGATCTTCACGACCCCGGGCGTCGAGGTCCTCGGCTGCGGGGTCCCGCACGGCCTGCCCGGCGTCACCGCCCACGACCTGAGGGCGGCCACGGACCACCTCCCGGTCCTGGCCGCCCTCAGGGTGCCCGCGTCCGCCTGACGGCGGCGTCCGTCAGACGACGGCGCCGCCGCCCGGCAGGTCGTCGTCCTCGTCGCCGCCCGGCCGCATGCGTGTCACCAGGGTGGCGAAGCCGCCGAGGAAGCCGCCTATGCCGACGGTGAGGGCCCACCACGGCATCGGCTCCTGGAAGAGGACGAATCCGAAGATCAGCAGCGGCCCGCCCACCGCGGCGAGCCAGGCGAACTTCGTCGTCACGTCCGCCTCCGGGAGCGGCGGCGGCTCCGGCGGCTCGTAGTGGCCCTCGTCGGCGTCCTCGTCCAGTTCGTAGTCACGGGGACCGGACAGCACGGGATGCAGGATGATGCGCGTCGCGTCCGGCGCCGAGGGCACCGCGGACGGGTCCGCCGCCGTCTCGTTCCCCTCGCCCTCGCGCTCGCCGTCCGACCCGCCCTCGCCGTCCCGCTCCGCCGCCGGGACGTCCTCGGCCGCCGGCCAGGAACCCGTTCCGGGCTCGGGGTCCTTCCCGTACGCCGCGACGAGTTCGGCCCACGCCGACTCCTCGTCCAGCGGCGCGCGTTCCGGCTCGCCGCCCTCGGGCACCTGACGCTCCTCCTCCTCGGGCTCAGCCACTGGCCGCGTCCTCCTTGTCCGCTCGCTCTCCCGCACCCGAGAGCCGCTCCACGAAGGCGTACGACTGCTCGAAGACCGTCTCCGCGTCGTGATCGAGGGTCGCCACGTGGTAACTGCGCTCCAGCACCGTCTCCGTGACGTCCGTCGACGACACCCGGCTCAGCACCACCGCCGAGTTCGACGGGTGCACCACGTGGTCGACCCGGCTGTGCAGCAGCAGGAGCGGCTGCGTCACCTGCGGCAGCCCGTGCCGTACCAGCTTCCAGAAACGGCTCAGCGAGTGCACCGCCCGCAGCGGGGTGCGGTCGTAGCCGACCTCCTTCGAGCCCTCCTTGGCGATGTCGCTGGTGATGCCCGGCACCGAGGGGACGAAGTGGCGCAGCAGGGGGACGGCCTTCAGCTGGTGGCTGTCGGCCTTCACCGAGGGGTTGACCAGGGCGATGCCGCTGACCGCGGCGCCGTGCTGGGCGGCCAGCCGCAGGGTCAGGGCCCCGCCCATCGACATTCCGAAGACGAACACGCGGTCACAGCGCTCGGACAGCGCGCGGAATTCCCGGTCGACCTCCGCGTACCAGTCCTCCCAGCCCGTCAGCTGCATGTCCTGCCAGCGCGTGCCGTGCCCCGGCAGCAGCGGTACGGACACGGTCAGGCCCCGCTCGGCGAGGTACTCGGCCCAGGGCCGCATGGACTGCGGTGTGCCGGTGAAACCGTGGCACAGCAGGACGCCGACCTCACCGCCGTCCTGGCGGTAGGGCTCGGCTCCGGGCATCAGCGGCACCGTACGTCTCCTGTTCGGTGGAATGCGCGAAAAGCGATACCTCACAGTACGCGGACGGCCGACACCGGGGGAGAGCACCGGCGGATCTGGCGTTAAGGTCTTCCCGTCAGACACAGGAGGTCATCGGTTGTTGTACGGCGTGATGAAGATCGCCATCGGCCACCCCCTGCGAGCCGCGTTCCGGCCGTGGGTGGAGGGCCTCGAGCACATCCCCAAGCAGGGACCGGCGATCCTGGCGAGCAACCACCTGTCCTTCTCGGACTCGTTCTTCCTGCCCGCCGTGCTCGACCGCAAGGTCACCTTCATCGCCAAGGCCGAGTACTTCACCACGCCGGGCATCAAGGGCAAGCTCACCGCCGCCTTCTTCAAGGGCGTCGGCCAGCTCCCCGTGGACCGCTCCGGCGCTCGCGGCGCCGGTGAGGCGGCGATCAACAGCGGGATAAAGGTCATCGAGGCCGGCGAGCTCTTCGGCATCTACCCCGAGGGCACCCGCTCGCCCGACGGCCGGCTCTACCGCGGCAAGCCCGGCGGCCTGGCCCGCATCGCGCTCGCCACCGGCGCGCCCGTGATCCCGGTCGCCATGATCGACACGGAGAAGATCCAGCCGCCCGGCCAGGTGATGCCCAAGCTGATGCGCCCCGGCATCCGGATCGGCAAGCCGCTGGACTTCAGCCGTTACATGGGCATGGAGCACGACCGGTTCATCCTGCGCTCGGTCACCGACGAGGTGATGTACGAGATCATGAAGCTCTCCGGCCAGGAGTACGTGGACATCTACGCGACCGCCGCCAAGCGGCAGATCGCCGAGGCGGCGAAGAAGCAGCAGCACGGCGGGTCCTAGCCGGACACGCCCGGGGGAAACAGGGGGACGGCCCATGGCCGGGGGGAGAACCGGAGGGCCGCCCGCGGCGCGGCCGGCGCGCGTCACCCGCATGTCGGTCGAGCAGCCGCTGTGGCGCGCCCTCACCGGCTACCGGGTGCTGACCGCCGCGTACGCCATCGGGCTCTACGCCGTCGCCTACCACGAGCACGCACACCCCCTGGCGGGCGCGGCCTACATGGCGGTGCTCGCCGTGTGGACGCTGGCCACCGTCGGCAAGGTGAGCTCGCCCCAGCGCTGCACCCGCCCCTTCCTCATCGCCGACCTCGGCGTCGCCCTCACCGGCATCCTCATCACCCCGCTCGTCGAGTCGCACCAGCGCATCGTCGACGGCGGCCCCACCCTGCCGTCGATCTGGACGGCCGGCTCCGTGCTCGCCTTCGCCATCAAGGGCGGCTGGCGCTGGGCCGCCGCCGCCTCCTGCCTCGTCGGCGGCGCCAACATCGTGGAACGCGGCTCCCCGGCCCGCGACACCCTCCACAACGTGCTGCTGGTCGCCATCGCCAGCATCGCCATCGGGTACGTCGTCGAGGTCGCCCGCGCCAGCGAGCGCACCCTCGCCCGCGCCCTGCAGATCGAGGCCGCCACCCGGGAGCGGGAGCGGCTGGCCCGCGACATCCACGACAACGTGCTGCAGGTGCTCGCCATGGTGCAGCGGCGCGGGGCCGAGATCGGCGGTGAGGCCGAGGCCCTCGGCCGGATGGCGGGCGAGCAGGAGGCCGCCCTGCGCACGCTGGTCATCGACGGCGCCGCCGCCCTGCCGTCCCCCCGCGCCGGCAACGACGCAGGCGCCGAAGGCGACGCCGGGCAGGACGCGGACGCGCCCCGCGACCTGCGCGCGCTGCTCACCCCGTACGGCAGCGCCCGGGTCACCGTCTCCGCCCCCGGCACCCCGGTCGTCGTCCCCGGCCGCGCCGCCCGCGAACTCGCCGCCGCCGTGGGCGCCGCCCTGGAGAACGTCCACCGGCACGCCGGCGAGGACGCGCACGCCTGGATCCTGGTCGAGGACGAACCCGATGCCGTGCTGGTCAGCGTCCGCGACGACGGCCCCGGCATCCCCGAGGGGCGCCTGTCGGCCGCCGAGGCCGAGGGCAGGCTCGGGGTCGCCCAGTCCATCCGCGGCCGGCTCCGGGACCTCGGCGGCACGGCGGAACTGGTGTCGGTGCCCGGGCAGGGGACAGAAGTCGAGTTGAGGCTCGCCAAATGAGGGAGGAGATTGGGGTCATGGCCGTGAAGGTGATGGTGGTCGACGACCACCCGATGTGGCGGGACGCGGTCGCCCGCGACCTCACCGAGGCCGGATACGTGGTGGTCGCCACCGCCGGTGACGGTCCGGAGGCGGTCCGGCGGGCCAGGGCGGCCATGCCCGAGGTGCTCGTCCTCGACCTCAACCTCCCCGGTCTGTCCGGCGTCCAGGTCTGCAAGGACGTCATCGCCGACAACCCGGCCCTGCGGGTGCTGGTGCTCTCCGCCAGCGGTGAGCACGCGGACGTCCTGGAGGCCGTGAAGTCCGGCGCCACCGGCTACCTGCTGAAGTCCGCCGGCCGCGAGGAACTCCTCGACGCCGTCCGGCGCACCGCCGTCGGCGACCCCGTCTTCACCCCCGGCCTCGCCGGCCTGGTCCTCGGCGAGTACCGCCGCCTCGCCTCCGACCCCGCCCCCGCCGCGTCCGACACCCCGGAGGCGCCCCGGCTCACCGACCGCGAGACCGAGGTCCTGCGGCTCGTCGCCAAGGGACTCAGCTACAAGCAGATCGCCGAGCGGCTGGTGATCTCCCACCGCACCGTCCAGAACCACGTCCAGAACACCCTCGGCAAGCTCCAGCTCCACAACCGCGTGGAGCTCGTCCGCTACGCGATCGAACGAGGCCTGGACGAGGAGTAGCGCCGCCATCGGCCCGGGGGCGCCCGCACCCACGCCGCACGCCGCCCGGAAGGGTGAAATCGGCGGGCCAACATCCCCGTGGCGCAAAGGATTTCATCGAACGGCCCATCCCACCTGTGACGCCGGTCACGCTAGCGTCGTGGACGCAGGCAAAAGGTGCGAACGGGAAGGGATGGATCATGCGAGTTGGCGTGCTGACCGGCGGCGGAGACTGCCCCGGGCTCAACGCGGTCATCCGTGCCATCGTGCGCAAGGGTGTCCAGGAGTACGGATACGAGTTCACCGGTTTCAGGGACGGGTGGCACGGCCCCCTCGAGGGCGACACCGTGCCGCTGGACATCCCGGCGGTCCGCGGCATCCTCCCGCGCGGCGGCACGATCCTCGGATCGTCGCGCACGAACCCGCTCAAGGCGGAGAACGGCGTGCGCCGCGTCAAGGAGAACCTGGCCAAGTACGAGGTCGACGCCCTCGTCGCGATCGGCGGCGAGGACACCCTCGGTGTCGCCACCGCCCTGTCGGACGAGTACGGCGTCCCCTGCGTCGGCGTGCCCAAGACCATCGACAACGACCTGGCGGCCACCGACTACACCTTCGGTTTCGACACCGCCGTCAACATCGCCACCGAGGCGATCGACCGCCTCCACACCACCGCCGAGTCGCACATGCGCGTCCTCGTCGTCGAGGTGATGGGCCGCCACGCCGGCTGGATCGCCCTGCACTCCGGCCTCGCCGGCGGTGCCAACGCCATCCTCATCCCCGAGCAGCGGTTCGACCTCGACCAGGTCTGCGCGTGGGTGGAGAGCCGCTTCAAGATCCGCTACGCGCCCATCGTCGTGGTCGCCGAGGGCGCCATGCCGAAGGACGGCGACATGGTGCTCAAGGACCAGACGCTCGACTCCTTCGGCCACGTGAGGCTCTCCGGCGTCGGCGAGTGGCTCGCCAAGGAGATCGAGCGTCGCACCGGCAAGGAGGCCCGCACCACCGTGCTCGGCCACGTCCAGCGCGGCGGCACCCCCAGCGCGTTCGACCGCTGGCTCGCGACCCGTTTCGGCCTGCACGCCATCGACGCGGTCCGCGACCAGGACTGGGGCAAGATGGTCGCCCTGCGCGGCACGGAGATCGTCCGCGTCCCGCTCCGCGACGCGACGACCCAGCTCAAGACGGTCGACCCGCGGCTCTACACGGAGGCCGGAGTCTTCTTCGGGTAAACACGGCGTTTCCTCGGCGCCGTCTGCGCTTTCCCCGCTTGCCATGGGCGATCACGCGGCCGTACATTCCCTGCACCCGGCTTGTCCGGCCGCTTCGTCTATCCCCCTTGAGCACATGAGGAGCGCCCGGAATGACGGGTGTACTGGCGGTCGCAGGCGGCACCGCATCCGGCAAGTCCACCCTTGCCGAGGCCCTGTCGCTGCAGTGTCCCGAGAGCATCGCACTGGTCCATCTGGACGACTACTACGTGCCCGCGCACGATCCCCTCAGGGGCGTGTGGACGGTCAGCGCCGGCGGGCACGCCATCCTCGACTGGAACCATCCCGGCTCCATCGACGAGGCCGCCGTCAGCGCCGCGATCGACATGGCGCTGGCCCGGCCCGGCGTCCGCCTGGTGGTGGTCGAGGGACTCTTCGCCCTGACCCTGCCGTCGGTGCGGGAACGCGCGGACTGGCGGGTGTACGTGGACGCCCCGGACGACGTCCGGCTGGCCCGCAAGATCCTCCGCAAGATCGAGGTCCAGCGCCAGGACCCGCGGCTGTCCCTGCTGAACTATCTGCAGAGCGGCCGGGACCGGCACGTCGCCCATGTCGCGCCCTCCCGGGCGGTGGCCGACCTGGTGGTGGACGGCACGCACGAGGGCCCGGAGATGCTGGCGGCGGTGCTGGGCCTCGTCGGCCCGCTCCTGTCGGCCGTTCCCGACCCCCTGTCCGATCCCGCCCCCGCCGCCCGCCCCCGCCGTGCCCGCGCGGTCACCCCGCGGACGCACCAGCTTCCCGCGGCGGCGGTCTGACGCGCCGGGGTCCCGTCACGTGGCGAGGACGTGGACGTGTGCCCGGTCGCCTTCGTACTCCACCGTTGCCTCCAGGTAGCCCCACAGCCGCCTGCTCGCGGGCTCGTCCGGACGCACGCGGAAGCAGGCGTCGGCGGCGCACAGGCTCTCCCGCCGCAGCCGCGGGAAGGCGTCGAGCAGACGTTCCTCGGCGCCTTCGCGCGGAATGCGGAAGTCGATCTCGTGGTCCTGGTCGTTAAGACCGCCGGTGGCGGTGCAGGCGACGTCGGTGGCCCCGGCGGGGACGGTCCCGCCCGCGTACCGCCCAACCTGCCCGCAGTCCTCGGTGTGCGTCGCCACGGCGCAGGCGAGGAAGGACCCGGGCGGGACGGGCAGCACGACGAGCGAGAGCAGGAGCATCAGGGGCATGACCGCCGCGACCCGGGCCCGTTCCGTGCGAGAGGGAACGGGTTCGAGTGGACTCCAAGTTCCGGTCCAGATTTCTTGAACGCGTTCAAGAGGCGCGGGGCCGGACGGCGACGCCCGGCCCCGAGCGTCCGTCGCTACCCGGCGACCGTCACCCCCGCCAGGAGCTCCGCCACGATCGCCGTGCCGCCCAGGGTGAGCACCGACTCCGGGTGGAACTGGACGCCCGCGAAGCCCGGGCCGCGCATCGCGTGGACGTCGCCCGTCACCGGGTCGCGGCTCAGCTCGACCCGGTGCATGGCCAGTTCCTCCGCCGTCGCGTCGTCGCAGCGGGCGGTGAAGGAGTTGTAGAACCCCACGGTCTCGGCCCGCCCGAACAGGTCGATCGCTGTCTGGGCGCCCTGGAAGGGGACGTCCTTGCGGACGATGTCGAGGCCGAGCTCGGCGGCGATCAGTTCGTGGCCGAGGCAGACCCCGAGCAGGCCGTGCCGGTGGCTGCGGACGAGCTCGGCGGTGAGCCCGCGCAGCAGCGCCATCTTGGGGTCGCCGGTGTCGGACGGGTCGCCGGGGCCCGGGCCGAGGACGACCGGGCCGAGGTGGGCGAGGGCGGCCTGGCGCAGCCCCGGCTCGTCGAAGCGGCGCACGGTGACCTCCAGCCCGGACGACCGCAGTACGTGCGCGAGCATCGCGGTGAAGGTGTCCTCGGCGTCCACCACGAGGGCGTGCCCGGACAGCGTGCGGGGCTGCTCGGCGGTCCGCATCCGCAGCCAGAACGGCGCCAGGTTCCTGCGGCGCCCGTCCAGCGCGGCCCGCACCCGGATGTCGTCGCCGAGCCGCGGCCGGTCCGCCGCCGGGCCCCGCTCCGGTCCGGGCCGGACCCCCAGCGCCGCCAGCACGGCCGCCGCCTTGGCGTGTGTCTCGGCGACCTCCGCGTACGGGTCGGAGCGGCGTACCAGCGTCGCGCCCACCGGGACCTTCAGGCCGCCCGCGGCGTCGACGTCGGCCGTGCGGATCAGGATGGGGGAGTCCAGGGTCTGCGCGCCGCCCGCGTCCCGCCCGACCAGCGCGAGGGCGCCCGCGTAGTAGCCGCGGCCCCCCGGCTCGTGGCGTTCGATCACCCGGCAGGCGTTCTGCACCGGCGAGCCGGTGACCGTCGCGGCGAACATCGTCTCGCGCAGGACGTCCCGCACGTCCATGGTGCTGCGGCCGCGCAGCTCGTACTCGGTGTGCGCCAGGTGCGCCATCTCCTTCAGGCGCGGGCCGACGACGACGCCGCCGAGGTCGCCGACGGTGCACATCATCTTGAGTTCCTCGTCGACCACCATCGTCAGCTCTTCCACCTCCTTCGCGTCCCGCAGGAAGGCGAGCAGCCCCTCCGCGTCCGGCCCCTGCGCGGGGTAGCGGTAGGTGCCGCTGATGGGGTTCATGACGACCGTGCCGCCGGCCATCCGCACGTGCACCTCGGGGCTCGCGCCGACCAGGGTCCGCTCGGGGGTGCGCACCACGAACGTCCAGTAGGCGCCGCGCTCGCCGTCGAGCAGCCTGCGGAACAGCGCGAGCGCGTCCGCCGCCGCGAACCCCGGGATATCGCCGCGGAAGGTGCGCCGGACGACGAAGTTCGCGCCCTCGCCGCGTCCGATCTCGTCCTCGATGACGCGCTCCACGATCCCGGCGTACGTGTCGTCGTCGACGTCGAAAGCCCCGCCCTCGACGCGCACCGCGTGCGCGGGCAGGGCCGCCATGAGCTCGGGCAGCGGCAGCTCGTACGTCTCCAGGGGGCGGAGCACGAGCAGCGGCGTCCCGTCGTCGCGCACGTCGAAGCCGCGCTCCCTGATCTGCCGGTACGGCACCAGCGCCAGCGCGTCGAGCGCGGGCCGGGCCCCCTCGGGGGCGCCGGTGGGCAGCGCGATGTCGGTCAGCCGCTCGGCCGTCCCGACCGGGCCGAGCAGCACTTCCACGCTGTCCGCGGCGCATCCCGGCGCTCTGCGCCTGAGCAGCGCGAACGGTGGGCACGCGGGGTCCAGCAGCCGTTCGACGAGCGCGGCGGCAAAGGGCGCGGTGCTGGGGTCGTGGTTCTCCACGGCGGTTCCTTCCGGTCTTCGGCGAGGGAAGGGACGGCCGCGCAAACACCGAAGGCCGCCCCTCGGGCGGCCTGAGCGTCTGGCTGTGCGTACGCGCTGCTAGTGGGCCGCCGGATCCGCGGTCCACCACCACTGCAGGTGCGTCTGCTGCGCGTACATGCTCCGCACCCTAACGCATGCGCCCACGATGCGACGGTCGTGTCTCACGCTTTCGGGGCATCGCGGGGCATACGTCCCCGGTACTCTCGGGGATGCGTCCAGAATCCCGTCCATGGGAGGAACCATGACCGCCGAACCCTTGCCGGCCTGGGCGATTCCGCCGCGGGGCGGCTTCACCTCGGACGACCTGGACCGCATTCCCGACCTCCCGCCGCACACGGAGTTGATCGACGGGAGCCTGGTGTTCGTGAGCCCGCAGAAGAGCTTCCACTCGCTGGCCGTGTACCTGCTGGAGCAGGGTCTGCGGGCGACGGCCCCGGAGACCCTTCGGGTACGGCGGGAGATGAGCCTCGTGCTGAACACGCGCAACCGGCCCGAGCCGGACCTCGTCCTGGTGCGCGCGGAGGCCGCGAGCGACGCGGCCGACGAGACCGGGTACCAGGCGGCCGACGCCGTGCTGGTCGTCGAGGTCGTATCGCCCGACTCCGAGGAGCGGGACCGCAAGCGCAAGCCGCAGTTGTACGCCGAGGCGGGCATCCCGCACTTCTGGCGGGTCGAGAAGGGCGGCGAGGGCCGGCTCCCCGTCGTCTACGTCTTCGAACGGGAGCCGGCCACCGGCGCCTACGTCGCCACCGGCATCCACCACGACCGCCTCAAGGTGTCCGTGCCGTTCGCCGTGGACATCGATCTCAGCGGGATCGATCGGCTGTAGCCGCCGCCTCCTGGAAGCGGCGCAGGAGCTCCCGGCAGGGTGCGCTGCCGGCGTCGAAGGCCTGTACGCCGCGCAACTCCGCGGGCACGAGCGGGCCGAGCAGCGGTGCGCCCTCGCAGCGGAAGCAGAGGGCGACCTCGAAGAGGACCTCGTGGGCGCTGTGGGCGCGGAGCCCGTAGCCCGGCACCAAGCACCGGGCGCGCTCGCCCTCCGGCACTTCGCCGAGCAGGTGGAGGACGCTCCGCGCCTCGTCCTCGACCCAGACGTCGATCGTGTCCCCCGGCACGGTGCGCGGCCGGGGGACCATGTCAGCGGTGATGCTCACGGCCTCGACGCACCCGATCGGCGCGGCGGCGACGGGGAGCAGCATGCGCACAGCATGCGCCGCTCCCCGGCCAACTCACCTCACCGCACCAGTCGCCACAGGGACGCCCACTGAGCTGCCGTGAGGTCCTTGGGCAGGGCGTACGGCGGCACGCGCTCGGCGCGGAGCCAGTCGCGCAGTGCCGCACGGTCGAAGCGGCCCGTGCGGGCGAGGACTTCGCGCAGGCCGCGCCCCGGGCCGGTGAACACCCGCTGGACGAACGCCTGATACGCGTGGCGGTCGCCGGGAACGAGGGACTCCGGGCGCCGGCTCATGGTGAGCAGGCCGCCGTCGACGGAGGGCGCCGGGCGGAACGCGCGTGCCGGGACGCGGGAGTGGAGGGCGAAGTCGTACCAGGGCCACCAGGAGGCGGTGAGCATGGTGGCGCCGCCGATGCCCGCACGGCGGCGGGCGACCTCCCACTGGACGAGCAGCACCGCGGAATCCCACCGGTCGGCGGCCAGGACGCGCCGCATGATGGTGGTCGTCAGATGGAAGGGCAGGTTACCGACGATCACGTGCGGTTCGCGCGGGAAGCGGTAGCGCAGGACGTCGGTGTTGACGACGTGCGCTCCGCGCGGGAGCCGCCGCTGGAGGCGCTGTGCGCGCCGGGGGTCGATCTCCACCGCCGTGAGGGGGCGGCCGGTGCGGCTGAGGGGGAGGGTCAGCGCGCCGTCGCCGGGGCCGATCTCGACGATGGGCCCGCTGGTGGCGGCGACGAGGGCCTCGATGGAGGCGATGACCGTGCGGTCGGTGAGGAAGTTCTGGCCGAGCTCGTGTCGGCCACCCACCATGGACCGGTGGTGAGGCATGGGTGTGCACTCCGCGACATAAGAGGTTCCGACGATGGACCCGATGCCGCGGCGAAGAGCGCCGCGGCTATGCCCGGCGCAGCCTGATGTAGTAGGTGCAACCCATGTGCGGCACGGTATCCCGGTCCCGTTCGGTTCCGCACGAGGTTTTCCGTGTGGTCCCTGTGGACGCTCGCGTATGGGGCGGAGCGTTCGGGCCATGTTCCGTCTCACGCGGCGCGGCTTCACTGAACGCATGACTTCCCGAGACGCCGTCCTCGTCGCCGCCACCGTCGCCGTCGGCCTCATGGCCGGGCTGTTCTTCGCCTTCTCCGTCGCCGTCATGCCGGGTCTCGCCAAGGCGGCCGACCGCACGCTCGTCGACGCGATGCAGCGCATCAACGCCGCCATCCAGAACGGCTGGTTCCTGCTGGTCTTCGGCGGCTCGCTGCTGCTGTGCGCCGGCGCCGTGGTGCTCTGCCTGCGGGACGGAGGCCGCGGACCGCTCCCGTGGGTGATCGCCGCGACCGTGCTCTACCTGGCGGTGCTCGCCGTCACCTTCGGCGTCAGCATCCCGCTGAACGACCGGCTGGACGCGGCGGGCGACCCCGGCGGCCTCGCCGACGCCGCCGGTGTGCGCGAGCGGTTCGAGGCGGCCTGGGTCCGCTGGAACCTGGTGCGCACGCTCCTGTGCACGGGCGCGCTGGGCTGCCTGGGGTGGGCGCTCGTCCTCAGCGGCCGGGCCGTGGCGGAAGCGGCGATTCGCACAGGGCACATGTGAAGTCGCCGTCCTTGACCAGGTTGCGCTCGCCGCACCGCGGGCAGTGCCGGAAGACGACCGCCTGGGTGAACCACCGGGGGCGGGCGAGGCCCGCGTGGTCGAGGGCCTCCGCCAGGGCCGGCCAGGACGCCTCGGGGTCGGGACAGTAGCCGGTCGACTGGTTGCTGACCTCGGTCACCTCCCATCCACCGTCCTCGCCCGCTGCGAACGTGATCTCCCCCGCGGCCAGCACGGGGCCGCCACCGGCGCATGCCACGTGCTCGCTGCGGCGCGGCGCGAGCAGAAGGGTGCCGGTCAGGTCGACGACGTAGGTGAACGGCTCCTCGCGCTCGGCCGGTCCGGTGCCGTCCAGCCACTCCCGGAGGCCGTCCGGTGACCGCACCGTCCGGCCCGTCGCACCGGGCCGCACCACGGCGGCGCGGATGTCGGCCGGTCCGACGTACGCGAACGCCTCGGACGGCGTCGGCATGGCGGCGGCCCCCCTTCCGCGGTGGCTGCGGTGTGCGGGGCAGCCTATGCCCCGGCCGGTGGGCGTCTCACTGGGTGGACCCGGCGGCAGGCGCACGGGCCGGACGCGCTGTCACCGCGCGCCGGGCGGCGCCGGCGCAAGGGCCCTGGAAGGGCACGCCGTCCGCGCCCCGGAGGCCCGCCCGGGGCGGGCCGGAGGGGGCTCCGCCGGAGTCACCCGGTCGTCTCATCCTCTGGTCCGGTGCGCAAAGGAACGGACACGACCCCGTAATGTGGGCTTCGTGACCGTGAACGCTGAAACCCACGCCGGGCGCCAGACCTGGCGCTCACTGCCCGCGGCGCAGCAGCCTGAGTACCCCGACCCCGAGGCTCTGCGCGAAGTGATCGCGGACCTCGAGTCGTATCCGCCGCTCGTCTTCGCAGGCGAGTGCGACCAGCTGCGCGACCGCCTGGGGGCCGTGGCCCGTGGTGAGGCGTTCCTGCTGCAGGGCGGTGACTGTGCCGAGGCCTTCGACCAGATCGGCGCCGACCAGATCCGCAGCAAGCTGAAGACGCTGCTGCAGATGGGCGCCGTCCTCACCTACGCCGCGTCCGTGCCGGTCGTGAAGGTCGGCCGGATCGCCGGCCAGTACAGCAAGCCGCGTTCGAAGCCGACGGAGACCCGGGACGGGGTGACCCTCCCCACCTACCGCGGCGACTCGGTCAACGGCTTCGAGTTCACCGAGGCGGCCCGTGTGCCGGACCCGGAGCGGCTGAAGCGCCTGTACAACGCGTCCGCCGCGACGCTCAACCTGGTGCGTGCCTTCACCACCGGCGGTTACGCCGACCTGCGGCAGGTGCACGCCTGGAACCAGGACTTCGTGAGGTCCTCGCCGTCCGGGCAGCGCTACGAGGCCCTCGCCCGGGAGATCGACGGCGCGCTGAGCTTCATGCACGCCTGCGGCGCGGACCCGGAGGAGTTCAAGACCGTCGAGTTCTACGCCTCCCACGAGGCGCTGCTGCTCGACTACGAGTCGGCGCTGACCCGCGTGGACTCGCGCACCGGCCGGCTGTACGACGTGTCCGGCCACATGGTCTGGATCGGCGAGCGCACCCGTCAGCTCGACCACGCGCACATCGAGTTCGCCTCGAAGATCCGCAACCCGATCGGTGTGAAGCTCGGCCCGACGACCACGCCCGAGGAGGCGCTGGCGCTGATCGACCGGCTGGACCCGGACCGCGAGCCCGGCCGGCTGACCTTCATCACGCGCATGGGCGCGGGCAAGGTGCGCGAGCTGCTGCCGAACCTGGTGGAGAAGGTCACCGCCTCGGGCGCGCAGGTCGCCTGGGTCTGCGACCCGATGCACGGCAACACCTTCGAGGCGGCCTCGGGCCACAAGACGCGCCGTTTCGACGACGTGCTCGACGAGGTCAAGGGCTTCTTCGAGGTGCACCACGGCCTCGGCACCCACCCCGGCGGCATCCACGTGGAGCTCACCGGCGACGACGTGACCGAGTGCGTGGGCGGCGGCGACGAGATCTTCGTCGACGACCTGCACCAGCGCTACGAGACGGCCTGCGACCCGCGGCTCAACCGCAGCCAGTCTCTCGACCTGGCCTTCCTGGTGGCGGAGATGTACCGCGGCCAGTAGCGGCGGCCGTCCCGTCACGGACGTCGCGGACCTTGAGAGGGGTGCGGATCACATCGATCCGCGCCCCTCGTCGGTTTTCAGCCACTCCACCGGCGGGGTAAGGTTAGGTTAACCTCAGGCCGGGATCGAGAGAGGGGAGAACCGCGTGTACGTCTGCTCGTGCTTCGGCATCACCGAAGAGCAGGTCAAGCAGCATGCGGACGCCGGCCGCTGCACCCCTCGCCAGATCGCCTCCGCCTGCAAGGCGGGCACGGACTGCGGTTCCTGCGTGCGCCGGATACAGGCGCTTCTCGGCCGCGGCGAGGGCTGTGCCACCCGTACGAAGCTCGACAGGGTGAACCCCGGCACGCCCGCGGTGCCCGCCGCCCCCGCGCCGGCCTCCCTGCCGGTCCCGCCGGCGCTGCCGGTGCCGGTGACGGCTCCGCTGCCCGCGGCCGCCGGCGCCGCCTGAACGGCCGAGTCCCGGCCGCCGGTCCGCTCAGCTGTCGGGCTGCTCGATGAGCTGCGCGATGTACAGCGGTTCCCCGAGCTTCTCGATCAGTTCGAGCTGGGTGTCGAGGTAGTCGATGTGGTGCTCCTCGTCGGCGAGGATGTCCTCGAAGATGTTGGCCGACGTGATGTCGCCCTTCGCTCGCATGACCTCGATGCCGCGCCGGAGGCGGTCGATCGCCTCGACCTCGACCTGCCGGTCGGCCTGGAACATCTCGGTGACGGTCTGCCCCACCCGGACGTGGAAGAGCCGCTGGTAGTTCGGCAGTCCCTCGAGGAACAGGATGCGGTCCGTCAGCACCTCGGCGTGCTTCATCTCGTCGAAGGACTCGTGCCGCGTGTACGCGGCGAGCTTCGTCCAGCCGAGGTTCTCCTGCATCTTGGCGTGCAGGAAGTATTGGTTGATCGCCGTCAGCTCGCCCGTCAGCTGCTCGTTCAGGAACTCGATGACCTCGGGGTCGCCCTGCATGGCAAGCCCGTCCTTTCGGGAGGAATCCACACGATGGGCGCATCTTCGCACCGCCGGTGGAGGTGATCCAGTAAGTTCACACTTACTCCGCTGACCCGGGTTGTCGCACTTTGCCCAGGTGCTGGTCGGTAGCACTGCATCAGGTCTGTCACCATGGACGCATGGGTCAGTCCGAACGCCGCGAAGGGGAGCTTCCTCCCGGGCAGCGGCTCCAGCGGGGCTGGCCGGTCACCCACTACGGTCCGGTGCCCAGGTTCAAGCCCGAGCGGTGGGAGTTCCAGGTCTTCGGCGCCACGGCGGACGGCGGCAAGCGCGCCTGGGGCCATGAGGAGTTCGCCGCGCTGCCGTACACGACGGTCATGGGCGACTTCCACTGCGTGACCAGGTTCAGCATGCTCGGGGTCGAGTGGGGCGGCGTCTCCGCCGCCGAGATCCTGCGGCTGGCGCCGCCCGCGCCCGACGTCACGCACGTCATGGTGTGGGCCGAGTACGGCTTCAGTTCCAACCTGCGGCTGGCGGACTTCGCGGACCCCCAGTCGATATTCGCGACCCACCGCGGCGGAGAGCCGCTGACCGCGGAGCACGGCTTCCCGGTCCGGCTGATCGTGCCCCGCCTCTACGCCTGGAAGGGGCCCAAGTGGGTCCGGGGCGTGGAGTACATGACCTCCGACCGCCGCGGCTTCTGGGAGGAGCGCGGCTACCACAACATCGGCGACCCCTGGAGCGAGCAGCGCTACTCGTACCAGGAGGAGCCCGGCGACGGGCCGGAGTTGTAGCCGCCGGGCCCTGCCGCGAGATCAGTGGTACCCGTGCACGACCGCGTGGCCCTTGCCGCGGCCGATCATCCACTTGTTGACGGGTGTGGTCACCAGGAAGGCGACCACGAAGGCCAGCGCCAGGCTGAGCCAGAACAGCGCGTCCGACAGCGTCGCGTCCATCGCGCCCGGGAACAGCAGGATCGTCCCGTTGTCCGCGATCTCCATGAAGACGATCGAGACGGTGTCGGCGGCGAGCGCCACCCGCACGGCGCTGCGCAGGTCGAGACCGGCGCGCAGCACGCCGCGCATGGTGAGCGAGTAGCCGAAGACGAAGGCCAGCACGATCGCCAGGGCCATCGTCGGGACGTTGCGCCAGCCGAGGGCCGTGCCGATCAGCATGCCGAGGACCTCACCGATCGCACAGCCGGTGAGGCAGTGCAACGTGGCCTGGACGGCGGTGCCCCAGGAGGCCGGGCCGCCGGCCTGTCCGCCGCCGTGGTGCGCGGTGCCGTGGTGGTCGTGGTGGGAGTGCTCGACGTGCTGCATCCTGTGTCCCCCAGGGGTGAGTGCGGGTGTCGCCGTGCCCTGTCGCCCTCCTCAACGGTATACCCCCCCGGGGTATTCCCGCACGTACGGGTCAGGCCGGGCGCAGCGACTTCAGCACGGCCACGTCGCTGGCCATCCCGGTGCCCTCGGGGCCGCCGTTCGGCGTCTCCACGATCAGTGGCACGCCCTCCGTCGCGGGGTGCCGGAACAGCTCCCCGAAGGCTGCGGCGCCGATGTGACCGGCGCCGATGTTCTCGTGGCGGTCCTTGTGGGCGCCGGCGACGTCCTTGGAGTCGTTGGCGTGGATGAGCTTCAGCCGCCCCTCGCCGACCGTCGCCACCAGCTCGTCCAGCGTCGCCTTGACCCCGCCGGGCGCCGCGAGGTCGTGCCCGGCCGCGAACACATGGCAGGTGTCCAGGCAGACGCCCAGCCGCGGGTGGTGGTCCAGCGCGTCGAAGTAAGGGCCCAGGTCCTCCACGAGCGAGCAGAGCGAGAACCCCTGGCCCGCGGTCGGCTCCAGCAGCAGCCACGGGTCGTCGTCGTGCGTCAGCTCCTCCAGCAGCGGCAGCATCCGCTCCCGCACCTGTGCCAGCGCCGTGGCCCTGGAACGGCCGCCGGTCGCCGACCCGGTGTGCACGACCGTGCCCAGCGCTCCGATCGCCCGCCCCCGGCGCAGCGAGTGGCGCAGCGAGTCGGCCGAGTGGTCGACGGTCGCCGCGGTGTGCGAGCCGAAGTTGATCAGGTACGGCGCGTGGACGTACGCGGGGACGCCCCGCGTGGCGCAGTGCTCGCGGAACTCCTCGTCCTGCCGCGCACTGCCGGGTGGGGTAGCCCACCCGCGGGGGTTGGCGACGAAGACCTGCACGGTCTCGGCACCCATCCGCGCGGCCTCCGCCAGCCCGGTGGCGGCCAGACCGCCGGCCACCGCGACATGGCCGCCGACGGGGTTGCGGAGCGCGGCGGCGCCGCTCCCTGACGTGGCTATCGCACCCACAGTGTGATCGTGCTGCCCTTCGGTGCCTCGGTGCCGCCGGCGGGCGACTGGTTGTTGACCTGGCCGGTGAAGAAGAACTGGATGACGCGGACGTCGAAGCCCGCGGCCTCCAGTCTCGCCTTCGCCTCGTCGACGTCCAAGCCTTCCACGTCCGGCACCCCGATCATCTCCTGGCCCTTGGAGATCGTCAGCGTGACCGTGTCCCCGGCCGCCAGCCGCGTGTTCGCGCCGGGTGTCTGCCGGGCGACCGCGCCCTCGTCCGCCTGGTCGGAGAAGACCCGCCGCGGGTCCACCTTCACCCGAAGGCCGGCCTCCTCCAGCCGCGCTCGGGCGTCCGCCAGCGGCTGCCCGAGCAGGTCGGGGGCGTCGACCGGCACGCCCTTGCTCACCACCAGCGACACGGCCGAGTCCGGCCGCCGGCTGGCGCCCGAGCCGGGGTCGGTGGAGATGACCCGGCCCTGTGGCACCTCGTCGCTGAACTCCCGGGACACGGTTCCCGGGCTCAGGCCCGCGGCCTTCAGCCGACGCCTGGCCTCGGCCAGCTCCTCGCCCACGACGCCGGGGACCGTCACCCGCTCCGGGCCCTTGGACACGGTGATCGTCACCGTGCCGTTGTCCCGGATGCGCTCGCCGGTACCCGGGTCGGTGGAGGCCACCTTTCCCCTGGTCATGGTCGGGTCGAAGGCCTCGACGACCTCGACCCGCAGCCCGGCGTCGCGCAGCTGGCGCTCCGCCTGCGCCTGCGGCAGCCCGACGACGGCGGGGGTCCTGGTGAACTGCCCGTCGTTGATGTACCAGATGCCCGCGCCGACCCCGAGGATCAGCAGCAGGGTCGTCACGACCGCGATCACCCCTGGACGCCGCCGGGACCGCGACGCCGGCCGGGAGCCCACCCGGGGCTGCCGCCGGGTCGGCTCGGGCGACAGCTCCAGGCGCGCGGTGCGGTGCACCACCGTCGTCGGTTCCTCGGAATCGGCAGATGCGGCCGGGGCCGGAGCGGGGGTGCGTGCGGCCGGCGGCATCAGGTCCAGCTGCTCGGGCGTCATGCCCTGGCGTACCGCGTGCAGCCGCCTCAGCAGCTCCGCGGCGTCGGCCGGACGCCGCGCGGCGACGCGCGCCGTGGCCTCGGCCACCAGCGCGTCCAGCTGCGGGGGCAGCCCGGGGGAGGCGGCGGACGGGGCGGGCACGTCCTCGTTCACCACCTGGTGGATCACCTGGACGGGATTTCTGCCGCCGTGCGGCTTGGCGCCGGTGAGCATCTCGTAGAGCAGCACCCCGCAGGCGTACACATCGGTGCGTTCGTCGGTCGTGAGGTTCTCGACCTGCTCCGGCGCCATGTACGAGACCGTGCCCAGCACCCCGCTGGTGGAGGTGTCCGTGTGCGTGCCCGCGATCCTGACCAGGCCGAAGTCCGCCA
Source organism: Streptomyces sp. BoleA5 (assembly GCF_000373665.1). Taxonomy (NCBI): domain Bacteria; kingdom Bacillati; phylum Actinomycetota; class Actinomycetes; order Kitasatosporales; family Streptomycetaceae; genus Streptomyces; species Streptomyces sp. BoleA5. The sequence continues at coordinate 647,974 of NZ_KB892090.1, forward strand.
CCTTGACGCGGCCGTCGTCCCCTATGAGGACGTTCTCCGGCTTCATGTCGCGGTGCACCAGCCCCGCCCGGTGCGCCGCGCCGAGCGCGGCCAGCACGGGTTCCAGGATGTCCAGCGCGGCGCGGGCGGGCAGCGCGCCGCGGTCGCGCAGCACGTCGCGGAGGGTGCACCCGGCGATGTACTCCATGGCCAGGTAGACGTAGGTCCCGTCGGTGCCCTGGTCGTAGACCTGCACCACATTGGGATGGTCGAGGCGGGCGACGGTCTTCGCCTCGCGGATGAAGCGCTCCACGAAGCCGGGCTCGGCGGAGAGGGCGGGGTGCATGACCTTCAAGGCGAGCAGCCGGTCCAGGCGGGTGTCCAGCGCCCGGTAGACGGTCGCCATGCCGCCGACCGCGATCCGGGACTCCACCCAGTAGCGGCCGTCGAGCGTCTGCCCGACGAGCGGGTCCCGAAGCGTCGTCCTGTCCACGAAGGTGCAGTTTACGGTGCCGACATGACCCTTCTGGGCTAACGCGCCCAGGTTGTACCCCACCCGTGCGGTACCGCAACCGCCCCGTGACCCGGCGCGGCGGGGGTCTCCCGTTCGGGCGCGGCCCCGGCCCGGGGGTTCCACGCAGGTCGCGGCCGCGCGCCGGGCCGCCGGTCAGGGGGCGCCGAAGGCGGGCCGCTCCGGGTCGAACGTGGCGAGGCCCACAGCGGGGGAGGACGCGGTCGCGTGGTGGCGGCGGGGGATGCGTCCCGCCCGGTACGCCAGGCGCCCGGCCTCGACGGCGTGCCGCATCGCCTCCGCCATGAGCACCGGTTCCCTCGCACGGGTGACGGCGGAGGCCAGCATGACGGCCGCGCACCCCAGCTCCATCGCCAGGGCCGCGTCCGAGGCCGTGCCCGCCCCCGCGTCCAGGACCACCGGCACCGTCGCCCGTTCGACGATCAGCTCGAAGTTGTGCGGGTTGCGGATGCCGAGCCCCGATCCGATGGGCGAGCCCAGCGGCATGATCGCCGCGCAGCCCACGTCTTCCAGCTTCCGGGCGAGCACCGGGTCGTCGTTCGTGTACGGCAGCACCGTGAAGCCGTCGTCCACGAGTGTCTCGGCCGCGTCCAGCAGCTCCACCGGGTCGGGCAGCAGGGTGCGCTCGTCGGCGATCACCTCCAGCTTCACCCAGTCCGTGCCCAGCGCCTCCCGCGCCAGGCGGGCGGTGAGCACGGCCTCGCCGGCGGTGTAGCACCCGGCGGTGTTCGGCAGCACGCGAATGCCGTGCCGGGCCAGCACGGTCAGCACGGAGCCCTTGACCGTCGGGTCCAGCCGCCGCATGGCGACCGTGGTCAGCTCGGTGCCGGAGGCGAGCAGCGCCTGCTCCATGATCTCCAGGCTGGGCGCACCGCCCGTGCCCATGATCAGCCGGGAGTCGAAGGTGGTGCCGCCGATGGTCAGCGGGTCGTCGGCCATGGGTTCAGCCTCCCTGGACTGCGGTGAGGACCTCGACGCGGTCACCGTCGCGCAGCGGTGTCGCCGGCCACTGCGCGCGGGGGACGACGGTCTCGTTGAGCGCGGCCGCCACCCCGGACGGGGCGGCGGTCAGGGTCGCGACGAGGCCGCCGAGGGTGACGCCCTCGGCGACCTCGCGCGCCTCGCCGTTGACGGAGACGGAGAGAAGGACGGGCGCGGTCATGCGTGCTGCTCCTGGAGGGCGAAACGGTCGGGGGAGAAGGGCCGGGCCTGCGCGGGGACCTCCGAGCCGGTGAGGACCTCGGCCATCACGTCGCCGGTCAACGGGGTCAGCAGCACGCCGTTGCGGTGGTGGCCGGTGGCGAGCACCAGTCCGTCCAGCGCGCCGCGGCCGAGCAGCGGGGCGTTGTCGGGGGTGCCGGGGCGCAGCCCCGCCTGCGTCCCGGTCAGCGGGAGTTCGGTGATGCCGGGGAGCAACTCGTGGGCGTCGCGCAGCAGTTCGTACACCCCGCCGGCGGTGACGGTGGTGTCCCAGCCCATCTCCTCACTGGTGGCGCCGACGACCAGTTCGCCGTTCTCGCGCGGCACCAGGTAGACGTGGCCGCCGCGCACCACGGCCCGTACCGTCCGCGACAGGAACGGCGCGTAGGCCGGGGGCACCCGCAGCCGCAGCACCTGCCCCTTCACCGGCCGTACGGGCGGCAGCACCCGTGCGGGCAGCCCCTCGATACGGCCGCTGAGGCTGCCGGCCGCCAGCACCACCTGCCCCGCGGCGATCCGGGTGCCGTCCTCCAGGACGACCCCGTGCGCGCGGTCGCCCGCGACCTCCACCCGCGCCACCCGCGACCGGTGGAACTCCACCCCGGACAGCTCGCAGGCGCGCACCAGCGCCGCCGCCAGCCGCCGCGGGTCGACCTGGTGGTCGCCGTCGACCCGCAGCCCGCCGTGCACGCCGGGGGCGAGCATGGGCTCCAGCCGGCGGCACTCGCGGCCGCCGAGCCACTCCGAGGCCAGACCCAAGGACTGCTGGAAGGCGTGGAGTTCGCGCAGCTGCGCGCGGTCGTCGGCGTCGAGGGCGACGGCGAGGGTGCCGCAGGTGCGGTACCCGACGTCGAGCCCCGTGGTCTCCTCCAGCTCGGCCACGAAGGACGGATAGCGCCGCGCCGCCGCGAGGTTGAGCTCCAGCAGCGCCTGCTCGCCGTACTGCACCTCCGTCACGGGGGCCAGCATCCCCGCGGCCACCTGGGCGGCCCCGCCGCCCGGTTCGGGGTCCGCGACCGCCGTGCGCAGGCCGCGCCGGCGGGCCCGCCACGCGGTGACCAGTCCGATGATCCCGCCGCCGATCACGACGACGTCATGACGGTGCATGATGTCCCGCTCCTCCCTTCGCCGGCATGACCCGGATCAGGTTCGTACGGTCGGCGGCCGCTCCAGCCGCCCTCTCAGCCCGGTGCGCCGGGCTCCCGCGAGTGCTCCCGACCCACCTTAGTACGCACCATCCGCGGCGAGTAGGGCACCGGTACCGGCGGGCGGCGCCCCCGCGGCGTTACGGTGATCGCGTGACCACCAGCAGCGAGCAGCGCGTCGTCGTCGTAGGGGCCGGGATGGCCGGGGTGCAGACCGCCGTGTCCCTGCGCGAGCAGGGGTGGGGCGGGACGATCACGCTGATCGGCGCGGAGCGGCACGCCCCCTACGACCGGCCGCCACTGTCCAAGGGCGTGCTCTTCGGCGCCGAGGAGGGCCCGGCGCTGGACGTCGACTTCGCCGGCATCGGCGTCGAGCTGCTGCTCGGGCGGCACGCGACCGCCCTGAGCGTCGGCGAACGGGAGGTCCTCACCGACGGCGGCCCGGTCGCGTACGACAAGCTCGTGCTGGCCAGCGGCGCCGAGCCCGTCATGCTCCCCGGCAGCGAGGGCACGCCGGGCGTGCACGTGCTGCGCACGTTGGACGACGCCACCGCGCTGCGCCCGGTGCTGGAGGGCCGGAACCGGGTCGTGGTGGTCGGCGCGGGCTGGATCGGCGCCGAGTTCGCCACCGCGGCACGTCATGCCGGGTGCGAGGTGACCGTCGTCGAGGCGGCCGACCGCCCGCTCGCCGGGGTGCTGCCCGCGCACATCGCCGAGCGGATGCGCGGCTGGTACGCGGAGGAGGGCGTCGAGCTGCGCACCGGCGCGGTCGTCTCCTCCGTCGAGCCGGGCGCGGTGCGGCTGGCCGACGGCAGCGTGCTCGCCGCCGAGGCGGTCGTCATCGGGATCGGCGCCCGGCCGGCCACCGGATGGCTGGCCGGTTCCGGGGTCGAGCTGGGGCCGGACCGCTCGGTCCTCGCCGACGACCGGCTGCGCACCTCGGTGCCGGAGGTGTACGCCGTGGGGGACTGCGCGTCCTTCCCGTCGGCGCGGTACGGGGAGCGGCTGCTGATCCACCACTGGGACAACGCGGTGCAGGGGCCGCGCACGGCCGCCGCGAACATCCTGGGCGGCGACGAGCCCTACGACCCCGTCCCCTACTTCTGGTCGGAGCAGTTCGGGCGTTTCGTGCAGTACGCCGGACACCACGTCGACTCCGACCACATGCTGCTGCGCGGCGACCCCGACGGCACCGCCTGGTCGGTGCTGTGGCTGCGCGACGGCCAACTGGTCGCCCTGTTCGCCGTCGGACGGCCCCGCGACCTGGCGCAGGCCCGCAAGCTCATCGCGCGCGGCGCCCGCCTCGACGAGACCCTGGCCGCCGACCCCGCGGTCCAGTTGCGGGCCGCGGTCGTCTGAGCCGCGGGGCCGTGCCGGACGGGCCGCCGCGGCGTCGGCGGGGCGTGGCGGACCCGTCAGGACGGAGCAACGGGGGGCGTGAGCGGTTCCATGGTGTCGGTCCGGGATGGCACGCTTGTCCTGTGACCGAGATCGACGCAAAGATTGACTCCCTCGTCCCCTCCTGGCTGTACGTCCCCGACGTCGCCGAACGCCTGGGCGTGGAGGTGACCCGGGTCCGCCAGTTCATCAAGGAGGGCCAGCTCATCGCCGTGCGCCGCGGTGAGAACCGGGCGCTGATGATCCCCGCCGACTTCATCGGCGAGGAGAAGATCGTCAAGGGCCTCGTGGGCACCCTCACCGTCCTCAAGGACGACGGGTTCAGCGACGAAGAGGCCCTGGAGTGGCTGTTCACCCCGGACGAGAGCCTGCCCGGCACCCCCGTCCAGGCGCTGCGCGAGAACCGCGGCACCGAGGTGAAGCGGCGCGCCCAGGCGCTCGCCGTCTGACCGCACGACCCGCCACCGACGCAGCCGACCGAGGGGATCCCGCCCGCATGAGCACGCGTACGAGCACGAGCGGCAGTACGAGCACCAGCACGAGCAGCGCCACCCGCGCCCAGCTCGCCGATGCCAGGCTCTACCTGTGCACGGACGCGCGCCGGAGCCGCGGCGGCCTGGCGGAGTTCGCGGCCTTCGCGGACGCCGTGCTGGCCTCCGGGGTGGACGTCATCCAGCTGCGCGACAAGGGTCTGGAGGCCCGTGAGGAGCTGGAGTACCTCGCGGTCCTCGCGGAGGAGTGCGGCCGCCACGGCAGGCTGCTCGCGGTGAACGACCGCGCCGACGTGGCGCACGCCGCCGGGGCGGACGTCCTGCACCTGGGCCAGGGCGACCTGCCCGTGCCGGCCGCCCGCGCGATCCTCGGCGACGAGGTGATCATCGGGCGGTCCTGCCACTCCGAGGACGAGGCGGCCGCGGCCGCCGCGGAGCCCGGTGCGGACTACTTCTGCACCGGGCCGGTCTGGCCCACCCCGACCAAGCCGGGCCGGCCCGCGCCCGGACTCGGCCTGGTCCGGTACGCCGCGGGGCTGGGCACGGACCGGCCGTGGTTCGCGATCGGCGGGATCGACCTGGCCAACGTGGAGCAGGTGCTCGACGCCGGGGCCCGCCGGATCGTGGTCGTACGGGCCGTGACGGAGGCGGAGGACCCGGGTGCCGCGGCGGCCGAGCTGGCCAAGCGGGTGCGCGCGTACGACGAGTGAGCGAGGCCCTGGCGGGTGCCCGCGCCGGCCGGGTGGCGTACGGCTGCCCGGCGCCCCGCGGGGCCGTCTCGCGCCGCGAGCGCTGGATGTCCAAGGGGTGGACATTTGGGCGTCGCCTGTTGGGACGGCCCAGCTCTCGCCGCTAGCCTGAGGCGCATGGCCCTCGGAACCGCCTCCACCAGGACCGATCATGCGGTCACCATTCGTGAGCTGCTGGCCTCCGGTGAGCGCTCGTACTCCTTCGAGTTCATGGCGCCGAGGACCGAGAAGGGCGAGCGGACCCTGTGGAACGCGATCCGCCGCATCGAGGCGGTCGGCCCGACGTTTGTCTCCGTCACCTACGGCGCCGGGGGCAAGTCGCGCGAGGGCACCGTCCGGGCGACCGAGCGGATCGCCTCCGACACCACCCTGACCCCGGTCGCCCACCTGACGGCGGTCGACCACTCCATCGCCGAGCTGCGCAACATCATCGGCCAGTACGCGGACGCCGGCATCCGCAACATGCTCGCACTGCGCGGGGACCCGCCCGGCGACCCCATGGGGGAGTGGCAGCGGCACCCGGAAGGCGTCGACTACGCCTACGAACTGGTGCGGCTCATCAAGGAGTCGGGCGACTTCTGCGTGGGAGTCGCCGCCTTCACGGAGATGCACCCCCGCTCGGCCGACTGGGAAAGTGATACGCGTCACTTCGTCGACAAGTGCCGGGCGGGCGCGGACTACGCCATCACCCAGATGTTCTTCAACGCCGAGGACTACCTGCGCCTGCGTGACCGGGTCGGGAAGGCGGGCTGCGAGACCCCGATCATCCCCGAGATCATGCCGGTCACGAACGTGCGGCAGATCGAGCGCTTCGCCCAGCTCGGCAACGCGCCTTTCCCGCAGGAGCTCGCGGACCGTATCCTCGCGGTCAAGGACGATCCGGCCGCGGTGCGGGCGATCGGGGTCGAGTACGCGACGGAGATGTGCCGGCGGCTGATGGCCGAGGACATCCCGGGGCTGCACTTCATTACCCTCAATCACTCCACGGCGTCGTTGGAAATCTACGAGAATCTGGGACTGCACCAGAGGTCGTGAGGGCGGACCAGCCGCCCCTGTTGGCCGACGACGGTGAACGGTGAGGAAGTGCGCTCATGGCCTACACAGTGCTCTACATCGCCTTCGGGGTGGTCGCGCTGTGGCTGCTCGGCGAAGTGCTCCTGCAGTACAAGGCACGGCTGAGGTGGCGCCTGCTGGCCTTCGCGGGATTCCTCGGAGTCGTCCTGGGCGTCTATCTGCCCTCGGTCCTCGTCATCGTGGTGGGTGCGCTCGCCTTCGGCGCCGGCCAGACCTTCGTCACGCTCTCCTACCGCCGCGGCTTCGTCGAGGGCTGGGCGCTGCGGTCTCCCAAGGAGGGCGCCGACGACGACGAGGACGACGACGCACCGCCGCTGCCGCGCCGTGCCGCCGGCCGCCGCGGCCGGGGCGCGCAGCACGAAGAGCCGTCGGCCGACGGCCTGTCGGCGCCGTACGAGGAGCCCGGGAACGAGGCCCCGGCCGGTGCGGGCGTCGGGCAGTCCTACGACAGCTACGCCACCGCCGGCCAGGCCGCCGCGGCACCCGCGGGGACGGACTCCACGCAGGTCTACCAGCCCATGCCCCTGCACGAGGAGAGCGGCGAGTACCCGATGTACGACGGGCAGCCGCAGCCGAACTACGCCCAGGACCCGTACGCGGGTGCCGGCGCCGGCTACCAGAGCTACGACGCCACGACCGGCTACGGGGACTGGAACGGCGGCCAGCAGCAACAGCAGCCCGCCGCCGCCTCGTACGACGCCTACGGCCAGCAGCAGCAGACCGGCGGCTGGGAGCAGCAGCAGACGGCGTACGGCAACTACACGGGCGGCTACCAGGATCCGTACCAGGGGCAGGGCGCCCCTCAGCAGCAGTACGGCTACGACACCCCGGCGGGCGGTGTGTGGGTGCCGCAGCAGGGCGGCGAGCAGCAGCCCTACGCCCCGCAGCAGCAGAACTCCTACGACCAGCAGGGCCAGCAGCAGACGCAGCAGCAGGGCCAGGGGCAGTACGACCAGTACGACCCCTACCGCTACAACTAGCGCCCGACGCCGGGCCCTTCAGCCGGAGCCGGTCCGCTCCGGCCGGGAGGCCGGCAGCCCGCGGCGACGGGCCGCGGGCCGTGAGACCGGCGCGGGGCTCAGCGGCTGCCGCCCGGACCGCCCATGACGAGGTCGGCGGCGATGGCACCGGACATGCCGGTGTGGGCGAGGCCGCCGCCGGGGTGGGACCAGCCGCCCACCAGGTACAGACCCGGGACGAGCAGCCGGTTGCCGGGGTGCAGGTGTGCCCCGTCCGCGCCGGCCAGGGCGGGGCGGGGGAGCCGGCCGCCCGGGGTGCCGGTCTCCTCCTCGGTGTCGGAGGGGGTGTGCACGGCACGCCACAGCAGGCGGTCCGTCAGATCGGGCAGCACCGCGGCCGCGACCGCCTGCACCGCGTCCGCGGCGCGCTCGGCCAGGCCCGGCGCACGCCAGTCCACCCCCGAGGGGCCGTGGGGTGGGACCGTCACGCCGAGCGTGACCGACTCCGAGGCGCCGTCGGGCCGCAGGGTGTCGTCGTCGGGGCGCAGCACCGTGACCGTCGGGCTGTCGTACAGCTCGCCGCTTGCCACGGCGGCCGCCTCGGCCCGCGGGTCCGCGGTGTGCACGACCGTACGGTGCGCGGTGTCCGAGGGCCGGGCCCCGCGCAGTGCCAGGCAGACCGTGAGGCGCCCGGGGCCCTCGCAGCGGCGGCCGGGGTCGACTCCGTCCCACACCCGGTCGGCGGGCCAGGCGCCTCCGGCGCCGTGCGAGAGCAGCGGAGGCAGCAGCCACGGCGCGACACCGGCGACCACGGTGTCGGCCTCCACCCTTGTGCCGTCGGCGAGTTCGAGGCCCGCCGCGCGGCCGTCCTTCTCCACGATCCCCGTGACCGCGGTCCCGAAGTGGAACTCCACTCTTCGTGCCACGCACCGCGCGTGCACGGCGTCGGCCAGCGCTCGCATGCCGCCGCGCACGTACCAACTGCCGAAGGTCTGCTCCATGTACGGCAGCACGGCGGCGCTCGCGGGCGCGGTACGCGGGTCGAAGCCGTACGCCAGGGCATATGAGCCGAGCAGCGCGGCGAGCCGCGGATCGTCCAGTTCACGCCGGCCGACGTCGGCCAGGACGGGTGCGCCGCGCCGGAACAGCCCCCGGCGTACGGCGGGCGCCGGATACGGGTCGCGGCCGAGCGCGGACGGGTCGCCCGCGAGCGCGTCCTCCAGCAGGGGGCGGCGTGTGGCGTCCCAGACCTCCCGTGCCCGCACCAGCAGCTCGCTCCAGCGCTCGCCCGCGCCGGTGCCGAGCGCCGCGTCCAGGGCCGCGACGACCCCGCCGCGCGACGCGTTGGGCAGCGACACGGACGTGCCGTCGGAGAAGACGTGGCGGCTCGCCGGGTCGACCTGGGTGAGGGTGACGCTGTCCTCCAGGCTCTCCCGGCCGGTCTTGACGAACAGGTCGCGGTAGACCGCCGGCAGGTGCAGCAGACCGGGGCCCGTGTCGAACCCGAAGCCGGCGCGCTCCAGCCGCCGCACCGCACCCCCGTGGGTGGCGGCGCGCTCGTACACCGCCACCCGGTGCCCGCCGATCGCGAGCCGGGCGGCGGCAGCCATGGCGCCCATCCCCGCGCCGATCACCGCAATCCGTGCCATGAAGGGGACTCTAGCCCCAGCCACCGACAACGCCGCGACCGGCCTTGCGGCGTTCCCTTCGGGCCCTCCAGCGCTGCCAGGCACGGCGGATCCGCGACAGTATGAAGATCACCAGGATGATGCCCAGCACCAGCAGCACGGCCGCGACGCAGGCCGCGGCCACCGGGTGGAAGAGCGCGAAGACGATGATCGTGGCGACGCCGGCGTCCTCCGCCAGGCTGATCACGATGTTGCTCGCGGGTTCCGGCGAGGTGTTGACGCCCAGCCGGAGCCCGGCCTTCACCAGATGGCTCACCAGCGCCGTCGTCCCGCCGACCGCGCCTGCCGCCAGTTGCGGGAGCGAGCCGTCCTGTCCGGCCAGCAGGGCCGCCACCACGCCTCCGGCGACCGGCCGGATCGCCGTGTGCACGGCGTCCCACGTGGTGTCCACGTAGGGGATCTTGTCCGCGACCGCCTCGCAGAGGAACAGGATCCCCGCGACGACCAGCACATCGGTGCGCTCCAGCGCCGGCGGCACCTCGTCGCTGACCCCCGTGACGCCCATCAGGCCCAGCAGGAAGACCACGGCATAGGCGTTGATCCCGCTCGCCCAGCCGCTGGTGAACACGAGCGGAAGTACCGACATGGGCCGTGATGCTACCGAACCCCCGGAAAGGCGCCGCCGCCTTTGAGTGATACGACGCGGGGATGAGTATCCGTACTCAGACCCCCACTTGAGTAGCTGCGCGGATGAGCGCGGACCGGCCCGGACGCCAAGGTGGAGGCAACGGAAGGGCACGGCACCGGCACCGCCGACACGGGGCGGCGGAACGGCTGCGACGCCCGGCCGGAGCGGGGGTGCACGGGGGAGCGCCGTCCCGGAACGGCCCGACGGGGGATCGGGCTCGCGCCGGGGCGGCGCGCCACCGTGCGGCGCTCAGGCGCGGGCGTGCCCCGCGACCCGTCCCTGCAGGAGCCGCGACAGAGCCGCGTGCACGTCGTCGACCGACCGCTCGGGCTGGAAGGACAGCCAGTCCAGCGCCGCGACGAGCACCATCCCGAAGAGCGCGGCCGCCGTGAGCGGCACGTCGATCTCCTCGGAGAGCTCGCCCGCCTCCACCGCGTCGCGCAGCGTCTGCTCCACGACCGCGACCGCCTCCTTGCGCAGCACCATGAGCGTGTCCTGCCAGGCACGGTTGGTCCGCCACAGCTCGGCCACGTACAGCTGCGTGAACGACGGGTACTCCGCGATGAAGGCGAGTCCGGCCCTGATCATCGCGTCGATGGCGTCCACGTGGCTGCCGCCGCGCGCGGTGACGTCGGCGCCCGCATCCCGCAGGGAGGCCGTCAGCAGGCCCACGCCGTGCCGCAGAAGCTCCTCGAAGAGCTCGTTCTTGCTGGCGAAGTTGTAGTAGACGGTGCCCTTGGCCACCCCGGCGCGCTCGGCGATCTCGTCGACGGTCGTCGCGGAGAAGCCCTGCTCGGCGATGAGCGTGACCGCGGCCTGGAAGAGCCGCTGCCGGGTGGCCTGCCGTCGTGCACTGTTCATGACGACGATTGTCTACGCTCCGGGCGGCCGTCTCGGCGCGGCCTCACAGGGACAGCTCCGGATGCAGCCGGTCCACCGTCCACACCTGCTTGCGTCGGGCCGACACCGCGGTGAGCGCCAGCGCTCCCGCGGTGAAGGCGAGCAGCACCAGGACCGCCCGCCACACCGGCCAGAGCCCACCGCCCGTGATGAGGTGGCGCAGCCCCTCGACGACATAGGTCATCGGCAGGAAGGGGTGGATCGCGTTGAAGAAGCCCGGACTGGTCTGCACCGGGTAGGTGCCGCCCGCCGACGTGAGCTGCAGCATGAGCAGCGCCAGCACCAGCACGCGGCCGGCGGGCCCGAAACGGGCGTTGAGCCACTGCACGACGGCGGCGAAGCAGGCGGTCACCAGCACGAGGAAGCCGATCGTCCCGGCCGCCCGCACCATCTGCAGGCCGATCGCCCAGTGCAGCACCGCCATCAGCGCCAGCGTCTGCAGCACCCCTGTGGCCAGCACCGGCAGCCACCCGGCCACCGCGATCCGCCCGGCGGGGGCGCCCGCGGCCATCGCGCGCCTGCTGAGCGGCGGCAGCAGCATGTAGGCGACCATCGCGCCGACCCACAGCGACAGCGGTATGAAGTAGGGGGCGAAGCCCGTCCCGTAGTTGGGCGCCTTGTGCAGCGACCGTGCGGCGAGCCGGACCGGGTCCGCCATCACCTCGGTGCGGCCGGCGCGCTCCCGGCCGTCGTAGTCGGGGATCCGGGACGCGCCGTCGTGCAGGCCGTCGGCGAGCTGCCCGCTGCCGTCGGTGAGCCGGGTCAGGCCGGTCGTCAGCCGGTTGCTGCCGTCCGAGAGCCGGTACATCCCGCCCGCCAGGGTGTCGGCACCCGACGCCAGGTCCCCTAGCCCGGCGTCCAGGGCGCCCGCGCCGGCGGAGGCGGTCCGCAGGCCCTTCGCCACCTTGTGGGCGCCGTCGTTGAGCCGGTTGACGCCGTCGACGGCGTTCTGGAGCTTGGCGGCGAGCGCCGGGTCGGACAGCTCCACGGCCGCCGAGTGCAGCGCGCCCAAGTCGTCGCGGAGCCCGTCCAGGGCCGCGGAGTGCCCGTGCACGTAGGTATCGAGGCGGCGCGCGACGTCCGCCACCTCGTCGGCGGCGTCGACGGCATTCCTCAGGGTCCGGCACTGCGGGGTGACCGCGCCCAGGGGGCACTGTTCGTCATAGGCGTCGTGGATCCCCGCGGCGGCGTCCTCGGCGTCCTCGGCCGCCCGCGCCGCCTGCCCCGGCAGGTCGTCGATGCCGGCGCGCGCGGCCTGCGAGCCCCGGGCGACGACCCGCGCCACCGCGTTGATCTCCTTGACGTGCTGCTTGACGAAGGTCAGTTCGTCCGAGGAGCCGTTGACCTTGTCCGCCAGTGACTGGGTCCCCGCGGCGACCTGTCCCGCTCCGGTGTCGAGCGCTCCCAGCCCGTCGGCGAGGGAACCGCTGCCCTGCTTCGCCGTGCGCAGGCCGCCGGCCAGCCGCCGCGCGCCGTCCTCGGCGCCGGCGATGCCGTCGCCCAGCTCCTCGGAACCCGTACGGGCCGTGCCCGCGCCCTTGGTGACGTCGTCGGCGCCGTCGGCGGCCTCGACCGTCTTGTCGTGGAGGTCGGAGAAGGCCACGAAGATCCGGTCGTAGAAATTCCTCGACGCCTTGGTGGAGGCGGCGGACCGTACTTCGGAGAAGACCGTCCGGGAGATCTGCCCCACGATGTAGTTGTTGGCGTCGTTGGTGCGCACCTGGAGCGCGCCGGTGCGCGGGTGGTCGCCGGAGCTCGACGCGACGCGCGCGCTGAAGTCCCGCGGGATGGTGAGCGACAGGTAGTAGCGGCCGTCCCGGACGCCCTTGGCGGCCTCGGCGGCGTCGGTCTCGTGCCAGTCGAAGGTGTCGCTCTCCCGCAGACCGTCCACGATGGAGCCGCCCGCGGCGAGCCGTCGCCCGTCCACGGTGGTGCCATCGTCGGCGTTCACCAGGGCGACGGGGATCTTGTCCAGCCGTGCGTAGGGGTCCCAGAACGACCACAGGTACAGGGCGCCGTAGAGCAGCGGCAGGAGCAGCACCGACACCATGGCGGCGCGCGGCAGCCGCCCCCTGCCGAACTTCCTCAGCTCAAGCGCTGCCAGCCTCGGCGTGCGCATCGGCCGCCCCTTCCTCGTCGGTGTCGTCCTCGTGCTCGGGGTGGTGCTCGTCGTCGTGCTCGTCGGCGTGCCCGCCACCGGGCTCGCCGGTGGAGTCCTCGATCGCGCGGCCGTGTGCGGCGGGCGCCCGGGTGCGTACCACCACGGCGTCCTCCGGTGCCTGCGTGCAGACCGCCAGGACCGTCGTGCCGTTCGCGGCGATGCCGCGCAGCATCGCCCAGGCCTGCTCTCGTTCGGCCGGGGCCAGCTTGTGGTCGGTGTCGTCCACCGCCAGCACCTCGGGACGGGCCAGCAGTGCGAGGGCGGTGCCCAGGCGCAGGACCTCCAGCCGCTCCAGGTCCCGGGCGGCGGTGCGTTCGGCCTTGGGCAGTGCCGGCAGGTCCAGCCCGGCCGCCGAGAGCGCGTCGTCGACGCGCGCCCCGCGGGTTCCGCCGGGCCGCAGCAGTTCGCGCGGCGAGCCGCCGAACCGCCGCTGCAGCAGCACGCGTTCCCGCAGGTGCTCGCCGACCGTGAGGGCGGGGTCGAGTTCCGAGACCCCGGTGACGGGGCCGAGCGCGGCGACGCGGCGGACCGCGGCGAGTTGCCCGGGCAGCCGGAACCCGGCCACCTCGGCCCGGCCTTCGGTGGCGCGCATGCGCCCGGTCAGCGACAGCAGCAGGCAGGTCCGGCCCGAGCCGGAAGGCCCCTCGACGGCGATCAGGCTGCCCGCCGGCGCGGTGAAGGTGACGTCCCCGAACACCCGGCCCCGGGGCCCCTCGAGCCCGAACCCCTCGGCGGCGATCACGTGGCCACCCCCCTCTTTTGAACTGACTGGTCAGTTCAAAAACTCTAGCCCACGGGGTCATCGGACCGCGAATCCGGGGATGTTCGGGAACCCTCGGGGACGTTCGGGGCGCTGTACGGCCGTGGCCGCCGTTTTACCAGGTCAGCGCGATTGTCAGAGGTGTGCTTCACGATGAGTGGTGAAGACAGGGAAGTGTCGGACACGTCCTGCGAAGACAGGAGGTATGTGATGACCGCGTCAGTCCGCAGCGGCGCCGTCGCAGGCGGCAGTGCCGCCGACGTCCACCCCGTGCTGCGCGGGGCCAACGCCCCCGCGGCCGCCCTCGACCTGCTCGTCCAGGCCCGGCGGGGGCTCGACGAGGCCGCCGTCCTGGAGATCCCCAACGACCGCTTCGCCACGGCACACTTGGCCGCCCTGCGTACCGCGGCCGCCGTCCTCGCCGTGCGCGGCCGCCCCGAACCCACCAGGCGACGCCGGCAGCGGATACGCAGTGCCTGGGAGGTACTGCCCGAGGTCGCCCCCGAACTGGCCGAATGGAGCGCCCTGTTCGAGGCGGGTGCCCGGCAGCGGGCCCGCGCGGAGGCCGGCATCCAGGGCGCGGCCAGCGCCCGCGAGGCCGACGACCTCGTCCGCGCGACGGAGATGTTCCTGCGCCTCGTGGAGCGCATGCTGGCGCTGCAACCCGTGCTGGAACGGCCGCAGACCGGCCGTCCCGCTTGATCGGCCGCCGGGCGGCGTCCCACTAGAGTGGGTCCCAGGCCGGGCCGACCGGTCCCAGCCCCGTCCGTCCGCGAGGAGCCGTCCGCATGTCCCGTCCAGGAGGGGCCGAACCGCTGCGGCCCCGCGCAGCCCTGCGTACCGCCGTGGTCTGGGAGGTCCTGCGCGATGCGCTGGACCGGCAGGCCAAGGCCGCCGGACGGGACGTCCTCGACGTGCTCGACACCGGTGGCGGCACCGGCAACTTCGCGGTGCCGGTGGCCAGTCTGGGCCACCGGGTCACCGTGGTCGACCCGAGCCCCGACGCCCTCTTCGCCCTCGAACGCCGTGCGGCGGAGGCGGGCGTCACCGAACGTGTCCGCGGGGTCCAGGGCGACGCCCACGGGCTGCTCGACGTCGTGCCGGCCGGCAGCCACGACGTCGTGCTCTGCCACGGCGTCCTGGAGTACGTGGACGACCCCGCCGAGGGCGTGCGGAACGCCGCGGGCACCCTGCGCGCCTCGGGCGCCCTCAGCCTGCTCGCCGCCGGCCGCCACGGCGCCGTCCTCGCCCGGGCCCTCGCCGGTCACTTCGGCGAGGCCCGGCACACCCTGGACGACCCCGACGGCCGCTGGGGCGAGGGTGATCCGATGCCCCGCCGCTTCACCGCCGAGGAGCTCACCGCCCTGGTCGCCGACGCCGGGCTGCGGGTCGGCTCGGTGCACGGCGTCCGTGTCTTCGCCGACCTTGTGCCGGGCGTCCTGGTGGACACCGAACCGGGCGCGATGGACGCCCTGCTGAGGCTGGAACTGGCCGCTGCCGAGCAGCCCGCCTTCCACGCCGTGGCGACGCAGCTGCACGTGCTGGCCGAGCGCGGCTGAGCCGGAACCGGGGGCGGTCGGCGTCGCCTCTTCCGGTCACCCAGCGGGAGGAGTCCGTCACACGCCCCCCGATTCCCGGTCAAGGGCCGTATGCTGGCATGACGTGGCGTTCGACGGGGAAAACACCCCCCGTCGGATTGGCGTAGTGGGGCGGGTTTCACGGGGGCGATTCCCTGCCTATCCTGGAAGGGTCGTACCGGTCGCTCCCCCGCGACCGACGAGGAGGAGGACTCCGTGCCGCTCTCGGAGCACGAGCAGCGCATGCTCGAGCAGATGGAGCGAGCGCTGTACGCCGAAGATCCCAAGTTCGCGTCGGCGCTTGAGGGAAGCGGGCTGCGCACCTACACCAGGCGGCGCGTCTACCTGGCTGTGGCGGGCTTCCTGGTGGGCATCGGGCTGCTGATGAGCGGCATGATCGCCCAGCAGCCCTGGATCAGCGTCGTGGGCTTCCTCGTGATGCTCGGCTGTGCCGTTCTCGCCGTCACCGGCTGGCGTCGTGCCGCCAAACCGGGTGCGGCCGCCGCTCCCGCGGGGCAGCCCCAGCAGGGGGCCGTCGGACGAGGCCGGCGCAACCAGCCGCGGCGCAAGATGATGGACCGCATCGAAGAGCGCTGGCAGCGGCGCCGCGACGAACAGGGCCACTGACACACGGACGAAGACGAAGGGGCGGGGTTCCGGTCGGAACCCCGCCCCTTCGCCATGCCGCCTGCCGTCGCCCGTGGTGCCGCTGCATCCGACACATGGCATCCGACACACAGCATGCGACGCTCGGCGTGCTCCACCCGGCGTTCGCGACGTGCGGCCTCCGGGAGCGGCCACCCGGCCGCCCCCGGAGGAACCCTCAGGAGGTCCGCCGCCGCTGCCGCAGCGGCCGCATCACCGCGTCGCCCGCACCCTGCAGCCGGGCCGACACGCGGGCCGAGAACGCGGACCAGCGCTCCGCGGACCGCCACACGACCCGGACCGCGGACCGCGGCAGCAGCACGGCACGGATCCGCGTCTTGGCGTCCGCGTTCCGGTGCAGTCCCTCGCGGACCAGCTGCACGTCCTTCGCCGAGCCGGTGGTGGCCGGCGGCCGCGGCGAGAACAGGGCCTGCTCCACCGCGCCGGCCAGACGCTGCGCCGCCTCCGCGGCGGGCCCTTCAAGGCCCCCGTCGCGGACGAGGCGCCCCGCGACCCGGCGCGGTGTCTCGGACTCGTCGGGCCGCAGGCCGTAGTCCCAGGCGGTGTCGGTCAGCTCCAGCCAGGCCGCCAGGGTCCGGGCGCCGTCGCGGGCGCCCATGGCGTCCAGCTCGCCGGGGGTCAGGCCCTTCGGGGCCCCGCCCCGCCCGTCCCCGCCGTCCGGCGCCGTGCCCCGGGCCCGCCCGGTGAGCTCCAGCCACGCCGCCAGGGCGGCCGGGTCCTGGCCGCCGCCCAGCCGCTGGAAACGCTGCCTGCGCCGCCAGAGCAGCGGCAGCAGCAGCACGAGCACCACCAGCGGTACCACCGCCCAGGCGAGGACCCGCAGCGTCCACTCCAGGATCCGCGGCCACAGCCCCTCGTCATCCCCGCCGATGCCCGAGGCCTGGCCCAGGGGGTCACAGTTGCCGAGCTGGGCGTCCTTGCCCACGCAGGTCGGGGCCACGGTCGGTCCGGTGCTCGCGCCCGCCCCCGCGGACTCCTCCGGGGTGTCGGGCGCCGAGGGCCCGCTGTCGGAGGCGGTCGTCTCCTGGGTGTAGCCCGGCAGGGTGCCACGGGTGGGCGTGGGCTCGAACCGGGTCCAGCCGACACCCTCGAAGTACAGCTCGGGCCAGGCGTGAGCGTCCTTCAGCCCGACCGCGTACGCGCCGTCCGCCTCCGCGGTGCCGGGCGTGAAGCCGACCGCCACCCGCGCCGGGATGCCCAGGGTCCGCGCCATCGCCGCCATGGTGAAGGCGAAGTGGATGCAGAACCCTTCCTTGTTGCGCAGGAAGCGGGTGATCGCCTGCACCCCGGTGCCGGAGCGCACCGAGGTGTCGTACGAGAAGGCGCCCGAGGTGAACCACCGCTGCAGGGCGAGGGCCCGCTCGTAGTCGTTGCCGGCGTCCTTGGTGACGTCCAGGGCCGTCTGCGCCACCACCTGCGGCAGCGAGTCCGGCACCTTCGTGTACTCGGCCCGCAGCCGGTCGTCGGCCGGTGGCGCGCTCGCCAGCTGCTGCGCGGTCGGCTCCAGGGCAAGGCTGCTGACCTGGTACTGCGCGCCGGAGGTGGTCTGACCCCGGTCGCCGATGATGGTGCGGCCCGTGGTCTCGTAGCGCCAGCGCCCGTCGACCTGCACCTGGGTGGCCGGGTACGGCAGCGGCAGCCACATCTGGACGTAGCTCTTGTCCGCCGCGACCGAGGTGGCGACCTCCGCGGCCTTCACGCCGGGGCCGAGACCCTGGGGGCTGGGCAGCACCTTGGGCACGCCGGTGAGGGAACGCTGGGCGGGCTCCCACTTGTCACCGGTGAAGCGGTCGAGGGCAACGATCCGCAGGTACATGTCCGCGTTGGAGACGGCGTTCGTCCGGTAGCGGAGCACCACCCGGTCGTCGGACTGGTTCAGGTTGTCCTGGAGCGCGACCACCGGGTTGACCGCGGAGATCGTTCCGCCGCCGCGCCCGTTCCCCGTGCCCGAGCCGCCGGTCGGCAGCAGCCCCACGCCCATGGAGGGCAGCGCGGCCGGCGCCACCAGGGCGATGCCGAGCGCCATCGCCCCGATGCGGCGCCCGGTCCGTACCGGGGCCACCGCCCCGGTCGGTCCTCCGTAGCCGGCGCGCGCCCCGGATCCGACGCCGCCGAAGACGCGGCCCCAGCGGGAGATCCGGTCGCGGCCCTCGGCCAGCAGGAGCAGCAGGTAGCCGACGGCGGCCAGCAGGAAGTACGGCCAGCGGGTGCCGTCGCCCCCGGCCAGACCCGCCGCGATCGAGTACAGGGCGAGCAGCGGCAACCCGGCCGGGGCCGCGCTGCCGTAGGTCACCGCCAGCGCGTCCACGGCCAGGCCGATCAGCAGCACCCCGCCGAGCAGCAGCAGCCGAATGCCCGGGGTGACCGGCGCCGGGATGGCGAACTGGGTCACGTCCTGCATCGCGGCCGTCAGCAGGTTGCCGAACTGCGTGTACGCGGCGGGCCCGGGCAGGAACCCGAGCACGGCCTGCTCGTTCGCGAACATCAGGGTCAGTACCAGCAGTGAGAACACCGCCTGCGCCAGTACGGTCAGCGGCCGGGCCAGCGGCGCCCGGCGGGTCAGCGCGCCCACCCCGGTCTGCAGCAGCACCAGGAAGACGGCCTGAAGGATCCACGAGTTCGGCGTCGCCAGCGGCAGCAGCGAGCAGGTCGTCATGAGCGTCGCCGCCGCCGCGCAGACCGCGAGCCGTCCCCGTCCGCTCATCATCGCGTCCCCGCCTCCTCGCGCGACCGGTGCCGGTCGGCCCGCTGCCACAGATCGGGCAGTCGGTCGCCGGCGGCGGCCTGGAGCACCGTCCAGCCCGCCTCGTGCAGCATCCGCACGGTCCGCGCCGAGGCGCCCTCGGGCGCGTCGGCGGCGGCGTCCGGCCGCGGGGCCGCGGGCTGTGCCGTCCCGTCCTCGTCCAGGGCGCCCCAGGCCGCGCTGCCCAGGACGAAGGCGACGGCCGCCCCCGCCCGCTGCCGCATCCGCCCCGCCATCGCGGCCTGCTCCTGGTCGAGATCTCCGAAGAAGGCCACCAGCAGGCCCTCGCTGCCCGTGCGCAGCACGTCGAGCGCACGGGAGAGCCCGGCGCCGTCCGAGTGGTCGATCACGGCCAGGGTGTCCAGCATGGCGCCTGCCGCGTCCGAGGAGTCGGTGCCGCCGAAGCCCTCGGAGCCGGGCACCGTGCTGCCGGTGTCGGTGAGCAGCCGTACGGAGTACCCGCGCTCCAGCATGTGCATCGCCACCGACGCCGCCCCGGACACCGCCCACTCGAAGGCCGAGTCGGGCCCGGCGCCGAAGTACGCCACGGCGCGGGTGTCCAGCAGCACCGTGCACCGGGTGCGGTGCGGCTGCTCCTCCCGGCGCACCATGAGCTCGCCGTACTTGGCGGTGGAGCGCCAGTGCACCCGGCGCAGGTCGTCTCCGTGGCGGTAGCCGCGCGGGATCACGTCGTCCTCGCCGGCCAGGGCCAGCGCCCGGGTGCGGCTCTCCCCGTAGCCGGAGGAGTCGCCCTTGAGCTTGACCGGCGGCAGCGGCTCCACGCGGGGCACCACGGTCAGGGTGTCGTACGCGCTGAAGGAGCGGGTCAGCTCGCACATGCCGAAGGGGTCGGTCAGCCGCAGTTGCAGCGGCCCCAGCGGGTAGCGCCCGCGCAGGTCGGAGCGGACGCGGTAGGACACCTCGCGGTGCCCGCCGGGCTCCACCCGGTCCAGGATGAAGCGGGGGCGGGGCCCCAGCACGTACGGCACCCGGTCCTGGAGCATCAGCAGCCCGGTGGGCAGCCGCGACACGTTGTCCACCCGCAGGTGCACCCGCGCCTCGGACATCGCCGGCACGCGCGAGGGCGACAGCCTGCGGCTGCCGGCGACGCGGTAGCGCGTGCGGTACAGGACCGCCACGCAGACCAGCGGCAGCACGGCCAGCAGCAGGCCGACCCGCAGCAGGTCCGGCTGCCCCAGGACGTAGGCGCAGACGGCCGCCGCGATCCCCGCGGCGAGGAAGGAGCGGCCCCGCGTGGTGAGGCCGCCCAGGGCGGCCCGGAAGCCGCTTTCACGCTCGGTCACGTGGCACCTCCAGCGCCCCGCCCGTCGTCCGGGTCACCGGTTGCCGTACGGGTCGGGGACCGGCGTGCGCTGCACGATCTCCGCGATGACCTGTTCCGGGGTGCGCCGGTTCAACTGCGCCTGCGCGGTCGGCAGCAGACGGTGCGCCAGCACGGCCGAGGCCAGTGTCTGGACGTCGTCGGGGAGCACGTAGTCCCGGCCGTCCAGGGCCGACGCCGCGCGTGCCGCGCGCACCAGGTGCAGCGTGGCGCGCGGGGAGGCGCCGAGCCTCAGGTCCGGGTGGTCCCGGGTGGCCGACACCAGGCTCACCGCGTAGTGCCGCACGGCCGGGGACACGTGCACCGTCCGTACCGCTTCCACCAGTTTGACGATCTCGTGCGCGTGGGCGACCGGCTGCAGGTCGTCCAGCGGGCTGACGCCCGCGTGCACGTCGAGCATCTCCAGTTCGGCCTCCATGCTGGGGTAACCGATGGAGACCCTGGCCATGAAGCGGTCCCGCTGCGCCTCGGGCAGCGGATACGTTCCCTCCATCTCCACCGGGTTCTGGGTGGCGATGACCATGAAGGGGCTCGGCAGCGGATAGGTGCTGCCGTCGATGGTGACCTGGCGCTCCTCCATCGACTCCAGCAGCGCGGACTGCGTCTTGGGCGACGCGCGGTTGATCTCGTCGCCGACCACGATCTGCGCGAAGATCGCGCCCGGCTTGAACTCGAAGTCGCGGCGCTGCTGGTCGAAGACGCTGACCCCGGTGATGTCCGACGGCAGCAGGTCCGGCGTGAACTGGATGCGCCGCACCGAGCAGTCGATCGACCGGGCCAGCGCCTTGGAAAGCATCGTCTTGCCGACGCCGGGGACATCCTCGATCAGCAGATGTCCCTCGGCGAGCAACACCGTCAGCGCAGTCCGTACGACCTCGGGCTTGCCCTCGATCACGTTCTCCACCGACCGGCGTACGCGGTCCGCCGTGGCAGTCAGATCGCTGAGGCTCGCTCGTGCGTCATAGGTCGTCACCCGGTTCTCCTCGGCCCGTTCCTAGGGTCGCGGTCATCCCTGGACCGGCCCTCCCCGTCACACGAAGCATTCTCTCCTTCAACTATGCTCCGCGTCACTCCGCTTCCGTTACTCGTTTGTGATTTCGCGCAGCAGGCCGGTGTGCACGTCGAACACAAACCCCCGGACGTCGTCCGTGTGGGCCAGGAAGGGGGACGTACGGACCCGCCGCATCGACTGCCGCACGTCCTGGTCGACGTCGCGGAAGGACTCCACCGCCCAGGTCGGACGCTGGCCCACCTCCTCCTCCAGCTCCGTGCGGAACTCCTCGGTCAGCGACTCCAGGCCGCAGCCGGTGTGGTGGATCAGCACGACCGAGCGGGTGCCCAGCGCGCGCTGGCTGATGGTGAGCGACCGGATGGTGTCGTCGGTGACCACCCCGCCGGCGTTGCGGATGGTGTGGCAGTCGCCAAGTTCCAGGCCCAGCGCCTTGTGCAGGTCGAGGCGGGCGTCCATGCAGGCGACCACGGCCACGTGGAGCACCGGGCGGGCGTCCATGCCGGGGTCGCGGAACTGCTCCGCGTAACGCCGGTTCGCCTCGACCAGCCGGTCGGTGACGGACGCCGTGCCGGTGCCTGCGGGAACCGAGGACTGATGCGCGTTTATCGACATGACACGACCGTAGAGCGCGCGGTCTCTTCCGACCTGCTGTGGGGTCCGGCAAATCTCGGTCAAACCGGTGCACTGTGAGGTAACCCACAGGCGCCGCGCGCGCTCGCCCGTGCGGGTGATTCGGGCGCTCGGGTCCGCGAGGGCGCCTGCGCCAGGGCAGGCTTCTCGTTGACCGTGGGGACTGGTGGAGTAAAGTGGCGCGAAGTGGGTCGCCAACCTGACGCGGGAGGTGCGGATGTTCCTCGGGACGTACGCGCCACGGCTGGACGACAAGAGCCGGCTGGTCCTGCCCGCGAAGTTCCGCGAACAGTTCGCGGACGGCCTGGTCATCACCAAGGGCCAGGAGCGCTGCCTGTACGTATGGCCGGTCGAGGGCTTCCGCGCCCTCACCGAGGAGCTCCGCCGCGCCCCCCTCACCTCGAAGGCGGCACGCGACTACATGCGGGTCCTCTTCGCCGGTGCCCACGACGAGGTGCCCGACAAGCAGGGGCGGGTCACCCTCCCGCAGCCCCTGCGCGACTACGCCGGGCTGCGCCGCGAATGCTCGGTGATCGGCGCCAACACCCGCGTCGAGGTGTGGGACGCGGCGGCCTGGGAGGACTATCTGGCGGGTCAGGAAGACGCCTTTTCGGCGTTGTCCCAGGAGGTGCCTCCCGGCTTAATGTGACCTCGCCCGTAGCCTGATGACTCACGTCCGTGTACGTGACGCTCGGCCTCCTCCCGCTCCCCGGCCCGCTGGCACTCCTTCCCCGGTGCCAGATGGCCGCCCACGAGCGGGCGGGGACCCAGTGGTACGTCCCCGAGAGCAGATGAGAAGGGCTTCATGAGCACCACCCCGTCCGAGCCACGCCACGTCCCGGTCATGCTGGACCGCTGCCTGGACATGCTGGCCCCCGCCGTCGAAGTGCCGGGCGCCGTGGTCGTGGACGCCACCCTCGGCCTCGGCGGGCACAGCGAGGCACTGCTGCGGCGGTTCCCCGAGGCCCGGCTGGTCGCCGTCGACCGCGACCCCGCCGCGCTCAAGCTCGCCGGTGAGCGGCTCGCGCCGTACGGGGACCGGGCCACCCTCGTGCACGCGGTCTACGACGAGATCCCCGAGGTGCTGGAGCGGCTCGGCGTCCCCAAGGTGCAGGGCGTCCTGTTCGACCTCGGCGTCTCCTCCATGCAACTGGACGAGGCCGACCGGGGCTTCGCCTACGCCCAGGACGCGCCGCTGGACATGCGCATGAACCAGACCGCCGGCATCAGCGCCGCCGAGGTCCTCAACACCTATCCGCCGGGCGAGCTGGTACGGGTGCTGCGCGAGTACGGCGAGGAGAAGTTCGCCCGCAAGATCGTGGAGGCCGTCGTCCGCGAGCGGGAACGCGAGCCCTTCACCACCAGCGCCCGGCTGGTCGAGCTGATCCGCGAGGCGCTGCCGCAGGCCGCCAAGCGCACCGGCGGCAACCCGGCCAAGCGCACCTTCCAGGCGCTGCGCATCGAGGTGAACGGGGAGCTGACGGTGCTGGAGCGGGCCATCCCGGCGGCCGTCGCCGCGCTCGCGGTGGGCGGCCGGATCGCCGTGCTGTCGTACCACTCCCTGGAGGACCGCCTCGTCAAGGGCGTCCTCGCGGCCGGCGCGGCCACCACGGCGCCGCCCGGGCTGCCCGTGGTGCCGGAGCAGTACCAGCCCCGGCTCAAGCTGCTCACCCGCGGCGCAGAGCTGCCCACGGAGGACGAGATCGCCGCCAACCGCAGGGCCGCCCCGGCCCGCCTGCGCGGCGCCCAGCGGATCCGCGAGGCGCTGAAATGAGGCGGCGCAGCTCGGCGGCGCGCTCGCCCTTCGTGCTGCTGATCGTGCTGCTGCTGGGCGGGGGCCTGATCACCCTGCTGCTGCTCAACTCGGCGGTGAACCGGGACTCCTTCAAGTTGAGCGAGCTGCAGAAGAAGACCACCCAGTACACCGACGAGGAGCAGGCGCTGCAGCAGGAGGTCGACCGGTACTCGGCGCCGGACGCGCTCGACGAGCAGGCCCGCGAGCTGGGCTTGGTCCCCGGCGGCAACCCGGCCTTCCTCGCCCCCGACGGCACCGTCCTCGGCAGCCCCGGCGCCGCGCCGTACGTCCCGGCGCCCAGCCCGAGCACGGCGCCCGCCACCGTCGCGCCCAGCGGCTCCGCGGCCGCCTCTCTGGGCCCGACGCCGTCCGCCAAGCCCAGCACGAGCCCGAAGGAGACCCCGTGACGGCAGCTCCGGGGCCCCGCGCCCTCCGTCCGCCCCGATCCGCCCGTCCGGCCGGCCGGGAAGGTGCCGGGGCGTGGTGACCCGCGACGGGGAGCCGCCGCGCGACCGGGGCGAACGAGGCGAGCGGCGTGACCGGGCCGACCGGGAGAAGGGCGCGCAGGGCCGCGGTGAGCGCGGTGACGGCGGCGGGGCCGCCCCCCGGCGCCGGCAGGTGCCCCGGGGCCGCGACGGCGACGGCGGAGCCCCCGCACGCGGCGGCGAGGCCGGGGAGCCCCGGCGCAGGACGACGCCCGGGCAGCAGGGAGCGCGTCGGCCCGCCGCACGCGGCGCCCGGCCGCGCGAGGACGCCGCCCGGGCCGCCCGTGCGACGGGCCGCGACCCGCGCGCCCGCAGGCCCGCCTCCGGCGAGGAGGGACCGGGCACCTCCGGCGTCGCGCACCGCCGTACCCCCGGCGCCCGCAAGCCGGCCGGCGGGCGCGACCGCGACGCCGCCGCCCGGGACCGGGCCGGCCGTGCGGCCGTACCGCCGCGGCGCAGGCCCCCGCGCCCGGTCACACCGGCCGGTGCCCCGCTGCTGCGGCTCGGCAGGCCGCGCCCCCGCCTGCGGCTGGTCAGCTTCGCGCTGACCCTGGTGGTGCTGACCTTCGTCATCCGGCTCTTCCAGGTGCAGGCCGTGGACGCCGCGACGTACGCCGCCAAGGCCGAGGTCAACCGCAACGTCAAGGTGACCCTCGCCGCCGAGCGCGGGACGATCACCGACCGGAACGGCGTCGACCTGGCCACCACCGTGGACGCGTACGACATCACGGCCGACCCGATGCTCTTCACCCCCGAGTACGCCGAGGCCCAGGACGCCCCGGCCCGCGCCGCCGAACTGCTCGCGCCGATCGTCGACGGGGACGAGAAGAAGATCGCGCGGCAGCTCGCCAACTACCCGGGATCGCGCAACGAGATCATCGCCCGGCAGCAGTCGCCGCAGGTCTGGAACCAGATCAAGGACCTGCAGAGCGCGCTCGCCGACCGGGCCGAGAAGGGCGACGGCGTCAACTACCTCGCCGGCGTCTTCCGGCTCCGGCACGCCAAGCGGGTCTACCCCGCGAGCGACCTCGCGGCGGGCGTGGTCGGCTGGGTCAACGCCTCCGGCGCGGGCGGGGGCGGCCTGGAGAGCCGCCTGGACAAGGCGCTCGCGGGAAAGGACGGCACCGTCACCTACGCCCAGTCCAACGGCCGCCGGGTGCCGACGGCCAGCATGCAGGAGCGCGCCGCCGAGCCCGGCACCGACGTGCAGCTGACGCTGGACCGGGACATCCAGTGGGCGGCCCAGCGGGCGATCACCCAGCAGGTGCGGGCGTCCGACGCCGACCGCGGCTATGTGATCGTCCAGGACACCCGCACCGGGCAGGTGCTGGCCATGGCCAACGCTCCCGGTTTTGACCCCAACGACCTGTCCCGGGCGGACCCCACCGCCCTCGGCAACGCCGCCCTGCAGGACGCGTACGAGCCCGGCAGCGTCAGCAAGCTGATGTCCATGGCCGCGGTCCTCGACGAGGGCGTGGCCACCCCGGACACCCACGTCACGGTGCCCGGCACCCTGCCGCGCGCCGACCGGGTCTTCCACGACGACGTTGACCACGGCACCTGGCACCTGACCCTGAACGGCGTGCTCGCCAAGTCCAGCAACATCGGCACGATCCTGGCCGCCGAACAGCTCGGCAAGAACCAGAAGCAGGCGAACCGCGTCCTCTACTCTTATCTGAGGAAATTCGGCATCGGGCGGCCCACGGGGGTCGGGTTCCCCGGAGAGACGCCCGGCATCCTGGCGAGGCCGGACCAGTGGAACGCGTCCCAGCAGTACACCATCCCCTTCGGGCAGGGCCTGTCGCTCAACGCGCTGCAGGCCACCTCGGTCTACTCGACGATCGCCAACGGCGGGGTACGGGTCGAGCCCAGCCTGGTGCGCGGCACGACCGGCCCGGACGGCCGCTTCGTCCCGTCGCAGGAGCCGGCGAAGACCCGGGTGGTCAGCACGAAGACCGCCAGGACGCTCTCCACCATGCTGGAGTCCGTGGTCGGCGACGAGCAGGGCACCGGAACCAAGGCCCGGATCGCCGGGTACCGCGTGGCGGGCAAGACCGGCACGGCCAACCGGGTGGACCCGGAAACGGGCACCTACAGCGGCTACACGGCCTCCTTCATGGGGTTCGCCCCCGCGGACGACCCGCGCCTGACCGTGTCGTGCGTGATCCAGAACCCGACCCGCGGCAGTTATTTCGGTGGTCAGATCTGCGGCCCGGTGTTCAAGCGGGTCATGGAGTTCGCCCTGAAGTCCCTGCAGGTGGCGCCGAGCGGAGCCAAGACCCCGAACCTGCCGGTCGAGTGGGACCCCTCGAAGCCGTGACCGGCGAGCAGGGGAGGAAGGAACGGCGGCCGTGAACGGACACGACCCCACAGCCCCGGGCACGGGCGGTAGCCCCGCGCACGCGGACCGTACTGGAGGAAGCGGCAGGCCGGAAGCCCGGCGAGGGGCTTTTGGCCCGGAGCCCGGCCCGGCGGGTACTCTCACGGCCGTGTCACACGCTGATCAGCCCCCCGGCCCCGAACAGAAGCAGCCGGGCGCACCCCGCCCGGCCCAGGTCCGCCCCGTACCCCCCGCGGAACTGGCCGCGCGGCTGGGCGTGGAACCGCCCGCGCCCGATGCCGCCCCGGTCACCGGGATCACGCACGACTCACGGGCCGTCCGCCGCGGCGACCTGTACGCCGCGCTGCCCGGGGCCCGCTTCCACGGCGCCGACTTCGCGCCGCAGGCGGCCGAACTGGGGGCCGCGGCGATCCTCACCGACCCGGCGGGCGCCGAGCGCGCCGCCGCGACCGGCCTCCCGGTGCTGACGGTCGAGGACCCCAGGTCCCGGATGGGCGACCTGGCCGCCGAGATCTACGGCCGGCCGGGTGGGAGCCTGCTCCAGATCGGGATCACCGGCACCTCCGGCAAGACCACCACCGCCTACCTCATCGAGGGCGGCCTGCGCGCCGTGCACGGTGACAGGACCGGGCTCATCGGCACGGTCGAATCGCGCATCGGCGACGAGCGGCTCAAGAGCGAGCGCACCACCCCCGAGGCCACGGACCTGCAGGCGCTCTTCGCCGTGATGCGCGAGCGCGGCATCGAGGCCCTGGTCATGGAGGTCTCCAGCCACGCCCTGGTGCTGGGACGGGTGGACGGAGCGGTCTTCGACGTCGCCGTCTTCAACAACCTCAGCCCCGAGCACATGGAGTTCCACTCGGGCATGGAGGACTACTTCCAGGCCAAGGCGCAGCTGTTCACCCCGCGCCGCAGCAGGGCCGGGGTGGTCAACATCGACGACGAGTACGGCCGCCGCCTGGTCCGCGAGTCCCAGGTCCCGGTCACCACCTTCTCCGCCGAGGGCCACCCGGACGCCGACTGGCGCGCCGAGCACGTCGTGACCGGGCCGCTGCGCTCCACCTTCACCGTGGCCGGTCCCGGCGGCGTGCGGATCGAGGCCGCCTCGCCCCTTCCCGGGCCCTTCAACGTCGCCAACGCGCTTGCCGCGATCACCGCCCTGGCGGTGGCCGGGATCGACCCGCAGACGGCCGCCCAGGGCGTCGCCGCCGTCCCGGGCGTGCCGGGCCGGCTGGAGCGCGTCGACGCGGGACAGCCGTACCTCGCGGTCGTCGACTACGCACACAAGACCGACGCCGTGGAATCGGTGCTGCGGGCCCTGCGCAAGGTCACCAAGGGCAGCCTGCACATCGTCCTCGGCTGCGGCGGCGACCGCGACGAGACCAAACGCGGCCCGATGGGCGCCGCCGCGGCACGGCTGGCCGACACGGCCGTGCTGACCTCCGACAACCCCCGCTCCGAGGACCCGCTCGCGATCCTCACCGCGATGCTCGCGGGAGCGGCCGGGGTGCCCGCGCACGAGCGGGGTCATGTCGTCGTCGAACCCGACCGGGCGGCGGCCATCGCGACCGCCGTCGCCCTCGCCCGGCCGGACGACACCGTACTGGTGGCCGGCAAGGGCCATGAGCAGGGCCAGGACATCGCCGGAGTGGTACGCCCCTTCGACGACCGACAAGTGCTGCGCGCGGCCATCGAACGGGCCGCCGCCACACCAGCGCAGGAGAAGGACCAGGACCAGCTGTGATCCCACTCACCCTCGCCGAGGTCGCACACGCGGTCGGCGGGAGCACGCACGACATACCGGACCTGACGCTGCCCGTCACCGGGTCCGTCGAGATCGACTCCCGCAAGGTGACGCCGGGCGGCCTGTTCGTCGCTTTCCAGGGCGAGCGCGTGGACGGCCACGACTACGCGAAGCAGGCCGTGGCGTCCGGGGCGGTGGCCGTACTGGCCGCCCGGCCGGTCGGCGTGCCCGCGATCGTCGTGGACGACGTCCAGCTCGCCCTCGGCGCCCTGGCCGCGCACGTCATCGAACGGCTCGGCGCGACCCTCGTGGC
This sequence comes from Streptomyces sp. BoleA5, assembly GCF_000373665.1. NCBI lineage: Bacteria > Bacillati > Actinomycetota > Actinomycetes > Kitasatosporales > Streptomycetaceae > Streptomyces > Streptomyces sp. BoleA5. The sequence continues at coordinate 676,286 of NZ_KB892090.1, forward strand.
GCTGACCGGATCGGCGGGCAAGACCAGCACCAAGGACCTCACCGCACAGGTGCTCAAGCGGCTCGCCCCGACCGTCTGGACGCCTGGCTCGCTCAACAACGAGATCGGGCTCCCGCTGACCGCGCTTCGCGCCGACGCCTCCACCCGGCACCTGGTGCTGGAGATGGGCGCCCGCGGCATCGGCCACATCCGCTACCTCACCGAGCTGACCCCGCCGCGCATCGGCGTCGTCCTCAACGTCGGCACCGCCCACATCGGCGAGTTCGGCGGCCGAGAGCAGATCGCCCGGGCCAAGGGCGAGCTGGTCGAGGCGCTGCCGGAGGCCGCCGAAGGCGGCGTCGCCGTGCTGAATGCGGACGATCCCCTCGTACGCTCCATGTCCTCCCGTACCGCGGCGCGCGTCGTGCTGTTCGGCGAGTCCGCCGACGCCGACGTCCGCGCCGAGAACGTCCGCCTCAACGACCGAGGTCAGGCCGTCTTCACGCTCACAACACCTACCGGGTGCAGCGAAGTGACCTTGCGCCTGTACGGTGAGCACCACGTGTCGAACGCGCTTGCCGCGGCCGCCGTTGCCCGTGAACTCGGCATGCCCGTCGAAGAGATCGCCACCGCGCTCTCCGAAGCGGGGACGCTGTCCCGCTGGCGTATGGAGGTCGTCCAACGGCCTGACGGCGTAACGGTCGTGAACGACGCCTACAACGCGAACCCCGAGTCCATGCGAGCCGCCCTGCGCGCGCTCGCGGCCATGGGGCGTGCCGCCGAGGCACGCGGGGGACGCACGTGGGCGGTGCTGGGCGAGATGGCGGAGCTCGGCGGGGAGGCCCTCGCGGAGCACGACGCTGTCGGACGGCTCGCCGTCCGGCTCAACGTCAGCAAGCTCGTGGCAGTCGGCGGCCAGGCGGCCGCCTGGGTGCAAATGGGCGCCTACAACGAGGGTTCGTGGGGTGAGGAGTCGGTGCACGTGTCCGACGCTGAGGCGGCGATCGACCTGTTGCGCAGTGAACTGCGTCCGGGGGACGTCGTGCTGGTGAAGGCATCGAGGGCGGTCGGCCTGGAGCGGGTCGCACTCGCGCTTCTCGACGGCGTCGAGGGCGGGGGCGCTCAGTAATGAACCAGATCCTGGTCTCGGGCGTGCTCGGGCTGTTCCTGTCCCTCATCGGAACCCCGATGCTGATCAAGCTGCTGGCCCGCAAGGGCTACGGGCAGTTCATCCGCGACGACGGCCCGAAGGAGCACCACAGCAAGCGCGGTACGCCCACCATGGGCGGCATCGCCTTCATCCTGGCCACGCTCGTCGCGTACGCGCTCACCAAGGTCATCACCTCCGAGCGCCCGACGATCTCCGGCGTGCTGGTGCTCTTCCTCTTCACGGGCCTGGGCGTGGTCGGGTTCCTCGACGACTACATCAAGATCGTCAAGCAGCGCAGCCTCGGTCTGCGGGCCAAGGCGAAGATGGCGGGCCAGCTGATCGTCGGCATCACCTTCGCGGTGCTGTCGCTGCAGTTCGCCGACTCCCGCGGCGTCACCCCGGCCTCCACCCGGCTGTCTTTCACACAGGACTTCGGCTGGTCGCTCGGCCCGGTGATCTTCGTGATCTGGGCGCTGTTCATGATCCTCGCGATGTCGAACGGCGTGAACCTCACCGACGGCCTCGACGGCCTGGCCACCGGCGCCTCGGTGATGGTCTTCGCCTCCTACACCGTCATCGGCGTGTGGCAGTACGGCCAGTCCTGCTCCAACGTCATCACCGCGGGACCGGGCTGCTACGACGTACCGCATCCGCTCGACCTGGCGGTCGTGGCCGCCGCGCTCATGGGCGCCTGCTTCGGCTTCCTGTGGTGGAACACCTCGCCGGCCAAGATCTTCATGGGCGACACCGGCTCCCTCGCGCTCGGCGGAGCCCTGGCCGGTCTGGCCATCTGCTCCCGCACCGAGATGCTGCTGGCGATCCTGGGCGGCCTCTTCGTCCTGATCACCCTCTCCGTGGTCATCCAGGTCGGCTCCTTCCGCCTGACGGGCAAGCGCGTGTTCCGCATGGCGCCGCTGCAGCACCACTTCGAGCTCAAGGGCTGGAGCGAGGTCCTGGTCGTGGTCCGCTTCTGGATCATCCAGGGCATGTGCATGGCCGTCGGTCTCGGTCTCTTCTACGCGGGCTGGGTGGCCGCGCAGTGACCCCGGGCCCCGGGCAGGAACCCGGTCCCCGTCGAGGCGGACCTCCGCCGGCCGCCGTCGAGGCGGCCGGGCGGCTCGGCCTGCCGGGCCGCCGGGTCACCGTCGCCGGCCTGGGAGTCTCCGGGGTGCCCGCCGCCAAGGCGCTGCACGTCCTCGGCGCCCGCGTCACGGTCGTCAACGACGGCGACGACGAGCCGGCCCGGGCGCAGGCCGCCGAACTGGAGGCGCTGGGCGTCTCCGTACGGCTCGGGGACGGCCGGACCCTGCCCGAGGGCACCGAGCTGATCGTCACCTCGCCGGGCTGGCAGCCCGCCGCCCCGCTCTTCACGGCCGCCGAGGCCGCGGGCGTGCCCGTGTGGGGCGACGTGGAGCTGGCCTGGCGGCTGCGCGGCCCCGGGGCCGTGCCCTGGCTCGCCGTCACCGGGACCAACGGCAAGACGACGACCGTGCAGATGCTCGCCTCCATCCTGGCCGCCGCGGGCCTGCGCACCGCCGCGGTCGGCAACATCGGCACGCCGGTCCTGGACGTCGTCCTGTCCGGCGAGGAGTACGACGTCCTAGCCGTCGAGCTGTCCAGCTACCAGCTGCACTGGGCCCCCTCGGTCCGCCCGCACTCGGCCGCGGTCCTCAACCTCGCCCCCGACCACCTCGACTGGCACGGCTCCATGGCCGCCTACGCCGCGGACAAGGGCCGCATCTACGAGGGCAACAAGGTCGCCTGCGTCTACAACCTCGCCGACCCGGCCACCGAGGCGCTGGTGCGCGAGGCCGACGTCGAGGAGGGCTGCCGCGCGATCGGCTTCGGCCTGGGCAGCCCGCGGCCCTCGGAGCTCGGCGTCGTCGACGGCATCCTGGTCGACCGGGCCTTCGTGCCCGAGCGGCACAAGAACGCCCAGGAGCTGGCCGAGGTCTCCGACGTCCACCCGCCGGCGCCGCACAACATCGCCAACGCCCTGGCGGCGGCAGCCCTCGCCCGCGCGTTCGGCGTCCCGCCGGCCGCGGTCCGGGACGGCCTGCGCGCCTTCCGGCCGGACGCACACCGCATCGCCCACGTGGACCGGATCGACGACGTGGACTACGTCGACGACTCCAAGGCCACCAACACCCACGCCGCCGAGGCCTCCCTCGCCGCGTACGAGCACATCGTCTGGATCGGCGGCGGCCTCGCCAAGGGCGCCGCCTTCGACGAGATGGTCAAGGCCGCGGCCAAGAGGCTGCGCGGCGCCGTGCTGATGGGGGCCGACCGCGCCCTCATCCGTGAAGCGCTCGCGCGACACGCCCCCGAGGTCCCGGTCGTCGACCTCGACCGCACCGACACTGGGGCGATGGCGGCGGCCGTCCACGCCGCACGGGACCTCGCCCACCCGGGGGACACGGTGCTCCTGGCACCGGCCTGCGCCTCGATGGACATGTTCGCGAACTACAAGGCTCGCGGAAACGCCTTCGCGGAGGCCGTACGGGATCTGCGGGCGCCCGGCGCCGGGCAGTAGCCGGAGCCGCTCCGGCCCGCACCGCGACCTAGGAGGGGACATGACGGCAGCCGACCACGGTGACGCCTCCGGTTCTCGTTCCCGCAACGCCCTGAAGGCGCCCGCCCGCCCCCCGCGGGCGGCGCCGCCCCGCCCCGGGGCCGCGGCCCGCGGGGCGCGTACGCCCGGCGGCAAGGCGCCGCGGGGCAGCGTGCTGCGCGGCGCCAGAGTCGTCCTGGACCGCGCCATGCGGGCCTGGGACCGCCCGCTGACCGCCTACTACGTCATCCTGGGCAGCAGCCTGCTGATCACCGTGCTCGGCCTGGTCATGGTCTTCTCCGCCTCGCAGATCAAGGCGCTGGAGGACGGACTGCCGTCCACGTACTACTTCCGCAAGCAGCTGTTCGCCGCCGTGCTCGGCACCGGCCTGCTCGTCGCGGCCACGCGGGTGCCGGTGAGGCTGCACCGCGCGCTTTCCTACCCGCTGCTCGTCGGCTCGGTGTTCCTCATGATCCTGGTCCAGGTGCCGGGGATAGGGCAGTCGGTCAACGGCAACCAGAACTGGCTCTACCTCGGCGGCCCGTTCCAGTTGCAACCCAGCGAGTTCGGCAAGCTCGCGCTCGTGCTGTGGGGCGCGGACCTGCTGGCCCGCAAGGAGGACCTGAAGCTCCTCGTCCAGTGGAAGCACCTGCTGATCCCGCTGGTGCCGATGGCGTTCCTGCTGCTCGGCCTGATCATGCTCGGCGGTGACATGGGCACCGCGATCATCCTCACCGCGATCCTGTTCGGGCTGCTGTGGATCGCCGGTGCCCCCACCCGGCTGTTCGCGGGAGTGCTGGGCGTGGCAGGGGTGATCGGTTTCCTGCTGATCAAGACCAGCGGCAACCGCATGGAGCGGCTGGCGTGCATCGGCGCCACTGAGATCACTCCCAGTGGCGACTGCTGGCAGGCGGTGCACGGGATCTACGCCCTCGCCTCGGGCGGATGGTTCGGTTCCGGCCTCGGTGCGAGCGTGGAGAAATGGGGCCAATTGCCCGAACCGCACAACGACTTCATCTTCGCCGTGACCGGGGAGGAACTGGGGTTGGCGGGCACGCTGTCGGTGCTCGCACTCTTCGCGGCTCTAGGCTATGCGGGTATCCGCGTGGCCGGTCGAACGGAGGACTCCTTCGTCAGGTTTGCCGCGGGAGGCGTGACGACGTGGATCACGGCGCAGTTCGTGGTCAACATCGGCGCGGTGCTCGGCCTGCTGCCGATCGCCGGAGTCCCGCTCCCGCTGTTCTCCTACGGAGGCTCGGCCCTCCTGCCGACCATGTTCGCGATCGGGCTGCTCATCTCCTTCGCGAGGAGCGAGCCCGGCGCGCGAGCGGCGCTCAACGCGCGGGGGCCCGGCTACTGGCCGGGGGCAATGACACGGACGATGAGGCGGTTCGTCAGACGGCGACCGTCCGGAGAGCGGTGAATTTCGGTGCATGTCGTACTCGCCGGTGGGGGGACCGCCGGCCACATCGAGCCCGCGCTCGCGCTCGCCGACGCCCTGCGCAGGCAGGACCCGACCGTGGGGATCACGGCACTCGGCACCGAGCGGGGTCTGGAGACCCGTCTCGTGCCCGAACGCGGCTACGATCTGGCGCTCATCCCCGCGGTCCCGCTGCCGCGCAAGCCCACCCCCGAGCTGATCACCGTCCCAGGGCGGTTGCGCGGCACCATCAAGGCCGCCGAGCAGATCCTGGAGCGCACCAAGGCCGACGCGCTCGTCGGCTTCGGCGGCTACGTCGCCCTGCCCGGCTACCTGGCCGCCAAGCGGCTCGGCGTGCCGATCGTGGTGCACGAGGCCAACGCGCGTCCGGGCCTCGCCAACAAGATCGGCTCCCGCTACACCAGCTTCGTGGCCGTGAGCACCCCGGACAGCAAGCTCCGGCACTCCCGCTACGTCGGCATCCCGCTGCGCCGGTCCATCGCGACCCTCGACCGCGCCGCGGTCCGCGCCGAGGCGCGTGCCGCCTTCGGTCTCGACCCGACCCTGCCGACGCTGCTGGTCTCCGGCGGCTCCCAGGGCGCCCGGCGGCTCAACGAGGTGATCGCCTCCGTAGCCCCGCGCCTGCAGCAGTCGGGCGTCCAGATCCTGCACGCGGTCGGCCCGAAGAACGAGCTCCCGCACGCGGACAACATGCCCGGCATGCCGCAGTACATCCCGGTCCCCTACCTGGACCGGATGGACCTCGCCTACGCCGCCGCCGACATGATGCTCTGCCGGGCCGGCGCCATGACCGTCGCCGAGCTCTCGGCCGTGGGCCTGCCGGCCGCGTACGTCCCGCTGCCGATCGGCAACGGCGAGCAGCGGCTGAACGCGCAGCCGGTCGTCAAGGCGGGCGGCGGCGTCATCGTCGACGACGCCGACCTGAGCGCGGACTGGGTGCTCGGCAACGTGCTGCCGGTCCTGACCGATCCGCACCGCCTGTACGAAATGTCGCGCGCGGCCGCCGAGTTCGGCCGCCCCCATGCCGACGAGCTGCTCGTCGGCATGGTCCACGAGGCGATCGCCGCCCGCCGCGGCTGACCCCCGGTGCCGGCCGGGCACCTCCGGCACCCCCCGCGCACGGCGCCGGGGGTGCCCCGTGCTCCGTTGGGGTCACGGGGGAGCGGGCCCGGCCCGCCGGGCGGCGCGCGGCCGCCCGGCCACTCAGTACGACGACTAGCCTGCCCGGAAGCGGAAGGCAGTTCCGACGACACCGGAGGCGAACGTGGCCGTACCGACGACCGTCGAGGCGGCCGGCGACCAGGACGGCGGGACCGGACTCCCGCCGCGGCGGAGCCGGCGCGTCATCGTCCTGACGGCGCTCGCCGCAGCCACCGTGCTGGGCGGCACCGGGACCTGGCTGCTGTACGGCTCCGCGTGGCTGCGCGCGACCCAGGTCCGCGTGACGGGCACCGAGGTGCTCCACCCCGACGAGGTCCGCGACGCCGCGCAGGTCCCGCTCAACGGGCCGCTGGTTTCCGTGGACACCGATGTGATCGCCCGCCGGCTGAAGGGCCGGCTGCCGCGCATCTCCGCGGTGGAAGTGGAGCGTTCGTGGCCGCACGCGATCACACTGAAAGTGACGGAGCGAACTCCCGCCGCCCTGGTGAAAGGTGACGGGTACTTCGCCGAAGTGGACGCGGACGGCTTCCGGTTCGACGAGCGGGACACTCCTCTGAAGGGTGTGCCCATCATCGAATTGCGCCCCGACCGCGACTCCGCGAGCTATCGACTTTTCGGTACAAAACGACTATTGGCGGCGGCTGTTCGAGTCGCGGCGGACCTGCCGAAGGTCGCATACCGGGACGCGCAGCTCATCGAGGTGCGCTCATATGACGACATTACGGTCGAACTGACGGGTGGGCGCGCGGTGATGTGGGGGAGCGCGGATCAGGGGGCGGAGAAAGCGGTCGCTCTCGCCGCCCTGATGAAAGTCGAGCGGCATGCCGAGTTCTTCGACGTGAGCGCCCCAACTTCCCCTGCCGCATCGGACGGTTGACGTCCCAGCCTTGTGTTCGACACCCTGGTTGGTCCGGCTCTGGCGTGATCACATAGGGTCAAAAGAAAAACGGGAGGTTCGGCGTGTTCGTTGAACGCGAACCGCTTGTCGATTTAGTGTCCTGTCCCAAAGACAGTGCGGGACAGACATACTGGTAACCCTAAACCTCAGGGTTAGGGTTCGGATCGGCCGGCCTTCCCGACCGTCCCCACAGGTATACGTAACTCGAGGCGAGAGGCCTTCGACGTGGCAGCACCGCAGAACTACCTCGCAGTCATCAAGGTCGTCGGCATCGGCGGCGGTGGCGTGAACGCCATCAACAGGATGATCGAGGTCGGTCTCAAGGGCGTCGAGTTCATCGCGATCAACACCGATGCACAGGCCCTGCTCATGAGCGACGCCGACGTCAAGCTGGACGTCGGCCGGGAGCTCACTCGTGGACTCGGCGCCGGCGCCAACCCCGATGTCGGCCGCAAGGCCGCCGAGGACCACCGCGAGGAGATCGAAGAGGTGCTCAAGGGCGCCGACATGGTCTTCGTCACCGCGGGCGAGGGTGGCGGCACCGGCACCGGCGGGGCGCCCGTGGTCGCCAACATCGCCCGCTCGCTGGGTGCCCTGACCATCGGCGTGGTCACCCGGCCGTTCACCTTCGAGGGCCGCCGCCGGGCCAACCAGGCCGAGGACGGCATCGCCGGGCTACGCGACGAGGTCGACACCCTCATCGTGATCCCCAACGACCGCCTCCTGTCGATCTCCGACCGCCAGGTGAGCGTGCTGGACGCCTTCCGCTCCGCGGACCAGGTACTCCTCTCCGGTGTCCAGGGCATCACCGACCTGATCACCACCCCCGGTCTGATCAACCTCGACTTCGCCGACGTGAAGTCCGTGATGTCCGAGGCGGGTTCGGCCCTCATGGGCATCGGCTCGGCCCGCGGGGACGACCGCGCGGTCGCCGCCGCCGAGATGGCGATCTCCTCGCCGCTGCTGGAGGCGTCCATCGACGGCGCCCGGGGCGTGCTGCTCTCCATCTCCGGTGGCTCGGACCTCGGTCTGTTCGAGATCAACGAGTCCGCCCAGCTGGTCAGCGAGGCGGCGCACCCCGAGGCCAACATCATCTTCGGTGCGGTCATCGACGACGCCCTGGGCGACGAGGTCCGGGTCACCGTCATCGCGGCCGGCTTCGACGGCGGGCAGCCGCCGACCCGCAACCGCGACAAGGTGCTCGGCTCGTACTCCTCCTCCCGCGAGGAGAACTCCTCCCCGGCGCCGTCCCGTCCGGCCGCCCAGCCCGCCGAGCCGGCCCGCCCGGCCTTCAGCGGCCTGGGCAGTGTCACGCAGCGTGAAGAGGAGCCGAAGCCCGAGCCGGTGGCCGAGGTCCCGGCCCAGCCGATCGCCCCGCAGGTTCCCCCGGCGCGTCCCTACCAGGACACCGCAGCCGAGGAACTCGACGTACCCGACTTCCTGAAGTAAGCACAGCCACACGTGATAACGCTCAGCCAAGCACGTCCGGGCGGCGCCCATTTCGCCTTCACCGACAGGTGGGGCGGGGTGAGCGCCGCTCCGTACGACAGCCTCAACCTCGGCGGTGCCGTCGGTGACGACCCGGCCGCCGTCCTTTCCAATCGCGAAGCCGCCGCACGCGCTCTGGGCCTCGACCCCGCCCGCGTGGTGTGGATGAACCAGGTGCACGGCAACGACGTCGCCGTCGTCGCCGCCCCCTGGGCCGACGGCCGGGTCCCCGAGGCGGACGCCGTCGTCACCACCCGGCCCGGACTCGCCCTCGCGGTGCTGACCGCCGACTGCGTCCCGGTCCTGATGGCCGACGCGCACGCCGGAGTGGTGGCCGCGGCCCACGCCGGCCGCCCGGGTCTGCTGGCCGGGGTCGTCCCCGCCGCGGTCGAGGCCATGGTCGGTCTCGGCGCCCGCGCGGAGCGGATCACCGCGATCACCGGTCCCTCGGTCTGCGGCTCCTGCTACGAGGTCCCCGAGCCGATGCGCGACGAGGTGGCCGCCGCCGTCCCCGAGGCGCGCGCCACCACCAGCTGGGGCACCCCCTCCCTGGACATCGCCACCGGAGTGCACGCCCAACTCGCCCGACTGGGTGTGCCGATGGGTGAGAAATCCCATATTTGTACGATGGAGTCCGGAGACCACTTCTCGTACCGCCGCGAGCGGACCACCGGACGGCTCGCGGGATATGTCTGGCTGGACGGACCGAGTGACTGACCGTACGCAAGATCGAAGGGCCGAGCTGGCCGGGAACCTGGCCGCGGTAGAGGAGCGCATCGCGGCGGCCTGCGCGGCGGCCGGCCGGGCGCGGGACGAAGTGACCTTGATCGTGGTCACCAAGACCTACCCGGCGAGCGACGTGCGGATCCTGTCGGGGCTCGGTGTCCGCGAGGTGGCGGAGAACCGCGACCAGGACGCCGCCCCCAAGGCCGAGGCCTGCGCCGACCTGCCGTTGACCTGGCACTTCGTGGGCCAGCTGCAGACCAACAAGGTGCGCTCGGTGGTGCGGTACGCGGACCTCGTGCACTCGGTCGACCGCCTCCGGCTGGTCGACGCGCTCTCGGCGGCCGTCGTGAAGTCCGAGCGGGCCGACCGCGAGCTCGGCTGTCTGCTCCAGGTCGCGCTGGACGCCGAGTCCGGGGCGGCGGGCTCCCGCGGCGGAATCGCACCCGATGCCGTCGAAGGGATCGCCGAAGCAGTCGCGACCGCCCCCGGGCTCCGCCTTGACGGACTGATGACGGTCGCGCCGCTGGCGGGGCCGTACGCGGGTCAACCCCGCGCCGCCTTCGATCGGCTGGCGGAAATCGCATCCTGCCTGCGCGCCGCGCATCCGGCTGCGAACATGGTCTCGGCAGGGATGAGCGCGGACCTCGAAGAGGCAATCGCCGCCGGTGCGACACACGTACGCATCGGTAGCGCGGTACTCGGAGTCCGGACCGGGCTCGGGTAACGTCACCAAACAAGTCGGACCACACAAAAAATATGGTCTTTCCCCGCTGAGAGGACGCAGAGCATGGCCGGCGCGATGCGCAAGATGGCGGTCTACCTCGGCCTCGTGGAGGACGACGGGTACGACGGCCCGGGATTCGACCCCGACGACGAGTTCGAACCCGAACCCGAGCCGGAGCGCTCCCGCCGACCGCACCAGTCCCACCAGCCACCACATCAGACACAACCGGAGGAACCGGCACGCATCGTGCATGCTCCGGCCCCCCGGGAACCCCGGATCGCCGCAGTGGCATCCATCACACAAGAACGCCATAGCCTGGAGAAGAACGCGCCGGTGATCATGCCCAAGGTCGTGTCGGAACGAGAGCCGTACCGGATCACGACACTCCACCCCCGGACGTACAACGAAGCCCGTACGATCGGGGAACACTTCCGTGAAGGCACTCCGGTGATCATGAATCTGACGGAGATGGACGACACGGACGCGAAGCGACTTGTCGACTTTGCCGCCGGACTGGTCTTCGGGCTGCACGGCAGCATCGAGCGGGTGACGCAGAAGGTGTTTCTGCTGTCGCCTGCTAACGTCGATGTCACGGCGGAGGACAAGGCCCGCATCGCCGAAGGCGGGTTCTTCAATCAGAGCTGAGATACGCAACCGTACGAAACCGGCCGTGAGGCCCATGAACAAGCAGGGGAGAGGGCAGCGCGATGGACATCGCACTCCAGGTGCTGTGGATCGCGCTGATGTGCTTCCTGCTTGTCCTGATCTTCCGGTTGGTGATGGACTATGTTTTCCAGTTCGCTCGATCGTGGCAGCCTGGGAAGCCCATGGTGGTCGTCCTGGAGGCCACCTACACTGTCACCGATCCGCCACTCAAGCTTCTGCGGCGGTTCATTCCGCCGCTGCGCCTCGGGGGCGTGGCGCTCGACCTGTCCTTCTTCGTATTGATGATCATCGTGTACATCCTGCTCACCGTCGTAGGGGGCTTGCGAGGATGACCGATGCGGGCTCCCGATATGTCGACGATCACGTTGAGGTGAAGAGATGCCACTGACCCCCGAGGACGTGCGGAACAAGCAGTTCACAACCGTCCGCCTCCGAGAAGGCTATGACGAGGACGAGGTGGACGCCTTCCTCGACGAGGTCGAGGCGGAACTGACCCGACTGCTCCGCGAGAACGAGGACCTGCGCGCCAAGCTGGCCGCGGCGACCCGTGCCGCCGCCCAGAACCAGCAGCAGGGCATGCGCAAGCCCGAGCCGCAGGACGGCCGCGGTCCCGGGGCTCCCGTGCCCGCCGCCATATCAGGACCGCAGCCGGTGCCGCCCCAGCAGATGGGCGGCCCCGGTCCCCAGGGACCCGGCAGTGGCCTCGCCCTGCCCGCCGGGCCCAGTGCTCAGCAGGGCCCCGGTCCGATGGGCCAGGGTCCGATGCAGGGCGGCCCCATGGGCCAGGGCCCCATGGGTCAAGGTCCGATGGGCCAGGGCCCGATGCAGGGCGGTCCCATGGGCCAGGGCCCGATGGGTCCGGGTCCGATGGGCCAGATGCAGGGCGGTCCCATGGGCCAGGGCCCGATGGGACAGCAGCACCCCATGCAGGGTGGTCACCCGATGCAGCAGCAGGGCCCCGGTGGCGACAGCGCCGCCCGTGTGCTCTCGCTCGCCCAGCAGACGGCCGACCAGGCGATCGCCGAGGCGCGTGCCGAGGCGAACAAGATCGTCGGCGAGGCCCGCAGCCGCGCCGAGGGCCTGGAGCGCGACGCCCGCGCCAAGGCGGACGCGCTTGAGCGGGACGCGCAGGAGAAGCACCGCGTGGCCATGGGCTCCCTGGAGTCCGCCCGCGCCACGCTGGAGCGCAAGGTCGAGGACCTGCGCGGCTTCGAGCGCGAGTACCGCACCCGCCTGAAGTCGTACCTGGAGAGCCAGCTGCGTCAGCTGGAGAACCAGGCCGACGACTCGCTCGCCCCGCCGCGCACCCCCGCGGCCGCCTCTCTCTCCTCCGGTTCCGGAGGAATGGGCGGCACCATGGGCGGCGGCGGCATGGGCGGCACGATGGGCGGCGGCATGGCCACGGCCGGTGCCGGCACCATGGGTGGCAACCAGGGCTACGGCGGCCAGGGCATGGGCGGCGTCGGCGGGCAGAACCCGACGTACGGCGGCCAGCAGCAGATGTCGCCCGCCATGACGCAGCCGATGGCACCGGTGCGGCCCCAGGGGCCGGCGCCGCTGCAGCAGGCGCCGACGCCGATGCGTGGGTTCCTGATCGACGAGGACGACAACTAGTCGTCTGCGTGGTCGCTTGCCACTGCGGCACCACAGGGCCGGGCCCCCAGGGAATCGCTTCCCTCGGGGGCCCGGCCCTTTCGCGCCCGACCCCGGGTGGTTGTGAGCGAGTGCCTTGCGCCTTCGGTTCGGGGTGCCCCTTGCGGCCGGTTGTTGTGTGCGGGCAGCCCGGCGCAGCCGCCCGCAGGTGCAAACAACCCGCACACAACGACGGCCCCCCGCCCACGGAAACGTGGGCGGGGGGCCGTCGCGCGGTGCACGACCCCGGAGGGGTCAGCGCTTGCGGAGGTGGAACGTGAGCCCGAGTGCCTCGTCCGTGAAGGCGGGACCGTACCCCTCCTCCGGGGCGCCTGAGGCGAAGTCCGTCGCGAGGACCTCGTCCGCGACGAGCCGCGCGTGCTCCGCGAGCGCCTCCGCCAGTTCCGCGTCGGCGGCGGCCCAGCGCAGCGCGATGCGGTCCGCGACGTCCAGGCCGCTGTTCTTGCGGGCCTCCTGGACGAGCCGGATGACGTCGCGGGCCAGGCCCGCCCGGCGCAGCTCCGGGGTGATCTCGAGGTCGAGCGCCACGGTCGCGCCGGAGTCGGACGCGACGGACCAGCCCTCGCGCGGGGTCTCCGTGATGATCACTTCCTCCGCGGACAGGGCGACCGGCTCGCCGTCCACGACCACGGACGCGTTGCCCTCGCGCAGCGCCAGGGACAGCGCCGCCGCGTCGCACTCGGCGACGGCCTTGGCGACGGCCTGGACGCCCTTGCCGAAGCGCTTGCCGAGGGCGCGGAAGTTGGCCTTGGCCGTGGTGTCGACCAGGGAGCCGCCGACCTCGCTCAGGGACGCCAGGGAGGCGACGTTGAGCTCCTCGGCGATCTGCGCCCGCAGTTCCTCGCCCAGCGCCTCGAAGCCCGAGGCGGCCACCAGGGCCCGCGAGAGGGGCTGGCGGGTCTTCACCCCGGACTCGGCACGCGTGGCGCGGCCCAGCTCCACCAGGCGGCGTACGAGGGCCATCTGCTCGGACAGGACGGGGTCGACCAGCGCCTCGTCCACCGCGGGCCAGCTCGCCAGGTGCACCGAGCCGGGGGCGCCCGGGGTGACCGGGACGACCAGGTCCTGCCAGACGCGTTCGGTGATGAACGGCACCAGCGGCGCCATCAGCCGGGTCACCGTCTCGACGACGTCGTGCAGGGTGCGCAGCGCCGCCTTGTCGCCCTGCCAGAAGCGGCGGCGGGAGCGGCGCACGTACCAGTTGGACAGGTCGTCGACGAAGGACGAGAGCAGCTTGCCCGCGCGCTGGGTGTCGTAGGACTCCAGGGCGTCGGTGACGTCCCGTACCAGCGCGCCGAGTTCGCCCAGCAGCCAGCGGTCCAGCAGCGGTCGGTCGGCCGGGGCCGGGTCGGCCTCGCTCGGGGCCCAGCCGGAGGTGCGGGCGTACAGGGCCTGGAAGGCGACCGTGTTCCAGTACGTCAGCAGGGTCTTGCGGACGACCTCCTGGATCGTTCCGTGGCCGACCCGGCGGGCGGCCCAGGGCGAGCCGCCAGCCGCCATGAACCAGCGCACCGCGTCGGCGCCGTGCTGGTCCATCAGCGGGATGGGCTGGAGGATGTTGCCCAGGTGCTTGGACATCTTCCGGCCGTCCTCGGCGAGGATGTGGCCCAGGCAGACCACGTTCTCGTAGGCGTTCCGGTCGAAGACGAGGGTGCCGACCGCCATCAGCGTGTAGAACCAGCCGCGGGTCTGGTCGATCGCCTCGGAGATGAACTGCGCCGGGTAGGTGCCCTCGAAGAGCTCCTTGTTCCGGTACGGGTAGCCCCACTGCGCGAACGGCATGGAGCCCGAGTCGTACCAGGCGTCGATGACCTCGGGCACACGCACGGCCGTGGCCGAGCACTGCGGGCACCCGAAGGTGACGTCGTCGATGAAGGGGCGGTGCGGGTCCAGGCCGGTCTGGTCGGCGCCGGTCAGTTCCGACAGCTCGGCCAGCGAGCCGACGCAGGTGAGGTGGCCCTCCTCGCAGCGCCAGATGGGCAGCGGCGTGCCCCAGTAGCGGTTGCGGGACAGCGCCCAGTCGATGTTGTTGTTCAGCCAGTCGCCGAAGCGGCCGTGCTTGACCGCCTCCGGGTACCAGTTGGTGCGCTCGTTCTCGCGGAGCAGGGCGTCCTTGACCGCGGTCGTGCGGATGTACCAGGACGGCTGCGCGTAGTAGAGCAGCGCGGTGTGGCAGCGCCAGCAGTGCGGGTAGCTGTGCTCGTACGGCAGGTGGCGGAAGAGCAGCCCGCGCGCCTGGAGGTCGTCGACCAGGGCCTCGTCGGCCTTCTTGAAGAACTGGCCGCCGACCAGCTCCAGGTCCTCCTCGAAGGTGCCGTCGGGGCGCACCGGGTTGACCACGGGCAGCCCGTAGGCACGGCAGGTCCTGAGGTCGTCCTCACCGAAGGCGGGCGCCTGGTGGACCAGGCCGGTGCCGTCCTCGGTCGTGACGTACTCGGCGTTGACGACGAAGTGCGCGCCCTCCAACTCGACCAGGTCGAAGGGGCGCTGGTACGTCCAGCGCTCCATCTCGCGGCCGGTGAAGCTCTGACCGGTGGCCTCCCAGCCTTCGCCGAGCGCCTTGCCGAGCAGCGGCTCGGCGACGACCAGATTCTCCCGGCCGTCGGTGGCGACGACGTAGGTGACGTCGGGGTGGGCGGCGACCGCGGTGTTGGAGACGAGCGTCCAGGGGGTGGTCGTCCACACCAGGAGCGCGGCCTCGCCCGCGAGCGGGCCGGAGGTGAGCGGGAAGCGCACGTACACCGAGGGGTCGACCACGGTCTCGTAGCCCTGCGCCAGCTCGTGGTCGGACAGGCCGGTGCCGCAGCGCGGGCACCAGGGCGCGACGCGGTGGTCCTGGACCAGCAGGCCCTTGTCGAAGATCTGCTTGAGCGACCACCAGACGGACTCGATGTACTCCGGGTCCATCGTCCGGTAGGCGTCGTCGAGGTCGACCCAGTACCCCATGCGGGTGGTCAGCTCGGCGAAGGCGTCGGTGTGCCGGGTGACGGACGCGCGGCACATGGCGTTGAACTCGGCGATGCCGTACGCCTCGATGTCCTTCTTGCCGGAGAAGCCCAGCTCCTTCTCGACGGCGAGCTCGACCGGAAGGCCATGGCAGTCCCAGCCGGCCTTGCGGGTCACGTGGTGGCCCTGCATCGTCTTGAAGCGCGGGAAGACGTCCTTGAAGACGCGGGCCTCGATGTGGTGCGCGCCCGGCATGCCGTTGGCGGTCGGCGGGCCCTCGTAGAAGACCCACTCCGGCTTGCCCTCGGTCTGCTCCAGGGAGCGGGCGAAGACCTTGTTCTCCTGCCAGAACGCGAGCACCTCGTGCTCCAGCGCGGGCAGGTCGACCTGGGCGGGGACCTGGCGGTACTGCGTCATCGGATCTGCCTCCGGCGGACACGTTCGCGTGCGTATTCCGTCGGAGGGACGAGAGCGCCTGCTGTGAGTGCTCCCGCGGTACCACCCTCCTTGGCCGCGGACGGGCCCATGGGGGCTCCTCCGCAACCCCCTCATTGGGGTCGCGCTGCCGGCTCTACTCGCCCTCGCGGGCTTTCTTCCGGCGGCTCCGGGGTGATCTTCACGTCGCGCACACCCCCGGGCTTCCACCGTCCCCGGGTCGCTATGGGCTGCGTACGGCGCTACTCGTCCCCTTCCACGCCTTTCGCTCCGCCCAGTGTAAGGGGCCGCGGGGCGCGGTGTCGGCCGGGTTTCCGCGGGGGGCCGGTGTGACCCTAATGGCCCGGTCCGCACCCTGTTACCCGTTGGTACCTGAATACCTCGCGGAGAGCTGGGCACAACGGATGCAGACCTGCCTCGCGACCCGGCACGGCAGGCGGATCAGGCGGCGTGCCCCGTTGCCGCGGGTCCGGAGCCGATTTATCGTTCCGGCACGATTCGCGGCCAAGATCGCAATATGTGAAGGGGCCTCGGCCATGGTGGGGAAGAAGACCACCGTCACGAAGAAGTCGACGGCGAAGAAGACGGCACCGGCGGCCGCCTCCGCGGCCCGCACGCATGCCGCGCCCACCGCGCGGAAGGCGGCGGCCAAGCGCCCGGCCGCGCCCGCTCGCAGGAAGGCCCCCGCGGCGGGCGAGGGAACGGCCGAGGGGAAGCGGAGCACCGCGAGGAAGGCCGCGGCCGTGAAGAAGGCGCCCGCGAAGAAGGCTGTCGTACGCAAGGCGGCACCCGCCGCGAAGAAGGCCGCGGCTCCCGCCGCGGGGAAGACCGCGGCCAAGGCCGCAGGAAAGAAGGCGGCCGTGGCGGAGGAGACGACGAAGGCGGCGTCCACACGCAAGACCACGGGACGTACGGCGAGCAGGACCGCGCCGCCCGCCAAGAAGGCGGTGACGGCGGCGGAGAAGCCCGCGAAGGCGCCGGCCGCGGCCAAGAAGGCCGCGAAGACGGCCAAGACCGCCACCGCCAGGACCACCGGCACCACCGGCACCACCGGCACCACCAAGACCGCCAGGAGCGCCGGTACGGCCGCTGCGGCCGCACCCGCGAAGACCACGAAGACTACGAAGACCGCGAAGGCCACGAAGGCCACGAAGACGGGAGCCAAAAAGGTGGCAGCGAAGAAGACGGCGGCCGGTACGGCCGCGGCAGGGGCGTCCGCCTCCGCGGTCCCCACGGCCCGCATCGCCGAGGCGGCGGGCGCCGTCGCCGCGGGCGACCTGGCCGTACGGCCGGACGAGGAGCCGTGGTCCGAGGCGGAGGTGGAGGCGGCGCGCACCGAGCTGCTGGCCGAGATGGACCGGCTGCGGTCCGAGATCACCACCTCGGAGGACGCCATCACCGGGCTGCTGCGCGACTCGGGCGACGGGGCCGGTGACGACCAGGCCGACACCGGCACCAAGAACATCACGCGCGAGCACGAGATGGCCCTGACCGCCAACGCACGTGAGATGCTCGCGCAGACCGGGCACGCGCTGGAGCGGCTCGACTCCGGCACGTACGGGCTCTGCGAGTCCTGCGGCAAGCCGATCGGCAAGGCGAGGATGCAGGCCTTCCCCCGTGCGACGCTCTGCGTGGACTGCAAGCAGCGCCAGGAACGCCACTGACCGCCGGTCGCCGGCCGCGGGGCACCGGGCGCGGAAACGGGGAATCGCGGGGCCCGAACCCTCGCAGCCCCGCTGTTCGGACGTATGTGCCGTAACCTCGTCTGCGTCAGGATCCGGACTGGCGCAGATCAGGGCTGAAGGACTCACATGGCGAAGGCACAGGAGACCGCGGCGGACACGGCCGAGGAGCCGACCGGCGGTACGGGCGAGGTCACCGGCAAGGGGCCGCGGCGCATCGCCGTGCTCCTGAGCGTCGCGGCGCTCGCGTACGTCCTCGACCTCCTCACGAAGATCTGGGTGGTGACCAGCCTCGAGGGACACGAGCCCATCGAGGTGATCGGCAGCTACCTGCGCTTCGAGGCGGTGCGCAACGCCGGCGCGGCCTTCGGCTTCGGCCAGGGCATGACCATCGTCTTCACGGTGATCGCCGTCACGGTGGTCGTGGTGATCGCCAGGATCGCCCGCAAGCTGCACAGCGTGCCGTGGGCGATCGCGCTGGGGCTGCTGCTCGGGGGCGCCTTCGGCAACCTCACCGACCGGATCTTCCGCGCGCCGGGCTTCCTGCAGGGCCATGTGGTCGACTTCATCGCGCCGACCCACTTCGCGGTGTTCAACCTGGCCGACTCGGCGATCGTCTGCGGCGGCATCCTGATCGTCCTGCTGTCCTTCCGCGGTCTCGACCCGGACGGAACCGTGCACAAGGACTGAGCCGGGAGCAGGGAGGCGAGGGGTGCCCCGCGGATCCGGCATACTCGATCAGGTGAGTATGCCTGCCGAAGTTCGATCCCTCCCCGTCCCCGATGGCCTCGAGGGCGAGCGCGTCGACGCCGCCATCGCCCGTATGTTCGGTTTCTCGCGGACCAAGGCGGCCGAGCTGGCCGCCGCCGGGAAGGTGACGATCGACGGCAGCGCGGCCGGCAAGTCCGACCGGGTCTCGGGCGGTGCCTGGCTCGAGGTCGAGATGCCCGCACCGCCGCGCCCGGTGGAGATCGTCGCCGAGCCGGTGCCCGGGATGCGCATCGTGTACGACGACGACCACGTGGTCGTGATCGACAAGCCCGTGGGCGTGGCCGCCCACCCCAGCCCCGGCTGGACCGGCACCACGGTCATCGGCGGGCTGGCCGCCGCCGGCTACCGGATCTCCACCTCCGGGGCCGCCGAGCGCCAGGGCATCGTCCACCGGCTCGACGTCGGCACCTCGGGCCTGATGGCCGTCGCCAAGTCGGAGATCGCCTACAGCGACCTCAAGCAGCAGTTCCGGGAGCGCACCGTCGACAAGCGCTACCACGCGCTGGTCCAGGGCCACCCCGACCCGCTCAGCGGCACCATCGACGCCCCGATCGGCCGCCACCCCCAGCACGACTACAAGTGGGCCGTGACCGCGGAGGGCAAGCCCAGCGTCACGCACTACGACCTCGTCGAGGCGTTCCGCGCGGCCTCCCTGCTCGACATCAAGCTGGAGACCGGCCGCACCCACCAGATCCGGGTCCACATGGCCGCCCACCGCCACCCCTGCGTCGGCGACCTGACCTACGGCGCCGACCCCACCCTCGCCAAGCGGCTGAAACTCACCCGCCAGTGGCTGCACGCCGTGCGCCTGGGCTTCTCCCACCCCGAGGACGGGCGCTGGGTGGAGTTCGAGAGCACCTACCCGGACGACCTGCAGCACGCCCTCGACACCGTGCGGGACGACAGTGCCTGAGGACTACGAGGTCCGGGTCGCCGCCGACCCGGACGACCTGAAGGCGTACTACGCGGTCCGGCACGAGGTCTTCGTCGTCGAGCAGCAGGTCCCCGCCGAGCTCGAGTACGACGCCCACGACGCCTCCGCCGTGCACGTCCTGGCGACCGGCCCCCACGGCGCACTCGGCGCGGGCCGGCTGCTGCTCGGCGAGGACGGCACCGGCGTCCTCGGCCGGCTCGCCGTGACCGGCGCCTCCCGCGGGCTGGGCATCGGCGTGGCGCTGGTGCGCGCCATCGAGGACGAGGCCCGGCGGCACGGTCTGTCCGCCGTCGAACTGCACGCCCAGACCCACGCCGTCGGCTTCTACGAGCGCCTCGGCTACACCTCCTTCGGCGCGGAGTACGAGGAAGCGGGCATTCCGCACCTCTCGATGAGGCGCGTGCTCTGACCGGGGCCGGGGCGGCGGACGTGCCACGCTAGGGGCGTGGATCAACTCGCGCTGTTCTTCGCCCTGATGCTCGCGGCCATCGTGATGGTGCCGCTGGGCGACCGGATGGGGCTGCCGTCGCCCGTTCTGATGACACTGCTCGGGGTCGTGCTGGCCCTTCTGCCGTTCGTGCCGAACGTGCAGATCAACCCCGAGCTCATCCTTCCGCTCGTGCTGCCGCCGCTGCTCTACGCCTCCGTACAGCGCACGTCCTGGCGGCAGTTCGCCGCCAACAAGAAGGCCATCTTCCTGCTGGCCGTCGCGCTGGTGCTGATCACCACCGCGGCGGTGGGCGCCATCGCCATCGCCGTCGTCCCCGGCGTCTCCATCGCCGCCGCCCTCGCGCTTGGCGCACTGGTCGCCCCGCCCGACCCGGTGGCCGCGACCGCCGTCGCCGGGCGGCTGGGACTGCCGCGCCGCATGGTGTCGACCCTGGAGGGCGAGGGGCTCTTCAACGACGTCACCGCGATCGTCGTCTACAACGTGGCCGTCGCCGCGGCCGTGACGGGCTCCTTCTCCTGGCCGGAGGCGCTCGGCGAACTGCTGCTGTCGGCGGTCGTCGCGGTCGCCGTCGGCGTCGTGCTCGGCTGGACCGCCTCCAAGCTGATGGGGGTCGTGGGGGACCCGACCCTGCAGATCGGGCTCTCGCTGCTCGTCCCGTTCGCCTCCTACGCGATCGCCGACGAGGCGCACGGCTCCGGAGTCCTCGCCGTGCTCACCACCGCGCTGTTCCTGGCCGAACACGCCCGCGACGCCGACGACGTGACCGGGCGGCTGGTCGGCGCCACCTTCTGGGAGGTCGTCGACACGCTCGTCACCGGTGTCGCCTTCGGCCTGATCGGCCTGGAGCTGCACAACGTCTTCGGTGTCGGCGCCGGCCGCTGGGGCACCATGCTGAGCCACGCGGCGATCGTCGTCGGCGCGGTCGTCCTCGTACGGCTGGCCTATCTGATGCCGGCCGCGGCGGTCACCAGGAAACTGCACAAACGGCGCGACCTCGACGAGGACATCCCCCTGTCGTGGCGCGAGACCGTCGTCATGTGGTGGGCCGGGATGCGCGGAGTGGCGTCCATCGCCCTGGCGCTGGCCATCCCGCACACCACGGAGTCCGGCGCGCCCTTCCCGGCGCGCGACGAGATCCTCTTCATCGCCTTCTCGGTCGTCCTCACGACCCTCGTGCTGCAGGGGCTCACCCTTCCGAAGGTCGTCAAACGCCTCGGGGTGAGCAGCGACACCCAGGTGGAGCACGACATGGAGATGCTGCTCGCGCTGCGCGCCATGGCCGCCGCCAAGCAGCGGCTGAAGGAGGTCGAGGCGACCGAGGACTTCTCCGAGGAGGTCTCCGAACTCCTGCACCGCCGCGCCTTCGACGTCGGGGCCCGGATCTGCCCCGACATCGTCGACGACGAGAAGCGCGACCGGCACACCGCCCGGGTGCGGCGCATCAAGACGGTCGAGCGCGTCCAGCGCGACATGTTCTCCGCCGCCCGGCACGAGGTCCTCGCCGCGCGCAGCGAGCCCGGCTACGACCCCGAGATCGTCGACCGGGTGCTGCGCCAGCTCGACGTCCGCAGCCTGCGTGTGTCCCGCTAGCGGTGCCGCCCGGCCCCTACCTGGCCCCGGGACCGGGACCGATGTCCTCGGCCCCGGGGGTGGCCTGCCTCCGGTCCGGGGCCTCGGCCAGGCCGGGGGCGGTGGCGGTGTTGATGCGCGGCAGGGCGTAGGGGTGCTCGCGGCGGAGCCAGTCGATCATGTGCTCCCGCACCACGCAGCGCACCGTCCAGATGTCGTCCGCGTCCTTCGCCGTGGCCAGCGCCCGCACCTCGATCGTCGACGGCGTGCTGTCCGTCACCACCAGGCCCCAGGCCCGGCCGTCCCACTGCTCGCACCCCTTGAGGACGTCGTGCAGATGCTCGCGCATCAGGTCGACGGGTGTGGCGTGGTCCAGATGGAAGTAGACGGTGCCGGTCATCCGGGCGTTGCCGCGGGACCAGTTCTCGAAGGGCTTGCTGGTGAAGTACGAGACCGGCATGGTGATCCGCCGCTCGTCCCAGGTGCGCACCACGAGATAGGTGAGGGTGATCTCCTCCACCGTCCCCCACTCGCCCTCCACGACCACCGCGTCGCCGATCCGGACCATGTCCCCGAAGGCGATCTGCAGCCCCGCGAAGAGGTTGCCCAGCGTCGACTGGGCGGCGATGCCCGCGACGATGCCGATCACCCCCGCGGAGGCCAGCATGGAGGCGCCGAAGCCGCGCATCGCGGGGAAGGTCAGCAGCATGGCCGCGACCGCGACCACGCCGACGACCGCGGTGACGACCCGCTGGATCAGCGTCACCTGGGTCCGCACCCGCCGTACCCGCGCCGCGTCCTGGGCGGCGGAGGCGTACCGCGAGTAGGACGCCTCGACGACGGCGGCGGCGATCCTGACGATCAGCCAGGCACAGGCCCCTATCAGCACCAGCGTCAGCACCTGCCCGATCCCGCGGGTGTGGCCGCGGGCCAGGTGCGCCTGTTCGTACGAGCCGCGCAGCAGCGAACCGCAGATCACGAGCTGGAGCGGCAGCCGCGCGCGCCGCAGCAGGTTCCACAGCGGGGTCTCCGGGTGGCGGGCGTCCGCCCGGCGCAGCGCGTGGTCCACGGCCCAGCCAACGGCGAGCGTGACGACGAGGGAGCCGCCCACCACGCCGAGCGGTCGTATGACGGAATCCATGTCTTCGACGGTAACGGGCATGATGGAGCCCGTACCCGACCGTGCGCCGATCATGGGAAGTGAAATTGTGAGCTCCGGCATGACCATCGTGCTGTTCCACTCGGCCTACGGACTCCGTCCCGCCGTGCACGCCGCCGCGGACCGGCTGCGGGCGGCCGGCCACGAAGTGCACGTGCCCGACCTCTACGAGGGCCGCACCGCGGACACCGTCGAGGAGGGCATGGCCATCAAGGACGAGATCGGCCGCGACGAACTGCTGATGCGCGCCGTCACCGTCTCCGGACCGCTCTCCGACCGAGGCCTGGTCTACGCCGGGTTCTCGCTGGGCGGTTCCATCGCGCAGAACCTCGCCCTCGCCGACGAGAGGGCCCGCGGCCTCCTGCTGCTGCACGGCACCTCCGACATCGCCGACGACGCGGCCACCGAGCTCCCCGTCCAGCTGCACGTCGCAGAGCCCGACCCCTTCGAGCCCGACGACTGGCTGAACGCCTGGTACCTGCGCATGCGCAAGGCGGGCGCCGACGTGGAGATCCACCGCTACCGCGGCGCCGGCCACCTCTTCACCGACCCCGGCCTCGACGACTACGACGCGGAGGCGGCCGAGCAGGCCTGGGCGGTCGCCCTGGACTTCCTCGCGGATCTGGCGGCGGAGGCGGGGGAGACCGGGGAGACCGGGGAGACCGGGGAGACCGGGAAGGGCGCCTAACAGCCCTGTGGGCGGGGGCCGTTGTCAGTGGCCGCTGAGATCATCCGGGACATGGGTGTTCTCTACGGGTACTACTCGGCCGCCGACGACAAGGACGCCGCCCGCGCCGTGGTCCGCGAGTTCCGCCGGGCGGAGTCCGGAGGCCGCGACCAGCACGTGACCCAGGGCATCGACCCGGTCGTGGAGCTGCTCCCCGCGGAGGTCCTCATCACCGGCCGCGCCCCCGAGGACGTACGCTCCGACCCGCGCCGCGGCGCCCTGGTGGGGGTTGCCGGTGAGGGCAGGGTCGTCGCGGTCTCGCTCACCGACAGCTTCCGCGACGCGCTCGCCGCCTTCGACGCGGATCTGCTCGACGACGTCGCCATGGGGTGGTCCCGCAGCTCCGGAGGCCTCCACGGCGTCCACGGCCCCGACGTCCTCGGGCTGTTCCTCAAGGAGCTCGCCGGGCTGGCCGGCCGTGCGTCAGCGGACGGGCGGCGCCTTTACTGCTGGATACGCCCCTGAGCGAAGGCGGCCCGCGGGTCCCGGCGCCGCGGCGAGCAGCAGGAGCGCGGCCGAGGGCAGGAACACGTACATCGCGATCACCGCGCTGATGACGGACCAGGAGACCAGCGCCAGCGCGATGACGACGCAGGCCTGGGCGAAGACCTTGGGGAACCGCCCCAGGAGCGGCGGCAGCGCCAACGGGACGACGGTCAGCACGAAGAAGCCGCCGTGGTGGCTGTCCAGCCCGTGGAGCAGCCCGGGCACCGCCGCAGCCGGCGCCCCCACCGCCAGCACCCACTGCAGGCGGCCGATGCCCGGCCGCGCTTCCGGCCGTGTATGCGGCCGCCCCGCCTCAGCCCCCATGACCGCCCCTTCCCCCGTGGCGAACACCGTTTGAACGCGTTCAACATAGCGGATCGCGGCCCGGCGCCGTGCCGGCGGCCGAACGCGACGGCGCCTGTTGCCGTTCCGGGGACTGCCGGGGTGCAATGGGCGCATGGAAGACCTGACCTCGATCGCCGCGGCCCTGGCCGAGGTCGGCCCGCGTCTCAAGCGCTTGCGCACGCAGCGGGGCGTCACGCTGGCCGCGCTGTCCGAGGCCACGGGCATCTCCACGAGCACGCTGTCCCGCCTGGAGACCGGCCGGCGCCGTCCCAGCCTCGAACTCCTTCTCCCGATCGCCCAGGCCCACCGCGTACCGTTGGACGAACTCGTCGGTGCCCCCGAGGTCGGCGACCCCCGGGTCCGCCTCAGGCCCCGCCGCGTGAACGGCCGTACCGTCCTGCCCCTGACCCGGCAGCCGGGCTCCCCGCAGGCGTGGAAGGTCGTCATCCCGGCGGCCGCCCCGTGCGAGCCCGACCTCCGCGTACACGAGGGCTACGAGTGGCTGTACGTGCTCTCCGGACGCCTCCGCCTCCTGCTGGGCGACCGCGAGGTCGTCCTCGGCGTCGGCGAGGCCGCCGAGTTCGACACCCGGCTGCCCCACTGGTTCGGCAGCGCCGACGACCGATCCGTCGAGATCCTCAGCCTCTTCGGCAGCCAGGGCGAACGCATGCACGTCCGTGCGAGGCCCGGCCGGGGGACGTGACCCTGGACGTCCTCATGGTGGCCGAGGTCGCCGGCCGCTGGTCCGGCGGGGCCGCTGCGATCGGGGTATGACGTCACATCAGGCGGATGCCGCGTAGGTCGCCGCGCGAGGTGCGGGCCGCCGGGTCCGGCGGGCGAGGCAATGGCGCGGTGAGCTCGCTGCTCATCGGCACATGTCCGGGGCGGCCGGCGTGCGTTGCCGTTCACACGTATTTCTTCGTCGACGGTCTCGACGTGGTCGCGCGCAGCGACAGCAGGATGGCGGGCCTCGACCCGCGGCGACTGCTCCGACCGGGCGGGCCGCTCTATCCGGAACACATGCCGCGTGAGGTCGAGGTGGCAGCCGAGGAGCAGCCCGGGCCGGGGCCGGACAGGCTGAGCATCCGGCTCCGGCTCCGGGGCGGGACGGTCATCTGGTCGGGCCTGGTGTACCCCGGCGACGACGGCAGGGCCGTCGAGGAGGTGCGCTTCCGCCTGGAGCAGTATCTGGCCGAGATCGAGCGGGCGTACGCGGTCGTCACCGCCGGCCGGCGGGCCATGCGTCCGCGGAGGTCGGTACCGGGGGAACCGTGAGCCTCCGGCCGCACTACCGACGGTGCCGGTCGCCGCGGCGTCGCAACTCGGGCTCGGCCTCGCCGCCTTGCGAGATTCGGGTCGGCCGCCGCTGCTCCGTCGAGCGGAGCAGCGTCAGGCAGGTGGGCAGGACCGACAGCGGCCCCCAGAGGAGGAGCAGGAGCGGACGGCCGTCCTGGCCGTGGGAGATACGCCAGCAGAAGAGGGGAACCGTGAGCAGGTAGGAGAACACCATGCAGACAACGGCCCAGTCCCGGCTTTCCCTGCGCAGCGCGCGGCGGCGGATCCCTTCTTCCGCTTCCGTGAGGGTGGTCCACGGTGTGCCACGCCATGCTGCACCGGCCGTGCCCACGCTCCTGCCTGCGTCCCGCTTGGCGCGCCGTCCGTCGTTGCGCGCCCACAAAGGTAGGCCGAGGGCATGAGGTCAGAACCCGGTGGCTGGGGCGGCCGGCTCCGCTGCTTGAGGCAGCCACCGTGGGGCGAGCCTCGAAGATCCCGCACCAGATGCCCGCGCACGCTCCGCGCGAACCCGCGCGTCGAGAGCCGCGGCGACCTCCCGCTGCCGCTCCGACGTCGAGTGCTGATAGATCAGCGCAGCCCGCTCAGATGACTGGCCCGCCCGGACCAACGTGTCCTTCAGCGTGGCGCCCGATTGAGTGGCGAGGGTGTGGCCGGTGTGCCGCAGATCGTAGAAGCGGAAGTTCTCCGGGAGCCCGACCTTGGTGCGGGCCCGCCGCCACTTGCGGCCGAAAGAGGAGCGGCGGAAGGGCGCGCCCCGTTCGCCCACCAGGCCGTTCGGCTCCTTCTCGACGAACCACTTGAGATGGTGTTCCAAGTCCTTGCGCATAAACGGTGGGGGGCGATGAACCGCTTTCCCGCTTCGGACTTGGTGGGGCCCTCCGCACGCTTGCCCGTCGTCAGCTCCGGCACAGCCCGCCGGCCCCACACGCCCACGGCTTCCAAGTCGACGTCCAGGCGGCGAAGGCCGGCCTGTTCCTCCGGACGAGCCGGACCGTAAGCGGCGATGTAGACCACCAGCCGCCACCGCGGTCCCATGGCTTCGGCGAGCGCGTCAACCTGTTCCACGGTTGCGGTCGGGCGCTCCGGTGCCGACTCCTTGCCCGCGCCTCGAATGCGGCACGGATTGCGGCGGATCAGTTCGTCCTCGACGGCCGTTTCGAGAATCGCCTTAAGCAGCCGATATGCCTCGGCGATAGTCGTTGCCGCTCCACTGGTCGACAGGCGCTCTGCCCGCCAGGTGCGGATGCGAGGTGAGGTGATCTCGTCCAGGTCCCAGGCCTGGAACGTCGGCAGAATGTGCAGCCTCAACAGCCGCCGATACAGCTCTTCGGTGGTCGCCGATAGGTCGCGCTCGGCGATCCACTGGAGGGCGTACTCCTCGAAGTTGACCGCTCCGGCATTGGGGTCCTGCCAGTCCCCCTGTCGTCAGATCAGCCTCGACCTGTGACAGCCAGATCTCGGCATCCCGCCTGGTCGCAAAGGTCTCCGGCGACCGGTACTCCTGCGCGTCAGGCCCTAGATAACCAGCTGTCCAACGGCCGGAACGGTACTGCCTGACCGACCCAACCGGCGGTGTTGCTCTCGATGTACGCAGCCAGGGCACCCGCCGGAATGCGTACCTCATCCGCGCGGGCCACGTGGGCGACCCGGGCAAGGGCACCCCCGCCACGGTGCGGGTGCATCCGAAGGTGTGCGCCACCCTCACCGCCCCCCTCGTTCGGCCCCGTCCACAACCGCCCGACCTCCGGCGGGAGATCGCGGCGCGGTTGGGAGAAGACCGCAACGACTTCGAAACCGAGTTCGGTCCGACGAATGTGGAGATCCACGCGGTCAGCACCGCTGTCGAGTTGGGCGATGCCGGGCCGGCCCTTGAGGTTGCGAGGCAGGTCGATGCTTCGACCCTGTCTCCGGAGCGGCAGGCTCGTTTCCTGCTTGACGTGGCGCGGGAACACGCGCAGCGGCGACACGTCGGGGAGGCCGCAGCCGCGCTCTTGGAAGCTGAGTCCTTGGCCCCCGAGCAGGTTCACGACCACTACGTAGCCCGCGAGGTCATCCGCGATTTGAGCCAGCTGTCGGGACGTCGTGTCCCCGAGTCGCTGCGAGATCTCGCCGAACGCTGCGCGATCGGATAGGGGCGCCTCAGCCGAGGGCGACGGTCTCCGAGAGTCTGACGAACGCGCTGAAGCGGACATAAGGAACCGCAATAGAGGCATGGAAACGAGGCTGCGGGGCCACTCCGCGTGTCGTGGTAGCGTGTGGATCACAACGGCGCGGGGTGGAGCAGCTCGGTAGCTCGCTGGGCTCATAACCCAGAGGTCGCAGGTTCAAATCCTGTCCCCGCTACTGCTTGAGAGGGTCCAGAGTCAACAAGGCTCCGGGCCCTCTTACTTGTGCGGCATGCCCTGTTTCCCGTGGACCTCTTGCGACTCCAAGCCGGACTCTCGCCCGGGATCTGTTACAGGTTTCTCTACCTCATCAAGGCACCCGGCGTCGCTCACGCTCCGCCGGGCGCGCGGCCCGCGTCCGGGCGCGCCCACGCTCCAGTCTTCGCCCCGCTCGGCACGGCCGTCCGCCGCCGCGCGCCGGCAAGGGAAGGCCGGGGCATGAGGTCAGAACCGCGGTGGCTGGGGCGGCCGGCGCTCCGAGACTTTACGCAGCCACCGTGGGGCGAGCCTCGAAGATCGGGGCCCACATCGGGCTATTGCGGGCAGGTCCACAGACTGCCCGAGTCGCCAGCAGCTTACGGGCCCCGATCTCTCGCCCCATGGCAGCTCCAGCCCAAAGTCTCTCCGCCAACCTTGGCGGAGTTCGAGACCAGGTAGGCACTGACCGGAGAAAATCAGGTCATGGGGATCGACCTGCAGCTGCACGGCAGCCGCCCGCACTGGCCCAGCCGCCGCTCGAAGCGCAAGCCGACTTTGATCCGGCAGTCACACGAGCACGGGGAAGCGCTGGCTCAGCTGATCGCCGAACTTCCGGCCAACACATCGGGCAAGCTCTGGATGGTCGACCCGTACAACGGCACGACCTTCAACGAGCGGGAGGCCGAGGCCGCACTCGGCGAGATCCCGGAACTTCTGGACCGCTGCACCAACGACTCACAAGCTGAAGCGGTTCGCGACCTCGCCGCCTACCTGGAGAACTGCGCCACCACTCCCGGCAGCTACCTGGTATTCGTCGGAGACTAGTCCGGGCCGTCTCCGGGCCGTCCGAGGCAAGCCAACGTTGACAGACGATGACAGCTGACCACGGCGTCGTCGCAGCTCAGCAGCCAGGCGCGGCGCTCCGGCCCAGGTGGGAGGCGTCCTCACCACTTCCAGAAAAACTGATCCGACTAGAGCCCATCTGTCCGTGAGATCGTCGTGCCCATGATCGAGTCCTGGGTGATCGATGACGGCAGCACCGTCCCCGTACCTTCTGAGGTGGTGCTAGAGGCGCTTCGAGCGAGGATCGATATTGGGCAGCTTGAGACGTGGCTGACCAGTTCATTCGGACGATTGGTGGCCGTCGTGACGAACACCGAACGCGCGATGGTGATGCTGCTCGACGGAGAGGGCGACCCTGGTGAGCATGCCGTGGACCCGGGAGCCCACGGCGCGAGCGGGGGGTTCGTTCTCCTCAACGGGCAGCACGACGAGTATCCGAACGAGGACACGGTGCCGATCGGTGACGCGTTGAGGATCGTGGGACACATCGTCGGCGTGGGATCCTGGCCGGCGGACGCCCACTGGGTGGTCGATCGCTGACACAGCGGGTGCGGTACTTCCACGCAATGACCTCAAGGATTCGGCGATGGTTGGCCACCGTCGACCGGATCAGCCAGAAACCTCGGTGACCGTAGCGCCCATAGTTCGCATCGAGCGTGCCACAGCCGTGCCAGGTGAGGCGGTGCCGAACGGGGATAGGCGCTGCGGGAGTCAGGGTCGCCGAAGAAGAAGTACAACATCAACTGCTTCTTGTCGTCGCGCTGCAACTCGAAGGTCCACGTATAGGTCTCGGGTGCTGGCTCATGCTCGGACGACGGGTCGAGAGGCTCAGCGGGATCCGGAGTGCGCGTGGCTGATGCCGTGCGCGAGGTGAGAGTCAGCCGGACGTGCTGACCGTCGTTCCACCCGGTGCGCTCGTCGGTCAGCTCCCACTCCCCAGTCCCTGACAGTCGCCACCTGTCGTCAAAGTCGAACTCCTGCCCGTCCAGGAGGCTGATGACTGCCTTTCCGTCAGGCCGGAGAGAGACCTCCGTGCGATCAATGCAGAGCCACGAACCCGCGATCTCCGCCCGCTTCGCGTCGTGCACTGCGGGCACCTCGCTGTACATGTGCGGATTACATCCCACCAGTACGAACAGGCAGGCGATGACAGCCGCGATCCGCCGTGCCGGGCCAGGTGAGTAGGTGTTCACAATCCGGCCTCCCACTACGGCACCACAAATGACTGCGGTTCGACCGGCCGTCGATCACGCGCGTGCCATCCTGCCAGCGCAATTGAACATGTTCAACTTCTTCGCCGAGCTGCATGGGGGTACGCGTGGCGCTCCCAGGTACGGGCCACGACCGCGCCGCTACCGCATGTTGGGACCCGACCCCCCATCTCGCTCCTGAAGAGGTGGCCGCCGAGAGCGCTGTACAGCAGCCAAGTACAGCAACTACCGCGACCGCAGCCGACCACCAGCAACTCCGCATGACCGTCTGACCAGACGAGCTGACCTCAGCGACCGTCCCGCCCATAGTTCGCATCGAGATGATCGGGCGTGACAGGCTGAGGGCAAGGACTGCATCGGCACTGGGCCGTCTCTCGGCCGCCCGAGGGCGATCGGCAGGGCCAAGGATGGCCAATGATTACCACTCAGGGGCTGTTGAACTGATCCGTGACCTGCGAAAACGCAGGGCAGTGTGATCGATCGCAAGACCCCCGACACGAAGACAGGTCTTGACTCGTCCATCCCACCGGCCCACGACGGAGCGAAGTTGACGCCATACAAGTCTGGATGGGGAAACATGCGATCGGGCGGTCCGGAGTCATTCGCGGGCCATGAGCTGGGCAAGTAGGGCCACCACCGCAGTGGCTCCGACTACAGCGGCCCCGACCTTCGGTGCATGCAGGATCAGGGCGACGACGAGGACGCCGACCAGCAGGAGGACTACGAGACGCACGCTGATCTGTTCCATGAGGACCTGCTTTCCGTATGGTGCGAGCTGGGTTGTGCAACCAGCGTGGACGCCTCACGGGCGACCTTGACGGCACCAAGACGATCACTGACAGCATCGACCAAGGACAACTCTCGTCTGACAACGCAGGACGGATTCCGACGATCGTGTGTACAGACGTCGGTGCTTCTGATGTACCGCATCTGACGCTGGATCACAGAAGGGGGAAGAGATGGTGACTCAGCCGTGGAAGAGGCCCGAGTTGGCCGACCAGTCTGACCTGAAGGAGCTGAACGATGAACTCCACGAGCTGAGACTGGAGGCAGGACTCCCGTCAGCGCGAACCATTCGCGACCGCATCGGGAAGGATGCGCAGGACTACTGGATCGTGAACCACCAGGCAGTGCTGGACACCTTTCAAAGGCCGGACCTCCCGCCGTGGGGCCGCCTCGAGGTGATCGTCAGTGCCCTGGCCGAAGCTGCTCGATCCAACGACATAGACGGCGAAGTCAACCGCTTCAAGGACTTGTGGAAGCAGGTCGTCAGGGAAACTGTTGCGCAAGCGTCAGTACGCCCTCCTGCAGGTACCACGACATCTACAGGCTGTGGTGACGTGAACGACGCAGCTGGTCCTTTCGAGGGGCAGCGGAAGCAGAACACCAAGGACCCACGCGAGCGGGCCGCAGAAGAGCCACCGGCCAGCGCCGAGACAGCTACCAACGCCGAGCACTCCACTGCACAGTTCAACTACGCGGAGGAGTCCTTGAAGGGGCTGATCCTCAACGCTGCACAGGCCCTGTGGCACGACAAGGATGCGTTGAGAGTGTTCCTTGGTGTGGTGCGTCGCAGTGAGGGATTCGTCAAGATGGCTGACGCGGCTGAGGAGCAACGGCCAGCAAACGCGACGTTCTACGGCGTGAAGAGCAGGGAGTTCGAAGTGAACTACCCTTCGGCGCGATCGGAACTTGTCACGCTCCATCGCGTCCTTGAACAACACAGGCTGAAGCGGAAGTGGTCCTTCACCAACATGGAGGACCAGACGGGTGTCTCCGCTGATGCATGGATCCGCTGGTGCACCCACGACGAACTGCCCGAGCGTGAGGCACTCGTCGCGTTCTCTCACACGGCACACCTGACACCAGAGGATCACGTCCTGCTGCTCGGCCTTTGGGACGCAGCCCATGATGCGTTGGAGGTGCCGAAACGCCATGATGTGTTGCCGTCCCATATCAGCTTTGATGAGGCATGGACGATGCGTGACCCGACGACATCGAGGTTGTGGGTGATTGCCGGTGTCGGAGGCGACGACCTGACCGCATACGGCCTTGATCTGGCGTGTGGCACAGCTCCGGGATTCGTTGTGGCCGGGCCAGCCGGCTCGGGCCGCTCCACGGCGTTGGTCAACATCGCGCGCTCGCTGCTCGCAAATGGCACCCGCCTCGTACTGGCTGCGCCTAGGCCTTCTCCTCTGAGGGAGTTGGCTGATCGGGAGGGTGTGTTGGCCTGCTTCGTGCAAGACGACATCGGGCACAATGAACTCGAGGAGGTTCTGTCGGTGGCGTCTACCGAGGACCCGGTCGTTATCGTGATGGACGACGCTGAGGTCTTGGGAAAGTGCGATGCCTGGCGCCTGCTGGCCAGCGTGTTGCAGCACGGCTTCGACGAGGGAATGGCGCTGGTCCTGGGCCGCAATGAGGACGAACCCCAGCGGAGCACCTACTGGCTGGGCGAGGCAAGGAAAGCCCACCGCGGCCTACTGCTGTCTCCCCAGAAGAGAAACGCCGGCGATTTGATCGGCATCAAGACCGGAGACTCCATTTCTGGCAGCCCTGTCTCCCCTGGCCGAGGCTGGCTCCATCTTGGGGACGGCAGACTCTTGGCAGTGGCCGTGCCACGGTAACCCTTGTCTCCTGCTCACAGTGCCCGGACGGCGGATCCACGGTCGGCGAGGGAAGCACTGGTAGACCTCTACTCTACTGAGATTCGCCGTGTGATGCCGCCTGGCACAGTCGTGTGAGCTGCGGCGATGGTCGATGCGCGGGCGACTCCACTCGAAGATCATCTGTAACTGCGTGACAACGCCGAGGGTGCTCTCCGGGGCGTCTGTAGGCCGTGAAAGGAGGGCCGACGCACCTGCGCTGCCGCTCGACCCTACTCAGTGCGATGGGGCACTGCTGGGGTCGCTGATCAGCGTGACGCGAATTGCCTGCGCTGTCGGACACGGCCAAACAAGCCGACAGGTTGGGCAGTACCCGTCCGGGGCGTAGTAATGCAGTTGCATGACCGTGGTCCGCAGGTTCGCCGCCGCGTTCGGCCACTTCGACGTGTTCAGCCACAGTAGTGCCGCGCCCGCCGCTAGACCGGCGCCTCCCACGATGCCGCCGATCAGAGACATGCTCCAGCCCTGAGATCGGCACTCCGGCTGGAGGGCAATGCTGGTCTCGTCGGTGCCGTAGGTGGTCCGGTCGGAGAGCGCGGCGAAAATGGCCGGTCAACAGGTCCCGGTGGTGCCAAAGATGCTGATGGTCACGGGGTACATGCAGATCACCCCGCCGATGGCGAGTGCGGCGATGGTGACGAGTGCGGCGGCGAGGCGGCGCACGCTGCTCCTGTGCGGTGAGGGCGGGGCGCCAGTCTCGATGGTTCACCGAATCATTGCAATATCAACTTCGGATCTACATGTCTGCAGTCTTCGCCTACACCGGACGCGGCCCTCTCGGTCAGCTTGACAGCACCGGTGCCTGTGCTCTGCGGATCCTGACGGCGGAACATGACGGCAACGAAGCTGTGCGCGCGGGGACCTTGGGGGTAGCGAGGGGACTGCCTTGAGGCCTTGTAGTAGCAACGCAGCAGTGCGCATGTAGCTAAGAACGAACTCCCAAAGCGGGTGTCGCCCTGCAAGTGGAACACCGTCGCGGGGCCGCCCCTGGGGCGTGGAAGGTGGGCCAGCGCTGACCAACGTGGACGACCAGTGACAGCGACAACGCTGGTCGGCGGGCCGTTTCGTCCCGAAGCTGCGGCTCAGCCAGACTGCCGCTCAGTAGACCGATATGTGCACATGGTCGAAGTGGTTCTGGGTGATGGACCCGCGGTCCTCCATCAGCTTCCACCCCTGCTGCGGGAGCCGGCTGGACCATATGTGCTGCTCGTAGATGACGTACCAGATGCCGTATTCGTCCGCATGCTCCCGCACCCAGGCCACGATCGCCTCGCCCAGTGCGTCGGGTTTGCCCGTGGCCTTCTCGCCCGCGGGCATAAGCATGAAGTCGCAGGCGCGGCCGAGGGGGTGTTCGCCGCCGCCGGCGATGCCGCCTTCCTCGCGGTAGCAGCCGGGGGCGCCCTCCAGGCCGCGGGGGCCGAACTCCTTGACGACGGCGTCGCGGACGGCCTCCATGCGTGCGGTGATGTGCTGAGGCCCGCGTGGCTGCTCCTTCGGCCAGTTGGCCGCGCGGACCTGCGCGGAGAGCGTGGGCCACGCAATGGCGGCCAGCACGAGGCCGCCGATCAGCAGCAGTCCGATTATGGTGCGCCGCCGGCCGCGACGCGCGGTGTCCCGCCCCCTGGTGGTGTTCATCGCAAGCCAGAACGCTTGACCGTGACCGGAAGTGCCCGGTCGGAAGCCGGTCGACGGTGACGCGAATTACGTCCCGCCGGGTTCGTCGCCGGGCACGCGAGCGTACGCTCCTGCGTTGACCCGGCAGACACGGACCAGCCCAGGAGGCACTGCACCGATGGCCACAGGCATGACGACGGACGAAGAGCGCGGCGAGCGGATCCTCGAGGTCTTCGGCACCGCGTTCGGGGAGCTGCTGGCGGCCGATCCGGCCGCGTTCCGGGTCAAGTTCCGCAAGATGGCGGCGTCGGCCTTCGCCTTCTACCGGGGCACCGCGTGCCTTTACTACGCCGACCTCGCCGACGCCAAGGACAGCGGCCCGTACCTGGACGAGCGCACGTCCCGGGTGTGGATCCACGGCGACCTGCACGCCGAGAACTTCGGCACGTACCTGGACGCCAACGGCCGCCTGATCTTCAACGTCAACGACTTCGACGAGGCCTACGTCGGCCCGTTCACCTGGGACCTGCAGCGCTTCGCCGCCTCCATAGCGCTGATCGGCTACAGCAAGGCGCTGGCCGACGACGTGATCTCCGGTCTGGTGCGCAGCTACGCCACCGCCTACCGCGAGCGCATCCGGGCCCTCGCCCAGGGCGAGGCCGTCCCCTCCCTGGCGCTGGACTCCGCCGAGGGCCCGCTGCTGGACGCGCTCCGCCACGCCCGCTCGCAGACCCGGGTGGCACTGCTGGACTCGATGACGGAGATCCGCGCCTGGGACCGCCGCTTCGCCGAGGGCGGCGGCGCGGTGGACCTGGACGGCGGCACCCGCGAGAAGGTACTGCGGGCCTTCGAGGCGTACCTGGACACGCTGCCGGAGACCAGCCGGATCAACCCGGAGAGCCACCGGGTCAAGGATGTCGTGGGCCGTCGCGGCGTGGGCATCGGCAGCGCGGGCCTGCCCTCGTACAACATCCTCCTCGAGGGCCACACCGACGCCCTGGAGAACGACGTCGTCATCTACATGAAGCAGGGGCAGACCCCGGCGGTCTCCCGGCACATCACCGACCCGGCGGTGCGCGACTACTTCCGCCACGAGGGCCACCGCACCGTGATCTCGCAGCGCGCGCTGCAGGCGCACGCCGACCCGTACCTGGGCTGGACCGAGCTGGACGGCGTCGGCCAGCTGGTCGCGGAGGTGTCGCCGTACGCGGTGGACCTGGACTGGTCGGACATCGACGACCCGGAGCAGATCGAGGCCGTCGTCGCGGACCTCGGCCGGGCCACCGCCGGCATGCACGCGGCGGCGGACGACGAGAGCGGGCACTCCCTGGTGCCGTTCTCCACGGAGGACGCCATCGACGCGGCCATAGCGCGGGACGAGGAGGGCTTCGCCGAATCGCTGGTGGAGTTCGCCCACTCCTACGGGGCCCGGGCCCGCGCCGACCACCAGATCTTCGTGGACCTGTTCCGCAACGGCCGCATCCCGGGGCTCTGATCGGGGGCCCTGCCCCCGGCACCTTGTTGCGGGGTTTAGGCACTGCTTACACACCGGCATGACACACTCTGCGCCATGGAAGGGACCGGGCCCCGGCTGAGGGCACTGCGCGCGGGATGCTTCGCCGCGCTGTGCGTGACGCTGTCCGCGACCGCCCACATCATGCTCTCGCGGGAGCCCCTGCCGATGACGACCACGGCGGGGGCCTTCGCGGGCGTCTTCGCGGTCGCGTACGCGCTCGGCCGCCGCGAGCGCGGCTACTGGCCGATCGCCGGCCTGCTCGTCCCGCTGGAACTGGCCGTCGACACGCTGTTCACCGCAGGTCAGGACACCTGTTACGGCCCGGGCGGCGGTCCCGTCACCGGTTCGTGGCGCTCGCTCAACGAGGCGCTGGTCTGCCACGGCGACGTCGGCGGCTCACTCGCCGGCGCGCCGGGGGTGTCCGGCACCGGCACCTCGCCGTGGCTGCTGCTCCTGGCGCACGTCTGCGTCGGCCTGGTCGCCGCCGGGTGGCTGCGGGCCGGCGAGGACGCCCTGCACCGCCTGCTGCGCGCGGCCTTCAGGCCGCTGCTCGTCGCGGTGGCCGTCCTCCGGACGCCGGGGCCGCGGGGTGCGACCCGTCCCGGCGCTGCCGGGCCCGCGGCCGCAGCCCCGGCGCTGCCCCTGCTCCTGCACTCCGTCGTACGGCGAGGGCCGCCCGCCCGCCTCGGCTTCCGCTGAGCACGGCGCCCCACCCCTCACCCACGTACGTACGAGTCGGAGATCACACCACCATGAGCAAGCGAAACAGCCAGGCCGCCAAGACCGCCGCCCGTGAGCGGCTGCGCGTCGAACGCGAGCGGCAGGCGAAGCGGGACAAGCTGCGGCGGCAGCTCGTCGTCGGCGGCAGCGTCCTGGGCGTGCTGGCGCTCGGTGCCGGCATAGCCGTGGCCGTCGTCAAGATGAACGCGCCCACCTACTGGGAGAAGGCCGCGGACAAGCCGCTGGTCAAGCCGGCCAACTCCTCGGGCAAGGACGGCACGTCGATCGTCATCGGCGACGAGAACGCCAAGCACACGCTGAAGGTGTACGAGGACCTGCGCTGCCCGGTGTGCGCGCAGTTCGAGCAGACCTCGGGCGAGACCGTCCAGAAGGACGCCAAGGACGGCAGGTACAAGATCTCCTACACCATGGGGGCCTTCCTCGACAACAGCCTCGGCCAGGGCCAGGGCTCGAAGAAGGCGCTGAGCGCGCTGGGCGCCGCCCTGAACGTCAGCAAGGAGGCGTTCGTCGACTACCACGCGCTGCTGTACTCCAAGGACGTCCACCCCGAGGAGACCAAGGACGACTTCGGCAGCGCCGACAAGCTGATCGAACTGGCGCAGAAGGTCGACGCGCTCAAGGGCAACAAGACCTTCGAGAACGCGGTCCGCAACGGCACCTACGACAAGTGGGCGCTGACCATGGACAAGCAGTTCAGCGCGGACGGCATCAACGCGACGCCGACCGTGAAGCTCGACGACAAGCCCCTCGAGAGCGTGCAGGCGATGACCCCCGAGCAGTACACGGCCGCCGTCGACCAGATCATCGGCAAGGGATAGCACCAGCCCGCGGGCCGCTTCGCCCTCCGGTCCCCGGCGTCGTGCCGGGGGCCGGGGGGCGAAGTCCTTCGGAAACCTCGTGCACGGGGTCCCGGAAAGGGGTTACTGACGCGTAATCTGACCGGCCGTGACCGAGACCTCTGCACCCTCACAGACCTCATCGAGAACACCCAGCCGCCGTTCGGTCGTCAAGGCCGGCGCCGTTGTGACCGGCGCCGCGCTGATACGGCTGACGGCCGGCGCCGGCGCCGCATCCGCGCAAGGGACGGCCTGCCCGCCGAGGGCCTGGCGGTCAACGTCGAACAGTGGGACGGCTACACCGACGACCGCCGCGAGATCCTGGCCCACCTGCGGGACAACGGCATCCGCAACACGGTCTTCCTGACCGGCGACATCCACATGGCGTGGGCGAACGACGTCCCGGTGAAGGCGGCGACCTATCCGCTCTCGGCCTCGGCTGCGACCGAGTTCGTGGTCACCTCGGTCACCTCCGACAACCTGGACGACATCCTCAAGGTGGCCCCGGGCACGCTCTCCACGGTGGCCGAGGCCGCCGTGAAGGCCGCCAACCGCCATGTGAAGTGGCTGGACATGGACTCCCACGGCTACGGCGTGCTGGACATCACCGGTGAGCGGGCGCAGATGGACTACTACGCGCTCTCCGACCGGACCGACCCGAACGCCTCCTCCACCTGGGAGCGTTCGTACCGCACCCTGTCGGGCACGCAGAAGGTCGAGCGGGTCCACGCGCCGGTACGCTGAGCCGCCCGAACGTCGATTTCCGGCCCGTCCCCGCATCGTGCGCGGACCGGCCGTCGCGGGGCGGGCGGCGGGGAGCCCCCGGGTCCGAATCCGGACACACCGCCCGTCCCGCGCTCCGGGGACGTCACGCCGGCCGGCGCGGACCCTCAAGGGACCTTCGTTGTCCAGGGATTACCCTCTGTCCGCCAATGGGCCGGAAGAGGGCTGCACCGGTTCTGGCATGGACACATAACCTCCGGACGGCGAGGAGGAAATTCCTCCCGTACGTCCCACGAGGAGTGCCCCCACATGTCACGCACCCCCCGTTCCCGCCGTCTCGTCGGTCTCGCCGCCGTGACCGGAGCCCTGGCCCTGCTTCCCCTCACCGGCGCCACGGCGACCGTGAGCAGCGCCTCAGCTCACGCGAGAACCCCCGCCGAGCAGTGCGCGGACAGCGGCGACGCCGCGGCCCGCAAGATGAAGGGCTCCACGGCCCACGAGCCCAACGCCGTCAGCGACGCCACCGCCAAGGCGATGGACGCGGACCTCGAGAAGCGCGTCGCCAGGATCAAGGCCGAGGGCAAGGGCTCCCGCGTCGCCGCCGCCGCGACGACGACCATCCCGGTCTACTGGCACGTCATCCACAGCGGCAGCACCGGCAAGCTCAGCGCCTCCGCCATCTCCGGCCAGATAGCTGTGCTCAACGCCGCCTACGCGGGCCAGGGCACCGGCAACGTCGACTCCGGCTTCCGGTTCTCGCTGGTCGCGACCGACTACACCGACAAGGCCGCCTGGTACAACCTGACCGAGAGCTCCTCGGCCGAGACCGCGATGAAGACCGGCCTCCGCAAGGGCGGGGTGAGCGCGCTCAACATCTACTCGGCCAACCTCCAGGAGGACCTGCTCGGCTGGGCCACCTTCCCGAGCTGGTACGCCGGCGACCCCAAGGACGACGGCGTCGTGATCCTCGACGCGTCCGTGCCGGGCGGTTCCGCCACCAACTACAACCAGGGCGACACCGCCACCCACGAGGTCGGCCACTGGATGGGCCTGTACCACACCTTCCAGGGCGGCTGCGGCGCAAACGGCGACTACGTCTCCGACACGCCCGCCGAGAAGACCGCCGCCAGCGCCTGCCCGACCGGCCGCGACACCTGCACGGCCAGTGGCGCGGACCCGGTCCACAACTTCATGGACTACACCTACGACTCCTGCATGTACCAGTTCACCGCGGGCCAGGTGAGCCGTATGAAGAGCTCCTGGACCGCCTACCGGGCGAGCTGACGCCACCCTCCGCGTCCGGCCGGTCACGGGGCCGGCCGGACGCGGCGGGACGCGCGGGAATGGCGTCGGCTGTCGGACCCCCGGCGTAGGATTCCAACGCCGCCAGATGACGACCGATGCCGGAGGTGTCGCTTCCCGTGACCACGCCGTTCACCCACCTGCATGTCCACACCCAGTACTCCCTGCTCGACGGGGCGGCACGGCTCAAGGACATGTTCAAGGCCTGCGGTGAGATGGGCATGACGCACATCGCCATGACCGACCACGGCAACCTGCACGGGGCGTACGACTTCTTCCACCAGGCCAAGGGCGCCGGGATCACGCCGATCATCGGCATCGAGGCGTACGTCGCGCCGGAGTCCCGGCGCAACAAGCGCAAGGTCACCTGGGGCCAGCCGCACCAGAAGCGCGACGACGTCTCGGCCTCCGGTTCCTATCTGCACAAGACCATCTGGGCGGCGAACGCGACGGGTCTGCACAACCTCTTCCGGCTCTCCTCGGACGCCTACGCCGAGGGCTGGCTGACCAAGTACCCGCGCATGGACAAGGAGACCATCGCCCAGTGGTCGGAGGGCCTGATGGCCTCCACCGGCTGCCCCTCGGGCGAGGTGCAGACCAGGCTCCGCCTCGGCCAGTTCGACGAGGCGGTGAAGGCCGCCGCCGAGTACCAGGACATCTTCGGCAAGGAGCGGTACTTCCTGGAGCTGATGGACCACGGCATCGAGATCGAGCGCCGGGTCCGCGACGGGCTGCTGGAGATCGGCAAGAAGCTCGGCATCCCCCCGGTCGTCACCAACGACTCGCACTACACCTACGCGCACGAGGCCGACGCCCACGACGCGCTGCTGTGCATCCAGACCGGCAAGAACGTCTCCGACCCCGACCGCTTCCGCTTCGACGGCACCGGCTACTACCTGAAGACCACGGACGAGATGCTCGGCATCGACTCGTCCGACGCCTGGCAGGAGGGCTGCCGCAACACCACGCTGCTCGTCGCGCAGCAGGTCGACACCGACGGCATGTTCCAGGCGCGGAACCTGATGCCCCGCTTCGACGTCCCCGAGGGCTACACCGAGGTGACCTGGTTCCGCGAGGAGACCATGCGCGGCATGCACCGCCGCTACCCCGGAGGCATCCCGGACGACCGGATGAAGCAGGTCGAGTACGAGATGGACACCATCATCCAGATGGGGTTCCCGGGCTACTTCCTCGTCGTCGCCGACTTCATCATGTGGGCCAAGAACAACGGCATCGCCGTGGGCCCGGGCCGGGGTTCGGCGGCCGGCTCGATCGTCGCGTACGCCATGGGCATCACCGACCTCGACCCGATCGACCACGGCCTGATCTTCGAGCGCTTCCTCAACCCCGAGCGCATCTCCATGCCCGATGTCGACATCGACTTCGACGAGCGCCGGCGCGCCGAGGTGATCCGGTACGTCACGGAGAAGTACGGCGCCGACAAGGTCGCCATGATCGGCACCTACGGCACCATCAAGGCCAAGAACGCGATCAAGGACTCCGCCCGCGTCCTGGGCTACCCGTACGCCGTCGGCGACCGCCTCACCAAGGCGATGCCCGCCGACGTCCTCGGCAAGGGCATCCCGCTCTCCGGCATCACCGACCCCGCGCACCCGCGCTACAGCGAGGCCGGCGAGATCCGGTCGATGTACGAGAACGAGCCCGACGCCAAGAAGGTCATCGACCTCGCCCGCGGCGTGGAGGGCCTGGTCCGGCAGATGGGCGTGCACGCCGCCGGCGTGATCATGTCCAGCGAGCCGATCGTCGACCACGCCCCGGTCTGGGTGCGGCACTCCGACGGCGTCACCATCACGCAGTGGGACTACCCGAGCTGCGAGTCGCTCGGCCTGCTGAAGATGGACTTCCTGGGCCTGCGCAACCTCACGATCATGGACGACGCCGTCAAGCTGGTGAAGGCCAACAAGGGCGTCGACATCGAGCTGCTGGCCCTGCCCTTCGACGACCCCAAGACCTTCGAACTGCTGGGCCGGGGCGACACCCTCGGCGTCTTCCAGTTCGACGGCGGCCCCATGCGCTCCCTGCTGCGCATGATGAAGCCCGACAACTTCGAGGACATCTCCGCCGTCTCGGCCCTCTACCGGCCGGGCCCGATGGGCATGAACTCGCACATCAACTACGCGCTGCGGAAGAACAAGCAGCAGGAGATCACCCCGATCCACCCGGCGCTCGAGGCCCCCCTCAAGGAGGTCCTCGACGTCACCTACGGTCTGATCGTCTACCAGGAGCAGGTGCAGAAGGCCGCCCAGATCATCGCCGGCTACTCCCTCGGCGAGGCCGACATCCTCCGCCGCGTCATGGGCAAGAAGAAGCCCGAGGAACTGGCGAAGAACTTCACCATCTTCCAGGAGGGCGCCCGGAAGAACGGCTACAGCGACGAGTCGATCCAGGCGCTGTGGGACGTCCTGGTGCCGTTCGCCGGCTACGCCTTCAACAAGGCGCACTCCGCCGCGTACGGCCTGGTCTCCTACTGGACGGCCTATCTCAAGGCCAACTACCCGGCCGAGTACATGGCGGCGCTGCTCACCTCGGTGCGCGACGACAAGGACAAGTCGGCGATCTACCTGAACGAGTGCCGCCGCATGGGCATCAGGGTGCTCCCGCCGAACGTGAACGAGTCGGACGCCAACTTCACCGCGCAGGGCGACGACGTCATCCTGTTCGGCCTCACCGCCGTCCGCAACGTCGGCCAGAACGTGGTGGACTCGATCATTCGCTGCCGCAAGTCCAAGGGGAAGTACACCTCCTTCCCCGACTTCCTCGACAAGGTCGAGGCCGTGGTCTGCAACAAGCGCACCGTGGAATCGCTGATCAAGGCCGGCGCCTTCGACGAGATGGGACACACCCGCAAGGGCCTCACCGAGCACTACGAGCCGATGATCGACAACGTGGTCGCGGTGAAGCGCAAGGAGGCCGAGGGGCAGTTCGACCTCTTCGGCGGCATGGGCGACGACGACGGGGGCGACGAACCGGGCTTCGGCCTCGACGTCACCTTCTCCGACGTCGAGTGGGACAAGACGTACCTGCTCGCGCAGGAGCGCGAGATGCTCGGTCTGTACGTCTCCGACCACCCGCTCTTCGGCATCGAGCACGTCCTCAACGACAAGGCGGACGCCTCCGTCTCGGCGCTGGCAGGCGACTACTCCGACGGCTCGATCGTCACCATCGGCGGCATCATCTCCGGTCTGCAGCGCAAGATGACCAAGCAGGGCAACGCCTGGGCCATCGCCACCGTCGAGGACCTCGGCGGCTCCATCGACTGCATGTTCTTCCCGGCCACCTACCAGTTGATCTCGACCCAGCTCGTCGAGGACGCCGTCGTCTTCGTCAAGGGCCGGCTCGACAAGCGCGAGGACATCCCGCGCCTGGTGGCCATGGAGCTGATGGTCCCCGACCTCACGGACGCCGGGACCAACGCCCCGGTGACGATCTCCATCCCGACGGTGAAGGTGACTCCGCCGCTGGTCGCCCGCCTCGGTGAGGTCCTCGCCAGCCACAAGGGGAGCACCGAGGTCCGCGTGCGGCTGCAGGGCGCCCGCAAGACGACGGTGCTGCGGCTCGACCGCCACCGCGTCACTGCCGACCCGGCGCTCTTCGGCGACCTCAAGGCCCTCCTCGGCCCCTCCTGTCTCGCCACCGCCCAGCAGCAGGCGGGCTGATCACGCGCCGAGCCGGCGCGCGGAAGCGACGAGGGTGGCACCCCTTCCGGAAGGGGTGCCACCCTCGATCATGAGCGACCGGCGCCTGCGCGCTAGTTGTGGCCGAACTTCTTCTGCCGCTTCTGCGACACGTGCGGTTCGGCGCCCGGGACCGTCATCACCGGC
The DNA here is from genome assembly GCF_000373665.1 of Streptomyces sp. BoleA5. NCBI lineage: Bacteria > Bacillati > Actinomycetota > Actinomycetes > Kitasatosporales > Streptomycetaceae > Streptomyces > Streptomyces sp. BoleA5. The sequence goes on from NZ_KB892090.1 coordinate 719,181, forward strand.
TCGCGTCCGCCTGCGCTCTTCGCGTGCTCCTCGGTGGTCGCGGCGCCGCGGTCGTGCTGCTGGCCGGTACGTTCGCCCCGGTTCTTGTTCTTGCCCACGATTCCTCCTTGGGGGAAATCTCGGATGATGGGCCGCACTCAGGCTTGCACGGGAGTACGAAGGTCGCATTTCGGGCAGTTGCAGAGTGTGGCGCGCCGGTGATCGCGTAACCGGTCACAACGCCCCCGTGTTCGGGCAGACTCGGGGCAGCAGTGTTACCGGGGGGTCGGACGGCAGGACTTTCGGAGAAGAGGGTGAGACCGATGGACCGCTGCGTCGTCCTCGTGGACGCCGGCTACCTGCTCGGAGCCGCCGCGAGCCTCCTCGCCGGAGAGCCCTCCCGGTCCCGGATCACCGTCGACCACTCCGAGATCGTCGCGGGTCTGCGGGAGCGCGCCGAGAAGGAGACCGGGCAGCCGCTGCTGCGGATCTACTGGTTCGACGGCGCCCCCGACCGCGTACCGCAGCCGGAGCACCGCAGGCTGCGCGTGATGCCCCGCGTGACGGTCCGCCTCGGGGCGCTGACCCGCACCGACGGACGCTGGGCGCAGAAGGGCGTCGACGCGGCGATGCACGCCGAGCTGTCCGAGCTGGCCCGCAACCGCGCGTGTTCCGACGTCGTCCTGGTCACCGGCGACGGCGACCTCCTGCCCGGCATGATGTCGGCGAAGGAGCACGGCGTCGCCGTCCATCTGTGGGCCGTGCAGGCCGCGGACGGCGACTTCAACCAGTCCGAGGACCTGGTCGCCGAGGCCGACGAACGGCGCGTCCTGGACCGGGAGTGGATCACCCGGGCCATCCACGTACGGGAGCCCGCAGGCGTCTGCGCACCGCTCACCCCGCGCCCCGAGATCGCCGCGATCCTCTCCGCACCGCTGCCCGAGACCGCCCAGGGCGCCGAGTCGCAGCCCGCGGCCGACCAGCCCGCGGAGCCGGCCGCCGCCGCGCCCCAGGTCGTCACCGCCGAGCGCAACGGCACCCGCCCGAGTCCCGCCGCACCCGCCGCCACCGCCGGCCGCGGTCTGGTGCCCACCCCGAAGGACGTCGCCGGCATCGTCCACCGCGGGCACTCCTCCCCGCACCCCGCGTCCCCGGCGGCCGCCGGCGCCACCCTGCGCTGGTCCTCCGACCGCGGGCTGGTCGGCGGCGCCGAGGGTGCCGACGCGACCCTGCCCACGCTGGCCCAGCTCACCAGCGCCGAACAGCGCTGGGCGGACCGCGAGGAGGACATCACGGCCGTCAGCGGCGACCCGTACGAGGTCGGCCAGGTCTTCGCCGGCCGCTGGATCGGCCGGCTCGCCGACGCGACCCACCTCCAGGTGCTCTCCGCCGAGTACCCCCGCGTCCCGCACCGCATCGACGGCGAGCTGCTGCGCTACGCCGCCCGGTTCGGGCTGCTGGCCCACAAGGACGACCAGATCGACGAGCACGACCGCTACGCCATCCGGGCGGGCTTCTGGCGGGAGATCGACGCCCGCGCCGTCGTCGCGAGGGCCTCTCCGGGCGAGTGAGCGCGCCCGGATCCGACCCTGCGGCATGTCCCGGCCGGGATGCAGCGTAGGCTCGGTCCTCGTGAGTACGGGCACGGAACAGGACGCCACCGCGCGGACGGCGGTGGTGGTGACCGTGCGCGGGCTGGTGAAGAGCTATCCGGCCGGGCGGGGCCGGCGCGGCGCCGCGAGCCCCCCGGTACGCGCCAACGACGGCATCGACCTGGACATCCGGGGCGGTGAGATCTTCGGGCTGCTCGGCCCCAACGGTGCCGGGAAGACCACCCTCGTACGCCAGTTGACGGGGCTGCTGCGTCCCGACGCGGGCAGCGTCGAACTGCTCGGCCACGACATCGTCCGGCACCCGGAGCGCGCGGCACGGCTGGTGGGCTACCTCGGCCAGGAGTCGAGCGCGCTGGACGAACTGACCGTGGCCCTGGCCGCCGAGACCACCGGACGGCTGCGCGGCCTCGACCTCAGGGCCGCGCGCGCCGAGCGGGACGCCGTCCTGGAGGAACTGGAACTGACCGCCCTCGCCTCACGGCCGCTGAAGCGGCTGTCGGGCGGGGAGCGGCGGCTGGCCTGCTTCGCCGCCGCCCTGGTGGGCGAACGGCCCGTGCTCGTACTGGACGAGCCGACCACCGCCATGGACCCGGTCGCCCGGCGCGCGGTCTGGGCGGCGGTCGACCGGCGGCGCGCCGAACGCGGCACCACGGTGCTGCTCGTCACCCACAACGTGATCGAGGCGGAGACCGTGCTCGACCGCGTCGCGGTCATCGACGAGGGCCGGGTCATCGCCTGCGACACCCCGGCCGGGCTCAAGGCGCTCGTCGCCGACGAGGTACGGCTGGACCTGGTGTGGCGGGACGAGCCCCCGCTGGCCGTGCCCGGCGTGGCGGCGCTGCGCGAGACGGCCCGTGTCACCGGACGCCGCTGGACGCTGCGGCTGCCCCAGCAGCGGGCCCGTGCCGTGGTCGCGGAGCTGACCGGCGGGCCGGCCTTCACCGCGCTCGACGATTTCACCCTGACGGCGCCGAGCCTGGAGGATGTCTACCTGGCGCTCGGCGGTCGGAGGAAGGGACTGGTCAAGGCGTGAACGGTGGCAACGGCGGAGACCTGACCCCGGACCCGGACCGGAACACGGACCGGAACGTGGATCTGGACACGGATCTGGACGGGGCGCACGGCACGGCGCGGTGGGGCGGCGCGGAGTGACGATCATCTCCGCGGGCGCGGACACCCGTACGGCTGCACCGGCGGCGCCCTCCGCCCCCCTGGGGGCGGAGGCCGCGACGCTGGCCCCGCGCGCCCGGCTGCTGCCGGCGATGGCCGCGGTGTACCGGGCGCAGATGTCCCGGGCGAAGGTCGCCCGGATCCCGCTGCTGTTCGTGGCGACCTTCCAGTCGGTCGGCATCATGATCATGATGAGGGGCGTCGTCGACGGCGGCCCGGCCGCACGCGCGGTGGTCGCCGGATCGAGCGTGCTGGTCGTCGCCTTCGTGGCGCTCAACCTGCTGGCCCAGTACTTCGGGCAGCTGCGCGCCTCCGGCGGGCTCGACCACTACGCGACCCTTCCGGTGCCCCCGGCCGCCGTGGTGCTGGGCGCGGCCGGCGCGTACGCCTCCTTCACCGTGCCCGGGACGCTCGTGACGGCGGGCATCGGCTGCGCGCTGTTCCAGCTGCCCTTCGCGAACCTGTGGATCCTCGCCGCGGTCATCCCGCTGGCGGGGGCCGCGCTGTCCGGGCTGGGGGCGGCGCTCGGGCTGCTCGCGCCGCGCCAGGAGCTGGCCACCCTGGCCGGCCAGCTCGGCATGTCCGCCGCGCTGCTGCTGGGCGTGCTGCCGGCCGGCAACCTGCCCGAGCCCATCCGCTACGTACGGGATCTGCTGCCCTCCACCTACGGTGTGGAGGCCCTCATCCGCAGCTTCGACGACCGCCCCGACTGGCTGGCGGTCACCGCCGACCTGTCGGTGTGCGCGGCCGTGGGCCTGGTGTCGCTGGCGGCGGCCACCTGGGCCTACCGGCGTGCCGCCTGCCGGTGACCGCCGGGTGGCGGCGGTGAGGTGCCGGTGACGCGGGCCACGGACGGACCTGGCACGATGGCAGGGTGACCGCACCCCTGACCCCTCACGACCAATGGCCGCCCGCGCCGCTGCCGCCGTTCCCGGAGCAGGAGAGCCGCATGGACCCCGTCCGGGAGCTCAAGAGCGGCGCACTGACCGCGGTGCTCGTGGCCGTGGCGGGTGTGGTCCTGGGCCTGCTGTGGCTGTGGCTGGCGCCGCGGATCCCGCTGGTCTCCGACGGCAAGGCGGTCTACCTCAAGGACACCGAGGGGGAGCAGGCGATCGGCGCCGACGGCACCTTCGTGCTGCTCGGGCTCGGTATCGGGGTGCTGACCGGGGCGGTCGTCTTCTGGCGGAGCCGGCGCGGCGGCGTCGGAGTGGTCCTCGGCATGGCCGCGGGCGCCGTACTGGGCTCCGTGCTGGCCTGGCGGCTGGGCACCTGGCTCGGCCCCACCAGCGACCTGATCGCGCACGCCAGGGCGGTCGGCGCGAAAAAGGTGTTCGACGGCCCCCTCGAACTGCAGGCCAAGGGCGCGCTCCTGGCCTGGCCCATAGGGGCCGTCCTCACCCATCTGCTGCTCACCACGGGCTTCGGCCCGCGCGACGAGCAGCCCCCCGCCGTGGAATGGAAGCCGCCGCCCCCGGGCGTCTGACGCGGGGCCCGGAGGTCACGCCGGGCGCCTGCCGTGGTTGGCCCTGCGCTTCTTGATCCGCCACCTGCGCTTGCGGGTGCGCTTGGACATCGGGCCTCCCCTGAGCCGGGTGCGCTTCCGGGCAGAGTGCGCCCTTAAGGCTGCGCCGTCCAGGGGTCAGGCGCGTCCGATCGGTGCGACGACCGCGTCCGTGAGCCGCACCAGGTCCTGCGGAGACAGCTCGACCTCCAGGCCGCGCTTGCCGGCAGAGACGAAGACCGTGGCGTGCTCAAGCGCCGACGCGTCCACCACCGTGCGCAGCCGCTTGCGCTGCCCCAGCGGGGAGATGCCGCCCCTGACGTAGCCGGTGGTCCGCTCGGCGGCGGCCGGGTCCGCCATGCCGGCGCGTTTCCCGCCGGCCGCGGAGGCCAGCGCCTTCAGGTCCAGCGAGCCCGCGACGGGGACGACGGCGACGGTCAGCGCCCCGTCCACGTCGGCGACGAGGGTCTTGAACACCCGGTCGGGGGAGGTGCCCAGCGCCTGTGCGGCCTCCTCCCCGTAGCCGAGCTCCGAGGCGGGGTCGTGGGCGTACGCGTGCACGGTGAAGGCGGCGTTCGCCTTCTCCAGGGCGACGGTGGCGGGCGTGCCGCCGGAGGATGACTGCTTCTTCTTGACCATGGCGCTGCGAGGATACGTCAGTTGGGGCTCGGCACCTGCCGCGTCAAGTCCACGGCGGGCAGGGCGCCCAGCTTGTCGATGACGGCCGCCTCGCGGCGCAGCAGCCGCAGTTCCTCCTCCAGCCGGGCCGCCGTGTCCGGCGCCTCCAGCAGGGCCTGCTTCGCCGGGGTCCCGGCGACGGTCGCGGCCGCCACCAGGTACGACAGCACGGTCGGGTCGTCCGGCAGTTCCTGGCTGCCCGCCAGGCTCCGCTCCCGTGCCCCGGCCAGCCGCTTCTGGTAGGTGCGGAACGCCCGCGCCACGTCGGCCGCCAGCGCCCCCGAGCCGGTGCCGGGTTCCTCCGCGACCTCCTCGACCTCACCGGTCAGATAGGGCCCCGAGGCGTCCACCGACAGCAGCCTGAAGCGCGTCGTGCCGGTCGCCACGACGTCGAAGCCGCCGTCCTCGCGCTCCCCGATCGTCGCCGCGTCCGCGGTGCACCCCAGTGCGTACAGCGCCCCGGACAGGTCCGCCGCGTATCCGGCCGCCGCCTCCTCGGCACCCGCGGGGGCGACCTCGTGGCCGTCGCGGATCGCCACGACGCCGAACCTGCGCGGTGCGTCCTCGGGCAGGGCGAGCAGGTCGCGGAAGAGCGCGCGGTAGCGCTCCTCGAAGACGTTCAGCGGCAGCACGAGCCCCGGGAAGAGGACGGAGCCGAGCGGGAAGAGCGGAAGACGAGCGGTCACGGTCAGCAAGCCTAGGGCCTGTGACGCCGACCCCCATCGTCGCCCTCGTCCCGCCCCGTCCGTTTTCGCCCCGAACGGGCCGTCCGCGCCCGGAGCGCGCCCCCTCGGCGAGGACCTCGGCGGGCCTCGGCGGGCCTCGGCGGGCCTCGGCCGGGGCCTCAGCCGCGGCGGAGGAGGCGGGAGGCGCCCGCGGCGACGGTGGTGGCGAGGATCCAGCCGAGCATGGTGAGGACGGCGGCGGCCCACTGGGCGCTGCCACCGAGGCGCCAGGCGTTGTCCTGGCCGAGGTTGATGACCGGGAGGAGCAGGTCGAGGGCGAAGAGGGAGGGGCTCCAGTGGGGGAAGGCGCCGCCGTCGACGGGACGCGGCTCGCCGTGGACGTTGAAGAACACCGCGCCGAAGGCCCAGAGCAGCGCCATCCAGATGGCGGCCCGGCCCGGGCGGTAGCCGTAGCCCACGGTCACGTCCTGCAGGTAGCCCCACAGCTTGCCCGCGAGCGGGAGGGTCTCGCGGCGCCTGCGGTGCTTGGCCAGCAGCACCTCGCGGGCGTCGGCGTCCTCGCCGCTCGCGCGCAGGGCGGCCGACAGGTGCTCGTACGGCTCGGGGCTGTACTCCGGGGTGGCCGCGGCCAGCCAGGCGATCCGGGCGCGCAGCGGGAAGGCGCCCTCGGGGCTGAGCGAGCCATAGGCGAAGCCGGTCAGGTCGAGGCCGCCGGCCTCGGGCCAGCAGGTGCGGCTGTCCGTGAGGTTGCCCACGCGCGCTCCGGCCAGCGAGATCGTCCCGGTCGGCGGCTGGTCCAGGGTGAGCCGCAGCTCGGGTGTCTGGATCCGGCGCAGCGACAGCTGCTGCCCCCCGGTGAGCCGGAACCGCGCCTGGTGGATGATCACCGCGTTGCCGAACCGGCCGTCGTCCAGCCGCACCCCGCCGTCCGAGCTGAAGCGCCGGGTGCGCACACCCAGCGGCGGGGTGCCGCTGCCGGAGCCGCCGGTGCCGACGTAGCCCGCGCTCAGGTAGAGGGTGTGCTCGACGGTGACGCGGGCCGCGTTGAGGGCGTAGCGCCCGTACGGATTGTGCAGCCGGCTGCCGCGCAGGCTGAGGCGGCCTCCGATGCGGGCGCTGCGCAGGCTGATCTCGCCGGTCGCCTCGATCAGTTCGGCCTCGACGTCCTGGGCGACGCTCAGCCCGTCGGCCGCCAGCGCCCGGCCGTGCCGGTCCTTGCGCAGGGTGATCTGGTTGAGCAGCAGGTCCGTGCCGATGTGGGCGTCGGTGAGCCGTATCCCGCCCTCGATCGTGCACTGCGGCAGGTGCAGGTCGCCCGAGGTGTGCAGCCGGGCCGCCTCCAGCCGCGGTATGGCGCAGCGCACCATGCGCAGGGTCGTGAAGGTGCACTCCGCGAGCAGCACCTGCTGCTCGAAGCGGCAGTCGTGCAGCTCCACGTACGGCACCACCGTGCCGCCCGAGAGGTTGAGCTGCCCGCTGATCTGGGCCCCGGACAGCTTCACGCACGACACGCGCCCCGAGGCGGCCTGCGGCCCGTCGAGCAGCAGCTTGGCGATCACCTCGGCCCGCACCGTGCGGTCCGGGCCCCAGAAGCGGTCGGCGGCCGGGTCGTCCCGCTCCGGGATGCCGGTGCGCAGGTCGTACAGCTCCCCGCGGCGGAAGGCCTGCCACAGGCCCTGTTCCACGGCGGTCCAGTCGTGCGGCGGCGCGACGTCCGACGGCTCGGTCACCGGTTTCCCTCCCGTGGCTCACAGCGACGACCGAAACGCTATCGGTGGGCACGCCCGCGGGCGACAGGCGGGGGCGATCTTCGGCCTCGACACGGCGGGCGTATCACGGACTGATACCCGGCCGAGCCCGCGGGGGCGGTTCTCTACACTTGGGAGGGTGATCTCCCGAATCGATCTGCGCGGCGACGCCTTCCCGTCGGACGGCGTCGACCGCGACCTGCTGCCCCGAGCCGAGCTCGACGTCGAGGCCGCACTGGAGACGGTGCGCGCGATCTGCGAGGACGTGAAGCATCGTGGCACCGCGGCACTGATCGACTACGCGGAGAAGTTCGACGGCGTCACCATCGACCGGGTACGCGTCCCGGCCGAGGCGCTGACCCGGGCCCTGGAGGAGCTGGACCCGAAGGTGCGGGCCGCGCTGGAGGAGTCGATCCGCCGCGCCCGGCTCGTCCACGGCGAGCAGCGCCGCACCGACCACACCACGCAGGTCGTGCCGGGCGGCACGGTCACCGAGCGCTGGGTGCCGGTCGAGCGGGTCGGTCTGTACGTCCCCGGCGGGCGCTCGGTCTACCCGTCCTCCGTGGTGATGAACGTGGTGCCCGCTCAGGAGGCCAAGGTCGCCTCGATGGCCGTGGCCTCGCCGCCGCAGAAGGAGTTCGGCGGGCTCCCGCACCCGACGATCCTCGCCGCGTGCGCGCTGCTCGGCGTCGACGAGGTGTACGCCGCGGGCGGCGCCCAGGCCGTCGCGATGTTCGCCTACGGCACCGAGGAGTGCCGTCCGGTGAGCATGGTCACCGGCCCCGGCAACATCTGGGTCGCCGCGGCCAAGCGCCTGCTCAAGGGCCGCATCGGCATCGACGCGGAGGCCGGTCCCACCGAGATCGCCGTCCTCGCCGACGCCACCGCCGACCCGGTGCACGTCGCCTCCGACCTGATCAGCCAGGCCGAGCACGACCCGCTGGCCGCCGCCGTCCTGGTCACCGACTCCGTGGACCTCGCCGAGGCGGTGGAGAAGGAACTGGAGCGGCAGATCGCCGCCACCAAGCACGTCGAGGACCGGATCGCGCCCGCGCTGTCCGGCCGCCAGTCCGGCATCGTCCTGGTCGACGGGATCGAGCAGGGCCTGCAGGTGGTGGACGCCTACGCGGCCGAGCACCTGGAGATCCAGACCGCCGACGCCGCCGCCGTCGCCGCCCGGGTGCGCAACGCCGGCGCAATCTTCGTCGGCGCCTACGCCCCGGTCTCGCTCGGCGACTACGCCGCGGGCTCCAACCACGTGCTGCCCACCGGCGGCTGCGCCTGCCACTCCTCGGGCCTGTCCGTGCAGTCCTTCCTGCGCGGCATCCACGTCGTGGACTACAGCCGCGAGGCGCTCGCCGAGATCGCCCCGCACGTGGTGACCCTGGCCGACGCCGAGGACCTGCCCGCGCACGGCGCCGCGGTCCGCGCCCGATTCGATTGGACGGTACCGGGTTCGTGACCGGCATCGACGACCTGCCCATCCGGGACGAACTGCGCGGCAAGTCGCCCTACGGCGCCCCGCAACTCGACGTGCCCGTACGCCTGAACACCAACGAGAACCCGTACCCGCTGCCCGGGCCGCTGGTCGACCGGATCACCGAGCGGGTCCGCGAGGCCGCCCGCGACCTCAACCGCTACCCCGACCGGGACGCGGTGGAGCTCCGCACCGAACTCGCGAAGTACCTGACCCGCACCGCCGGTCACGAGGTGGGCCTCGCCAACGTATGGGCCGCCAACGGCTCCAACGAGGTCATCCAGCAGCTGCTGCAGACCTTCGGCGGCCCCGGGCGCACGGCGATCGGCTTCGAGCCCTCGTACTCCATGCACGGACTGATCTCCCGCGGCACCGGTACCGGCTGGATCGCCGGCCCGCGCCGCGAGGACTTCACCATCGACGTGGCCGCCGCCGAGCGGGTCATCGCCGAGCGGCGGCCGAACGTGGTCTTCGTCACCTCGCCCAACAACCCCACCGGCACCGCCGTCGCCGCCGACACCGTCGTGGCGCTGTACGAGGCCGCCCAGGCCGCCCGGCCCTCCCTGGTGGTGGTCGACGAGGCGTACGGCGAGTTCAGCCACCGCCCGTCCCTGCTGCCGCTGATCGAGGGCCGCCCCAACATGGTGGTCAGCCGCACCATGTCGAAGGCCTTCGGCGCCGCCGGGCTGCGGCTGGGCTACCTCGCCGCCGACCCCGCGGTCGTCGACGCCGTCCAGCTGGTGCGGCTGCCGTACCACCTGTCGGCCGTCACCCAGGCCACCGCGCTGGCCGCCCTGGAGCACACCGATACGCTGCTGGGGTACGTCGAGCAGCTGAAGACCGAGCGGGACCGCATGGTCGGCGAGCTGAGGGCGATCGGCTGCGAGGTCACCGACTCCGACGCCAACTTCGTCCAGTTCGGCCGCTTCGAGGACAGCCACCGCGCCTGGCAGGCGATCCTCGACCGCGGCGTGCTCGTCCGCGACAACGGCGTACCGGGCTGGCTGCGGGTCACCGCGGGCACCCCGGCCGAGAACGACGCGTTCCTCGAAGCGGTACGCGAGCTCAAGAAGGAGCAGTAACCACATGACCCGCGTCGGCCGCGTGGAGCGCACGACCAAGGAGACGTCCGTCGTCGTCGAGCTCGACCTCGACGGCACCGGCAGGACCGAGATCTCCACCGGAGTCGGCTTCTACGACCACATGCTCGACCAGCTCGGCCGCCACGGCCTGTTCGACCTCACGGTCAAGACCGAGGGCGACCTGCACATCGACACCCACCACACCGTCGAGGACACCGCCCTCGCACTGGGCGCCGCCTTCAAGCAGGCGCTCGGCGACAAGGTGGGCATCTACCGCTTCGGCAACTGCACCGTGCCCCTGGACGAGTCCCTCGCCCAGGTCACCGTCGACCTGTCGGGCCGCCCGTACCTGGTGCACACCGAACCCGAGAACATGGCGCCGATGATCGGCTCCTACGACACGACGATGACCCGGCACATCCTGGAGTCCTTCGTCGCCCAGGCGCAGATCGCGCTGCACGTCCACGTGCCGTACGGGCGCAACGCCCACCACATCGTGGAGTGCCAGTTCAAGGCGCTGGCCCGGGCCCTGCGCTACGCCTCCGAGCGCGACCCGCGCGCCGCGGGCATCCTCCCGTCGACGAAGGGCGCCCTCTGATGAGCAAGGCCTCGGTCCTCTTCATCCTGCTCGGCCTGTTCCTGGCCGGCGGGGTGTACTCCTTCTGGAAGCAGAAGCTGCCCAAGGGCGTCGTCGTGCTGCTCGGTATCGGATCCGCCATGTCGCTGGCGGCCGGCCTGCTGCGGCTGTAGGGGGGCCGGCAGATGAGCAAGGCCGCCAAGAAGGTCGTGGTCCTCGACTACGGCTTCGGCAACGTCCGTTCCGCCGAGCGCGCGCTCGCCCGGGTCGGCGCGGACGTCGAGATCACCGCCGACTTCGACAAGGCGATGAACGCCGACGGGCTCCTCGTCCCCGGCGTCGGCGCCTTCGCGGCCTGCATGGCCGGGCTGAAGGCGGTGCGCGGTGAGTGGATCATCGGGCGCCGGCTGTCGGGCGGCAGGCCCGTGATGGGGATCTGCGTCGGCATGCAGATCCTCTTCGAGAAGGGCGTCGAGCACGGCGTCACGACCGAGGGCTGCGACGAGTGGCCCGGCACCGTCGAGCCGCTGCGCGCGCCGGTCGTGCCGCACATGGGCTGGAACACCGTCAAGGCGCCGGAGGACTCACGGCTGTTCGCCGGACTGGACGCCGACGCCCGCTTCTACTTCGTGCACTCCTACGCGGTGCGCACCTGGGAGCTGGAGACCGCCAACCCCACCATCGCGGCCCCGAAGGTCACCTGGGCCACCCACGGCGAGCCCTTCGTCGCCGCGGTGGAGAACGGCCCGCTGTGGGCGACCCAGTTCCACCCCGAGAAGTCCGGCGACGCCGGCGCCCAGCTGCTGGCCAACTGGCTCGACACCTTCAAGGACTAGGACGTACGCCGCCATGAGCACGACGCACCGCCTCGAACTCCTTCCCGCCGTCGACGTCCGCGACGGGCAGGCCGTCCGCCTCGTCCACGGCGAGTCCGGTTCCGAGACGTCCTACGGCGACCCGATGGCCGCCGCGCTGGCCTGGCAGCAGGCGGGTGCCGAGTGGCTGCACCTGGTCGACCTGGACGCCGCGTTCGGCACCGGGGACAACCGCGCGCAGATCGCCGAGGTCGCCCGCTCCATGGACGTCAAGGTCGAGCTGTCCGGCGGCATCCGCGACGACGACACGCTGGCCGCGGCCCTCGCCACCGGCTGCACCCGGGTCAACCTGGGCACCGCCGCCCTGGAGACCCCGGAGTGGGTCGCCAAGGTCATCGCGGAGCATGGCGACCGGATCGCGGTCGGCCTGGACGTCCGCGGCACCACCCTGCGCGGCCGCGGCTGGACCCGCGACGGCGGCGACCTCTACGAGACACTGGCCCGCCTCGACTCCGAGGGCTGCGCACGCTACGTCGTCACCGACATCAACAAGGACGGCACCCTCCAGGGCCCCAACCTGGAGCTGCTGAAGAACGTCTGCGCGGCCACCGACCGGCCGGTCGTCGCCTCCGGCGGCGTCTCCTCCCTCGACGATCTGCGGGCCATCGCCACCCTGGTTCCCGAGGGGGTCGAGGGAGCCATCGTCGGAAAGGCCCTCTACGCCAAGGCGTTCACCCTGGAAGAGGCCCTGGAGGCAGTGTCCCGATGACGGAGACCCCCGAGGTGCGGCGAGTGCAGAGCGACAGCCCCTGGGAGGAGCAGTTCGGATTCGCACGTGCCGTCGCGGCGGGGGACCGCGTCCACGTCGCGGGCACCATGCCGTTCGTCGGCACCGTGCTCCACGGCGAGGGCGACCCGTACGAACAGGCCAGGGTGGCGTTCTCCAACGCCCTGGCGGCGCTGGAGGAGTTCGGCCTGGACGCCGGGTCCGTCGTCCGCGTCCGGATCTACCTCACCCACATCCGCGACATGGACGAGGCCGGGCGGGCGCACAAGGAGTTCTTCGACGCGGCCCGCCCGGCCACCACGATGGTCGTGGTCTCCGGGTTCATGGACCCGCGGGTCCTGGTCGAAGTGGAACTCGAGGCATTCCGAGCATTCCGAGGAGCACGAGAGCAATGACCCTGGCGGTCCGAGTCATCCCCTGCCTGGACGTGGACGGCGGCCGGGTCGTCAAGGGCGTCAACTTCCGGAACCTGCGGGACGCGGGCGACCCCGTCGAGATGGCCAAGCTCTACGACGCCGAGGGCGCCGACGAGCTGACCTTCCTCGACATCACCGCGTCCTCCGGCAACCGCGAGACGACCTACGACGTGGTGCGGCGCACCGCCGAGCAGGTCTTCATCCCGCTCACCGTCGGCGGCGGCGTGCGCTCGGCCGACGACGTCGACAAACTGCTGCGCGCCGGGGCCGACAAGGTCGGCGTCAACACCGCCGCGATCGCCCGGCCCGACCTCCTGCGCGAGATCGCCGAGCGGTTCGGCCGGCAGGTGCTGGTGCTCTCCGTGGACGCCCGCCGCACCGAGGCCGGGACCCCGTCCGGCTTCGAGGTGACCACGCACGGCGGCCGCCAGGGCACCGGCATCGACGCGGTGGAGTGGGCGCACCGCGCGGCCGAGCTCGGCGCCGGCGAGATCCTGCTCAACTCGATGGACGCCGACGGCACGAAGGACGGCTACGACACCGAGATGATCGCCGCCGTCCGCAGGCACGTCACCGTCCCCGTCATCGCCTCGGGCGGCGCGGGCCGGCTCACCGACTTCCCCCCGGCCGTCGCCGCCGGTGCCGACGCCGTCCTGGCCGCCTCCGTCTTCCACTTCGGCGATCTGCGCATCGGCGAGGTCAAGCAGACGCTGCGCGACGCCGGGCACCCGGTGCGCTGACCGATGTGACGGCGGCGGCCGCGCCGGCTAGCCGGCCGCCTGTACGGTGACCCGGCCGCGGGCCAGGACCGGGCGCGCGGCGGCGAGGGTGAGGGCCGAGAGGGTGACGCCGCTCGCGGCACTGACGGCGGCCGTGGGGAGGGAGCCGTCGGCGAGGATCAGGCCGCTGACGGCGGAGCCGCCCGCGATGCCCGTGGTGACGAGGGTGACCAGCCAGGCGAAGGCCTCGGTGACGGTGCCCGCCGGGGCCAGTTCGCCGGTGAGCCGGAAGACCACGGTGAGCAGCGGCGCGAAGAACACCCCGCTGAACAGGGCGACCAGCGCCATCGCCAGCGGTCCGGGGACCAGGGTGAAGGGCCAGAAGGTGAGGGCCATCCCGGCTCCGGTGACGGCCGCCTTGGTGGCCGCGTCCGCCCGCCAGGGCAGGGCCGCGATCAGCAGGGCGCCGATCAGGGCGCCGGTGGAGTTCAGCGCCAGCAGGGTGCCCGCGCCGCCGGGCAGCGGGTGGCGCTCGGCATAGGCGACGGCGAAGACGTTGAACGTGCCCAGGGCCCAGCCGCAGCCGGTCAGCGCGCACAGCAGCACGACCAGGGCCCGACTGCGCAGCGGCCCGAGCCAGTGGACGGAACGGGCGGCGGAGGCCCAGGCGCGCGAGGGCGCGGAGGTCGCGACGAAGAGCGCGCCCACCACCCCGAGGACCGCCGCGGCCACCAGCGCCAGCCGGGCCGGGCCCGCCACGGCCAGGCCGCCGACCAGCAGCGGGCCGCCGATGAAGACCAGTTCCTGCGCGCCCGCGTCCACGGCGTACGCCGATTCCAGTTCGTCCGGCTCGACCAGATCGGGCCACAGCGCCCGCAGGCACGGCTCCAGCGGAGGCGACGCGGCCCCGGCGACGGCCGGGCCCAGTACGGCCACCGCCGTGCTGCCCGGCGCCGCGGCCAGCGCCGCGAAGCCGGCGGCCGACACCAGGGAGGAGAGGACGAGCACGCGCGGCTGCCCCAGCCGGTCCACCCACCGTCCCAAAAGGGGCCCGCCGATCGCCCCGGACACGGCGTAGACGCCGCCGGCGGCGCCGACCAGCCGGTAGTCGGCGCCCGCCGCGCGCAGCGCCAGCGCGATGGCCAGGGCCGCCATGGCGGTCGGCAGCCGTCCGACGAGGGAACCGGACAGCAACCGGCCCACATGGGGCCGGCGGAGCAGCTTCAGGTACGGCACACGTCACCCACGGAGGTCGAGCGCTGCGGCGATCACGTCGTGCACCAGGGTCTCACCAGGTGCCCGGTTCTCCTTCAGCCGTTCGAGGTCTTCGGGGCCGAACCAGCCGTAGGCCGTGTGCTTGCCCGGCTCCAGGCGCGGACGTGCGAGGTCCCCGTCGACGTCGACGACGAAGTCCGCCTCGTGACGCAGGCCTTGGCCGTCGTCGCCCTCCCAGGTGGACACCCCGATCAGCCGCCGCACGGTGCGCAGCCGCCAGCCGGTCTCTTCCTCCACTTCGCGGGCCAGGGCCGCCAGGAGGTTCTCGCCGGGCTCCACATGGCCGCCGACGATGTCCCAGCAGTCCAGGAAGAGCAGGCGGCCGGGGGAGCGGCGCTGGGCGAAGGCCCTGCCGTCCGCGTCGAGGACGACCGCGCCGACGGCCCAGGTCTCGCCCGGGCGCGGCACCGGCACCGCGATCCCCGGCACCTCGACGTCCACTGCCGGCCCACCCTGGTTCGCGTCCATGGCCGCAGAGCGTAGCCGATGCACAGGATTTGTTGCGCAATTTCTGTTGCGCAAATTTCCTTTCCTGTCTAGCCTCCCCGGTATGCCCGAGGAAGAGCCGGAAGAGACCGGCGCGGACCCCCGCAGGATCACCGACCTCGACGCGCTCAAGGTCTTCACGCACCCGCTGCGCATCGAGCTCTACCGCGCCCTGTTCACCGCCCGCACCGCGACCGCCTCCCAGCTGGCCGACCAGGTCGACGAGGCCGTCTCGCTGGTCAGTTACCACCTGCGCAGGCTCGCCGCGCACGGCTTCATCACCGAGGCCCCAGGGCAGAGCTCGGACGGCCGCGAGCGCTGGTGGAAGGTCAGCTCCGAGCGCGGATTCACCTTCCGCACCTCGGACTTCGCCGACCGCCCCGAGGGCGCCGCCGTCATGGGCGAGGTGACCCGGCAGCTCCTCGCCACCCGGTACGCGCGCTACTCCGCCTATCTCGACCAGCAGCTCGCCTGGGGCAAGGAGTGGACCGACGCCTCCTTCAGCTCCGAGTACATGCCCCGGCTCACCGCCGAGGAGATGCACCGGTTCGGCGAGGAGCTGGGCGAGCTGATGAAGCGCTGGACCGACCGCGGGCGCGCCGCCGAGGAGGCGGGCGACACCGGGGGCCGCGAGCACGTCGCGGTGCACCTGTACGGATTCCCCTACCGGCCGTGAACCCCGAAGGAGGCGCGACCTCATGACGGCGCCCGCCATCGCCGCACCGCCCCTGTCCCCCTCCCGAGCCCCCGCCCACCGGGACGCCAACGTCCTGCGCTGGCTGGCCGCGTTCACCGCCTCGATCGTCGGCGACGCCGTGTGGTTCCTCGCCCTGTCCTGGGCCGCCACCCGCGCCGGGGACCCCGGGCGGGCAGGCCTGGTACTGGCGGCCGGCGCCGTGCCGCGCGCGGTGCTGATGCTCGGCGGGGGAGTGCTGGCCGACCGGTTCGGGCCGCGCCGCATCGTCATCGGCAGCGATCTGACCCGGTGCGCGGTGATGTTCGCGGCGGCCGCGCTGCTCGCCCTCACCACTCCCGGGCTGTGGGCGCTGGCCGTGGTCGCGCTGCTCTTCGGCGCCGTCGACGCGGTGTTCCTGCCCGCCGTCGGCGCCCTGCCGGCCCGGATCACCGGCCCGGACCAACTGGGCAGGCTGCACGGGATGAAGGGCATCGCGATGCGCGTCGGCAACGTGGCCGGCGCCTCGCTCGGCGGCACGGCGGTCGCGGCAGGCGGCGCTCCCGTCGCGTTCGCCGCCGCCGGCGTGCTGTTCTCGGTCTCGCTCGTGCTGCTGGTCGCCGTCCGCGTCGCCCCGCTGCCGCCCGACGACCGGGCCGCGCAGGCGGACGGCACCGCCTGGCGGGACCTGGTGGAAGGTCTGCGCCACATACGCGCACGGCGGGTGCTCACCGCGCTCATGGCCGTCATCGCGATCGGCGAGCTCGGCTTCGCCGGGCCGTTCAACATCGGTCTCGCGCTGGTCGCCGCCGACCGGGGCTGGGGCGCGGCGGGGCTGGGCTGGATCGTCAGCGGCTTCGGAGCCGGCGCGGGCGCCGCCTCGCTGCTGCTGACGGTACGCGGCCGGCTGCCCCGCGCCGGACTGGCCCAGGCCTGCTGCCTCGGGCTGGCGGCGGTCGCGGTGGCCGCCTTCGCCTTCGTCCCCGCACTGCCGGGAGCGGTCGCGCTGGCGGTCGTGGTCGGCCTGGTGGCAGGGCTCAGCGGCGCGCTGTGCGGGGCCCTGCTGCAGACCCTCACCGACCCCGCCTACCTCGGCCGGGTCAGTTCGGTGGCCGCGCTGTTCTCGCTCGGCCTCGCACCGATGAGCTATCCGCTCACCGGTGCCGCCATCGGGGCCTGGGGCCCGCAGCCGGTGTTCGTGGCGAGCGCGGCGGTCGCGGCCGCGGGGGCCGTCCTGGGAATCGCCGCGCCGGCGCTGCGGCGGGCGGAACTCGCCCGCCGCCCCGGGTAGCCGGACTCAGGCGGTGATGCCGAGCCTGGCGTCGTAGAGCCGGGTCACCGCGTCCTTCTCACCCTCGGTCTCCACCCGGGCGGAGTCCTGCCGTCCGAAGGCGAACAGCAGGAGCTCTCCGGGCTCCCCGGTGACGGTGACGACCGGTGCGCCGCGGTGCGCGACCGCGGTCTGGCCGTCCGGACGGCGCAGCACCACGCCGACCGGGGCCTTGCGGCCCAGCAGACGGGCGGAGCGCTCCAGCCGGGACCAGAGCAGGTCGGCGAAGACGGGGTCCGGTTCGCGCGGCGACCAGTCAGGCTGGGCGCGGCGCACGTCCTCGGCGTGGACGAAGAACTCGACGGTGTTGGCCGCCTCGTCGATCTGCTTGAGGGCGAACGGCGACAGCCGCGGCGGCCCGGTGCGGATCAGCCGGATCAGTTCCTGGTACGGCCGTTCCGCGAACTCCTTGCGCACGCGCTCCGACCGGTCCGCGAGGAAGGGGATGACCAGGCCGGCCGAGGCGTCACCGCGGCGCTCCCGCACCACGATGTGGGCGGCGAGGTCACGGGTGGTCCAGCCCTCGCAGAGGGTTGGCGCCTCGGGTCCGGCACTCTCCAGCAGGTCGGCGAGGAGCAGACGTTCACGCTGGGCATGAGTCGACATGCCGTCAGCCTACGTCCGGTCCCCGCCGGTGGGCAGCAGCTACGGCAGCGGTTTGGTCAGCTTCTTGCCGTCCGGCCGGTTGCTGAGGGTCAGGGAGCAGGAGACGGTGTCCTTGCCCTGCAGCTGGTAGCCCGTGAGCTTCGGGTACAGCGCGTAGTAGAAGTACCCGGGGTTGTCCTTGACGTCCTTCAGGCGCTTGGCGGCGTCCGCCTCGCACAGCTTCAGGACCTTGGCCTTGAGCGCGGCCTCGGTGGCGAAGGTGCCCGTGATGGTCTCGTTGGCGATGACCTCGGCGTCGTGCGGGCCGTTGCACGAGACCGTGGTGACCTCGGTGACGCCGGTGTCCAGTCCCGGGTCGTCGAAGCACTGGCCGGGGCTGAGCACGACGTACTTGCGGAAGGTCTCCGAGGGGTCCGGCTCCGTGGAGGCCGTCGCCGTGTCCTGGGTGGTGGGGGCCGAGACCGTCGGGCTGCTGCTGGTGGTCCCGGTGGCGCCCTTGTCGTCCTCGCCGCCGCTGAGCGCGATCGCCAGACCGCCGACGACGACGGCTGTCAGCACGATCGCGCCGATGGCTATCGCGGCCACCTTCGCACCGCCACCGCTGCGCGGCGGCTGCGGCGGGGGCGGNTAGCCGTAACCCCCGCCCGGCTGCGTCGGTCCGGGGAACTGCGCCTGGTTCTGGTACGGCGGCTGCGGCTGCGGCTGGTACTGCGGTTGCGGCTGGTACTGCGGCGGGCCGAACCCCCCGGGGGGCGGCCCAAAACCGCCACCCTGTCCGGAGCGCGGGTCGTCGGGCGGCGACGGCGGAGGAAAACTCATGCACGAAGCATGCCCCATGCGGGTGAGCGGAGTGCGGGCAGGAGCCGAAGTCGTGCCGCCCGGAGCGGGCAGAATGGAGGTATGGAATCCCCGCTCGACCCAGCTGTCGCCGCCCGCCTCAAGCGCACCGCCGACGGCCTCGTGCCCGCCGTCGCGCAGCAGTACGACACCGGCGAAGTCCTCATGCTCGGATGGATGGACGACGAGGCGCTGCACCGTACCCTCACCACCGGCCGCTGCACCTACTGGAGCCGCAGCCGCCGGGAGTACTGGGTCAAGGGCGACACCTCCGGGCACGTCCAGCACGTGAAGTCCGTGGCCCTGGACTGCGACGGCGACACGATCCTGGTCAAGGTCGACCAGGTCGGCGCGGCCTGCCACACCGGCGACCGCACCTGCTTCGACGCGGGCGAACTGCCGCTGTCCTGAAGCGGCCACGCCCGGGCACTAGGCTGCGGACCATGACCACGGGCACCGTCACCCCCGATCCGGACACCTTCCGCAAGCTGGCGCGGGACCGCCGTGTCATCCCGGTCAGCAGGAAGCTGCTGGCCGACGGGGACACCCCGGTCGGCCTGTACCGCAAGCTCGCGGCCGAGCGCCCCGGCACCTTCCTGCTGGAGTCCGCCGAGAACGGCCGCTCGTGGTCCCGCTACTCCTTCGTCGGCGTCCGCAGCGCCGCCACCCTGACCGAGCGCGACGGCCGCGCCCACTGGCTCGGCACGCCCCCGGTGGGCGTGCCGGCCGGCGGCGACCCGCTGGAGGCGCTGCGGGCCACGATCGAGGCCCTGCACACCCCGCGCGACCTGCACGACGACGCCGGACTGCCGCCGTTCACCGGGGGCATGGTCGGCTACCTCGGCTACGACGTCGTACGCCGCCTGGAGCGCATCGGCGACCACGCCCGCGACGACCTGCGGCTGCCCGAACTCACCATGCTGCTCACCTCCGACCTGGCGGTGCTCGACCACTGGGACGGCTCGGTGCTGCTGATCGCCAACGCGATCAACCACAACGACCTCGACACCGGCGTCGACGAGGCGTACGCGGACGCCGTGCGGCGGCTCGACGCCATGACCGCAGACCTGGCCCGCCCCGTGGACTCCGCGCCCGCCGAACTGCCGCCCTCCCGGCTCCCGGAGGAGGTCACCTCGCGCTTCGGCGGCGCCGCCTACCAGGCCGCGGTGGAGACGGCCAAGGAGTACATCCGGGCCGGCGACGCCTTCCAGGTCGTGCCCTCGCAGCGGTTCGAGACGCCCTGCCCGGCGAGCGCGCTCGACGTCTACCGCGTGCTGCGGGCGACCAACCCCTCCCCGTACATGTACCTGCTGCGCTTCGACGGCTTCGACGTCGTCGGCTCCAGCCCCGAGGCGCTGGTCAAGGTCGAGGACGGCCGGGCCATGGTGCACCCCATCGCGGGCACCAGGCCGCGCGGCGCGACGCCGCGCGAGGACCAGGCGCTCGCCGACGAACTGCTCGCCGACCCCAAGGAGCGTGCCGAGCACCTGATGCTGGTCGACCTGGGCCGCAACGACCTCGGAAGGGTCTGCGAACCCGGCAGCGTCGAGGTCGTCGACTTCATGTCGATCGAGCGCTACAGCCACGTCATGCACATCGTCTCCACCGTCACCGGCAGCGTCGGCGCCGGCCGCACGGCCTTCGACGTCCTCACCGCCTGCTTCCCCGCGGGCACCCTCTCGGGCGCGCCCAAGCCGCGCGCGATGCAGATCATCGACGAGCTGGAGCCCACCAGGCGCGGCCTGTACGGCGGCGCCGTGGGCTACCTGGACTTCGCCGGGGACTCCGACACCGCCATCGCCATCCGCACCGCGGTGCTGCGTGACGGGACCGCGTACGTGCAGGCCGGGGCCGGCATCGTCGCCGACTCCGACCCGGTCAGCGAGGACACCGAGTGCCGGAACAAGGCCGCCGCGGTGCTCCGCGCCGTCGCCACGGCCGGCCGGATGCGCGCCGGGGCCTGACCGGCGCGGGCCGGGCCCCGCGTGCCGGGCCGGCGCGGCGACGGGGGATAGTGGTCGGGTGAGCAGCTCCGCACCTCAGTCCCGCACCGTCGCCGAACCGTCCGCCGAGCCCGCAGCCCGCCGGACGCGCGGCCGCGGCGGCCTCGTCCTCGCCCTGGCGAGCGGTGTGCTCGGTGCCGCGGTCGTACTCCTGGCCTCGAGCAAGACCTGGCAGGAGGGCAGCGCGCCGTTCGCCGACGGCGGGATGCCGGTCAGGGTCTCCGGCCACCAGGTGACCGGGGTGCCGGGAGCGCTCGCGCTGGTGGGCCTCGCCGCCCTCGTGGCGGTCTTCGCCGTACGGGGAGCGGCCCGGCTGCTCGTGGGCGGGCTGCTCGCGCTGTGCGGGGCCGGGGCCCTGACGGCGGTGCTCCTCGCGTTCGGCGACACCGCGGCCCTGGACGCGGCCGCGGCGACCGCCAGCGGCCTGTCCCGTACGACCGTCACCGGGTCCTCCACCAGCGCCTGGCCGGTTGTGTCGGCGGCCGGCGGCGTGCTCCTGCTGCTGGCCGGCACCGTCGCCCTGCTCCGCGCGCGCACCTGGCCCGGCATGTCGAACCGCTACGACCGCGACACCCCCAGGGCGGTGCCCCCCGCACGTACCGCCGCGGCCGCGGGCGGCGAGGAGCGTCCCGAGGACCTGTGGAAGGCGCTGGACCGCGGCGAGGACCCCACCGAGTCGCCGTAACGCGCCGGGCCACCCCCCGCGCGCGGAGCGTGAGCGGAACGGGGGACAATAACCCGTGACGCGCGCCATCGCGCGGGCGGACGAACTGACGACCCTTTCTCGAAGAACGACTTGGGAGCACTCATGGCGGGCAACAGCCACGGACACACCCCTGCCGCCTGGACCGGCGTGACCATCGCCTTCATCGGCTTCTGCGTCGCGGCTGCCTTCGTCGTCCTGGCGGAGCCGATCGGGATGTTCGCCGGCCTGGCGGTCGCCGCCCTGGGCGGTCTGGTCGGTCTCGGCATGCGCGCCGCGGGCCTCGGCAAGCCGATGCCCGAGCGGCAGCGCGGCTGACCCGGGCAACGGGCTCCGGAGCCGCCGCCGGCACACCGCCGGCGGCGGCTCCGCGCTTTCCGGCCACCCCGGCTGTTCCGGGCGGGCACGACGCGGGACAATCACCGGGTGACCGAGACTGCCGCCAGGCCGAAGCCGAGTGACCTCGTCGCCCCGCTGGGCGTCCTCGGCGGTGTCGCCGCCGCCTTCGCGTACGTCGGCACCTTCGACCCGAACGAGGCCGGGCACTACCCGGTCTGCCCCCTGCTGCAGTACGGAGGCGTGTACTGCCCGGGCTGCGGCGGGCTGCGCAGCGCCTACGCGGTCGTGCACGGCGACTTCGGCGCGGCGCTCGGCCTCAACGCGCTGGCCGTGGCCGGTTACGTGTTCTTCGCCGTGCTGTGGACGGTCTGGCTCACCCGGACACTGCGCGGCAGGCCCTTCTCGCTCCCGCTGCGGGCCGTGCACTGGTGGACGATCGCGGGCGTCGTGCTGCTCTTCACCGTCGTCCGGAACCTTCCCTTCGGGTCCGCACTCGCACCCTGACCTGCGTCGGAGCGGCGTCCGGACCGTCCGCCCGGGGCGCCTTCGCTCCGCCGGATGCGGGTCCTCCGCCGACCGGCGGTTACCATCGCAGTGCCGGTGGAACATCTCACTGGCTTGATCGTTTCGCTTTCGGAAGGGGTCCTCTCGCGTGAGTGTGCTCGACGAGATCATCGACGGAGTCCGCGAGGACCTCGCCGAGCGGCAGGCCCGGGTCTCCCTCGACGAGCTCAAGGACCGGGCGGCGAAGGCGCGCGACGCCAAGGACGGCGTGGCGGCCCTGCGGGGGGACAGCGTCAAGGTCATCTGCGAGGTCAAGCGGTCCAGCCCCTCCAAGGGCGCGCTCGCCGCCATCGCCGACCCCGCGGGCCTCGCCGCGGACTACGAGGCGGGCGGCGCCGCCGTCATCTCGGTCCTCACCGAGCAGCGCCGGTTCGGCGGTTCGCTGGCCGACCTCGAGGCCGTCCGCGGCAAGGTCGACATCCCCGTCCTCCGCAAGGACTTCATCGTCACCGCCTACCAGCTCTGGGAGGCCCGCGCCTACGGTGCCGACCTCGCGCTGCTGATCGTCGCGGCGCTGGAGCAGGACGCGCTGGTCTCCCTGATCGAGCGGGCCGAGTCCATCGGCCTCACCCCGCTGGTCGAGGTGCACGACGAGGAGGAGGTCGAGCGGGCGGTCGACGCGGGCGCCCGCATCATCGGCGTCAACGCGCGCAACCTCAAGACCCTCGAGGTCGACCGCGCCACCTTCGCCCGCGTCGCCCCGGAGATCCCGGACCACATCGTCAAGGTGGCCGAGTCCGGCGTCCGCGGCCCGCACGACCTCATCGCCTACGCCAACGACGGCGCCGACGCCGTCCTCGTCGGCGAGTCCCTGGTGACCGGCCGCGACCCCAAGGCCGCCGTGGCCGACCTCGTCGCCGCCGGCGCGCACCCCGCGCTGCGTCACGGGCGGGGCTGACCGGCACCATGACGAGCTACGCGCGACTGGCCCGGGGCTGCCGTCCCCGTGGCTGCCGCGCGCCCGCGCGGCGCGTCCTCGGTCGCCGCGTGCGCTACCACATCGGCTGCGAGCCGGGTCAGATCAACGGGCGCCGATGGCGCTGACGGCGGCGCCGTCCGCCTGATGACCGGGGCACGGGTGTGCCCGCCGGCGTCCCGCCGGCGACGGCCCCCTCGTGCTCCCCGGTCGCGGGCGCGCGCCCATGCCGCGGGCGGCGTCCCATGCGCCGCCGCCGTAACGTGACCATTGGTACGCGAATCCCTGGGGGCCGCCGACGCGCGCCCCCGAAGGAGCCGAGAACGTCATGTCCGAAGACTTCTTCATCCCCGACCCCGAGGGCCGGGTCCCCAGCGCCGAGGGCTACTTCGGCCGGTTCGGCGGCAAGTTCATCCCGGAGGCGCTGGTCGCCGCCGTGGACGAGGTCGCCGTCGAGTACGACAAGGCGAAGTCCGACCCCGCCTTCGCCGCGGAGCTGAACGAGCTGCTGGTGCACTACACCGGCCGCCCCAGCCCGCTCACCGAGGTGCCGCGGTTCGCGCAGCACGCCGGCGGGGCTCGGGTCTTCCTCAAGCGGGAGGACCTCAACCACACCGGCTCGCACAAGATCAACAACGTGCTGGGCCAGGCGCTGCTCACCAAGCGCATGGGTAAGACCCGGGTGATCGCCGAGACCGGCGCCGGACAGCACGGCGTGGCCACGGCCACCGCCTGCGCGCTGTTCGGCCTGGAGTGCACCATCTACATGGGCGAGGTCGACACCGAGCGCCAGGCGCTCAACGTGGCCCGTATGCGCATCCTCGGCGCCGAGGTCATCCCCGTGAAGTCGGGCAGCCGGACCCTGAAGGACGCCATCAACGAGGCGTTCCGCGACTGGGTGGCCAACGTGGACCGCACCCACTACCTGTTCGGCACGGTCGCGGGCCCGCACCCCTTCCCGGCGATGGTGCGCGACTTCCACCGCGTCATCGGCGTCGAGGCACGCCGCCAGATCCTGGAGCGCGCGGGCCGGCTGCCGGACGTGGTCGCCGCCTGCGTGGGCGGCGGGTCGAACGCGATCGGCCTGTTCCACGCCTTCATCCCGGACGAGGGAGTGCGCCTGCTGGGCCTGGAGGCGGCCGGCCACGGCGTGGACTCCGGCGAGCACGCGGCGACGCTGACCGTCGGCGAGCCCGGCATCCTGCACGGCTCGCGCAGTTACGTCCTGCAGGACGACGAGGGCCAGATCACCGAGCCGTACTCGATCTCGGCGGGCCTGGACTACCCCGGCATCGGCCCCGAGCACGCCTATCTCAAGGAGACCGGCCGCGCCGAGTACCGCCCGGTCACCGACGACGAGGCGATGCAGTCGCTGCGCCTGCTCTCCCGCACCGAGGGCATCATCCCGGCCATCGAGAGCGCCCACGCCCTCGCGGGTGCGCTGCGGATCGGCCGGGAGCTCGGCGAGGAGGGCCTGGTCCTGGTCAACCTCTCCGGGCGCGGCGACAAGGACATGGACACGGCCGCCCGCTACTTCGGGCTGTACGACGAGGCTGAGGGAGCACAGCGGTGAGCGGGCGGATCGAGCTGCTGGACCGGACCCTGGCCGGTGCCAGGGCCGAGGGCCGCGCGGCCCTGGTGGCCTACCTCCCGGCGGGTTTCCCGACCGTCGAGGGCGGCATCGAGGCGGCGAAGGCCGCCCTCGAGGGCGGCGCCGACGTCGTCGAGATCGGCCTTCCGCACAGCGACCCCGTGCTGGACGGCCCGGTCATCCAGACCGCGGACGACATCGCGCTCCGCGGCGGTGTGCGGATCAAGGACGTGCTGCGCACGGTGCGCGAGGCGCACGCCGCGACCGGGAAGCCGATCCTGGTCATGACGTACTGGAACCCCGTCGACCGCTACGGCGCCGAGCGTTTCGCCGCCGAACTGGCGGAGGCGGGCGGCGCCGGCTGCATCCTGCCGGACCTGCCGGTCGAGGAGTCCGAGGTGTGGCGGAAGGCCGCCGAGCAGCACGGACTGGCCACGGTGTTCGTCGTCGCGCCGAGCAGCCGGGACGAGCGGCTGGCGAAGATCACGGCGGCGGGGTCCGGCTTCGTCTACGCGGCCTCGCTGATGGGCGTCACCGGCACTCGTGAGAGCGTCGGCGCCGAGGCGGCCGAACTGGTGCGGCGCACCCGCGCCCAGACCGAGCTGCCGGTCTGCGTCGGCCTGGGCGTCTCCGACGCCGCCCAGGCGGCCGAGGTGGCAAGCTTCGCGGACGGGGTGATCGTCGGCTCCGCGTTCGTCAAGCGGCTGCTCGACGCGCCGGACCTGGAGCAGGGTCTCGCGGGCGTGCGCGAGCTCGCCGCGGACCTGGCCCGGGGCGTCCGCCGGTAGCGGCGCCTCACTCTTCCGGGCGAAACATGGGCCGGGGGTACGCGCGAGCGTGCCCCCGGTTCGTTGTGCCTGGGTGTGAGCGAGAAGAACCGTGAAGGAAAGCGCAATGCCCGGGACCGGCTGCAGGAGCAGCGGGCGGACGACCAGCGCCGGCAGAAGCGCAAGAGGACGGCGATCGTCGCGGGCTCCGTGGTGGGGGTCCTGGTCGTCGGCGCCGTCATCGGGGTCGTGGTGGCGGGCAGCGACGGCAGTTCCGGCGCCCCGGCCGTGGCCCCGGCGGGCGCGACGGGCAAGGACAAGCTGGCCCTCCCCAACGGCGCGAGCGACGCCCCGTCCACGCTGACCGTGTACGAGGACTTCCGGTGCCCGGCCTGCGCGGCCTACGAGAACGAGCTCCGCGACACCATCCACGGCCTCCAGGACCAGGGACAGCTGAAGGTCGAGTACCACCTCGTCCGGCTGATCGACGGGAACCTGGGCGGCTCCGGCTCGCTCGACGCCGCCAACGCCGCCGCCTGCGCGCAGGACGAGGGCAAGTTCCGCGCGTACCACGACGTGCTGTACCAGAACCAGCCGCCGGAGAACGACGACCTGTTCGCCGACAAGAACCACCTGCTGGAGCTGGCGGGCAAGGTTCCGGGGCTGAAGACCCCCGCCTTCACCCGTTGCGTGAAGGACGGCACCTACGACGACTGGGTGAATGCCAACAACAAGGCCTTCGGGACCGCCGGCTTCAACTCCACGCCCACCATCCTGCTCAACGGCGGCGAGAACCTGCTGGCGAAGGGGCAGCCCAACCTGACCGCGGACCGGCTGAAGCAGCTGGTCACCGAGGCCAACAAGGGCAAGAAGCCCGGCACCGCGACGCAGGGCGCCACCCCGCCGAGCGCGTCCGGGTCGCCGGGCGCGCCGGGATCGGCGACCGGTTCGGCACCCGCGGGGGGCTCTCCCGCGGCCTCGCAGAGCGGCTGAGCCCCCGCCCGTTATCCAGCCGTTGCCGGGCGGGTGCCCGTCGTAGCCGCCCGGCACGGTAGCGTCGGGAGTGCCATGGAACTCGAACTCGCATTCATTCCCAGCCCGTCGCGCGGGGTCATCCACCTCGGCCCCATCCCTCTGCGCGGCTATGCCTTCTGCATCATCATCGGCGTCTTCGTGGCCGTGTGGCTCGGCAGCCGGCGATGGGTCGCCCGCGGCGGACAGAAGACCACGGTCGCGGACATCGCCGTCTGGGCGGTGCCGTTCGGTCTGGTCGGCGGTCGTCTCTACCACGTGATCACCAGTTACGAGCTCTACTTCGGTGAGGGCAAGGACTGGGTCAACGCGTTCAAGATCTGGGAGGGCGGCCTCGGCATCTGGGGCGCCATCGCCCTGGGCGCCCTCGGTGCCTGGATCGCCTGCCGGCGCCGCGGCATCCCGCTGCCCGCGTACGCCGACGCGGTGGCGCCCGGTATCGCCTTCGCCCAGGCCATCGGCCGCTGGGGCAACTGGTTCAACCAGGAACTCTACGGACGCGCCACCGATCTGCCCTGGGCGCTGAAGATCGACAGCGCCCACCGGCCCGCGGACAGCCTGGACGCCGCGACGTACCACCCGACCTTCCTGTACGAGTCGCTGTGGTGCGTCGGTGTGGCCCTGCTGGTCATCTGGGCCGACCGGCGCTTCAAGCTCGGCTACGGCCGTGCCTTCGCGCTCTATGTCGCGGCGTACACCGTCGGGCGCTTCTGGATCGAGTACCTGCGCGTCGACGACGCCCACCACGTCCTGGGCCTGCGGCTCAACGACTGGACCTCGATCCTGGTCTTCGCCGCCGCGGTGGCCTACATGGTGGTCTCGGCGAAGCTGCGGCCGGGCCGTGAGGAGGTCGTCGAGCCGGCGGCCCTCGCCGCGGCCGAGGCCTCCGCGAAGGACACGGACCCCGACGCGAGGGACGCGGACGCGAAGGACGCTGAGGGTGCGGACGCCGGGGACGCCGGGGACGCCGACGAGAAGGCGGCGGACGGGGACGACGAGAAGACCGCCGCCGGCGAAGCGGAGCCGGACGCGGACCGGGACGCGGAGGACGGCGCCGCCGTCCCCGTCGAGGCCGAGGCCAGGCCCGCCAAGAACCACTGACGCCCACGTCGAGCAGCCCGCGGCCGCCGTTCACCATCTGGTGACGGCGGCCGCGGCGTTGTCCCGGCGGGCGCGTTTTCGCAGGTAAGGCAGGCTTTCCTTGCTGGAAACGCAGGGAATTCGAGCGTACGGTCGAGGCGTTCGAGGGAGGGATGCGGGGATCGCCGCCCCTGGGGAAGGAGCACCTTGACCATGTCGTCAGCCGTGGAGCGCAGCGCACCGGGCACGGCCCCCGAGCGGACGCCGGGGGAGGACGGGCAGGCGGCGCCGTACCACGTGGCGCACCACACCCACCGGGACGTGAGCGGCGGCTGGCTGCGTCCGACGGTGTTCGGGGCGATGGACGGCCTGGTGTCGAACCTGGCGCTCATGACCGGCGTCGCCGGCGGCAACGTGGCCCCCTCGACCATCGTGATCACCGGATTGGCGGGACTCGCGGCGGGCGCTTTCTCGATGGCCGCGGGCGAGTACACCTCGGTCGCCTCCCAGCGGGAGCTGGTCCAGGCGGAGCTGGACGTCGAGCGGCTGGAACTGCGCCGCAACCCCAAGGACGAGCTGCGCGAACTGGCCGCGTTGTACGTCGCACGGGGCGTCGAGCCGGAGCTCGCCGAGGAGGTCGCCCGGCAGATGTCCAGGGACCCGGAGATGGCCCTGGAGATCCACGCCCGCGAGGAGCTGGGCGTGGATCCGACCGATCTGCCCTCGCCCCTGGTCGCGGCCGGTTCCTCCTTCCTGTCCTTCGGTGTCGGGGCCCTGCTGCCGGTGCTCCCGTACCTGTTCGGCGCAACGGTGGTCTGGCCCGCGGTGATCGTGGCACTGATCGGTCTCTTCCTCTGCGGGGCGGCTGTGGCACGTGTGACGGCGCGCAGCTGGTGGTTCAGCGGGCTCCGGCAGCTCGTCTTGGGCGGAGCGGCCGCCGGGGTTACCTTCGTTCTGGGCGCGCTGTTCGGCACCGCCGTCGGTTGAGCCGGGTGACGGCCACAAGCCATTTGTTACCCGCTCGTTTCAGCACGACCGACAGAGGGCATCAGTCTGTGGCGCCGTGGGCAGTGTCGCCTGCGTCTCACGTGAGCGATGCTGGCCCAAAACTGCCTGCTCGTAGCGCTACTCAGTCCACATGATGGAACTGGCTATCCACTTTTCGGCCATCCGGCCATCATGTAACCTGCACGAAATCGCAGAGGGCCAACGTCGTCCCTAGTGCGCATGTCATATGCCAGATGACGACGACGGGAGAGCCGATGCGTTCCGCGTCCACGCACCCCCAGGCCGCCGGCGCCGGTTCCGGCCGGGCCCACATGGACGGGCGTCCCGCCCCCCAGGGGATGTACGACCCCCGCAACGAGCACGACGCCTGCGGCGTCGGTTTCGTGGCCACCCTCACCGGTGAGGCGGACCACGCGCTCGTGGAGCAGGCACTGACCGTGCTGCGCAACCTGGAGCACCGCGGGGCCACCGGCTCCGAGCCGGACTCCGGCGACGGCGCGGGCATCCTGATGCAGGTCCCGGACGCGTTCCTGAGGGCGGTCGCCGGCTTCGAGCTGCCCGCCGCCGGCCGGTACGCGGTCGGCACGGCCTTCCTTCCCGTCGAGGACGAGGACCGCCGCAAGGCCGTCGAGTCCATCGAGCGGCTGGCCGCCGAGGAGGGTCTCGCCGTCCTCGGCTGGCGTGAGGTGCCGATCGGCCCCGAAACCCTCGGTGCCACGGCGCGCTCGACGATGCCGCACTTCTCCCAGCTCTTCGTCGCGGACGCCGCGGGCACCCGGACCGGGATCGAGCTCGACCGCCCGGCCTTCGTGCTGCGCAAGCGCGCCGAGCGCGAGGCGGACGTCTACTTCCCGTCGCTGTCGGCGCGCACGCTCGTCTACAAGGGCATGCTGACCACCGGCCAGCTGGAGCCCTTCTTCCCGGACCTGTCCGACGAGCGCATCGCCACCGCGATCGCCCTGGTGCACTCCCGATTCTCCACCAACACCTTCCCCAGCTGGCCGCTGGCGCACCCGTACCGTTTCGTCGCCCACAACGGTGAGATCAACACCGTCAAGGGCAACCGCAACTGGATGCGCGCCCGCGAGTCGCAGCTCGCCTCGGGCCACTTCGGCGGGGACCTGGAGCGGATCTTCCCGGTCTGCACCCCGGACGCCTCCGACACGGCGACCTTCGACGAGGTGCTGGAGCTGCTCCACCTCGGCGGCCGCTCGCTGCCGCACAGCGTGCTGATGATGATCCCCGAGGCGTGGGAGAACCACGACTCGATGGACCCGGCCCGGCGTGCCTTCTACCGGTACCACTCCACCCTGATCGAGCCCTGGGACGGCCCGGCCTGCGTGACCTTCACCGACGGTTCCGTCGTCGGCGCCGTCCTGGACCGCAACGGCCTGCGCCCCGGCCGCTACTGGGTCACCGACGACGGCCTGGTCGTGCTCGCCTCCGAGTCCGGCGTGCTGGACGACATCGCCCCGGACAAGGTGGTCCGCAAGGGCCGCCTGCAGCCCGGCAAGATGTTCCTGGTCGACACCGTCCGGCACCGGATCGTCGAGGACGACGAGATCAAGGCCCAGCTCGCCGCCGAGCACCCCTACGAGGAGTGGCTGGACGCCGGCCTGATCCACCTCGACGACCTGCCCGAGCGCGAGCACATCGTGCACACCCACGCCTCGGTCACCCGCCGCCAGCAGACCTTCGGGTACACCGAGGAGGAGCTGCGGATCCTCCTGGCGCCGATGGCCAAGACCGGCGGCGAGCCGCTGGGTTCCATGGGCACCGACTCGCCGATCGCGGCGCTGTCCGAGCGGCCCCGGCTGCTCTTCGACTACTTCACCCAGCTGTTCGCGCAGGTCACCAACCCGCCGCTGGACGCCATCCGCGAGGAGCTGGTCACCTCGCTGATCAGCGCCGTCGGACCGTCCGGCAACCTGCTGGAGCCCTCTCCGGCCTCCTGCCGCAACATCACCCTGCCGTTCCCGGTGATCGACAACGACGAGCTGGCCAAGCTCATCCACATCAACGCCGACGGCGACCTGCCGGGCCTGAAGGCCGCGACCCTGTCGGGTCTGTACCGGGTCTCCGGCGGCGGCGACGCCCTGGCCGCGCGGCTCACCGAGATCTGCGCGGAGGCGGACGCCGCCATCGAGGACGGCGCCCGCCTGATCGTGCTCTCCGACCGGCACTCGGACGCCGAGCACGCGCCGATCCCGTCGCTGCTGCTCACCTCGGCCGTCCACCACCACCTCATCCGCACCAAGCAGCGCACCCAGGTGGGCCTGCTGGTCGAGGCCGGCGACGTCCGCGAGGTGCACCACGTCGCGCTGCTCATCGGCTACGGCGCCGCGGCGGTCAACCCGTACCTGGCGATGGAGTCCGTCGAGGACCTGCTGCGCGCGGGCACCTTCATCTCGGACGTCGAGCCCGAGGCAGCCATCAGGAACCTGATCAAGGCGCTGGGCAAGGGCGTGCTGAAGGTGATGTCCAAGATGGGCATCTCCACCGTCGCCTCCTACCGCGGCGCGCAGGTCTTCGAGGCCATCGGCCTGGACACCGACTTCGTCGACACCTACTTCCACGGCACCACGACCAAGATCGGCGGCGCCGGCCTCGACGTCGTCGCCAAGGAGGTCGCGGCCCGGCACGCCAAGGCGTACCCGGCCTCCGGCATCGCCCCGGCGCACCGCCGGCTGGAGATCGGCGGCGAGTACCAGTGGCGCCGCGAGGGTGAGCCGCACCTGTTCGACCCCGAGACGGTCTTCCGGCTGCAGCACGCCACACGCTCCCGCCGCTACGACATCTTCAAGCAGTACACGGACCGGGTGAACGAGCAGTCCGAGCGTCTGATGACGCTGCGCGGACTGTTCCGGTTCAAGGACGGCGAGCACCCCGCGATCCCCGTCGACGAGGTCGAGCCGGTCTCGGAGATCGTCAAGCGCTTCTCCACCGGCGCCATGTCGTACGGCTCCATCTCGCGCGAGGCGCACGAGACACTGGCCATCGCCATGAACCAGCTGGGCGGCAAGTCCAACACCGGCGAGGGCGGCGAGGACCCGGACCGCCTGTACGACCCGGCGCGGCGCTCCGCGATCAAGCAGGTCGCCTCCGGCCGCTTCGGCGTCACCTCGGAGTACCTGGTCAACGCGGACGACATCCAGATCAAGATGGCCCAGGGCGCCAAGCCCGGCGAGGGCGGCCAGCTGCCCGGCCACAAGGTCTACCCGTGGGTGGCCAGGACCCGGCACAG
This sequence comes from Streptomyces sp. BoleA5, assembly GCF_000373665.1. Classification (NCBI taxonomy): domain Bacteria; kingdom Bacillati; phylum Actinomycetota; class Actinomycetes; order Kitasatosporales; family Streptomycetaceae; genus Streptomyces; species Streptomyces sp. BoleA5. Next base: position 750,883 of record NZ_KB892090.1, read on the forward strand.
CACCCCCGGCGTCGGCCTGATCTCGCCCCCGCCGCACCACGACATCTACTCCATCGAGGACCTGGCGCAGCTCATCCACGACCTGAAGAACGCCAACCCGCAGGCCCGCATCCACGTGAAGCTGGTCTCCGAGGTCGGCGTCGGCACGGTCGCGGCGGGCGTCTCCAAGGCCCACGCGGACGTCGTGCTGATCTCCGGCCACGACGGCGGCACCGGCGCCTCCCCGCTGACCTCGCTGAAGCACGCGGGCGGCCCCTGGGAGCTGGGTCTGGCCGAGACCCAGCAGACGCTGCTGCTCAACGGTCTGCGCGACCGCATCGTGGTGCAGACCGACGGCCAGCTCAAGACCGGCCGCGACGTCGTCATCGCCGCCCTGCTGGGTGCCGAGGAGTTCGGTTTCGCGACCGCGCCGCTGGTGGTCTCCGGCTGCGTGATGATGCGGGTGTGCCACCTGGACACCTGTCCGGTCGGCATCGCCACCCAGAACCCGGTGCTGCGCGACCGCTTCTCCGGCAAGGCCGAGTACGTGGTGAACTTCTTCGAGTTCATCGCGCAGGAGGTCCGCGAGCTCCTCGCCGAGCTGGGTTTCCGCTCGATCGAGGAGGCCGTAGGCCACGCCGAGCTGATCGACGCCACCGCGGCGGTCGACCACTGGAAGGCGCAGGGCCTGGACCTGGCCCCGCTCTTCCACGTGCCCGACCTGCCCGAGGGCGCGGCCAGGCACCGCACCACCGACCAGGACCACGGCCTGGCGAAGGCGCTCGACAACGAGCTGATCGCGCTCGCCGCGGACGCCCTCGACAACGGCGACCCGGTCCGCGCCCAGGTCGCGATCCGCAACGTCAACCGCACGGTCGGCACCATGCTCGGCCACGAGGTGACCAAGAAGTACGGTGGCGCCGGGCTCCCCGACGACACCGTCGACATCACCCTGACCGGTTCCGCGGGCCAGTCCTTCGGTGCCTTCCTCCCCAAGGGCATCACGCTCCGCCTGGAGGGCGACGCCAACGACTATGTCGGCAAGGGCCTGTCCGGCGGCCGGGTGATCATCCGTCCCGACCGCGGCGCCGACCACCTGGCCGAGTACTCGACCATCGCCGGCAACACCATCGCCTACGGCGCCACCGGCGGCGAGCTCTTCCTGCGCGGCACCACCGGCGAGCGCTTCTGCGTCCGCAACTCCGGTGCCACCGTCGTGTCCGAGGGCGTGGGCGACCACGGCTGCGAGTACATGACCGGGGGCCGCGCGCTCGTCCTCGGCCCGACCGGCCGCAACTTCGCGGCGGGCATGTCCGGCGGCATCGCGTACGTCCTCGACCTCGACCCGGACAACGTCAACACCGGCATGGTGAACGTCGAGGAGCTGGACGCCGACGACATCAAGTGGCTGCACGACGTGGTGCGCCGCCACCAGGAGGAGACGGGCTCCACGGTCGCCGAGAAGCTCCTCGCCGACTGGGGCCACACCCTCACCCGCTTCGGCAAGGTCATGCCGAGGGACTACAAGGCAGTGCTCGCCGCCAAGTACGCCGCCGAGCAAGCCGGGCTCTCCGAGTCCGAGACCGTCGCGAAGATGATGGAGGCGGCAAATGGCTGACCCGAAGGGCTTCCTCACCACGCCCCGCGAGACCGCTCCGACCCGTCCGGTCGAGGAGCGCAAGCAGGACTGGAACGAGGTCTACGTTCCCGGCGGCCTGCTGCCGATCATCACCAAGCAGGCCGGACGCTGCATGGACTGCGGCATCCCCTTCTGCCACAACGGCTGTCCGCTGGGGAACCTGATCCCCGAGTGGAACGACTACGCCTACCGCGAGGACTGGAAGGCCGCCAGCGAGCGCCTGCACGCGACCAACAACTTCCCGGAGTTCACCGGTCGCCTCTGCCCGGCCCCCTGCGAGTCCGCCTGTGTGCTCGGCATCAACCAGCCGGCGGTGACCATCAAGAACGTCGAGGTCACCATCATCGACCGGGCCTGGGACAGCGGGGACGTCACCCCGCAGCCCCCGGACCGGCTCTCCGGCAAGACCGTCGCCGTCATCGGCTCCGGTCCGGCGGGTCTGGCCGCCGCCCAGCAGCTGACCCGGGCGGGCCACACGGTCGCCGTGTACGAGCGGGCCGACCGCATCGGCGGTCTGCTGCGCTACGGCATCCCCGAGTTCAAGATGGAGAAGCGGCACATCAACCGGCGTATCGAGCAGATGCGCGCGGAGGGCACCAAGTTCCGCACCGGTGTCGAGATCGGCCGCGACATGGACGGGGCCAAGCTGCGCAAGCGCTACGACGCCGTGGTCATCGCCGCGGGTGCCACCGCGGCGCGCGACCTGCCCGTCGAGGGACGCGAACTGGGCGGCGTCTACCAGGCCATGGAGTACCTGCCGCTGGCCAACAAGGTGCAGGAGGGCGACTTCGTCACCCCGCCGGTGTCCGCCGAGGGCAAGCACGTGGTCGTCATCGGCGGTGGCGACACCGGCGCCGACTGCGTCGGCACCGCGCACCGGCAGGGCGCCCGCTCGGTCACCCAGCTGGAGATCATGCCGCGGCCGTCGGACGAGCGCCCGTCGCACCAGCCCTGGCCGACCATGCCGATGACGTACAAGGTCACCTCCGCCCACGAGGAGGGCGGCGAGCGGGTCTACGCCGTCAACACCATGCGGTTCGAGGGCGACGAGAACGGCAACGTCAAGGCGCTGCACCTGGTGGAGGTCGAGTTCCAGGACGGGAAGTTCGTCCCGCAGCCCGGGACCGAGAAGGTCATCCCGGCCGAACTGGTCACCCTCGCCATGGGCTTCACCGGCACCGACCAGCGCAACGGCCTGGTCGATCAGCTCGGCCTGGAGCTCGACGCCCGCGGCAACATCGCCCGCGACAAGGACTTCACCACCAATGTGGACGGGGTCTTCGTCGCGGGTGACGCGGGCCGCGGCCAGTCGTTGATCGTGTGGGCCATCGCCGAGGGCCGTTCCGCGGCCCGCGCGGTGGACCACTACCTCACCGGCGCGAGCATCCTGCCGGCCCCGATCCGCCCGACGGATCGCCCGCTGACGGTCTGACCCTCCGTCACCCCTGAGACGTCCCGTACAAAGGCGTACGGAACGGAACGCGGCGCCTGCCCTCACCCGACCGGGGGCAGGCGCCGCACTGCCATCTCGTCGAACTCCACCCGGGCGTCCTCGGTGTAGGCGCCCACGGCGCCCCGGGCGTAGGGGCGTTCGGCATCGGTGTACGCGGTCAGGAAGCGCCCGTCGACCGCGATCGTGAGCGTGCCGCCACGCTGCTCCACCTCGATCCGGTACCAGCGCCCGGTGGGGAACGGCGCCGGACCGGTGGCCAGGAAGCGCTGGCCGCCCGGGTAGGCCGGATCGCGCTTGCCCAGCTCCCAGCCGTTGGGCTTGAGGGCGAGGTAGTAGAAGTGCTCCGGGTCGCGGTACGCCCAGACCAGCCACGGCACCTCCCACGGGTTGGGGAGCGGGGTGCGCAGCTGACGGAGTGTCCGGGTGCGCGCCGTGTACGCCATGTTCCCGTACTCCTCGGTGGAGACCACCAGGCCCGCGTGGGTGACGTCCGGCCGGTCCGCCGCGCCCGGAGCGAGCCGCAGCGATGTTGCGTCCCCCCGGTTGTCGCCGTACCCGTCGTACACCGACAGCCAGGGTCCGTGCACCGTGCCGTCCGCCCAGCCGGGCCCGGCGCTTCCGCGGCCCTGGCAGGCGTACACCACGCCGCCCACCACCAGGAGCAGGGCGAGCACCAGCCCGACGGACCGCGGGCCCCTCCGCCGCCGGGGGCGCAGCGGCCTGGGCGCGGAGGAGTTCAGGGCGGTGGTCATACCGCGGGGGAGGGCTCCGTGGCGCGGGGCGGCGGGACCGCGGAGGAGAGCGTGGTGGGCACGTCCTCCCCGAAGTCCTCGGCGAGCTGGGCGAGCACGCGTTCGGCGGCCCGTCCGTCGCCGAAGGGATTGCCCGCGGTCGCCATCCGGTGGTACTCGGCCGGGTCGTCCAGCAGCCGGCCCGCGGCCGCGAGGATCGCCTCGGGGTCGGTGCCGATCAGCCTGGCGGCGCCGGCTTCCACGGCCTCCGGCCGCTCGGTCGTCGTACGCAGCACCAGCGCGGGCTTGCCGAGGCTGGGCGCTTCCTCCTGGATGCCGCCGGAGTCGGTCAGGACGAGTTCGCAGTCGGCGAGGGTGGCCGCGAAGTCGGGGTAGCCCAGCGGCTCGACGACGTGCACGGCGTGGTGGCCGGTCAGTTCGGGCAGCAGCGCGTCGCGCACGGCCGGGCTCTTGTGCAGCGGAAGCAGGATCTCCACGTCCCCTCGTTGGCCCAGCCGGCGCAGCGCGCGGCCCATGGCGCGCATCCGCTCTCCCTGGTTCTCCCGGCGATGCAGGGTGAGCAGCACCCGGCGGCGGCCGCTGCCGGGGAAGGCACTGCGTCCGACGCCCTCGCCGAGCACCCACAGCAGGTTGTCGACGACCGTGTTTCCGGTGGTGAACACCTGGGTGCCGGGGGTGCCCTCGGCGAGCAGGTGTGCGGCGGCCCGCGAGGTGGGGGCGAAGTGCCAGCGGGCGATCCGTCCGATCAGCCGGCGGTTGAGCTCCTCGGGGAAGGGGTTGTCGAGGACGCCGGTGCGCAGGCCCGCCTCGACGTGGGCGACCGGGACCCGTTCGTAGAAGGCGGCCAGCGCCCCGGTCAGTGCGGTGGTGGTGTCGCCCTGGACGATCACCAGGTCCGGGCGGTCGTCGCGGATGACCTCTCCGAGCCCCTCCACCAGACGGGCCGTCAGCTCCGGGAGCCGCTGGCGCTCGCGCATCACGTCGAGCCCGGCCTTGGCGGGGACCTGGAGCAGCTCCAGCATCTGGTGGAGCATCTCGCGGTGCTGCCCGGTGGTGACCACGACCGGTTCGAACAGCGGCGAGGCCGCCATGGCACGCGCCACGGGGGCCAGTTTGATCACCTCGGGCCGGGTGCCGAGGACGAGCATCGCGCGGATGGTTCCCGGCACTTCGGGCAGTTCGGCTGGGTGAGCGGACATGGTTCCCCCCTGGGACGGTGGTGCTGGTGTGCTGGTGTGCTGGTGTGCTGGTGTGAGAAGGAGTGCGTGCCGTCAGGTGCGCGCGGTCTTCAGCCAGGTGCGCTTGCCGGTGGCCATCCGCCACAGGCCCCACCAGCCGGCGGCGAACCAGATGTAGCCGTAGAGGATGAAGGCGTGCGCCACCAGGACGGAGCGCACCAGCCCGAGCGTGCGCTCGCGCCTGGCGTAGACGAAGCCGTAGACGTAGGCCGCGGTGAAGGAGAGCAGGTACGGGCCGAGCAGCCACATCGGCGACACCAGCGGCCGGCCCTGCTGGAACGAGGCGAGGACGGTGCCGGCGACGGCGACCAGGAAGGAGAGCGGCAGCAGCGAGGTGAGCAGGATCAGCACCGGGCTGGACAGGTGGTAGAGCAGGTCCAGGGCCGGGCGGGTGGCCACCTCGCGCAGGATCAGCGGGACCAGGTTGGCCGACTGCAGATGCCCCTGGAACCAGCGCGAGCGCTGCCGCACCAGGCGCCGTACGTCGAGCACGGCCTGCTGGGAGACGGCGGCGGTGGTGCAGTACTGGTTGCGCCAGCCGCGGGCGATGAGCCGGACCCCGAGGTCGAGGTCCTCGGTCAGGCTGTCGCTCCAGGGGCCGTCGCCGCCGAGGGTGTCGAGTGCGGACAGCCGCATGAACTGCCCGTTGCCGCCCATCCCGACGCTGCCCAGGAAGCGCCGGGCGCTCTGGAAGACGTCGCCGTAGACGACGAACTCCATGTCCTGCAGCCGGGCCAGCAGGCCCAGGTGGCGGTTGTACATGCGGACGCCGATCTGGACGGCGCCGGTCGCCGGGTCGTCGAAGCAGGGGTCGACCGCCTGGATGGTGTGCGGGTCGAGCCGGCCGTCGGCGTCGACGACGCAGATGACGACGTCCTCGGGAGCGCGGTGGCCGAGCAGACCGGCGGCCCGCAGGTGGCGCACGCCCGCGTTGAGCGCCGCGCCCTTGCCGCGCCGGGCGTCGGGGAGGCGGCGCTGGTAGAGCCAGACCCGTGAACTGTCGGCGGCCCGGGCGACCTCGGCCGTACGGTCGTCGGAGGCGTCGTCGATGACCAGTGCCACGAAGCTGTCGGCGGGCAGCGAGGTGATCCGGGCCAGGCTCTCGGCGAGGACCTTCTCCTCGTTGAGGCAGGCGAGCAGGAAGACGTAGAAGCGCTGCCGTCCCGGCCGGCGGACCCGGCGGATGTGCCGCCGGGAGAGCAGGAACAGCGTGGTGTTGTAGGTCCCGGCCAGCACGATCAGGGCGGTCGCGGCCCACAACCCGAGCTGGCCCGTCATGACCCGCCCCCGGAGGGGCGGCCGGCCGCCGCCGCACGGGCCGAGGGCCGGCGGAGCCAGAGTCTCGCCGCTATAAGACCGAATGCGATCAGGCAATACAGCAGGAAGCCCAGTCCTGCCGCTATCTGTAAACCCCTGGCGAACGGAATGCCAGGAACGGTTCTCGAAGCCGTGGCCATACCGGCCAGCGGCAGCATCGTGCCCAGGGCGGGCCTTCCGTACATGAGTGTGTCCCCCCAATGTGCTCCGGTGCGAAAGGCAGCCCGGAACTCCAGGGCAGGAAGTTAGCAGATACTTTTTGATGATCATCGCCCTCCGCGTCAAGCGTGGGGTGGCCTTCCCGGCCCGTGCCGCAACGCCGCAGCTCGGGGGCGTGCACCCAAAGGGGGATTCACCCTTCCGGGGGCTTCGGTCTCCATTATGGAATGGATGATCGAACGAGAAGTCAAACCGATGATCGTGTTGACAGCGGGCATTGCCGCTCTGAACAATCGGCGGCCTGTTCCGTACTGGTGCATTGGGGGGAAATTGCAATCCCGTATCGGGAGGTCCGGGAAGTCCCGGCTCTCCGTCGTCGTCATGCTCATCGTGGCCCTGCTCGGGGCCGCATTCCTGTCCGCCCCGGCGGGCGGCGCCGCGGATCACGCTCCGGCCGGCAAGGGCGACCACCGCCACCGCGGCGAGTCCCCGGGCGGCCGCGCCGGCCTCGGCGAGGTCGACTTCTCGGGCTGGGCCAAGGCCCAGCGCGCCGCCGACCGCGACCGGCGCGCCATGACCCCGGTCCGCCGTGCGGGACAGCCGCCACGGGCCGGCCGCGACCTCGCCGGCGCGCGCGCCCCGCTGGCAGCCGGCTCCGCGCGGGCCGCGGCCGCCGCCGACGCGGGCACCACCGCGCTCGTCCTGTACGACACCGCCGGCCCCTACGGGCACCTCGGCGAGCTGTACGCCATGGCCACCGCCAACCTCGCCGGCCACTTCGGGACGGTGACCGCCAAGCCCGTCTCGCAGTACACCGCGGGCATGGTCGGCCAGTACACGGCCACCTACTACATCGGCTCCACCTACTACGGCGGAAGCGTCCCGGACGCCGTACCCGCCGCCTTCTACCAGGACGTGGTCACCACCACGCGCCCGGTGACCTGGCTCGCCGACAACATCTGGTCGCTGGCGAACGCGACGGGCGTCGCCCAGTTCCAGAACAAGTACGGCTGGGACCCCACCGCGTCGTACTTCGAGGCGAACGGCAGCGTCGGCACCGTCACGCAGGTGACGTACAAGGACCAGACCCTCACCCGGAAGGTCCCGGCCGGCCAGGACGGCGGCGTGCTGCGGCCCGCCGTCATGCCGGGGCCCGGCTACCCGGCGGTGACACGGCTGGCCACCGCCCGCGACACCAGCACGGGCACCGACTTCCCGTGGGCGCTGCGCTCGGGCAACCTCACCTACGTCGGTGAGATCCCCTTCGCCTACGTCTCCGAGAGCGACCGGATCATCGCCTTCCAGGACCTGCTCTTCGACTCCCTCGCCCCCGCCACCGCCGAGCGGCACCGGGCCATGATGCGGCTGGAGGACATCAGCCCCAACTCCGACCCCGCGGAGCTACGGGCCATCGCCGACTACCTCGCCGCGGAGCAGATCCCCTACGGCATCAACGTCATCCCCGTCTACACCGACCCCAAGGGCACGTACAACAACGGTCAGCCGCAGACGGTCACCCTGGTGCAGCGTCCGCAACTGGTCGCCACCCTGAAGTACATGCTCCAGCACGGCGCCGTGCTGATGAACCACGGGTACACCCACCAGCACGGGAACACCGCCAACCCCTACAACGGCGTCACCGGCGACGACTTCGAGTTCTACCGGGCCCACGTCGACGCCTCCGACAACGTGGTCTACGACGGGCCGGTCACGGGGGACTCCGCCCTGTGGGCGCAGACCCGGGTCACCCTGGGCCTGACGCAGTTCGCCCTGGCGGGCCTGCCGGTGCCCAGGCTGTGGACCACCCCGCACTACGCGGCCTCCGCCACCGACTACAAGGTCTTCGCCCGGAACTACACCGCGCGCCTGGAGCGTTCGCTGTACTTCTCCGGCACTCTCGGCGGCAGTACGGCCGACCCCAACCGCTTCATCGGGCAGTTCTTCCCCTACGTGGTCAAGGACGTGTACGGCACCAAGGTGCTGCCCGAGAACATCGGCAACTACGAGCCCGAGGCCTACAACAACCACCCGGTGCGCCTGCCGGCCGACCTGATCGCCTCGGCCAAGGCGAATCTCGCCGTGCGCGACGGCTACGCCAGCTTCTTCTACCACCCCTACTACCCGGTCCAGCCGCTCAAGGAGACGGTCGAGGGCATCCGCGCCCTGGGCTACACCTTCGTCAGCCCCGCGACCGCCGGATGACCCTGGTCGGGAGGACCGCCGCCGCGACCGTCGCGGCGGCGGTCCTCGCCCTCACCGCCGGCTGCGCCACCGTCGGCGCCCGGCCCGCGGACCGTTCCGACGACCGGCCGCACGAGCGCCCCCGCGACACCGCGGACGACCGCGTCCGCGGCATCGCGCTGCCCTCCTGGGCCGCGGACGACTACGACAGCCCAGCGGCCGGGCGCTACCTGCGCGGCATCGCCGCCACCGGCGCGCGGTGGGTGTCCTTCACCCCCACCTGGTACCAGTCCGGTATCCACGACTCCTCGATGCGCACCACCGGGGAGACCGCGAGCGACGCGAGCCTGCGGCGGATCGTCCGAGAAGCGCACGCCGCCGGCCTGAAGGTGCTGCTCAAGCCGCACGTCGACCTCACCGGCGGTGGCGACCGGGCCGGCATCACGCCCGCCGTCCCCGGCGCGTGGTTCGCCTCGTACACCCGCTTCATCACCCACTACGCGGAACTGGCGGGCTCGCTCGGCGTCGAGCGGTTCTCCGTCGGCACCGAACTGGCCGGCACCTCAAGGGACGGTAGGCGCTGGGAGGCGGTGATCCGCGCCGTCCGGGAGGCCTACGACGGTCCGCTGGTCTACGCCGCCAACTACGACGAGTACGAGCACGTCCCCTTCTGGGGCGCCCTCGACCTGATCGGCGTCGACGCCTACTGGCCGCTGGCCGACCGCCCCACCACCGACGCCCGCAGGCTGCGCGACGCCTGGCGGCCCGTCATCCGGGAGCTGGCCGGCCACTCCGCCCGGTACCACCGCCGCGTGCTGTTCACGGAGGCCGGGTACGTCAGCCAGCGGGGGGCGACCACGGCGCCGTACTCCTGGACCGTCAGCCGGCAGCCGGGGGAGGCCGAACAGGCGGCCGCCTACGAGGCGCTGCTCTCCGCCCTGGACGGGGAGCGCTGGTGGGCCGGGGTGTGCTGGTGGATGTGGGACGACTGGCCGGACAGCGGTGAGACCCCGGCCCGGCTCGCGTACAGCCCGCACGGCAAACCCGCGGAGGAGGTGCTGCGCCGCTGGTGGCGCACATGAGCGTGACAATTCCGACTAAACGCTGACATTGTGTCGTCATGACGGCTCTCGCACCCGGCGCAACCGAGGACACGACGGACTTCGCCGACGCCGACCGGGGATTCCTCGGTGCCCTGACCCCCGGCCGCGTCACCGACGGCGGCGGCCGGGTGGTCTGGGACGGTGACGCGTACTCCTTCCTGCAGGGCCCGTGCCCCGACACCGCGCACCCCGGCCTGTGGCGGCAGAGCCGGCTCGCGTCCCGGCAGGGCCTGTTCGAGGTCGTCGAAGGCATCTACCAGGTACGCGGCCTCGACCTGTCGAACATGACCCTCGTCGAGGGGGACCGCGGGGTCGTCGTCATCGATCCCCTCCGCTCCGCCGAGTGCGCCGCCGCCGCCCTCGCCCTCTACCGCGAGCACCGGGGGGACCGGCCCGTCACCGCCCTCATCTACAGCCACTCGCACGTCGACCACTTCGGCGGCGCCCGCGGCGTCCTGCCGCACGGCCACGCCCCGGTGCCCGTCCTCGCCCCGTCCGGCTTCCTGGAGCACGCCGCCGGCGAGAGCGTCGACGCCGGGGTCGCGATGACCCGCCGCGCCGTCTACATGTACGGCTCCGAACTGCCCAAGGGCCCGGCCGGGCAGATCGGCTGCGGCCTCGGCCAGACCGCCTCCACGGGCACCGTCACCCTGATCCCGCCCACCGTGCACGTCACCCGCACCGGCCAGGACGAGACGATCGACGGGGTCCGGATGATCTTCCAGCTGACCCCGGGGGCCGAGGCGCCCGCCGAGATGAACTTCCACTTTCCCGCCAACCGGGTGCTGTGCATGGCGGAGAACGCCACGCACACCATGCACAACGTCCTCACCCTGCGCGGCGCGCAGGTCCGCGACGCACGGCTGTGGGCGCACTACCTCAACGAGGCCCTCGTCCTCTTCGGCAACGCCTCCGACGTCGTCATCGCCTCCCATCACTGGCCGACCTGGAGCCGCGAGGGCATCCACCGGCTGCTGTCCCACCAGCGCGACCTGTACGCCTACCTCCACGACCAGACCCTGCGGCTGATCAACCGGGGCCTCACCGGCAGCGAGATCGCCGAGGAGCTGACCCTGCCCCCCGCCCTGGAACGGCTCAACTCCAACCGCGGCTACTACGGCTCCCTCAGCCACAACGTGAAGGCCGTCTACCAGCGTTACATGGGCTGGTTCGACGGCAACCCGGCCCACCTGTGGCAGCACCCCCCGGTGGCGGAGGCGCGCCGCTACGTGGACTGCCTCGGCGGCACCGACGCCACCGTCGCCAAGGCCAGGGAGTACGCCGAGGCGGGCGACCTGCGCTTCGCCGTCACCCTGCTGGGCCACGCCGTCTTCGCCGACCCCGGGCACGCCTGCGCGGTGGAGGAACTGGCCCTGCTCTACGAGCGCCTGGGGCACGGCTGCGAGAACGGGCCCTGGCGCAACTTCTACCTGATGGGCGCCCAGGAACTGCGGCAGGGCGTCACCAGGACCCCGGTCGTCATCGCCAACCCGGACGTGATGGCCGCCCTCACCGTCGACCAGCTCATCGACTCCCTCGCCATCCGCGTCAACGGCCCCAAGGCGTGGGACGTCCACCTGACCATCGACTGGCGCCTCACCGACGAGCACCGCACCTGGCACCTGACCCTCTCCAACGGCGCCCTCACCTACTTCTCCACCCAGGACGGGCGCCCCGCCGTACGGAACGCCGACCTGACGCTCACCCTCACCCGGCCCGAGCTGCACCGGCTCCTCGCGGGCGGCCGCTTCGAGGGAGTGGAGCACGAGGGGGACCTGAAGGTGGTCGCGACCCTCGTCGGGCTGCTGGACGCCGCCGACCAGGACTTCCCGATCGTCACGCCGTGAAGGTCCCCCGAAGCGCGGGGCGCGCGGCGGTCCGGCACCGCACCGTCGAAGCGAACGGAATCCGGCTGCACATCGCGGAGGCGGGCGAGGGCCCGCTCGTCCTGCTGCTGCACGGGTTCCCCGAGTGCTGGTACTCCTGGCGCCACCAGTTCGGGCCGTTCGCCGCCGCCGGCTACCGGGTGGTCGCCCCCGACCAGCGGGGCTACGGCCGCAGCGAACGGCCCGGTGCCGTCGAGGAGTACACCGTCCTCGACCTCGTCGGCGACGTCGTCGGCCTCGTGCACGCCCTCGGCGAGAGCCGCGCCGCCGTGGTCGGCCACGACTGGGGCGCCCCCGTCGCCTGGAACACCGCGCTGATGCGGCCGGACGTCGTCCGCGCCGTCGCCGGCCTCAGCGTCCCGCCGACCTTGCGCAGCGGCGGCACACCGCCGTTGCGGGCCATGCGGGAGCTGTACGGCGGGCACTTCTACTGGAACTACTTCGAGCGGCCCGGTGTCGCCGACGCCGAGTTCGCCGCCGACCCGCGGACGACCTTCCGGCGCCTCCTGTACGGCGCCTGCGGCGCCAACCCCGCCAACGACCCGGTTCCGGCGCAGCCCCTCGTACCGCCGGGCGGCGGCTTCCTAGGCATCGTCGAGGAGCCCGAGGAACTGCCGGAGTGGCTCACCGAGGAGGACCTCGACGCCTTCACCGCCGAGTACGCCGGGCCGGGCTTCACCGGCGGGCTCAACTGGTACCGCAACATCGACCGCAACTGGCGGCTGACCGCGCCCTGGACCGGCGCCGCGCTCCAGGTTCCCGCCCTCTACGTCACCGGCGACCGCGACCTCGTCCACGGCTTCCCGGGGATGTCCGAGCTGATCCCGGCGCTGCGGCGGCTCCACCCCACGCTGCGCGAACCGGTGGTGCTGCCCGGGTGCGGGCACTGGACCCAGCAGGAGCGCCCGGCGGAGGTCAACGCCGCGCTGCTGGACTTCCTGCGGGAGGCCGCCCCGCCCACCGGCTGAGCACCCGCGCGGTCAGGTGTCGCACTCCAGCACGGTCCGGCACAGCCCGCACCGTGCCTTCACCCGGCCCCGCACGGGTACCCGGATCCGCTGGTGGCACATGGGGCAGGGGAAGGAGACCCGCAGGGGGTCGCCGCCCTCGAAGGCGTAGCCGGCGGGCGGGTACGCGAGGCCGCGCCGCCGGTCGTGGGCGTACCGGCGGCGGCCCGCCCAGCCGCAGCCGACCATCGGCGGATGCCGCAGATCGTCCTCGGCGACCCGCAGTCCGGCCCGGTAGGCCTCGCGGGCCCTCGGGCTGGTGAGCCACGGCTCGATGTCGTCGCCGAAGGCCTGCGCCCGCTTGGCCAGGACGTAGCCGAACTCCTCCGGGGTGAGGTAGCCCAGCTTGGACGCGGCCGTCGTCAGCCGCTCCCCGAGCAGCGCCGGCTCCTCGCGGTAGGAGTCCAGCAGCAGCCATCCCGCGCCCAGATAGGTCGTGGCGGTGTCGGTCAGGATCTCGTTCTCCCGCACTCCGGGGAACTCCAGTCCCAGCCGGTGCAGGTAGACGTGCATGACCTCGTGCGCCAGCACCGCCCCGACGTCGCGCCGGTCGTCCCGGAAGCGGCCGTGCAGCTCCACGAAGTACTCGGGCCCCGCGGCCAGTTCCACGTTGCCCGCGTGCACCATGTCCCGGAAACTGACCACCATGCGGGCCTCCGGCAGGCGGAAGTGCTGCACGATGGCCCGGGCCACCCGCTGGGCGCCCAGATGGAGGTCCTCGTCCGCGGGGAAGGCCACGGCCTCCGGGCGCACGCTCGCCGGGAAGCGGCTCACCGTGTCGTACGACAGCCGCCGGTAGAGCGCGGTCAGGGCGGTCCGCACCTGCTCCAGATGCGGGAAGCCGTGCACGATCGGGCTGGACGACGGCTCGGTCACGGCGCCTCCCCAAGCGGGTACGACGCTTCGAGCCTACGCGTCGACCCAGGCCGTTGTCGCCGTGCGCTCCGGCCCCGCGCCGCGCGCCGAACCACCCACCGGCACACCCAGCGCCGCGAGCCGCTCCGCGGCGGTCGGCGCGGTGCCGCCCTCCGCCTGGTACACGCTGAGCAGCAGCCGGCCGCCCGGCTCCACGAGCTCCGCCAGGAGTCTGCGCACCAGGTCGCCCAGCCGGCGCTCGGGCACGCAGTCGGCGAGGGCGTGCACGAACGTGAACCGCCCGCCGTCCGCCGGCCGCCAGCCCAGCGCGTTGCCCACGGCTATCCGCCCGGCGCAGCGCGGCAGCCGGCGCCGGGCCAGCTCCACCAGGCGCGGGGCGAAGTCCACACCGTAGGGCTCGATCACCCGGCCCCGCTCCGCCGCCCACCCCCGCACCGAATCCATCAGCAGCCCGTTGGCGCAGCCGACGTCCAGGAACGTGCCGTCCTTGTGCAGCGCCTCGACCACCATCGAGCGCCGCGCGCGCCACTGCTCCGGCTCCCGGCCGAAGCCCGAACCGCCCTCGGGCGTGGTCGCCCGCAGGTAGGCGGGCTCCAGCAGGCGCAGGTTGTCGGCGAAGTACGAGGCGTCGTCCTGTTCCCGGAAGGAACGCGCGGCGTCCAGCACGGCACGCCGGTCGGGACCCTGGGGGAGCATGCCCGCGATCGTGCCGGCGTCGGCCACGACCAGGTCCGCGTCGGCGGCGTGCGGCCGCCGGCCCCGGTAGCGGTCGCCGTCCAGCCAGGCGTAGAGCCGCTGCCGCCCGGGGTCCCAGGCGAAGGGGTGCACACGCTGCCGGTAGTAGCCGGCGGTCTCCAGCGGCACCCGGGCGGCGGTGTCGAGGATCCAGTCCTCTCCGGGCAGCACCTCGCCGGAGGGCAGCCGCACCACCCCGTCGCCGCCGCGTACCGCGCCCACCAGGCCGCCCGGCAGGAACGGCACGAAGGTGACTTGGCGCACCGACGCGGGGTCCGGGTCCTGCCGGACCGGCTCGTACGCCGTCCGTCCCGTGTCCATACCGTCCCCCTCGGCCTTGTGTGTCCGCACGCCGCCGCACCCGGCGGCGGCATGTGGACACCGTACAAGCGGGCACCGACAGCGACACCGGGCCGGCGGCCCCTCACCCCGTGACGGCCGGCCCCGGAGTCTGCCCGTAGCAGAGGCAGAACGGGTGCCCTGCCGGGTCGGCGAAGACCCGGAAGCCGCTGCGCTCGCCGCCGCTGTCGTGCAGGAAGACGGCGCCCAGCGCCACGACCTCCTCGTGGGCCCGCTCCACGTCGGCGCGGGTCGGGACGTCGAAGTCGAGGTGGAACTGCTGGGGGTGCTCCGGGTCGGGCCAGCGCGGAGGCCGGTGGAAGGGCACTTCCTGGAAGGCGAACCGGGCACCGTGCGGGGCCGTCAGGGTCACCCACGAGGGGTCCGCGGTGTCCAGCGCCCAGCCCAGGACGCCCTGGTAGAAGGTGCCCAGCGCGGTCGGGTCCGGGCAGTCGATCACGGTGCACTGCAAGGTGGCGATCATCCGCCGAGCCTGCCCGGCGTCCTCCTGCGGACGCAAGACCCGCCTCCGGGACCATACTTTCGGCTGATACGGAACCCGTCCGGCGGTGGAGGCCCCGGCACCCTCGGGCTCAGTACGGTGGGACCCGTGGCCGGCCGCCCGTCGCCCGGCGGCCGGCCACGACGTCCGTACCGCCGCCGCCCGAGGGACCCCGACCCATGTCCGCCGTCCGCGCCACCTCCGCCGCGACCGTCCGGACCGCCGGCGCCCGGGGCGCTCGTGGTCCTCGTGGTCCTCGCGGGGTGCGTGGCCGGGACCCCCGGCGCCCTCGGTCCGGGGCCGGCCCGACCGGCGCGCTGCTGCCGGCGACGGGCGTCTTCGGTGTCCTCCACGCCGTCCGTCCGAGGTGAGCCCGGGATGCGGATGACGCACCGTCGCATCAACGTCCTCGCCCGCACGTCCCGCGCCCCCGGTTGCCGCGGCATTTCCGGCGGAGGATCGTGAGGAGCGGGGCCGCTCCCGCATCGGATGACGGAGTCGCGCGCCCTCGCAGCGGCGCGCCACCCGGTTCCCCGCCGCCTCGGGCGCCGCCCGGCCGACACCGGGTCGAGCCCCGAAAGCCGGGTGGCCCCGGGCACCCGGGACGCAGGGCCACGGGAGGCCGCGATGTGTTTCGTGCATTCTGGTACCGCAGGCGCCCGCAGCCTGGTCCAGCAGGCCTCCGCGGGACCGGCCGCGGCCGCGCTGTCGGCACTGGCGGCGGGTGGCGGGACGGTCGGCGGCATGGACGTCGCCGGCGCCGGCGGGCCGGACGTGACGACGGGACCGGACGGGGACAAGGTCGTGGACGGGTTCGGCCACGTGCTGCACAACCGATGGAACCGCGACCTGCGTCCGGTCACCACGGTGCGGCCGGGCGAGGTCGTCCAACTGCTGTGCCGCGACGCCCTGGACATCGGCGCCGCGGCCCGGACGATGACCCCCGAGGCGACCCTGACCATCGACCTGGGGAAGGTCCATCCGCTCACCGGCGCCATCGAGGTGGAGGGTGCGAAGCCAGGTGACATCCTCGAGGTCGAGGTCCTGGACGTCGCCCCCCTCGTGGACTTCGGCTACGTCGTCGTCAGCCCCGCCCTGGGCCTCTTCGGATCCCTGCGCCCCGAACCGCTCGCCCCGCTCGCCCCGTGGAGCGAGGCCTCCCAGCTGAGCGACCCCACTCCCGGCCCTGCCGCCGGTGCCCTGCCGGAGGACCAACCCCACAACAGCGGCGCCCCTTTCATCCAGTTGTTCGGCTTCGAGCGCGGCCAGAACACCGGCTTCGCCACGTTCACCGGCGCCGACACCGGCCGGCAGGCCCGCATCCCCGTCGCGCCCTTCATGGGGATCATGGGTGTCGCGCCCCTGCGCAAGGGCATGTACCGCACCTTCCCACCCGATGTCAGCGGCGGAATGGGCGGCAACACCGACATCCGGCAGCTCGTCAGGGGAACACGGATGCAGATCCCGGTCTACGCCGAGGGCGCGCTGTTCTCCGCCGGGGACGGGCACATGGCGCAGGGCGACGGAGAGGTGACCGGGACGGCCATCGAGACGCTCATGGCGGTCACCCTGCGCTTCGGCATCGTCCCGGACACGGTGATCGCGGGCCCCCGCGCCGTCGTGCCCGCCGCGGACCCGACCCAGCTGGCCCTGTCCGAGGAGATGCTCGCCCAGGGCTACTACCAGACGACCGGCACGGGACCGGACCTGATGGAGAACGCCAAGAACGCGGTCCGGGACATGATCGACTGGCTCGCCGCCGACCAGGGGCTGAGCCTGCACGAGGCCTACACGCTCTGCAGCGTGGCGGGCGACCTGAAGATCAACGAGACGGTGGACCTGCCGTCCTGGCTCGTGTCGATGACCCTTCCGCGCGGCATCTTCACCTGACGGCAGGCCGGGGCCGACGTCCGGGCGCCGGAGCCGGGCGACGGCGGGCCGTGGGGAACCCCCGTGCGCCACGGGCCGGGCATGGGGCAGCATGGCGGCATGCCTGCTCTCACGCGCGCCGAGGCCGAGACCCGCGCCCGGCTGATCGCCGTCCAGCACTACTCCGTCGACCTGGACCTCACCCGCGGCGACGAGGTGTTCGGATCCACCACCGAGATCCGCTTCACCGCCCTCGCCGACGGCGACACCTTCGTCGAGCTGAAGCCGGCCGTGCTGCACGCCGCCGTCCTGGACGGGCGGCCGCTGGACCCCGCGACCCTGGACGGCAACCGGCTGCCGCTCACCGGCCTCGCCGCCGGACCCCACGAGCTGCGGGTCGAGGCGGACATGCGGTACTCCCGCACCGGTGAGGGCATGCACCGCTTCACGGACCCGTCCGACGGCGAGACGTACCTGTACACGCAGCTCTTCCTGGACGACGTGCAGCGCGTCGTCGCCGCCTTCGACCAGCCCGACCTCAAGGCCGTCTTCGAGGTCGCCGTGACCGCGCCCCCCGCGTGGACCGTCCTCGGCAACGGCGTCGCCGAGCGCACCGGCGAGGCGGAGGGCCGCTGGCGCGTCGCGGCGACCCCGCCGATCAGCACCTACCTGCTCGCCGTCGCGGCCGGCCCCTGGCACTCGGTGCGCACCGAGCACGCGGGCCTGCCCTTCGGGCTGCACTGCCGCCGCTCGCTCGCCCCGTACCTGGACGCCGACGTCGAGGAGCTCTTCGACATCACCCGGCGCTGCTTCGACCGCTACCACGAGCTGTTCGAGGAGCCGTACCCCTTCGACTCCTACGACCAGGCCTTCGTCCCCGAGTTCAACGCGGGCGCGATGGAGAACCCCGGCCTGGTCACCTTCCGCGACGAGATGGTCTTCCGCTCCGCCGTCACCGACACCGAGCGGCAGACCCGCGGCATGGTCGTCGCCCACGAGATGGCCCACATGTGGTTCGGCGACCTGGTCACCCTGCGCTGGTGGGACGACATCTGGCTCAACGAGTCCTTCGCCGAGTACATGGGCTACCAGGTGCTCTCCGAGGCGACCCGGTTCACCGATACCTGGACCGACTTCGCCGTCGCCCGCAAGGGCTGGGGCTACGACGCCGACCAGCGCCCCTCCACCCACCCCGTCGCCCCCGCGCCGGAGGCCGTCCCCGACACCGCCTCGGCCCTGCTGAACTTCGACGGCATCTCCTACGCCAAGGGCGCCTCGGCGCTGCGCCAGCTCGTCACCTGGCTCGGCCGCAAGGACTTCCTCGCCGGCATCAACGAGCACTTCGCGCGGCACCGCTTCGGCAACGCCGCCCTCGCCGACTTCATCGACTCCCTCGCCGGCGCCACCGACCGCGACGTGCACGCCTGGGCCGACCGCTGGCTGCGCACGACCGGCGTCGACACGCTCACCCCCGTCCC
Organism: Streptomyces sp. BoleA5; assembly: GCF_000373665.1. Taxonomy (NCBI): domain Bacteria; kingdom Bacillati; phylum Actinomycetota; class Actinomycetes; order Kitasatosporales; family Streptomycetaceae; genus Streptomyces; species Streptomyces sp. BoleA5. The sequence continues at coordinate 769,396 of NZ_KB892090.1, forward strand.
CGCGGACGCCGACGGCGGCTGGCGGCTCGACGTCACGCAGCAGGGCGGCCGCCCGCACCGCGTCGCCGTCGCCGCGTACGACCGCGCCGGCGACGACCCGGCGCAACTGGTGCTGCGCGAGCGCTTCGAGACCGACGTGCCCGCGAACGGCGAGACGCCCGGCGCCCGTCCTGGAACCCGTCCCGACCTGGTGCTCCTCAACGACCAGGATCTGACGTACGCCAAGATCCGCTTCGACGCCCGGTCCTGGGACACCCTGGTCGCCGCGCTGCGCGGCCTGCCCGACCCGCTCAGCCGGGCCCTGGTCTGGAACTCCGCCCGCGACCTCGTCCGGGACGGCGAACTCCCGCCCGCCGCCTACCTCGACGTCGCCCGTACCCACCTGACGTACGAGACCGACATCGCCGTCGTGCAGGGGGTGCTCGGGTTCGCCCGCGGGCAGATCGCCGACCGCTACCTGCCCGCCGCCGAACGACCCGGCGCGCTCGCCACGCTGGAGGCGCTCGCCCGCGACCTGCTCTCCGGCGAGGACCCCGGGCTGCGGCTGGCCGCGGCTCGCGAGCTCATCGCCGCCACCGCCGACCCCGGTGCCCTGCGCGGCTGGCTCACCGAGGGCTCACTGCCCGGCGGGCCCGCGCTCGACCCCGAACTGCGCTGGCAGATCCTCACCCGGCTCAGCGTCCTGGGCGCGGCGTCGGACGAGGACATCGCGGCCGAACTGGCCTCCGACCCCAGCGCCACCGGCCAGGAGGGCGCCGCCCGCTGCCGGGCCGCACTGCCCGACCCGGAGGCCAAGCGGGACGCCTGGGCGCGGATGTTCGACGGCGACACCCTGTCCAACTACCTCTTCACCGCCACCGCCCAGGGCTTCTGGCAACCCGAACAGCTCGACCTCGTCCGGGAGTACGTGCCCCGCTTCTTCCCCGCCGCGGTGGCGGTCGCCGCCCGCCGGGGCCCCGCACTCGCCGAGGCGGCGGGCCGCTGGGCCTTCCCCGTCCCCGTCGTCGAGGCCGCCGTGCTCGACCTCGGCGAGGAGTGCCTCCGCACCGGCGACCCCGCCCCCACGCCCGCGCTGCGCCGCCGACTCGCCGACCAGCTCGACGACCTGCGCCGCGCCCTGCGCGTGCGGACCGGCTGAGGACGCCCGCGCGGGGCCGGGCGGCGCGGACGGCCACGGTGACCGGTGTGCGCCCGGGAGCCGATGGAGGCATTGCGCCGTACAGTGAGCGGCGCTCGAGCGGAAAGCAACCTGGAGGTACGCATGTTCGGCAGAGTCGGGGCACCGGAGCTGCTCCTGATACTGGTCGTACCGGCCGTCGTCGTCATCGGCATCGTGATCGCCGTCGTGCGCAGGCGGCAGCCCCGGCCCGACGCGGCGGCGTGGCAGGAGCGGCAGCACTGACCGCCTCGCACGCCGACTGACGCACCGAAGCCCCGCGGCGGCCCGGAACCATCCGGGCCGCCGCGGGGCTTCGCCATGGTCCCCGGGTGGGGCTCGCCCACGGGACCCGGGGCGGCGCCTCGGCTCGTGGGCGGTCCGCGGGTGCGCCGGGGCGGCGACCGTTCGGGGCGTGCTGGCAACACCCGGGGCGGGGGAGCGTCGTTACGCAGGTCGCCCAGCGCGCACGCGCCGGTGACCCGCGACAACGGAGAGGGCGCCGACTCCATGCCACCCCATCTCGCCGGCGGAAGTGAAGGGCCCGACCGGTTGCGCCCGTTGGTCGAGGACGCGCTCGGCGCGCTCGCGGCGGGGGCGGCCGCCCGGAAGGGACCGCTTCCCGCGGGTGGCCCGGAGGCGGTGGAGCGGCGGGTACGGGAGGTCCTGGGGGAGGCCCTGCCGGAGGACGGCACCGGGGTCGCGGAGGCGCTGCGCGCGCTGGTCGGGGTCGTCGCCGAGGGCGCGGCCGATCCGGCGGACCCTTTGTGCGCCGCCCACCTGCACTGCCCTCCGCTGGCCGTGGCGGTGGCGGCCGACCTGGCCGCGAGCGCGCTCAACCCCTCGATGGACTCCTGGGACCAGGCACCGGCCGCGACCGCGCTGGAGGCGGGGGTCACCCGCGCACTGGCCCGCCTGGTCCACCCGGACGCGGCCGCGCCGGACGCGCTGATCACGACCGGCGGCACGGAGTCCAACCAGCTCGCCCTGCTGCTGGCCCGGGAGACCGCCACCGGCGTGCGGGTCGTCGCCGGGGCCAACGGGCACCACAGCGTGCCGCGTTCCGCCTGGCTGCTCGGGATGCCCGCCCCCCTCGTCGTGGACACCCCCGGCGGGGTGCTCGACCCGGAGCGGGTGCGGGACGCGCTCGCCGCGGACGGGAGCCCGGCCCTGCTGGTCGCCACCGCGGGCACCACGGACTCGGGGGACATCGACCCGCTCCCCGAACTCGCCCGCGCCGCCCGGGAGTACGGTGCCCGCCTGCACGTCGACGCCGCGTACGGCGGGTCGCTGCTGTTCAGCGACCGGGAGGCGGCGAGGCTCACCGGGCTGCGGGAGGCCGACACCGTCACCCTCGACCTGCACAAACTGGGCTGGCAGCCCGTGGCGGCCGGGGTGCTCGCGGTGCGGGAGGCCGGGCTGCTGCGCCCGCTCGACCACCGCGCCGACTACCTGAACGCCGCCGACGACACCGAGGCCGGCCTCCCCGACCTGCTCGGCCGCTCGCTGCGCACCTCCCGCCGCCCCGACGTGCTGAAGATCGCCGTCACCCTGCGCGCCCTGGGCCGCCGCGGCCTGGGCGGGCTCGTCGAGGCCGTCTGCGACCGGGCCCGCCACCTCGCGGACCTGGTGGACCGGCACCCCGCACTGACCCTGCGTGCCCGTCCGGCCGTCAGCACCGTCCTCTTCCGCCCCACCGGCGCCGGCGACGAGGAGGTCGCCGCGATCCGCCGCCGGCTCATGCTCGACGGCCGCGCCGTCCTCGGCCGGGCCCGCGCCGACGGACGGCTCTGGCTCAAGGCCACCCTGCTCAACCCGGCCGCCGCACCCACCGACCTCGAGGCACTGCTCACGCTCGTATGCGCGACCCACCAGGAAGGCAGCACCCCCCGATGACCGCGACCGACGACCACGACCCCCACCGGGACCAGCCCTTCGACCTGCTCGGCATCGGCATCGGCCCGTGCAACCTGTCCCTGGCCGCGCTCGCCGACGGCGTGCCGTACCTCAGCGCGGCCTTCTACGAGCAGGAGCGCTCCTTCCGCTGGCACCCGGGGCTGCTGCTCGACGACGCCACCCTCCAGGTGCCGTTCCTCGCCGACCTGGTGAGCCTGGTCGATCCGACGAGCCGGTGGAGCTACCTGAACTACCTCAGGACCCGAGAGCGGCTCTTCCCGTTCTACTTCGCCGAGCGCTTCCACACGCACCGCGCCGAGTACGACGCCTACTGCCGGTGGGTCGCCGAGTCGCTGCCCAGCACCTGCTTCGGCCACCAGGTCGACACCGTCCGCTGGAACCCCGGGCGCGCCGTGTTCGAGGTGGACCACACCCGGCTGGACGCCGACGGCCAGGCCGAGGCCCTCGGCCGCACGTACGCCCGCAACCTGGTGCTCGGGGTCGGCAGCGCGCCGTACGTGCCGGAACCGCTGCGGCCGCTGGCGGAGTCGCCCGCCGTCCCCGTCGTGCACTCGGCCCACTACCTGGAGCACCGGGACCGGCTGCTGGCCGCCGAGCACGTCACCGTCGTCGGCTCCGGGCAGTCGGGCGCCGAGGTCTTCCTGGACCTGCTGCGCGCCCGGCCCGCCGGGCGCGAACGGCTGACGTGGATCGCCCGCAGCCCCTCGTTCGCGCCGATGGAGTACAGCAAGCTCGGCCTGGAGCAGTTCACCCCCGACTACACGCGCTTCTTCCACGGGCTGGCCGAGCCGGTCCGCGACAACCTCCTGCCCCGCCAGTGGCAGTTGCACCGGGCCATCGACCACGGGACGATCGGCGCCGTCCACGACGAGCTGTACCGCCGCACCCTGGGCGGCGGCTGGCCGGACGCCGTCCTCACCCCCGGTGTGACGGTCCGTACGGCCGGCCGGATGGGCCTGGGAGCCGTCGAACTCCACCTGGAGCACGAGCAGCAGGGCACCCGCAGCCGGCTGGTCACCAACGCGGTCGTCCTCGCCACCGGCTACCGCGAGCGCTCCCTGGACGCGCTGCTCGCCCCGATCCACCCGTACATCCGCCGCGACGCGTCCGGCCGGCCCAGGATCGACGAGTGCCACCGGCTGGAGCTGGACCCGGTCGTCGCGGGCACCGGCGCGGCCGTGCACGTGCAGAACGCCGAGCGCCACACCCACGGTGTCGGCGCCCCCGACCTGGGGCTCGCCGCGTGGCGCTCGGCGGTCGTCCTCAACGCGGTGACCGGCAAGGAGCCCTACCCGCTGCCCTCCCGGACGGCCTTCACGACCTTCGGGCTCGGGGCGGCCACCGAGCCGGTCAGCCCTTGGACCGCGACTTCTCCTTGCGCAAGGCCCGCAGGTACTCGCGGTTCATAGCGGCGATCGACGGCAGCGGGATGCCCTTGGGGCAGGCCGTGGCGCACTCCCCGGTGTTGGTGCAGCCGCCGAAGCCCTGGTCGTCCATGGCCGCGACCATGTCCAGCACCCGGGTCTCGCGCTCGGGCTGCCCCTGGGGCAGCACGTTGAGGTGGTTGACCTTGGCCGAGGTGAACAGCATCGCCGAGCCGTTGGGGCAGGCCGCCACGCACGCGCCGCAGCCGATGCACTCGGCGTGCTCGAAGGCGAAGTCGGCGGCCTCCTTGGGCACGGCCGTCGCGTGCGCCTCGGGAGCGCTGCCGGTGGGCACGCTGATGTAGCCGCCCGCCTGGATCACCCGGTCGAAGGCCGAGCGGTCCACCACTAGGTCCTTGACGACCGGGAAGGCGGCGGCCCGCCACGGCTCGACGTCGACGGTGTCGCCGTCCTTGAAGTGCCGCATGTGCAGCTGGCAGGTGGTGGTCCGCTCCGGGCCGTGTGCCTGGCCGTTGATGACCATGCCGCAGGCGCCGCAGATGCCCTCCCGGCAGTCGTGGTCGAAGGCCACGGGCTCGTCGCCCGCGAGGATCAGCTCCTCGTTGAGGACGTCGAGCATCTCCAGGAAGGACATGTCGGGGCTGATGTCCTCGACGCGGTAGGTGACCATGGCGCCCTCCTCCTCGGAGGACTGCTGGCGCCAGATGCGCAGGGTGAGGTTCACGCGTAGCTCCGCTGGGTGGGGTGTACGTACTCGAAGTCGAGGGCCTCCTTGTGGAGCACCGGGTCCTCGCCGGGACCGGTGAACTCCCAGGCCGCGGCGTACGAGAAGTTCTCGTCGTCGCGCAGGGCCTCGCCGTCCGGGGTCTGGCTCTCCTCGCGGAAGTGGCCGCCGCAGGACTCGGCGCGGTGCAGGGCGTCCAGGCACATCAGCTCGGCCAGCTCCAGGAAGTCGGCGACCCGGTTGGCCTTCTCCAGGGACTGGTTCAGCTCCACGCCGCTGCCGGGCACCTTCACCCGGCGCCAGAACTCCTCGCGCAGCGCCGGGATCCGCTCCAGCGCCTTGCGCAGCCCGGACTCGGTGCGGGCCATGCCGCACTCGTCCCAGAGCAGTTCGCCCAGCTCGCGGTGGAAGGAGTCCGGGGTGCGGTCGCCGTCCACGGCGAGCAGCAGCTTCAGCCGGTCCTCGACGTCGGCGACGGCCTCGGCGACCGCGGGGTGGTCGGGGGCCACGGTGTCGTGGGGGCCGCGCGCCAGGTAGTCGTTGATGGTGGCGGGCAGGACGAAGTAGCCGTCGCCCAGGCCCTGCATCAGGGCGCTGGCGCCCAGCCGGTTCGCGCCGTGGTCGGAGAAGTTGGCCTCGCCGATGGCGAACAGGCCCGGGACGGTGGTCTGCAGGTCGTAGTCGACCCACAGGCCGCCCATCGTGTAGTGCACGGCGGGGTAGATCCGCATGGGCCGGGTGTAGGGGTCCTCGGCGGTGATCCGCTCGTACATCTCGAAGAGGTTGCCGTACTTCTCCTCCACCTTGGCGCGGCCCATGCGGGCGATCGCGTCGGCGAAGTCCAGGTAGACGCCCTGGCCGCCCGGCCCGACGCCGCGGCCCTCGTCGCAGACGTTCTTGGCGGCGCGGGAGGCGATGTCCCGGGGCACCAGGTTGCCGAAGGAGGGGTAGATCCGCTCCAGGTAGTAGTCGCGCTCGTCCTCGGGGATCTCGTTCGGCGCACGTGTGTCGCCCTTGGCCTTCGGCACCCAGATGCGGCCGTCGTTGCGCAGCGACTCGCTCATCAGCGTGAGCTTGGACTGGTGGTCGCCGGAACGCGGGATGCAGGTCGGGTGGATCTGCGTGAAGCAGGGGTTGGCGAAGTACGCGCCGCGTCGGTGGGCCCGCCAGATGGCGGTGGCGTTGGAGCCCTTGGCGTTGGTCGACAGATAGAAGACGTTTCCGTAGCCGCCGCTGGCCAGCACCACGGCGTCGCCCATGTGCACCGACACCTCGCCCGTCACCAGGTCGCGGGCGACGATGCCGCGGGCCTTGCCGTCCACCACGATCAGGTCGAGCATCTCGGTGCGCGCGTGCAGTTCCACGTTGCCCGCGTCGATCTGCCGCGACAGCGCCTGGTAGGCGCCGAGCAGCAGCTGCTGGCCCGTCTGGCCGCGGGCGTAGAAGGTGCGGGAGACCTGGACGCCGCCGAAGGAGCGGGTGTCCAGCAGGCCGCCGTACTCGCGGGCGAAGGGCACGCCCTGTGCCACGCACTGGTCGATGATCTGCACCGAGACCTCGGCGAGGCGGTGGACGTTCGACTCGCGCGCGCGGAAGTCGCCCCCCTTGACGGTGTCGTAGAACAGGCGGTGCACGCTGTCGCCGTCGTTGCGGTAGTTCTTCGCGGCGTTGATGCCGCCCTGGGCGGCGATGGAGTGCGCCCGGCGCGGGGAGTCCTGGTAGCAGAACTGCACGACGTGGTAGCCCTGCTCGGCCAGGGTGGCGCCCGCGGCGCCGCCCGCCAGGCCCGTGCCGACCACGATCACCGTGTGCTTGCGGCGGTTGGCCGGGTTGACCAGCTTCGCCTCGAACCTGCGACGGTCCCAGCGCTCGGCGATCGGTACGTCCGGCGCCTTGGTGTCGGCGATCGGTTCGCCCAGTCGGTAATCCATGGTCAGTCCACCAATCCGGTCATCACGGCGACGGGTACGACGAGGAAGCCGGCGGTCAGCGAGGCCGCCAGCACGTTCGCCGTGATCTTCAGCGCGCGGTCGCGGCGCTTGTTCACCGCTCCCAGGGTCTGCGCGGCGCTCCAGAAGCCGTGCCTGATGTGCAGGCCGAGGGCGAGCATCGCGACGATGTAGACGACGTTCACCCACCAGATCCGGAAGTCGGCCACGATGTTCTCGTAGGGGTGGTGCTCCTTGCCCAGCGGGTTCACGGTGAGCGTCGTCAGGTCGAGGATGTGCCAGACGATGTAGAGGCCGAGGATCACCCCGCCCCAGCGCATCGTCCGGGTCGCGTAGCTGGCCCGCTGCCGCTTGTGCTCGTACTTCGCCGGGCGTGCCTTGATGTCGCGCTTGCTGAGCTGGTAGGCGGCGACGCCGTGCAGCACCACCGCGACGACCAGGCCGGTGCGCTGGATGTACAGGTACCAGCTGTTGTGCAGGGCGGGCTCACCGATGGTGCGCAGCCACGCCGCGTACCCGTTGAACTCCTCCGCGCCGAAGAAGATCTTCAGATTGCCCAGCATGTGCGCGACCAGGAACAGCAGCATGATCACGCCGGTCCCGGCCATGACCGCCTTCTTGCCCACGGTCGAGCCCCACAGTGCCCGTAGGAGCGACGGGCGGCGGCCCGTGCCGGTCGTCGTCCTCGTCCTCGTCGTCGCCAAAGCCATGGGCCCGACGCTAGGTCCGCCTGCTACGACAGGTCCAAGACATGTTCCGGCTCGTTTCGATAGGGGGCGCCTATCGTGGGTTATCGTGCGGTCATGCAGCTGCAGCAGCTCGTGTACTTCCTGGCGGTCTCCGACACCCTGCACTTCACCCGCGCCGCCGAGCGCGTCCACGTCGCGCAGCCCTCGCTGTCGCAGCAGATCAAGGCACTGGAGCGGGAGCTGGGCGCGAACCTGTTCAGCCGGGCCCGGGGCAACATCGCGCTGACCGACGCCGGGGAGGCCCTGCTGCCGCTGGCCCGCCGCATCATCGCCGACACCGAGACCGCCACCCAGGAGGTCCAGGAGCTGGTGCAGCTGCGCCGCGGCCGGGTGCGCCTCGGCGCGACCCCCAGCCTCGCCACCGGCCTGCTGCCGGACGTGCTGCGCGACTTCCACGACCGTTACCCGGGCATCCGGCTGGTCGTCGAGGAGGGTGGTTCACGCGACCTGGTGCGCGAGCTGGCCTCCGGCAGCCTCGACCTCGCCCTGATCGTCCTGCCGCTGCAGAGCCACGACCCCGCCCTGGACGCCACGCCGCTGCTCCACGAGGACCTGGTGGTGGTCACCGCCGCCGACGCCCCGCCACCCTCCGCGGGCCCCACCATCCGTGTCGGCGACCTCAGGGACCGGCCGCTGGTCATGTTCCGCAACGGTTACGACCTGCGGGAGCTCACCGTCACCGCGTGCCGGGCGGCGGGTTTCGAGCCGCGCTTCGCGATCGAGGGCGGCGAGATGGACGCCGTGCTGGGCTTCGTGGAGGCGGGACTCGGGCCGGCGGTCGTGCCCAGCATGGTCGCCGGACGCCGTCCCCGGCTGCGTACGACGCCCTTCGAGGCCCCCGGGCTGCAGCGCACCGTCGCCCTGGCGCACCGCAAGGACGCCGAGCCCCCGCGCGCCGCCCGCGAGCTGCGCCGCGTGCTCCTCGAACACGTACCAGCCTGAGGCCCGAGGCCCGAGGCCCGAGCCCGCCGGCCGGCGCGACGGCCGCCGCCGAACGCCCGGAGGGCGTGTGCGCGCCGCGCACACGCCCTCCGGTTCTCCGCTGCGAACCCCTGCCCGGGTCTAGAAGACCGGCGCGCCGCCACGTGTCAGCTTCCAGTCCTGCGAGCCGAACCGCGCCGGGTCGATGGAGCCGTTGGCCTGCACCCAGGTGATGATGGTGTTGCGGATCTCCTCGGAGTTCGCCCACACCTGCTGCGCCGTGGCGACACCGGGGAAGTTGCCGCCGCCGTTGGCCCGGTAGTTGTTGACGGCCAGCACGAAGCGGGCCGACTCGTCGATCGGCGCACCCTGGAAGAGCACGTTCGACACCCGGGAACCGGCGGGCCGGGAGATGTCGATGTCGTAGGTGACGCCGCCGACGACGTCGTAGTTGTAGTCCGGCGTGCCGTTCGCGTTCGTCAGCTTCGCGACGTCGACGGGCGCGTCGGGCGCGGTCTGCACGAAGTAGTTCGCCGAGAACTCGATGTACGCCTTGATCTGGGCACCGGTCAGGATCCGGGCCTCCAGGGTGTTCTCGAAGACGTACAGCCCCGCGACGTCGCGGATGGTGACCCGGCCCGCCGGGATGGCCGCGGTGCGCGAGAAGCAGGCCGCCTGCGACAGCACGGGCAGGGAGGCGTACTCCGTCGCGGCGAGCGCCGCCTTGACCGTCTCGGCCTGGACGAAGTTGATGAAGTCGATGATCGGCGTGTCCTTGTAGGGCGACTCCTGCGCCGACATCGCGGCGGCCGAGGTGCCGATCACCTGGTTGACGTAGCCCACGACCTCCTTGTGCTCGTCCGCGAGCAGCCGGACGATCCGCGGGTCCTCCTCGGCCGTGTTGGAGTTGAGGACGGACGCGCCCACGGTGACGACCTCCCACTTGCCCCGGACCAGCTCCAGGCCGAAGTCGAAGACGGTCAGCCGCTGGCCCCACTTCAGCGGCTCGGAGAGCACCACGCCCTGGCCGGTCTGCTTGTTGGCCACCACGTACTCGGGGATCTCGGAGTGGGCGTGTCCGACCAGGATCGCGTCGATGCCCGGCACCTGCTCGGCGACGAGCGCCGCGGCGTTCTCGACGTACGGCAGCTGGTCACCGTAGGAGGAGGTGCCGGAGGACCCGCTGTGGGCCGAGACGACGACCACGTCCGCGCCCATGGCGCGCAGCCGTGGCACGTACTTCGCGGCCTGCTCCTCCAGGCCCGGGAAGGTCATTCTGCCCTGCACGTTGGCCTTGTCCCAGATCGCGATGCCGGGGTTGGTCAGGCCCAGGACCGCCACCTTCACGTCGGGCGCGCCCTTCACGCGCAGCCGGTGGAAGGAGTAGGGCGCGAAGGCCGGCCGGCCCGTGCGCGCGTCGAGCGCGTTCGCGCCGAGCAGCGGGAAGTCGCACTGCTCCTCGAACTTGCGCAGCACGGGGATGCCGTAGTTGAACTCGTGGTTGCCCAGCGCCGCCGCGTCGTAGCCGATGGCGTTCATGGCCTGCGCCATCGGGTGCACCGGACCGTGCTTGGCGGTGATCGGGTCGATCTTGGCGTAGTAGTAGGACAGCTGGGTGCCCTGGATGGTGTCGCCCGCGTCGATCAGCAGGGTGTTGCCGCGGCCCTTGGCGGCGCGCTGCTGAGCGACCAGCGTGGAGATCTTGGCGAGACCGACGTCGTTGTGCGCCTTGTCGTCGTACTCGGCGTCGGTGAAGTAGTCCCAGTTGAAGACGTTGCCGTGCAGGTCGGTGGTGCCGAGGACGCTGAAGGAGTACTTCTTCGGTCCGTGCCCGTGCCCGTGCCCGTGCCCGGGGCCGTGGCGGCCCGTGGCCTGGGCCGGGGCCGCACCGGCCACGGCGCCCGCCGTGCCGGCGAGCGCGAGACCCGCGCCGGTGGCGGCGGAGCGGTTGAGGAAGTCCCTGCGGTTCAGCGGCATACGTCGGCTCCTGGGATCCCGGTGGCGCCCCCGGTGGTCGCCAGGGGCGGGATGATCGTCTTTTTGTGGTGTTAACGCGCGTAGATTCTGGCGCAAGGGCGCTCCCGGCAACACCCCCGCCAGGTTGCGAACAGATGACTCGTCACGGCCGCGGCGGCCTGGCAGGGTGGGACGCATGACCACAGAACCGGCCAGGACGTACCCGACGCCCGAGACCCCGCACGTGGGGGTTCGGGGCGAGGCGACCCTCGAGGTCGAGCCCGAGCTCGCCCGGATCGCCGTCACCGTCAGTGCCCGGGGCACCGACCGCCGCGCGACGCTGGACGACCTCACCCGGCGCAACGCGCAAGTGCTCGAACTCGTCAAGGGCTGTGCCGACGTCGTCGAGAAGCTGGAGACCGGCGCCTTCGTGATCACCCCCGAGCTGCGGGAGCGGGGCCGCGGCGAACGCGTACGGGCGTACCACGGCAGCGTGCGCGTGGGCGCGGCCCTCACCGACTTCACCGTTCTGGGGGAGCTCACCACCCGGCTGGCCGATCTGGAGCTCACCCGCGTCGACGGTCCCTGGTGGTCTCTGCGCCCCGACTCCCCGGCCTACGGCGAGGCCCGCCGGCAGGCCGTGCGCGACGCGGTGCAGCGCGCCCGCGAGTACGCCGAGGCGCTCGGCGCCCGCCTGGTCGCCCTGGTCGAGCTGACCGACGAGGGCGTGCAGCAGTCCGCACCCTTCCGCGCCCGGCCGGCGATGCGGACCGCCGCCTTCGCGGCGCCCGGCGGCGGCGCGGAGTCCGCACCCGCCCTTGACATGGAGCCGGAGCGACAGAGCGTGTACGCCCAGGTCACCGCGCACTTCACGATGACGGCCCCCGATCTGTCGTCCTGAGGCGCGCCGCACCCGCGGTGTGCTCATCAGAGCGGAACACGGCTCACTTCACCACTTGTCAACAACCGTTAATCAGGCTGACGTTGGTCAGTCGCATTCCACGAGGTACCTACTGTGAAGTAGGTCATAGGCTCGTTCCATGCGCCGAGCAAAAATCGTCTGCACCCTCGGGCCCGCCACCGACTCCTACGACCAGATCAAGGGCCTGGTCGAGGCCGGTATGGACGTCGCCCGCCTGAACATGAGCCATGGTTGCCACGCCGATCACGAGGAGCGTTACCGGCGCGTGCGCAAGGCCGCCGACGAGAGCGGCCGGAGTGTCGGGATCCTCGCGGACCTTCAAGGCCCGAAGATCCGGCTGGGACGCTTCGCGGAGGGCCCCGTACTCCTTGAACGCGGTGACGAGTTCACGATCACCACCGAGGAGATCGAGGGCGACCGACTGGTCTGCGGCACCACCTACAAGGGTCTCGCCGCCGACGTCACCCGCGGTGAGCGGATCCTCGTCGACGACGGCCGCGTCACCCTGGAGGTCACCGGTGTCGACGGCCCCCGGGTCCGCACCCTGTGCATCGAGGGCGGTCTGATCTCCGACAACAAGGGGCTCAACCTCCCGGGTGTCGCGGTCTCCGTGCCCGCCCTGTCCCAGAAGGACGTCGAGGACCTGCGCTGGGCGCTGCGCACCGGTGCCGACATCGTCGCGCTGTCCTTCGTCCGCAGCGGCCGGGACGTCGAGGACGTGCTGCGCATCATGCGCGAGGAGGACCGCCGGGTCCCCGTCATCGCCAAGATCGAGAAGCCGCAGGCGGTCGAGAACCTCGAGGAGATCGTCGCCGCGTTCGACGGGATCATGGTGGCCCGCGGCGACCTCGGCGTCGAGATGCCGCTGGAGGCCGTGCCCATGGTGCAGAAGCGCGCCGTCTCCCTCGCCCGGCGCAACGCCAAGCCGGTGATCGTCGCGACGCAGATGCTGGAGTCGATGATCGACTCCTCGCGGCCCACCCGCGCGGAGGCCTCCGACGTCGCGAACGCCGTCATGGACGGCGCCGACGCGGTCATGCTCTCCGGCGAGACCAGCGTCGGCAAGCACCCCGTCGAGACGGTCAGGACGATGGGCCGGATCGTCGCCGCCGCCGAGGAGGACATGCTCGCGGCCGGCCTGCCGCCGCTGACCGAGCAGAACAAGCCCCGCACCCAGGGCGGCGCCGTCGCGCGCGCGGCCGCGGAGATGGGCGACTTCCTCGACGCCAAGTACCTGGTGGCCTTCACCCAGTCCGGCGACACCGCCCGGCGGCTCTCCCGCTACCGCTCGCCGATCCCGGTGCTCGCCTTCAGCCCCGAGCCCGCCACCCGCTCGCAGTTGAGCCTCACCTGGGGCGTGGAGACCTTCCTCGGGCCGATGGTGCAGACGACCGACGAGATGGTCGAACAAGTCGACGAGGAGTTGCTGCGCATCGGCCGCTGCCAGGAGGGCGACATCGTCGTCATCACAGCGGGGTCGCCGCCCGGCGTCCCGGGGACCACCAACCTCGTGCGCGTGCACCACATCGGGGAGGACGACTCCCCTTCGCACCGCTGACGCCGCTGACCCCGTCGGCGCCGCCGCCCGCGGCCGGGCGGCGGCCGCGCGCCTCCAGCGGGAGCGCGAGCGACAGCAGCGCGGCGCCGAGCGGCAGGGAGCCCCACGGCAGGTAGGAGGTCATCAGCAGCACCGCCTGCCCGCTGGGAACTCACCAGGCCGACGGGGTGCCGGACGTAGTCCTCGCGCATCCTCACATGCCCGGCGAACGCCGTGATCGGCCGCTGCTCCCGTCGGTGAAGCGCATCTCCTCGCGGTGGACCGCCTCCCCGGTGACCCCGGGAGGTGAAATGAGAACAGGTTCTACGGCGTCAGTTGACCGGGCCGGAGGCGGTGCCGCCCTCGGTTTCCGTCGGCGACGGGCTGTCGCTGGGGGAGGCCGTCGCGCACGGGTCGGGCGTTCCGGTCGGCGACGGGGAGGCCGTGTCGGTGGGGGTCGCCGTGGGTGTGCCGGAGTCCGTCGGACAGGTCGGCGGGTCCGTCGGGTCCGCGGGATCCGTCGGGTCCGTGGAGGGGTCCGACGTCGGGGAGCTCGTCGGCGGCGTCGTCGTCGGCGAGGGGCTGCCGGGGGTGCCGATCGTGCCGCTGGAGGACGCGGTCGGGGTGGGCTTCTTCGTCGGCCGGGGCGAGGAACTCGCGCTCGGGGACTTCGACGGCGAGGGCGTGGCGGAGGGGGAGCCGGAGAACGGCGGGTTGCCGGGGGTGTCGCCGCCGGCGCCGCCGATGTCGGGAACGGAGACGACGTCGCCCTCGCGGAAGTGCTCGTACCAGGACAGGACGGTGTTCAGGTACGCGGTCGAGTTGTTGTAGCCCAGGATCGCCTGGTGCAGGTTGCTCTCGATCGACAGGTCGCGGTTGCCCGCGCAGAGGTAGCGGCCGGCGGCGAGCGCCGCGTCGAATATGTTGTTCGGGTCGCTGACACCGTCGTCGTTGCCGTCGGAGCCCCAGGTCTGCCAGGTCGACGGGATGAACTGCATCGGGCCGACGGCGTGGTCGTGGACGCGGTCCCCGTCCCAGGCGCCGTCGTCGGTGTCCGTGATCTTCGCGAAGCCGTTGCCGTCCAGGGTCGGGCCGATGATCGGTGAGATCGTGGTCCCCTCGGAGTCGACGTTGCCGCCGCGCGCCTGGTTGGACTCCACCTGGCCGATCGCGGCCAGCAGTTCCCAGCGCATGTTGCAGCCCGGGTCGCTGGCGGCGAGCGCCGTCTCGGCCCTGCGGTAGGCCTCCAGGACGGTGGCGGGCAGGCCCGTGCCGTCGGTGGTCACGGTGCCGGCGCCGGCGTCCGGGGTGCTGGTGCTGCCCGGAGCGGGGGTGTTGAGCGGCGGGAGCGCGGTGAAGTACTCCGACGAGTTGCCGTCGATGGGATCGCCCGGCGGGGGCACGATCGGGGCGCCGACGCTGGTGTTGAGGACGCCCTGCAGCAGTCCGGGAGCCTGGGAACCCGTCAGCGCCGCCATGGCCGCGGCGGCCACCGCGGTGCCCGCGACTCCCCTGCGGATCCGCCGTCCGTACCGCGCTCGCATACCCGGTGCCCCTCCCCAAAGCCGTATTGCCCGTCTCCCTGCGTGGCAACCCTGGTGACCCTACGGCAACTTCCTGAACGGAGCCACCGTCCCGGACGTCGCATACTGATCGGACCGATGTGTTCCGGAAGAGGTTGCATGCCGTTCACGATCAGTCATGCGTTGGCCGTGCTGCCCGTTCTGCGGCAGGACCGCGCCGGCACCGTACGAGGACGCGGCCCGCTCGTCGCGGCGGCCCTCGTCGCCGGCTCCTTCGCCCCCGACGTGCCCTACTTCGCCGACTCGCTGGTGCGGGGCCTGTTCGGCTACGGGCAGTTCACCCACGCGCCGCTCGGCGTCGCCCTCGTGGACCCGCTCATCGCCGCCGGACTGGTGGGCGGCTGGATGGTGCTGCGCGGCCCGCTGGTGGCCCTGCTGCCCGGGCACCGGCAGGCGGGCATCGCCGCCCTGGCGGGTGTCGGCGACCCGGTGCGGCCCTCGGCCCGCTCGGTCGCGGCCTTCTGGCTGTCGGCCGTGGCCGGGGCGACCACCCACGTGGTCTGGGACGCCTTCACCCACCCCGGGCGGTGGGGTGTGCGCCTGCTGCCCGTGCTCGACCACGAGGTGCACGGCACGGCCCTGCACAAGTACGTCCAGTACGGGAGCTCGGCCCTGGCGCTGGCCGTGCTGGGCTGGTACGGGCTGCGCGCCCTGAGGGCCGCGTCCGATCCGGCCGAAAAGCGTCCCTCCCTCGTGCCCCGGCTCTCCCGCCGGACCCGGCGGCTCGCCCTGGCCGTCCTCGGCGCCACCACGGCCGCCGGGGCCGCCGTACGCGCGGAACAGTGGTACGGGGCGACCGGCGACGCCGCCGGGATGATCCCGGCCGGACTCTTCGGCGCCGGAGCGGGACTCGCCCTGGCCGCCACGACCTGCGCCGGCGCGGTGCACCTCACGCACCGCGCCGCCCGCCGCGACGGCCGGGGGACGCCCGGTCAGTGGGCCGCCGACTCCCAGTCCGGACCGACGCCCACGGAGACGTCCAGCGGCGCCCGCAACGGATAGGCGGCCGCCATCTCGCGGCGGACCAGCTCCTCCACCGCGGCCCGCTCCCCGGGCGCGACCTCGACCACGATTTCGTCGTGCACCTGGAGCAGCAGCCGCGACCGCAGCCCCTCCCGCCCGAGTGCCGCGTCCACCTTCAGCATCGCGACCTTGACGATGTCGGCGGCCGAGCCCTGGATCGGCGCGTTGAGCGCCATCCGCTCGGCCATCTCCCGGCGCTGCCGGTTGTCGCTGGTGAGGTCCGGCAGGTAACGGCGGCGGCCCATCAGCGTCTCGGTGTAGCCCGTGACCCGGGCCTCCTCCACCACCCGCTGCAGATAGTCCCGCACCCCGCCGAACCGCTGGAAGTACGTCTCCATCAGGCCGCGCGCCTCGGCCGCCTCGATGCCCAGCTGCTGCGACAGGCCGAAGGCCGACAGCCCGTACGCCAGGCCGTACGACATCGCCTTGATCTTGCGGCGCATCTCGGCGTCCACCTGCTCCGGCGGCACCGAGAAGACATAGCTGCCGACGGTGGTGTGCAGGTCCTCGCCGGAGTCGAAGGCCGCGATCAGGCCCTCGTCCTCCGACAGGTGGGCCATCACCCGCAGTTCGATCTGGCTGTAGTCGGCGGTCAGCAGCGACTCGTAGCCCTCGCCGACCACGAATCCGCGGCGGATCGCCCGGCCCTCGTCGGTGCGCACCGGCACGTTCTGCAAGTTGGGGTCGGTCGACGACAGCCGGCCCGTGGCGGCCACGATCTGGCTGAACGTGGTGTGGATCCGCCCGTCGGGAGCGATCGTCTTGACCAGCCCCTCGACCGTCACCCGCAGCTTCGCCTGCTCCCGGTGACGCAGCATGATCACCGGCAGCTCGTGCTCGGTCTGCGCCGCCAGCCACGCCAGCGCGTCCGCGTCGGTGGTGTAACCCGTCTTGGTCTTCTTCGTCTTGGGCAGCCCCAGCTCGCCGAAGAGCACCTCCTGGAGCTGCTTGGGCGAGCCCAGGTTGAACTCGTGCCCGACTGCGGCGTGCGCCTCCTTCACGGCGAGCTGCACCTCGCCCGCGAACCGCTGCTCCAGACGCTCCAGATGCTCGCGGTCAGCGGCGATGCCCGCCCGCTCCATCCGCGCCAGCAGCGCCGAGGTCGGCAGCTCCACCTCGCGCAGCAGCCGCAGCGCGCCGTCCTGCTCCAGCCGCGCGGCGAACGCGTCACCCAGGTCCAGCACCGTGCGCGCCTGCACCATCAGCGCCTCGGACTCGGCCTCGTCGTCGGCGCCGAAGGCCAACTGCCCGTCCTCGCCGCCCGCGGGGGCCAGCTCCCGACCCAGGTACTCCACCGACAGGTCGTCCAGCGCGAACGAGCGGCGGCCGGGCTTCACCAGATACGCGGCCAGCGCCGTGCACATCGCGACCCCGTCCACGCCCCAGCCGTGCTCGGCCAGGACCCGCGTCACGTTCTTGGCGTTGTGCAGGACCTTCGGCCGCGCGCCGTCCGCCAGCCACGCGGCGAAGGCCCGCTCGTCCTTCTCGTCCAGCGCCGCCGGGTCGAACCACGCCGCCGGGCCCTGCGCCGTCGCCAGAGCCACCTCGGACACGCTGCCCGCGCCCAGCGCCCACGCGTCGACCGTCGCCACGCCCAGCGGCCCCCCGGCGTGCTCCGCCAGCCAGTCGGCCAGCTCGCCCGCGGCCAGCACCCGGCCCTCGACGGCGACGCCGCCGGCGACCTCCTGCGTGGCCTGCTCCTCGGCGCCCGGGTCGGCCGCGTACAGCCGCTCCCGGAAGTTGGGGTGGCGGAACTCCAGGGTGTCCAGCACGTCGTCGAGCGCGGCCCGGTCGTACGGCTGCCGTGCCAGCTGCTCCGGCCCGCACGGCAGCTCCACGTCCCGCACCAGCTCCGTCAGCCGCCGGTTGAGCTTCACCGACTCCAGGTGCGCGCGCAGATTCTCGCCCGCCTTGCCCTTCACCTCGTCCGCGCGCTCCGCGAGCTCCGCGAACGACCCGAACTGGTTGATCCACTTGGCGGCGGTCTTCTCGCCGACACCCGGGATGCCGGGCAGATTGTCCGACGGGTCGCCGCGCAGCGCCGCGAAGTCCGGGTACTGCGCGGGGGTCAGCCCGTACTTCTCCTCGACCTTGCCCGGGGTGAACCGGGTCAGCTCGGAGACGCCCTTGGTCGGGTACAGCACCGTGACGTGGTCCGAGACGAGCTGGAAGGAGTCGCGGTCCCCGGTGACGATCAGCACCTCGAACCCCAGCGCCTCGGCCTGCGTGGCCAGCGTGGCGATCACGTCGTCCGCCTCGTAGCCCTCCGTGGCGAAGCGCTGCACATGCATCGTGTCCAGCAGCTCGCCGATCAGCGCCACCTGGCTGCGGAACTCGTCCGGCGTCGCGGACCGGGTCGCCTTGTACTCGGGGAACTCCTCCAGCCGCCAGGTGCGCCGCGAGACGTCGAAGGCGACCGCGAGATGCGTCGGCTGCTCGTCACGCAACGTGTTCGCCAGCATCGAAGCGAAGCCGTACACCGCGTTCGTGGGCTGGCCGGTGGTGGTGTTGAAGTTCTCCACGGGCAGTGCGTAGAAGGCCCGGTACGCCAGCGAATGCCCGTCCAGCAGGAGCAACCGGGGCCGCTCACCCCCCTGGGGTGCGGTGCCGGTCGCTGCGCTCGTCTTCTCTGCCTTTGCTGCCACGTCCCCGATCCTCCCACGCCCGACTGACACTGCCGGTCCGCGGTCTCGCCGTGGCAGGATCGAAGTCATGGCAGGCAAAGCACCCGCAGGCGACCCCGTCCAGGACGCACCCGAGGTCAGCGCCCCGCAGCACGCCGCTGCCGGGCTCACGGCCATCGGGCACACCCTTCGCGTCGCGCAGCAGCAGATGGGGGTGCGGCGCACCGCGCTCACCCTCCTCAAGGTCAACCAGAAGGACGGGTTCGACTGTCCCGGCTGCGCCTGGCCGGAGCCGGAGCACCGGCACACCGCCGAGTTCTGCGAGAACGGCGCCAAGGCCGTCGCCGAGGAGGCGACTCTGCGCCGGGTCACCCCGGACTTCTTCGCCGCGCACCCCGTCGCCGACCTCGCCCGGCGCAGCGGCTACTGGCTGGGCCAGCAGGGCCGCCTCACGCAGCCCATGTACCTGCCCGACGGCGCCGACCACTACGAGCCCGTCCCCTGGGAGCGTGCCTTCGAGATCGTCGCGGACGAGCTGAACCGCCTGGCGGGCCCCGACGAGGCCGTCTTCTACACCTCCGGCCGCACCAGCAACGAGGCCGCGTTCCTCTACCAGCTCTTCGCCCGCGAGTTCGGCACCAACAACCTGCCCGACTGCTCCAACATGTGCCACGAGTCGTCCGGCTCCGCGCTCGCCGAGACCATCGGCATCGGCAAGGGCAGCGTCCTGCTGGAGGACCTCTACCGCGCCGACCTGATCATCGTCGCCGGGCAGAACCCCGGCACCAATCACCCCCGCATGCTCTCCGCCCTGGAGAAGGCCAAGGCGAGCGGCGCCAGGATCGTCACGATCAACCCGCTGCCCGAGGCGGGCCTGCAGCGCTTCAAGAACCCGCAGACCCCCAAGGGCCTGGCCGGCGGCGGCACCCCGCTGGCCGACCTCTTCCTGCAGATCCGGCTCGGCGGCGACCAGGCCCTCTTCCGCGCGCTCAACAAGGCCCTCCTGGAGGCCGAGGACCAGGCGCCCGGCACCGTGCTCGACCAGGCCTTCATCGCCGGGCACACCCACGGCTTCGAGGAGTGCGCCGCCGCCGCCCGCGCCACCGGCGCCGACGAGGTGCTGCGCGCCACCGGGCTGCCGCAGTCCGAGATCGACGAACTGCTCGCCATGGTGCTCGGCGCCAAGAGCGTCATCGTCTGCTGGGCGATGGGCCTCACCCAGCACAAGCACTCCGTGCCCACCATCAAGGAGGTCGTCAACTTCCTCCTCCTGCGCGGCAACATCGGCCGTCCCGGCGCAGGCGTGTGCCCCGTGCGCGGCCACAGCAACGTCCAGGGCGACCGCACCATGGGCATCTACGAGAAGCCCGCACCCGCCTTCCTCGACGCCCTGGAGAAGGAGTTCGGCTTCGCCCCGCCCCGCGAGCACGGCCTGGACACCGTCGCCGCCATCCGCGCCCTGCGCGACGGCGACGCCAAGGTCTTCTTCGCCATGGGCGGCAACTTCGTCGCGGCCTCACCGGACACGGACGTCACAGAGGCGGCCATGCGCCGCGCCCGCCTCACCGTTCACGTGTCCACCAAGCTCAACCGCTCCCACGTGGTCACCGGCGCCCGCGCCCTGATCCTGCCCACGCTGGGCCGCACCGAGAGGGACGTCCAGGCGGCCGGCGAGCAGTTCGTCACCGTCGAGGACTCCATGGGCATGGTGCACGCCTCACGCGGCGGCCTGGAGCCCGCGGGCCCCCTCCTGCTGTCGGAGCCCGCCATCATCTGCCGTCTCGCCCGTGCCGTCCTCGGCCCGGACAGCCGGGTGCCCTGGGAGGAGCTCGAGGTCGACTACGACCGGATCCGCGACCGCATTTCCCGGGTGGTCCCCGGCTTCGACGACTTCAACGTCAAAGTGCGCCGCCCCGGCGGCTTCACCCTCCCGCACGCCCCGCGCGACTCCCGCAGCTTCCCCACCGCCACCGGGCTGGCCAACTTCACCGCCGCGCCCCTGGAGTACCCGCACGTTCCCGAGGGACGGCTGCTGCTGCAGACGCTGCGCTCGCACGACCAGTACAACACCACCATCTACGGCCTCGACGACCGCTACCGCGGCATCAAGGGCGGCCGCCGCGTCGTCCTGGTCCACCCCGACGACGCCGGCGCCCTCGGCTTCGCCGACGGCTCCTACACCGACATCGTCAGCGAGTGGACGGACGGCACCGAACGCCGCGCCGAGGGCTTCCGGGTGGTCCACTACCCGACGGCCCGCGGCTGCGCCGCCGCCTACTACCCGGAGACCAATGTGCTGGTCCCTCTCGACCACACCGCCGACACCAGCAACACTCCGGCCTCCAAGTCCGTCGTCGTCCGGCTGGAACGGACCACCCCGGTCGGCGGTCCCCGCTGACCGTCCGGTAGAAAACGGGCCAGTACACCGAACGACGACGATCGGAGCCACCGTCCATGGGCGAGCAGACCACCACCAGCCTTTTCTCTCCGGAGGTCATCGAGCAGTACGCCGGTCTCGGCGTCGACCTGGTGGCGCTCTTCTCCGCCGGCGACCTCGGCTCCCGCATGGGCGTCGAGATCGTCGAGGCGACCGCCGAGCGCGTCGTGGCCACCATGCCCGTCGAGGGGAACACCCAGCCCTACGGGCTCCTCCACGGCGGCGCCTCCGCCGTCCTGGCGGAGACCATCGGGTCCATCGGCGCCATGCTGCACGGCGGCCCCGGCAAGATCGCCGTCGGGGTCGACCTCAACTGCACCCACCACCGCGGCCTGCGCTCCGGCAAGGTGACCGGGGTCGCCACCCCCGTCCACCGCGGCCGCTCCTCCGCGACCTACGAGATCGTCATCAGCGACGAGCAGGACCGCCGGGTCTGCTCCGCCCGCCTCACCTGCATGCTGCGCCCGGCCACCCCGGGCACCGTCGCCCCCTGACGACCTGCCGTACGGCGCGGCACGCGCCACGCACGGCCCGCACGGCCCGCACGAGGAGAACGGCTCCCGGAATGCTCCGGGAGCCGTTCTCCTCGCCGTATGACGCGCCGTACGGCGCCGGACGTTACGCCGCGCCCTCACCGAGGTAGGCGGCACGCACGCGCGGGTCGGACAGCAGGGCGGAGGCGTCGTCCTCCATGACGATCGCACCCGTCTCCAGCACATAGCCGCGGTCGGCCAACTGCAGCGCCTGGGAGGCGTTCTGCTCCACCAGCAGCACCGTGGTGCCCTGGTCGTTGATCTCCTTGATGATCTCGAAGATCTGCTGGACGATCAGCGGCGCCAGACCCATCGACGGCTCGTCGAGCAGCAGCAGGTTCGGGCGGCCCATCAGCGCTCGGCCGATGGCCAGCATCTGCTGCTCACCGCCGGACAGGGTGCCCGCCAGCTGCGTACGCCGTTCCGCCAGGCGCGGGAAGAGGTCCAGCACCCGCTCCAGGTCTTCCTTGGGGACGCCCTTGAACCGGTACGCGCCCATCTCCAGGTTCTCCAGCACCGTCATCACCGGGAAGACCCTGCGGCCCTCGGGGGACTGGCCGATGCCGAGCTCCACGACCTTGTGCGAGGGAACGCCGTCGATCCGCTCGCCGCCCAGCCGCACCTCGCCGTGGCGCGGCTGCAGCAGACCGGAGATCGTGCGCAGGGTGGTGGTCTTGCCGGCGCCGTTCGCACCGAGCAGGGCCACGACCTCGCCCTGCCGGACCGTCACATTGATGCCCTTCAGCGCCTGGATCGCGCCGTAGAACACCTGCAGGTCGACCAGCTCCAGCATCGCCGGGGCCTCGGTGACGGAACCAGCCGTCTCCTTCTCGAAGTTGGCGGCCTCGGTCATCGGCCCTCCTCCTCGGACTCACGCGGCGCGGGGACTTCGGGAACATCGGCCGCATGGTGCGACTCGGCGATCTCCACCATCTCCGCGACGGCCTCCACGGCCTCCTCGTCGGCCGAACCCAGGTACGCCTCGATCACCGCGGGATCGCGCTGCACCTCCTCGGGCAGACCCTCGGCGATCACCTTGCCGAAGTTCAGCACCATGACGCGGTCCGCGACCGACATCACGAGCTTCATGTCGTGCTCGATCAGCAGCACGCTGACGCCCAGATCCTGGTTGATCCGGCGGATCAGCTGCTCCAGCTCCAGCTTCTCCGTCGGGTTCGTACCGGCCGCCGGCTCGTCCAGCAGCAGCACCTTCGGGTCGGTCGCCAGCGCCCGGGCGATCTCCAGGCGCCGCTGGTCACCGTAGGACAGACTGGCGGCCAGCTCATTGTGCTTGCCCGCCAGGCCCACGTACGACAGCAGCTCCTGCGCCCGCTTGTCGCTGGCCTTCTCGTCCCGGCGCGCCCACGGCATGCCCAGCATGATCGAGATCGCTCCCGACTTCTGCCGCGACTCCGCCGCGATCTTGACGTTCTCCAGGGCCGTCAGGGCGGCGAAGAGCCGGATGTTCTGGTAAGTGCGGGCTACGCCATAACGGTTCACCAGGTAGGGCTTGGCGCCGAGCAGCTTGCGCTCCGCACCGCCCTCCTCGTGGAAGGTGATCGCTCCCTCCTGCGGGACGTACACGCCCGTCAGGGAGTTGAACAGCGAGGTCTTGCCGGCGCCGTTCGGGCCGATCACCGCGAGGATCTCGCCCCGCCGCATCGTCAGGTCGACCTCCGAGAGGCTGGTGAGACCGCCGAACCGCAGCGTCACGCCGCGGGCCTGCAGCACCGCATCGCCGGTCTGCGCGGGCTGCACGCCCGCATCCTTCACCGCGTTCACGACTTCACGCCTCCCGTCGGCTCGGTCATCGCATCGGCGTCACCGATGCCCGCCTCCGCCATGTGCAGCTCGCGCTGCCTGCGGCGGGAAGGGATAACACCCTGCGGACGGAAGATCATCATGATGACGAGCAGCGCACCCAGGTAGATGAAGCGGTCCTGCTCCGGAACATAGTCGCGCAGCGCGTTCGGCAGCCACACCAGCAGCGCGGCACCGAACAGCACGCCCGCGATGGAGCCCATGCCGCCGAACACCACGTACGCCAGCGCGAGCACCGACAGCACGATGGTGAAGTTCTCCGGGTTGATGAAGCCGACCTTGCTGGAGTACACCACGCCCGCCAGACCCGACGTCGACGCGCCGATAGCGAACGCCAGCAGCTTGTACCGGACGGTGTTGATGCCCGTCGCGGAGGCGGCCACCTCGTCCTCCCGGATCGCCGTCCAGGTGCGGCCGATCCGCGAGTGCTCCAGGCGGTTGTACAGGAAGATCAGCACCACCAGGAAGAACAGCAGCAGGTACCAGTACGGCAGCGGGTCCAGCGTCCAGTCGTAGTTGATCGGACCGATGTGGATCGACGGGTGCGGGATGCCGATGACACCGCGCGAACCGTTGGTGAAGCCGTCCGAGTTCTTGGCCACCAGGTACACGATCTCGTGGAAGCCCAGCGTCACGATCGCCAGGTAGTCACCGCGCAGCCGCAGCGTCGGGGCGCCCAGCAGCACACCGGCGATCAGGCAGGTGACGATGGCGAACGGGATCGACTCCAGCGCGCCCACCGTGAACGGCGGCTTCACCGGCATGTGGCCGGTCCAGAAGGCGCAGGAGTACGCGCCGATCGCGTAGAAGGCGATGAAGCCCAGGTCCAGCAGACCGGCCCAGCCGACCACCACGTTCAGACCGACCGCGATGATCATGAAGATCCCCATCTGCGTGACGAGGACCTCCTGCCAGAACAGGCTGGTGTTCGCGGGGATGACGATCGCCAGCACCAGGACGACCACCAGGGCGCCCAGCCGCAGCCAGCCGTTGGACCGGAACATCGCCCGGGTCGGCTCCAGCGACTTGTTGACGCCCTGCGCACCCTGCCGGGCCGCCTGGCGCACCGGAGCGCCGAACTCCACCAGCGCCCAGACACCCACCAGGATGGCGATGCAGATGTACAGCCGCGCCGACTCGAAGGCGCCGGTGAAAGCCGACAACTTCTCCGCCGGGTTGCCGTCCTCGCCCGTCATCAGCGCGAGGATGAAGCCCAGCGCCACCATGCCGAGCAGGCGGGTCCAGCGGGGCTGCTGGTACCAGGCCTTGCGGCGCAGTTTGGCCACGTCCACCGAGAAGGACTTGGCAGCGGTCGTGTCGCTCATGCCGACCTCCCCAGACGCTCGCCCATGATGCCCGTCGGACGGAACATCAGCACCAGGATGAGGACCACGAACGCGGTCACGTCGATCCACTGGGTGCCGAAGAGCGGGGAGCTCAGGTTCTCGACGATGCCCAGCAGCAGGCCGCCCAGCATCGCACCGCGGATGTTGCCGATACCGCCCAGCACCGCCGCCGCGAAGGCCTTGATGCCCGGCAGGAAGCCCACCGTGAACCAGACCTGGCCGGAGATGCCGAAGCCGTACAGGAAGCCGGCCGCACCGCCCAGCAGACCGCCGATGATGAACGTACGGGAGATGATCTTGTCGATGTCGACACCCATCAGACCCGCCGTTTCGGCGTCCTGCGCCACGGCCCGGATGCCCGCACCCATCTTCGTGCGGTTGACCACCAGGTCCAGGCCGATCATCATCGCGACCGCGGAACCGATGATGATCAGCTGCGTGATCTTCACCGGGGTGCCGAAGACGCTGAAGACCTCACCGTTGGTGTACAGCTCCGGCATCGGCACGGGGTTGCGGCCCCACAGCTTGCCCGCCAGGTTGTACAGGAAGAACGACGCGCCGATGGCGCTGATCAGGAAGACCAGCTTGGGGGCGTTGCGCTTGCGCAGCGGCTTGTACGCCGCCTTCTCCAGCCCGAACGCCGTCAGCGCTCCGACCAGGGCGCCGGCGATCATGCCGACGATCACCCACACGACGGAGGTGAACCCGTGCGGGGACTGCGGGGCGAGCTCGGAGAGCACGACGAGCGAACCGAAGCCGCCCATCATGAAGACCTCGCTGTGCGCGAAGTTGATGAGCTGGAGCACGCCGTAGACCAGGGTGTACCCGATCGCTATGACGGCGTACATGGAACCCGTCGTCAAGCCTGGGATGAAGTAGTCCCAGAAGTTGTGGAAGAGATTCATCGTGCGTGGGAATCCTTGCTGAAGCCGGTGAAGGGCGGCGAGAACACGTCCGGTACAGCGATGGGGAGCGCGGGGCGGCGGCCGGAATCCGTGCCGCGTCCCGCGCCCCCCACCTCAGATGCCGGTTGCCGGATCAGCCGTTGCTGAGGGTGGCCACGTCACCCAGGTAGCCGATCTTGCCGTCGGCGACCTGGTACAGGTACACGTTCTTGGTCTTCAGCTCGCCCTTGTCGTCGAAGGCGAACTCCTTGGTCAGACCCTTGTAGTTGACGCCCTTCAGGGCCGCCAGCAGCTTGTCGCGCGTGACGTCCTTACCGAGCTTCTTCATCTCGGAGATGATCAGGTTCGCGATGTCGTACGACTCGGCCGAGTAGGTGCCCGGAGGCGTGTTGAACTTCGCGGTGTACGCCTCGGTGAACGCCTTGGTGCTCTCGTTCTTCGTGGCGTCGGTGCACGGGCAGGTCAGGAACCACTTGTCGGCCGCGGCGCCGGCCAGCTCCACGAACTTCGCGTCGTTGGAACCGTCACCCGAGATGCCGATGCCCTTGAAGCCACCGTCCTTCAGCTTCTTGGCGAACGGCGCCAGGTCCGCGTAGTAACCCGCGTAGATCAGCGCGTCGGCGTTCGAGTTGACGACCTTCGTCGCGGCGGCGGTGTAGTCCGGGGTCTTCGCCGGGACGGAGTCCGTCTCCACCGTGACGCCCGCGGCCTTCAGGCTGTCGATCGCGACCTTCGCCAGACCGACGCCGTACTCGCTCTTGTCGTCGATGACGAAGACCTTCTTGGCCTTCTCCTTCTTCGACAGGTACTCGGCCATGCCGGCACCCTGCTCGTTGTCGTTCGGAGCACCGCGCAGGAACGAGGTGAAGCCCTGGCTCGTCAGGTCCGGGTTGGTCGCCGACGGCGTCACCGCGGCGAGCTGCGCCTGGGCGTACAGGCCACCCGAGGCCTTCGTCGGGCCGGAGAACGCCGGGCCGACGACGGCGACGACGCTGGTGTCACCGATGAGCTTCTGGGCGGCAGCGGGCGCCTGGTCCGGCAGACCCTGGTCGTCACCGTCCACGACCTTCAGCGTGAAGGGCAGGTCGCCCTTCTTGTTGGCCTCTTCGACAGCCAGCTTCAGGCCGTTGTCCTCGTTGATGCCCAGCGCGCTGTTGTCGCCGGACAGCGGACCCTGGAAGCCGATGGAGAACGTCGGCTTGCCGCCGCCGCCCTTGCCGCTGTCGTCCTTGCCGCCACCGCACGCGGTGAGCGCGAGAGCGCCAACTGCCACCGGGATAGCAAACTTGACGAACTTGTTGTTGAGCACTACGACCCCCTGGAGCCGCCCAATGAGATTACGAGTCGGCGGGCCGTAGGCCCTCCGGATTGCGACCGCGTGAACAACACGCGGGTTGGCGGGAATGTAATCCGCTGATCAGGCACACAGATAGGTCGTAGGAAGATATGTGATCGGACGGTGACCTGGGTCATGTGCCGGAAACAGAACGGTCCTTACCGGTAACCGGACGACACCTGGGGGAGAGATGCAGACAAAGGTCCGATTTGGTGGCCTTGTGCGACGGGCGGCCGCCCGGCCACTCGTGACCGCGTTGGCCGGAGCGCTCGCCGGGGCCACGGTAGCGGCCCTCACCGCCGCGGCGATATGGCCCCACCCTTCCCCGCCCGCGACCGGCCAACCCCTGCGTCAGCTCGAAATCCCCCTCGACGCACCGGCCGTCAAAGCGGGGAACCTCGAATTCCGCGCCCTCGCCCTTCGCTGCGGCATCGCCGTCATCGTCGGCACCCACGCCGAACACCCCGCGAAGGGCCGCCTCTGCCGCGTCCGCCTCTCCGTGACCGTCGACGACTCCGTCAGCGCACGCCTCGACAACGACCTCCACCGGCTCGTCCTCGCCGACGGCAGCAGGCACTCCATCGACTGGGAGGCCATGCAGATCAAGCGCCAGCCCCTCACCGTCGACATCGGCGCCCACGACAGCGCCCAGTACGACCTGTGGTTCGACATCCCCCGCGACGCCGCCGTCGACCGCCTCGCCGTCGCCAACGACAAAGGGATGCCCTCATCGGACATCCCCCTGCCGTCGCGCGACTGGCCCGACCACTCGGCCTGAACCGTTCCCCGGCCGACGCTACTTGGCGCCGCCGTCCACCTCTTCCAGCACGGCCTGCGCCACCGCCTGCATCGTCATGCGGCGGTCCATCGACGTCTTCTGGATCCACCGGAACGCTGCAGGCTCCGACAACCCGTACTTCGTCTGCAGGACGCTCTTCGCCCGGTCCACCAGCTTGCGCGTCTCCAGCCGCAGGCTCAGGTCCGCGACCTCCGCCTCCAGCGCCCGCAGCTCCGTGAACCGCGACACGGCCATCTCGATGGCCGGCACGACGTCGCTCTTGCTGAAGGGCTTCACCAGGTACGCCATGGCGCCCGCGTCCCGGGCCCGCTCCACCAGCTCGCGCTGCGAGAAGGCGGTCAGCATCAGCACCGGCGCGATCTTCTCCTTGGCGATCCGCTCCGCGGCCGAGATCCCGTCCAGCACGGGCATCTTCACGTCCAGGATCACCAGGTCCGGCCGCAGCTCCTCGGCGAGCTTGACGGCGGTCTCGCCGTCCCCCGCCTCACCGACGACGGAGTAGCCCTCCTCCTCGAGCATCTCTTTCAGGTCGAGCCTGATCAGAGCCTCGTCCTCGGCGATCACCACGCGGGTGGTCTGCGGCGGTACGTGCGACTGCTCGTCAACGGGCTCGGCGGCGCTCACGGGACTCCTCGTTCCAGGGCAGGTGCTGCGACTAGAGCCTACCTAGCTGCGGTGTCGCGTACCCGCACGGTACGCTGTGATCCGCAACCCGCCGGGTTGGTGGAACGGCATACACGGATGTCTCAAACACATCTGCCCGTGAGGGCTTGCGGGTTCGAATCCCGCACCCGGCACTTTTTCGCGAACATCCCGTTCGAGTGAATGTTCCCCCTTTCCGCCTTGTTGATCTTCGGCTTCCGCTCAAAGTGGACGCATGGTCGCACAAGGGAACGATTTGCGTCACCGGGCGATTGCCCTCTGCCGATCGGGCATGCCGAACGCCGAGGTCGCCCGTCGGCTCGGAGTCCCGCCGGGAACCGTGGGCTACTGGCTGCACGTGGATCGCTCAAGACGTGGTGAATGTCCAGGAAGGCGGCCGCCGCCGTCCTGCCCCCGATGCGACGACACTCCGCTCGACGAGGTGGCGTACGCCTATCTCCTCGGGCTCTACCTCGGCGACGGACACATCGTCCAGCACTCCCGGCACCGTGTGCCCAGTCTGATGATCACGTGCTCGGAGAAGTGGACCGGGCTCATTGACGAGGCGGAGCGGGCCATGCGCGCGGTTTTCCCGCAAAACAGGACGTGCCGCGTCCGCAAGACCGGGGCACTCAATGTCAAGGTCTACTCGAAGCACCTGTGGTGTCTGTTCCCGCAGCACGGCGAAGGCAGGAAACACGAACGCCACATCGCCCTCGAGCCGTGGCAGCAAGCGATCGTGGACAGGTACCCGTGGGGCTTCATCCGCGGACTCATCCATTCCGATGGCTGCCGGATCACCAACTGGACGACGCGGATCGTCGCTGGGGAACGCAAGCGCTACGAATATCCACGCTACTTCTTCACCAACAAATCCGACGACATCAGGAGACTCCTCACGGACACCCTAGACAAGGTCGGGGTGGAGTGGCGGGTCACCCGGCGCGGCAACGATCCGTACAACATCTCCGTCGCCCGACGGGAGGCCGTCGCGCTCATGGACCGCTTCATCGGTCCGAAGCATTGAGCCGGGCGCTGGTGTGCCGGGTGGCGACCGCCGTCGTGGGGTCCTCGGGCCAGGGGTGCTTGGGGTAGCGGCCGCGGAGTTCCGCGCGCACCGCGCGGTAGCCGTCGCGCCAGAAGGATGCGAGGTCGGCGGTGACGGCGGCGGGGCGGCCGGCGGGTGAGAGCAGGTGGACGAGGAGGGGGACGCGGCCGCCGGCGATGCGGGGGGTGGCGGTCCAGCCGAAGAGTTCCTGGAGCTTGGCGGCGAGGACGGGGCGGTCGTCGTCGTAGGAGACGCGGATCCTGGAGCCGGAGGGGATCTCCATGCGTTCCGGGGCGAGTTCGTCGAGGCGGGCGGCTTCGCCGGTCGCCCAGGGCAGGAGGCGGCCCAGGGCGGTGGCGGCGTCGGCGCGGGCGAGGTCGGCGCGGCGGCGGGCGGTGGCGAGTTCGGGGGCGAGCCACTCGTCCGCGCGGGAGATCAGGGCCTCGTCGGAGACGTCGGGCCAGGGGGCGCCGATCTCGCGGTGGAGGAAGGCGAGACGCAGGCGCAGGGTGTCGGCGTCGCGGGTCCACCTGAGCAGGCCGGGTCCTTCGCGGCGGAGGCCGTCGAGGAGGGCGGTGCGCAGTTGTGCGGGGTCGGGGTGGGCGAGGGGGCGGGTGGTGAGGGTGATCGCGCCGAGCCGGGCGGCGTGGTGGGCGGTGACGTCGCCGTCGGTCCAGGTGACCTCGTCGGTCTCGGTGAGCAAAGGTGCGGCGGCGGTGCGGGCGGTGTCCTCGTCGATGACGGCGGCGAGGCGTACGCGGGCGGAGGGGAAGCCCGCGGGGCGGTCGGCGACGGCGACGGCGAGCCACTGGGGGGTGCCGAGGCGTGTGCCGTCGGCGAGCTCGGCGGCGGTGCCGGAGGCCATCAGGTAGCCGGTGCCGGTGCCGGTGCCGGTGACGGCGCCGTTGCCGCCGCCGCGGCGGCGGGCGACGCGTTCGGGGAAGGCGAGTGCGGTGACGAGTCCGGCGGCGGTGTCGTCGGTGAGCGCCGTGGCGGGGTGGTCGGGCGCCGAGGCGGCGAGGCGGCGGGCTTCGCGGCGCCAGCGGTCGGCGTGGGCGTCGTGGGCGCGGCGGGCGGTGCGCCAGGCCGTGGCGAGGTCGTCGCCGTGGTCGCGCGGGGGTTGCTCGGAGAGGAGGGCGACGATGTCGGCGGCGCGGCGGGTGCCGGTGCGGGGGGCGCCGTCCAGGAGCGCGCGGGCGAGGCGGGGGTGGAGCCCGATGCGGGCCATGCGGTCGCCGCGGTCGGTGGTGCGGCCGTCGGGGCGGAGGGCGCCGATGGCGGTGAGGACGTCGTGGGCGGCGGCGAGGGCGCCGGGTGGGGGCGGGTCGAGGAGCGCGAGCCCGGAGGCGTCGGGA
Source organism: Streptomyces sp. BoleA5 (assembly GCF_000373665.1). Classification (NCBI taxonomy): domain Bacteria; kingdom Bacillati; phylum Actinomycetota; class Actinomycetes; order Kitasatosporales; family Streptomycetaceae; genus Streptomyces; species Streptomyces sp. BoleA5. The sequence goes on from NZ_KB892090.1 coordinate 800,064, forward strand.
TCGCCCCACGCGGCGGCCTGGAGGGCGAAGGGGGTGAGGTCGGCGACGGCGATCTCGGGGGAGGGGAAGCGGGGCCGGCCGGTGTCCTCGGCCTCGTTCCAGCAGCGGTAGGCGGTGCCGGGGGCTTCGCGTCCGGCGCGTCCGGCGCGCTGGGTGGCGGTGGCGAGGGAGGCCCGGACGGTGGTGAGGGAGCCGAGTCCGCGGGCGTGGTCGGTGCGGGGTTCGCGGGCGAGGCCGGAGTCCACGACGACGCGGACGCCGGGGACGGTGAGGCTGGACTCGGCGACGGAGGTGGCGAGGACGACGCGGCGCCGGGCGCCGTCGCCGCCGCGGAGGACGGCGTCCTGGACGGAGGCGGGTGCCTGGCCGTGGAGTTGGAGGACCTCGGCGCCGATGTCGCCGAGCAGGCCGGCGACGCGGGCGATCTCGCCGGTGCCGGGGAGGAAGCACAGGACGTCGCCGTCGGCGGTGCGCAGCGCGGTGCGGACGGTGGCGGCGACGTGGTCGAGGAACGCGGGGTCGACGCGCATGCCGTGCGGGGGGCGGGTGCCGTGCGGCGGGGGTGCGTGGGTGACGGCCACGGGGTGCATGTGTCCCCGGGCGTGGACGACGGGTGCGTCGCCGAGCAGCCGTGACCAGGCGTCGGCGTCGGTGGTGGCGGAGGCGGCGACGATGCGCAGGTCGGGGCGGAGGGCGGCGCGTACGTCGAGCAGGAAGGCCATGGCGGTGTCGGCGTCGAGGTGGCGTTCGTGGCACTCGTCGAGGAGGACGGCGGCGGTGCCGGGGAGTTCCTGGTCGCGCTGGAGCCGCTGCAGGAGGACGCCGGTGGTGACGACCTCGACGACGGTGCGGGGGGAGACCTTGCGGTCGCCGCGGACGGTGTGGCCGATGAGGCCGCCCGGCTCCTCGCCGAGCAGCCAGGCCATGCGGCGGGCGGCGGCCTTGGCGGCCATGCGGCGCGGTTCGGCGACCACGACGGTCCGGGTGGGCCGGTCGTCGAGCAGGCCGGCGAGGGCGAGCGGGACGAGGGTGGTCTTGCCGGTGCCGGGCGGGGCGGCGAGGACGGCGCAGCCGTGGCCGTCGAGGGCGTCGTGGAGGGCGGGCAGGGCGGTGCGCACCGGGAGGGCGGCGAGGGCGTCCTCCCGGGTTCGCGCGGGGCGGGGAGTCACGGGGCGACGCAGACGAAGATCGCGGTGCCGGGGATGACGCGGCCGCGCTGCGGGGACCAGCCGCCCCACTCCGCGGTGTTCCAGGCGGGCCATTCGGGTTCGACGAGGTCGACGAGGCGGAAGCCGGCGGCGCTGAGTTCGCGGACGCGGTCGCCGAGGGTGCGGTGGTGCTCGACGTAGACGGCGTGCCCGTTCTCGTCCTGTTCGACGTAGGGGGTGCGGTCGAAGTAGGAGGCGGAGGCGGTGAGTCCCTCGGGGCCGGGTTCGTCGGGGAAGGCCCAGCGCACGGGGTGGGTGACGGAGAAGACCCAGCGGCCGCCGGGGCGCAGGACGCGCCGGACCTCGCGCATGACGCGGGCGGTGTCGGCGATGAAGGGGAGGGCGCCGTAGGCGGAGCAGGCGTGGTCGAAGGAGGCGTCGGCGAAGGGGAGGACGCCGGCGTCGGCCTGTACGAGGGGGAAGGGGCTGTGGCCGTCGTCGATGCGGCGGGCGTGCTGGAGCTGGCGGTGGGAGAGGTCGAGGGCGATGGGCCGGGCGCCGTGCGCGGCGAGCCAGCGGGAGCACTGGGCCGCGCCGGCGCCGATCTCCAGGATGCGGGCGCCGTCGAGGCCGGCGGCGGGTCCGAGGAGGCGGAGTTCGTCCTCGGTTGCTCCTTCCGGGCCCCAGACGAAATCGGAGTCGCCGAGGAACTCCCCGTGGTCGCTCTGGTACTCGTCCGCGTTGCGGTCCCACCATCCGCGGTTGGCTCGGCTGCTCTCCGTGTCGTCGGCGACACGGCGCGTGGCCTCGGGTTCTTCGGGGGCTGGCCGGGGGGCCGGTGGTTGGATCATCGCGCTGGTCGTCGTACCCTCTGTGGTGACCTGTGGCTGCGGTGTCACCGCAGCACGTCTATGTGCCAGTGCCCGGTACGGGGTGTTAAGCCCGTGGTGTGCTCTTCGTGCATTGACCGTGCCCGGCTGCCCCCGTATGCTACAAGTTGCGCTGCGAGCCTGCGCGCCTCGGACGGAGCAGGCTGCGCTCACATCTGTTGTACCTCTCGGCCTTGTGGGCTGTCCGGAATCGGCAGGAGCGAAACGGGCTTACGGCGTAGCAGTACCTACGACTTCATGTCCGTACCGGAGCCCTTTTCCTAATGACGAGCAGCACCGAGGCCCAGGCCCCTCGTACCACCCCGCAGGTGGCGGTCAACGACATCGGTTCCGAGGAAGCCTTCCTCGCCGCGATCGACGAGACGATCAAGTACTTCAACGACGGCGACATCGTCGACGGCGTCATCGTGAAGGTCGACCGGGACGAGGTCCTGCTCGACATCGGTTACAAGACCGAGGGTGTCATCCCCTCGCGCGAGCTTTCGATCAAGCACGACGTCGACCCCAACGAGGTCGTCGCCGTGGGCGACGAGATCGAGGCCCTGGTCCTCCAGAAGGAGGACAAGGAGGGTCGTCTGATCCTGTCCAAGAAGCGCGCCCAGTACGAGCGCGCCTGGGGCACGATCGAGAAGATCAAGGAAGAGGACGGCATCGTCACCGGTACCGTCATCGAGGTCGTCAAGGGTGGTCTCATCCTCGACATCGGCCTTCGCGGCTTCCTCCCCGCCTCCCTGGTCGAGATGCGCCGTGTCCGCGACCTCCAGCCGTACGTCGGCAAGGAGCTCGAGGCCAAGATCATCGAGCTGGACAAGAACCGCAACAACGTGGTCCTGTCCCGTCGCGCCTGGCTGGAGCAGACCCAGAGCGAGGTCCGCCAGACCTTCCTCACCACCCTCCAGAAGGGCCAGGTGCGCTCCGGCGTCGTCTCCTCCATCGTCAACTTCGGTGCCTTCGTGGACCTGGGTGGCGTGGACGGCCTCGTGCACGTGTCCGAGCTGTCCTGGAAGCACATCGACCACCCCTCCGAGGTCGTCGAGGTCGGCCAGGAGGTCACGGTCGAGGTCCTGGACGTCGACATGGACCGCGAGCGTGTCTCCCTGTCGCTGAAGGCGACCCAGGAAGACCCGTGGCAGCAGTTCGCCCGTACGCACCAGATCGGCCAGGTCGTCCCCGGCAAGGTCACCAAGCTGGTGCCGTTCGGTGCGTTCGTCCGCGTGGACGAGGGCATCGAGGGTCTGGTCCACATCTCCGAGCTGGCCGAGCGCCACGTGGAGATCCCGGAGCAGGTCGTCCAGGTCAACGACGAGATCTTCGTCAAGGTCATCGACATCGACCTCGAGCGCCGCCGCATCAGCCTCTCGCTGAAGCAGGCCAACGAGTCCTTCGGTGCCGACCCGGCCTCGGTCGAGTTCGACCCGACCCTGTACGGCATGGCCGCGTCCTACGACGACCAGGGCAACTACATCTACCCCGAGGGCTTCGACCCCGAGGCCAACGACTGGCTCGAGGGCTACGAGACCCAGCGCGAGGCTTGGGAGCACCAGTACGCCGAGGCGCAGACGCGCTTCGAGCAGCACCAGGCGCAGGTCATCAAGTCCCGCGAGGCGGACGCCGAGGCCGCGGCCGAGGCCGGCGAGGCGGCTCCGGCCGGCCCGACCGGTGGCTCGTACTCCTCGGAGTCCGGTGACCAGTCCGGCGCCCTCGCCTCGGACGAGGCGCTGGCGGCGCTCCGCGAGAAGCTGGCCGGCGGCCAGAGCTGATCGCAGGGCCCACGCCCACGCATCACGGAAGGACCCGCTCTCCTTTGGAGGGCGGGTCCTTCCGCGTTCGCCGGGTCCGGGCGGGAATGCGCGGGCTGTACGGCCCGTTGCACTCAGAGTTGACGAAGACCGAGGGAAGGGTGCGCAGTGCTGGATCCGCAGGGGCTGTACGCATACGAGCCGGGCGGGGCAGAGGCGGTCGACGAGGCGTTCGGTGAGACCGGGCCCGTGCTGCTGTACCACTTCGAGGGGTACATCGACGCAGGTGAGACCGGGTCGCAGGTCGTCGAGGAACTGCTGGAACGGCAGGAGCACCGGCTGGTGGCGCGTTTCGACGCGGACCGCCTGGTGGACTACCGGGCGCGCCGTCCGCTGATGACCTTCAAGCGGGACCGCTGGACGGGCTACGAGGCGCCGGAGATCGCGCTGCGGCTGGTCCGTGACAGCACGGGCTCGCCGTTCCTGCTGCTGTCGGGTCACGAGCCGGACATCGAGTGGGAGCGTTTCGCCGCGGCGGTGGTGCAGATCGTCGAGCGCCTGGGCGTGCGGCTGGCGTTGAACTTCCACGGCATCCCCATGGGCGTGCCGCACACGCGGCCGGTGGGGCTGACGCCGCACGGCAACCGGCTGGACCTGGTGCCGGGACACCGCACCTGGTTCGACGAGGCGCAGGTGCCCGGAAGCGCCGAGTCGCTGATCGAGTACCGGCTGGCCGAGGCGGGCCGTGACGTCCTGGGTGTGGCCGCGCACGTACCGCACTACCTGGCGCGTTCGGGGTACCCGGATTCGGCGCTGGCCGTGGTGGAGGCGCTGACGGCCGCCACCGGCCTGGTGCTGCCGCAGGTGGCGCACGCTCTGCGGATGGAGGCGCACACGGTGCGCGCCGAGATCGACCGCCAGGTCGCCGATGGCGATGTGGAACTGGTCGCGGTGGTGCAGGGCCTGGAGAACCAGTACGACGCGATGGCGGGCGGCGGCAGCCGGCAGAACCTGATCGCCGAGCCGGTCGAACTGCCGTCGGCGGACGACCTGGCGGCGGAGTTCGAGCGTTTCCTGGCCGACCGCGAGGACGACGGCGCCTGACCGGGCTCGTGGGTGTGCGGGGGCACCGGTAGTCTCGCGCCATGGTCAAAGTGGGGCTGACGGGCGGGATCGGGGCGGGCAAGAGCGCGGTGTCGCGGCTGCTGGTCTCGTACGGGGCGGTGCTGATCGACTCCGACCGGATCGCGCGCGAAGTGGTGGAGCCCGGCACACCCGGGCTGGCGTCGGTGGCCGCCGAGTTCGGCGCGGAGGTGCTGGCCGCCGACGGGTCCCTGGACCGCCCGAAGCTCGGCGCGATCGTCTTCTCCGACCCCGAGCGGCTGCGGGCGCTGAACGCGATCGTCCACCCGCTGGTCCGGGACCGCTCGGCCGAGCTGGAGCGGGCCGCGGGCCCGGACGCCGTCGTCGTGCACGACGTGCCGCTGCTGGCGGAGAACGGTCTGGCGCCGCTGTACGACGTGGTCGTGGTGGTGGACGCCGCCCCGGAGACCCAGTTGGACCGGCTGGTGCGGCTGCGCGGGATGGCCGAGGAGGACGCCCGGGCCCGGATGGCGGTGCAGGCCACCCGGGAGCAGCGGCTGGCGGTCGCCGACGTCGTGATCGACAACGACGGGCCGCTGGAGGCGCTGGAGCCCCAGGTCCGGCAGGTGTGGGAGCAGTTGCGTCAAAAGATCGTCGAGAGCTGATCCGGAACCCTCTCCGCGGGACGTCCATGGGGCAGTGGGGTCGCCGCGCCGTGGACATGAGGGGGATGCGGATGGAAGCCGTGTCGGCCGCGATCGGGATCGCCGTCGTGGTGCTGGGGCTGGGCCTGCGCTTCTTCGAGCGCGCGGCCTGGAGCGACCGCCCCTCCGCCGAACCGCACCCCGCCCCGGCCCCGCCCCCGCCGTCGCGCCGGGCCCGGCCGCGGTCGCGGACCCCGCGGGGCCCGCCGCCGAGGCCGACGGCGCGGCACCGGTGGCCCTGGAGGCGCCGGAGGACCGGCCGGGGCCCGCGGTGCCTGCGCAACGGCGTCCGGTGGACGGGGAGGGCTGAGGGCCCGCCGCTGTTCCCTGGGGAATGCATATGCGGATGGTGATGTTGGGTAGTTGTGAGCTGTTGAGTGCCCGGGGAAGGAGGCGGCTGTGCCCGAGCAGAGCCCCGAGAACCACGTCATCGACTTCCGCGCGGCCGAGCATCTGCTGGCGGCCCGCGACGCCCGCGGGGCGGTGAAGCTGCTGGACTCGGTCATCGCCGCCCACCCGGAGAACACGGCCGCGCGGCTGCTGCGTGCCCGGGCCTTCTTCCTGTCGGCGCAGCTGCGCCCGGCCGAGCTGGAGTTCCAGGTCGTCCTGGAGCGCGAGCCGGACAACGCGTACGCGCACTTCGCCCTGGGCCGCACCCTGGAGCGTTCCGGCCGGTCGGCCGAGGCGCTGCGGCACTTCCGGCTGGCGGCGGCGCTCGACCCCAAGCCCGACTACCTGCAGGCGGCCCGCTTCCCCGACCCGGCGTGAGCCAGGCCGGGGAGTTCGCCCGGTTTTACGGCGAACACCCCTCGCGTCACATTGATCCGCATCGTCACTCCCGTTACGGTTCCGGGGCACGCGTTCTGACGCAGCCCCAACTGTCGGGAGCCGGCCGTGACTCGAGTGACCAGGCGGATGCTGCTGGGTTCCGCCGCCGCGACCGCGGCGGGCGCGGTGTTCCCCACGGGGGCGGCGGGCGCGACCATGGCCGCCTCCTTTGACACCGGGCCCGCGCACGCCGCGCTGGGCCGGCTGCTGCCGCGCCACGCGGAGCAGTTCAGGCTGGTCGCGCTGGGCCAGGGGAACGGCGGCAAGGACGGCGAAGGGTCCGACCGCTTCCGGATCGCGGGCGGGCGGGGCAGCGTCGAGGTGGCCGGGACGTCACCGGCCACACTGCTGTGCGGCGTGCGCTGGTACCTCAAGCACGTGTGCGGCGTGGGCGTCTCCTGGGTGGGCGACAGCCTGGACGCCCTGCCCGCGACGCTTCCCGCCCCGCCCCCGGACGGCATCGCCCGGCGCGCCACCGTGCCGCACCGCTTCGTCCTGAACGACACCAACGACGGCTACACCGCCCCCTACGCCGACTGGTCGCGCTGGGAGCGCTTCATCGACGTCCTGGCACTGCACGGCTGCAACGAGGTGCTGGTGGTGGCCGGCGCCGAGGCCGTGTACCGGCGTGTGCTGCGCGAGTTCGGCTACTCCGACCGCGAGGCCCTGGCCTGGTTGCCGGCCCCGTCCCACCAGCCGTGGTGGCTGCTGCAGAACCTGTCCGGGTACGGCGGCCCGCTGACCCCGGGCATCGTCGACGCCCGCGCCGCGCTGGGCCGCAGGATCACCGCGCGGCTGCGGGAACTGGGCATGGCCCCGGTGCTGCCGGGCTACTTCGGCACCGTCCCGGACGGCTTCGCCGGACGCAACGCGGGGGCGCGCGTCGTCCCGCAGGGCACCTGGCACGGTTTCGCCCGCCCGGGCTGGCTCGACCCGCGCAGCGGCGCCTTCGCCGCCGTGGCCGCATCCTTCTACCGCCACCAGAAGAAGCTGTTCGGCGAGGCCGGGTACTTCAAGATGGACCTGCTCCATGAGGGCGGGACCGCGGGCGACGTGCCCGTGCCCGCGGCCGCCCGGGGCGTCCAGGAGGCGCTGAGCGCGGCGCACCCCCGCGCGACCTGGGTGATCCTCGGCTGGGAGAAGAATCCGCGGGCCGATCTGCTGGGAGCCGTCGACAAGGAGCGGATGCTCGTCGTGGACGGCGTCTCCGACCGCTACGCCTCGGTCACCGACCGCGAGCGGGACTGGGCGGGCACCCCGTACGCCTTCGGCTCCATCCCCAACTTCGGCGGCCGGACGACGATCGGCGCCAAGACCCATGTGTGGGCCGACCGCTTCTTCAGCTGGCGGGACAAGCCCGGCAGCGCGCTGTCCGGCACCTGCTACCTGCCGGAGGCCGCCGAACGCGACCCGGCCGCCTTCGAGCTCTTCTGCGAACTGCCCTGGCACGAGCAGCGGGTGGACCTGCCGACCTGGTTCGACACCTACGCGCGCACCCGTTACGGCACCGAGGACGGCCAGGCCCGCGTCGCCTGGCAGGCACTGCGCCGCACCGCCTACCGGCACGACGCTCTGGAGCGCGCCGACGCCCACGACAGCCTGTTCACGGCCCGCCCTTCGCTGACCGCCGACGCCGCCAGCGTGTACGCGCCGAACACCCTCACCTACGATCCCACCGCCTTCGACACGGCGTTCGCCGCACTGCTGGCCGTGTCCGCCGGGGCACGCCGAAGCGACGCCTACCGCTACGACCTGGTCGACGTCGCCCGGCAGGCCGTCGCCAACCGCAGCCGGCAGCTCCTGCCGCAACTGCGCGCCGCGTTCGAGCGTGGCGACGCGGCGGTCTTCCGCCAGCTGTCCGAGGTGTGGCTGCGGCTGATGCGGCTGGCCGACGAGGTGGCGGGCGGTCACCGGGCGTTCCTGCTCGGCCCCTGGCTCGCGGAGGCCCGGGCCTGGGGAGGGGCGGACGCGCAGCGCGCCGGACTCGAGCGCACCGCGCGGGTGCTGATCACCACCTGGGGCGGGCGGGCGACCTCGGTGTCACTGCACGAGTACGCCAACCGGGACTGGAACGGCCTGGTCGCGGACTTCTACCTGCCGCGTTGGCGGACCTTCCTGGACGACTGCGCGGCTTCCCTCGGCACCCGACGTGCACCGAGGGAAGCCGACTGGTACCGCACCGAGGAGCGCTGGACGAAGCGCGCCGGGAGCTACCCCACCCGGCCCACCGGCGACGCGCACACGCTCGCCCGACGGGCCTACGAGACCCTTGCCGCGACCCCCTACCAGGGCACGCTGGCCGTGACGGCGCAGCCCGCGACGCTGGTACCGGGCGGCCTCGCCCTGGTGACGGCCGAGTTCACCAACACCAACGGGCTCGCCCCCACGGGCACGGTCGGCTTCTCCCTGACCACCAACGGCGTGCGGGCCGCACCCCGAGGGGCGCTGTCGCTGCCGCGCGTGGCGGCCGGCGGCACCGGCCGTGCCAGCTGGCACGTCACCGCGCCCGAGGCGCGTCCCGAGCGGCCGCTGTCGCCGCTGCGGTACGAGGCGCGGGCCGCGTACGAGCCGGTGCCGGGCGGCGCGCGGGTGCCCGCGGTCGCCGCGGGGGACCTGTACGTCGCGGGCCCGCTGGACGCCGAGTACCACACCGTCAACGGCACCGGCGCCGTCTTCGGGCAGCTCGGCGACCGCTTCGCCATCGACGGCGCCGGGCGCGACCTGTGGAAGGGCACCGCCGAGTTCGCGGCACTGCTGCGGCGCGGCGCGCTGAGCGACGGAGGGACGGTCACCACCCGGGTCGACAGCCAGGCGAAGACCGCCGCATGGGCGCGGGCGGGCATCGTCGTCCGCGACGACCTCGACGATCCGGCCGCCCCGGGCTTCCTGAACCTGGCGGTGAGCCCCGGGCACGGGGTGACGCTGTCGTACGACTCCGACGGCGGCGGCCTGCTCAACCGCTACCGGCGGCTCGCCGGAGTGCGGGCCCCGGTGCTGCTGAGGCTGCGCCGCCGGGGTCGCGCGTATACGGGGGAGTGCAGCACCGACGACGGGACGACATGGCGGAAGGTCGCGACCGTGACGGTCCCGGCCGCGGCCCGGACGCAGGACGTGGGGCTCTTCATGACCGCGGGCAACGGCGGCACGGGCGACCGCGGCCTGGTGGAGTTCACCGGCTTCCGCATCGGCTGAACCCGGCGGCCCCTCGCCCTCAGCCGGTGCCGTCACCCGTGCCGACGGCGGCGACGAGGGCCGCCAGGGCGTCACCGAGCCGGTCCACTCCCTCGCCGGGGGCACCGCCGGGCTCCGTCATGTATCCGTCCCGGCGGATCTCGACCATCAGCGCCGACACCTCGCGCACCTCGCCATAGTGCTTCAACGGCACATAGGTGCCGGCGAACGGCGAGTCGAGGCCGATCTCGCCGCACGGCGCGAAGGCCTCGCGGGCCGCGTCCAGCAGCCAGGCCGGGGTGTGGAAGGCGTCGGTGCCCAGGCAGACCGCGGGGCGGGGCCCGCCGCCGTGCAGTTCGTAGGGGAGCGGCGCGGCGGGGTAGGAGTGCACGTCGATGACGACCGCCCGTCCGGTGGCCGCGAGCCGGTCCTGGACGGCGGCCGTCATGGCGGCCGCGTACGGCTCGAAGTACGCGTCCAGCAGATCCCGTTCGTGGCGGGGGTCGTCCTCGCGCAGCGGGGCGCCGTGCGAGGTGCGGGTGTAGACGGCGCCCATGCCGACGGCGCGCATCTCCTCCCGCTCGTCCGGGAACCGCTCGGGGTCGACCACCAGCCGCGACAGGAGGTTGGTGAACCGCCAGGCGCCGGTCCGCGCGGCGGCGCGCACGGCGATCAGGTCGGTGTACGCGTCCGTCACGTGGTCGAGTTCGGCCGCCAGCGCGTCGTCGTCCAGGAGGATGCGCTCGCGGACGTGCCCGGGCACGGCGCGGGCACTGTGCGGGACATGGAGGAGCACCGGTGAGTCCGGTGCGCCCTCGGTGACACGGAAAGTCGATTCATCCATTTCTCCACCCCTCTCCGCTCCTCCCCGCCTCCCATCGGCACCGCCGGAGTCACCCGCGGGCACCCCGCCCTTGTGACGGATGCCGTCCACGGCGGTGTGGGCGGCAGGTCAGAACAGCGGCTCCGGCAGCACACCCTCCAAGGCCAGCAGCGAGCGCTTGATGTCGAGCATGCGCAGGCCTCCGCCGAAGCCGCCGATGCCGCCGTCGCTCTCCAGGACCCGGTGGCACGGGACGACGACGGGCAGCGGGTTGGAGCCCATGGCCGTCCCCACGGCCCGGGCCGCGCCCGGCTCGCCGACCCGGTTCGCCAGATCCTGGTAGCCGACCACACTGCCGAACGGGACACCGGCCGACAGCTCGCGCAACACGCGGCGGTTGAAGCCGGTCGTCAGCGACCAGTCGAAGTCGAGGTCGAAGGTGTGCCGCGTCCCGGCGAAGTACGCCTCCACCTGCGGTATCGCCTCGTCGAGCCGGGCTCCCGCGGCGCTCGCGGACCCGGGCCTGCGCGCCGCCGCGGCGCCCAGCCGGGAGCAGATCCGCTCCAGCACGGCGGGGGCCTCCTCCTCCCCGGTCCGGAAGGCCACGTGGACAAGGCCCTGCCCGGTCGCGGCGAGCAGCAGCGGCCCGATCGGTGCATCCAGCACCGTCCAGGCGACCTCGGTGGCATGGGTCTGGGGTTGCGTCACGGTTCCCACCCTAGGGCGGGGCACCGACAGTCGGTGCCGGCCCGGTGCCGGTCGCCGTCCCCGTACGGTGCCGGCAACCGGCCGCACGCCCTGCCACCCGGGAGGGTGGCCGTTCTCGACAGGTCTGTCACAAGCGGTAGTTGATCGGTCACGAGGGGGATGGGGCGCGCATGACGCGAAACGACTTCACCCATGCCGTCCGCCGGCTCGCCCGCGAACAGGACCGGGTCGCCACCGTCGCCCAACTCGCCGCGGTGGGCGTACCGCAGAGCAGGCTGCGCGAGTGGTGCCGCCCCGGCGGCCGGTGGCAGCGGCCGCTGCCCAGAGTGGTCGTTCTCCAGCCCGGTCCGCTCACCGCCGCACAGCGGTCCAGGGCGGCACTGGCTTTCGCCGGGCATCCGCAGGTCCCGGCCATGATCACCGGTGTGGCGGGGCTCGCCCTGCACGGCGTCGCCGTTGCCGCGCCGCCGTGCGGGCTCCCGGTGGTGGACGTCCTCGTGCCGAGCGAGCGCCGCATCCGCACCCACACCTGGGTGCGGGTCCACCACGGCCGCGGGCTCCCCGTGCCCGACACCGTGGACGGAGTGCCCGTGGCCCCGGTCGTCCGGGCGGCGGCCGACGGCGTACGGGAGTCCATCGACCCCGAGTGGGCCCTGGAGGTGGTCCGCGAACTCGTCGCGGCGCTCGGCGTGCCCGCGGCCGCGCTCGCCGCGGAACTGGGCGGTGCGGTGCTCGCCCGGCGCCCCGCCGTGGCCGCTCTGCTGGACGCCGTGGACTCCGGCCCGCGCGCGGCCTCCGCGGAGCCGATGGCCCGCGCCCTGGTGGCCCGGTCGGGGCTGCGGCAACCCCTGTGGCGTCCCACGCTCGAGTTCGACGGCGCCTTCCTGGGCTCGCCGGACGCCTACTGGGTGCGCGACGGCCTCGTCCTGGACCTCGGCCCGGGCACGGGGCGCGGCCGGCTGGAGTCGCTGGGACTGCGTGTGCTGCGGGTCGCGCCCGCCGCGCTCACCCGCAGCCCCGCCGAGGTCGTCGCCGCCCTGCGCAACGCCCTGGCGGAAGGGCCGTACGGGCCGCTGGAGCGGATCACGGCACTGCCCGGAACGAGATGACGCACGGGTGTCCGCGCGACTGAAGCCGTCGTGAGGTGCGCCGGGCGGCCCGCGACCCTGGCGTGCGGCAGCGCGGCGGACGAAAACAGCGGAGGGTGCCGTGAGCGGCACATGGGGAACGGCCAACGGACTCGGCCACCGATGGGCGACCCCTCTCTCGGGGTGGATGGCGGCCTGCTTGGGCGCCGCCATCGGGCCGCGCTGCACGACCAGGGCGCTTGGCAAGCGCCCTTCGCGACGGGCCGGCCGGCTCGCGCCGCGTTCCGCGGCAATCGGCTCCGGCATCCGGCATACGGCATCCGGACGGTGCACTTCATCGCCGTGACGGGCTTCGCCACCGGTGGGCCGCGGATCCCCTACGACATGCCCGTCACCTTAGCGAGCCTGGTGGTCCCCATCGTGGTCGTCGAACTCGGGGTGTTCTCGTCGGCTTCACGGTTCGTACGCCGCCCGCCGTTCTGGCCGCGATCGTCGCCCTGTGGGCAGCGGTCTCCGTCCGTCGCCGGCGCCTCACGCTTCCGCGAGGGCCCGCGCGAACGCCAGTGACGGCTGGTTCACCCCGCTGCATTGGGTCGGTGCCGTGCTCCCGGGGTCGTCCTCACAGGCCCTGTCCCGGTCGGCGGACCACATCGACAGACCGCCCAGCCCCTTGTCGCGGGCGAAGGCGGCCAGTTGCGCAGCGTCCCCCAGGGTGAAGACCTCGCCCTCGATGTCGTTCACACCGATCATCGGCGTCACCGTGAGGGTCCGCCAGGCCGCCGCGTCCGGCAGGCCCAGCAGCGCCTTGAGCTGCCGGTGCGTTGAGGTGGCCGCCTGGATCGCGTACCGGCCCATGTCCCCGGTGTACGAATCCCCGTAGTCCATCGCCATGATGTTGACGCCGTCGACGCGCACCCCTTGGCGCCGGGCGTCCGCGAGCAGCGCCGAGGCCTCGGCGGTCAGCCCCGAGGGCATCGCCGGCAGCGTGAAGGAGACCGACAGCGTCCGACCCTCGCGTTCCGCCTCCCTCTGGAGGCGGGCGACGGCGCGCGCCCGGCGGGTGCCGGCCGCCGTGTCCGCCAGGTCGTCGCCCTCGACGTCGAAGTCGACCCCGGTCAGCCGGTAACGGCCGATCACCTCGGCGTAGGCCGAGCCGAGTCCGTCCACGTCGGGGCAGGCCCCCGCCAGCTCCGTGCCGTCGGCGCCGCCGAACGAGACCCGCACGTCGCGGCCGGTGGCGCGCAACGCGGCGATGCGGTCCGCCAGGTCGCCGTGGGCGATGCCCTCGCGCCCGTCCCAGGTCGGGGCGCAGCCGCCGCGCGCGGTGACGAACCCCAGGGTGAAACCGTCGGCCCCGGTGCTGCGGGCCGCACCCGCCATGTCGTACGCGGTGGAGCGCGAGGCGTCCACGTACGGGGTGAAGGGCACCTCGGCCACCGTTTCCCTCCCGTGGGGCGCGCGGGCCGCCGGGGCGCCGGCGGGCTCCCGGCCGGTGAGGAGGGAGGCGGTCGTCGCGGCGACGGCGACCGCCACGAGCCCGGTGATCAGCTGTGCCGCGCGGCTCTTCATGACGGAGAGACTATCCGCCCCGGGAATTCCGGATCCCACTTCCCGGAAATTACCGAAAAGGGGTCGCGGCCCATTCGTGGGATTAATTCCGAAGCGAATCCAGGGAATTCGCGGAGGGGAATTGCTGCTAGCATTCCGCCTATGCATTCCCTCTCCCGGCGGGCGTGTCCCCGTGGGCGGTCCACGGAGGAAGGGCCCGTGTTCGTCGACGCGTCGGGCCGCCGGGCGCGCGTTATCCGGCGCGCCGGACTGGCGGTCGGGGTCGCCTGCGCGGGATATGCCGTCCTGCTGGGGGTGGCTTTGGCGGGAGGAACCCCTTTCGCGCCCCAGACCCTGATTCCGGGTGCCGACGTCCCCGGGGGCGCTTCGGCGCAGGCCGGGGCGGGTGGACGGACCGGAAGCGGCCGCGAACGCGCCGCGGGCGCCCCGGACGCCCTTCACGCGCCCGTGCCGGCGGCCCGCCCCGCCGCCGCACCCACCGTCGTCGTGGCCGCCGAGGTGAGCCCCTCCGCCACCGGGGGCCGTGCGACGGCCTCCGCGACCGCCACCGCCGCTCCCGGCAGGACCGGTACCACCCCGGCGGCGAGCGTCACCCCGAGGCCCAACCCGCCGCGCACCCCGGCGGCCTCCGCCTCGCCGTCCGCCTCCGTCCCGGCGACACCCGGACCCGACACCCCCGCGTTCCCTCCGGTCGACGCGGGCGGCGATCCCGCGCCCGGCGACGGCTGGGACGACTGAGCGGCCATGGCACGGACGGCCCGGCACGCGGCACCCGGTGCGATCACCAAGGTGGCGTCGGCCGGCCGGCAGGCCGTGCCCAGACCACGCGTCGTCATGGCCGTGCTGGGACTGTTCGCGCTGGTGTGCGTGATGCTGCTGGACGGCTACCTGCACTCGGAGATCGGCAACGACAGCCGTGTCCACGAGTCCGGGAGTTCGGACCGGGTGCCCGCCTCCGTCCTCGAGGGCGGGCCGGTGCTCACCTTCGACGCCGCCGGCGAGCCCGTCAGCCACACTCTGCCGCCCCGGACGATCGCGCTCACCTTCGACGACGGCCCCGATCCCCGGTGGACCGCGAAGGTGCTGGCCGTACTGCGCGAACACGACGTGCCGGGCACCTTCTTCGTCGTGGGCCAGATGGCCGCCCGATACCCCGGGCTCATCCGCGACATCGTCGACTCCGGCGGCGAGATCGGGGTCCACACCTTCTCCCACGTCGACCTGGCGTACCAGAGCAGGGCCAGGATCGACCGCGAACTGGCCCAGACCCAGTTGGCGCTCGCCGGCGCCGCGGGCATCACGACCTCGCTCTTCCGCGCCCCGTACTCCTCCGAGCCCGACGCCGTCGACGACACCATGTGGCCCGTCTACCGCTACCTCGGCACCAAGGGTTACATCAGCGCCTTCGTCGACACCGACAGCGAGGACTGGCGGCGCCCCGGCGTCGCACACATCGTCCGCGACGCCGCCCCGGGGCACGGGAAGGGCGCCTCCGTGCTCTTCCACGACGCCGGGGGCGACCGCTCCCAGACCGTGGAGGCGCTCGGCACGTACATCGACACCATGAAGGCGAAGGGCTACACCTTCACCACGCTGACCGCGAGCCTGGGCGCCACGACCGCCAACCACCGGGCGAGCGGAGCCGAGTTGTGGCAGGGGCGCGCCCTCATCGGCGTCGTGACCCTGGCCGAGTTCACCATGCCCGTCCTGTTCTGGCTGCTCGTCGTGGTCGGCGTCGCCGTCCTGGCCCGCTTCGCCCTGATGCTCGTCCTCGCCCGCCGGCACGCCAGGATCCGCGGCCGCCGCCGCTTCAGCTGGGGGCCGGCGGTGACCGATCCCGTCAGCGTCATCGTGCCCGCCTACAACGAGAAGGAGTGCATCGCCGGCACGGTCGGTTCACTCGCGGCGAGCACACACCCGGTGGAGATCATCGTCGTGGACGACGGCTCGACCGACGGCACCGCGGACATCGTCGAGGCGATGCGCCTGCCCCGGGTGCGCGTCGTGCGCCAGGAGAACGCGGGCAAGGCCGCCGCGCTCAACCGCGGCCTGGAGCACGCCCGTCACGCACTCGTCGTGATGATGGACGGCGACACCGTCTTCGAGCCCGGCACCGTGCACCGGCTCGTCCAGCCCTTCGCCGACCCGAGGGTCGGCGCCGTCGCGGGCAACGCCAAGGTCGGCAACCGCGCCACGGTGATCGGCGCATGGCAGCACATCGAGTACGTGATGGGCTTCAACCTCGACCGCCGCATGTACGACCTGCTCGACTGCATGCCCACCGTGCCGGGTGCCGTCGGCGGCTTCCGCCGCGCCGCGCTCATCGACGCCGGGGGCATGAGCGGCGACACCCTCGCCGAGGACACCGACGTCACCATCGCGCTGCACCGCGCGGGCTGGCGTGTGGTGTACGCCGAGCACGCGCGCGCCTGGACCGAGGCACCGGGCACCATCGGCCAGCTGTGGCGGCAGCGGTACCGCTGGAGCTACGGCACCATGCAGGCGCTGTGGAAGCACCGGCGCTCCCTGGTGGACCGCGGGCCCTCGGGACGCTTCGGCCGCGTCGGCATGCCGCTGGTCGTGCTCTTCCAGATCGTCACACCCCTCTTCGCGCCGCTGATCGACCTCCTGACCGTCTACGGCGCCGTCTTCGTCGACCCCGCCAGGTCACTCCTCGCCTGGGCCGCGCTGATGTCCGTCCAACTCCTCTGCGCGGCGTACGCCTTCCGCCTGGACCGCGAGCGGTACCGCCATCTGCTGATGCTGCCGCTGCAGCAGATCGTCTACCGGCAGTTGATGTACCTCGTCCTGATCCACTCCTGCGTCACGGCCATGACCGGCGGCCGGCTGCGCTGGCAGAAGCTCGAACGCACCGGCGAGGTGGGGTCCCCGCAGGCGTCCGCGGGAGCCGCCCGATGACCGCGCCCGACACCTCCTCCCCGCCGCTGCCCCGACCCAGGACCTCCGGCCGGCACGCCGCCCGCCGGGCCGCGCCGGGGCCCCCCGCCGCCCCGGGCGGCGGCCGCGACCGCTACCTGGACCTCCTGCGCGCCCTGGCGCTCGTCCGCGTCGTGACGTACCACACGTTCGGCTGGGCCTGGCTGAGCCTGGCGTTCCCCTCTCTGGGGGTGATGTTCGCCCTCGCTGGATCGTTCATGGCGCGATCCCTGGAGGGGCCCGCGCCGTCGGTCGTCCGGCGGCGGCTGCGCAGGCTCCTGCCGCCGCTGTGGTGCCTCGGCGCCGTCCTGGTGCCGGCGATGCTGCTCCACGGCTGGGCGCCCGGCGATCACCACGCGGGCCGCTGGTGGGCGCGGCTGCTCCTGTGGGCGGTGCCGGTGGCCGACCCGCCGGGCAGCGCCTGGGCCGAGCAGGTCACGGGGGTCCTGTGGTACGTGCGTGCCTACCTGTGGTTCGTCCTGCTCTCGCCGCTGCTGCTGCGGGTGTTCCGGCGGTCGCCCTCCGCCGCGCTCGTCGCCTCCCTCGCCCCCGTCGTGCTCCTGCAGACGGTCTGGATCCCGCCGGAGGGCGCGGCCGGCACCGCCGTCACCGACCTGGCGACCTTCCTGACCTGCTGGCTGCTCGGCTTCGCCCACCGCGACGGGCTGCTAGAACGGGCACCGGCCGGACGGGTGGCGGTCCTGGCGGCGGCCGCCATGGCGGCGGGCGGCTGGTGGACCTCGTACCACCGCGTGGACGGCTCCTACGACCTCAACGAGATCCCCCTCGCCCAGGCGCTGTGGTCGGCCGGCTTCGTCCTGCTCCTGCTGCGCTTCCGGCCGTGCGCCGGCCCGGCCGGGCGGATCCCGCCGCTGGACCGGCTGGTGCGGATCGTCAGCGCGCGCGCCGTGACCGTCTACCTGTGGCATGAGGTCGCGCTCGTGCTCAGCGTCCCCCTGATCGACCTGATGTGGCGGGTCAGGGCCTTCGAACTGTCGCTGCCCCTGGACAGCACCTGGTTCCAGTTCGCGGTCGCCTGGGGGCTGATCGCGGTGGCGGTGCTGCTCCCGGGCCTGGTGGAAGACCTCGCGGCGGGGCGCCGGCCCCGCCTCCTGCCCTGATCCGGGCAGGTCGGAGCCGGTTGTCGGTGGGGGGTCGTACCGTTGACCCATGCGGCCCGTATCAGACATCGAACGCAGTGTGGCGCCCTTCGAGGTCGTCAGCCCCTACCAGCCCAGCGGCGACCAGCCGACCGCCATCGACGACCTCGAGCGGCGCATCCGCGCGGGCGAGAACGATGTCGTCCTGCTCGGCGCGACGGGTACCGGAAAGTCGGCCACCACCGCCTGGATGATCGAACGGCTGCAGCGCCCGACCCTGGTCATGGCGCCCAACAAGACCCTGGCCGCCCAGCTGGCGAACGAGTTCCGGGAGCTGCTGCCCAACAACGCGGTCGAGTACTTCGTGTCGTACTACGACTACTACCAGCCCGAGGCGTACGTCCCGCAGACGGACACCTACATCGAGAAGGACTCCTCGATCAACGAGGAGGTCGAGCGGCTGCGCCACTCCACCACCAACTCGCTGCTGACCCGCCGCGACGTGGTCGTGGTCGCCTCGGTGTCCTGCATCTACGGCCTCGGCACGCCCCAGGAGTACGTCGACCGCATGGTCCGGCTCAGGGTGGGCGAGGAGATCGACCGGGACGCCCTGCTGCGCAAGTTCGTCGACATCCAGTACGCGCGCAACGACGTGGCGTTCACCCGGGGCACCTTCCGGGTGCGCGGCGACACCATCGAGATCTTCCCGGTCTACGAGGAGCTCGCCGTCCGCATCGAGATGTTCGGCGACGAGATCGAGGCCCTGTACACCCTGCACCCGCTCACCGGCGAGATCATCACCGACGACCGGCAGCTCTACGTCTTCCCCGCCACCCACTACGTGGCCGGACCGGAGCGCATGGAGCGGGCCATCGCCGGCATCGAGAAGGAGCTCGCCGAGCAGCTCGCGGTCATGGAGAAGCAGGGCAAGCTGCTGGAGGCGCAGCGGCTGCGGATGCGCACCACGTACGACATCGAGATGATGCGGCAGATCGGCACCTGCTCCGGCATCGAGAACTACTCGCGGCACATCGACGGCCGCGAGGCGGGCTCCGCCCCGTCCACCCTCATCGACTACTTCCCCGAGGACTTCGTGCTCGTCATCGACGAGTCGCACGTCACCGTGCCCCAGATCGGCGCCATGTACGAGGGCGACGCCTCCCGCAAGCGCACCCTGGTCGACCACGGCTTCCGGCTGCCCTCCGCCCTCGACAACCGGCCGCTGAAGTGGGAGGAGTTCCTGGAGCGGGTCGGTCAGACGGTCTACCTGTCGGCCACCCCCGGCAAGTACGAGCTCTCCCGGGGCGACGGTGTCGTCGAGCAGATCATCCGCCCCACCGGCCTGGTCGACCCCGAGGTG
Organism: Streptomyces sp. BoleA5; assembly: GCF_000373665.1. NCBI lineage: Bacteria > Bacillati > Actinomycetota > Actinomycetes > Kitasatosporales > Streptomycetaceae > Streptomyces > Streptomyces sp. BoleA5. The sequence goes on from NZ_KB892090.1 coordinate 819,212, forward strand.
ATCGTCAAGCCCACCAAGGGGCAGATCGACGACCTCGTCCACGAGATCCGGCTGCGCGCCGAGCGCGACGAGCGCGTCCTGGTCACCACGCTCACCAAGAAGATGTCCGAGGACCTCACCGACTACATGCTGGAACTCGGCATCCAGGTGCGGTACCTGCACAGCGACATCGACACCCTGCGCCGCGTGGAGCTGCTGCGCGAGCTGCGGGCCGGCGAGTTCGACGTGCTGGTCGGCATCAACCTGCTCCGCGAGGGCCTGGACCTGCCCGAGGTCTCGCTGGTGGCCATCCTCGACGCCGACAAGGAGGGCTTCCTGCGCTCCGGCACCTCCCTGATCCAGACCATCGGCCGCGCGGCGCGCAACGTCTCCGGCCAGGTCCACATGTACGCCGACAAGATCACCCCGGCGATGGAGAAGGCCATCGAGGAGACCAACCGGCGCCGGGCCAAGCAGATCGCCTACAACGAGGAGCGGGGCATCGACCCGCAGCCGCTGCGGAAGAAGATCGCCGGCATCCTGGACTCCTTCGCCCGCGAGGACGCCGACACCGAGGAGCTGCTGGGCTCGGGCCGCCAGCGCTCGCGCGGCAAGGCACCGGTGCCGGGCCTGTCGGCGAAGGCGGGGGAGAAGCGGGCCGCCAAGAGCCTGCCCGCCGCCGAACTGGCCGAGCTCATCGGCGAACTGACCGACCAGATGCACACCGCCGCCGCGGATCTGCAGTTCGAGGTCGCCGCCCGGCTGCGGGACGAGGTGGGCGAGTTGAAGAAGGAGCTGCGGCAGATGAGAGAGGCGGGCGTGGCCTGACCGTCGCCGCCGTCGAATCTCTTGCCGAACCACGGTGCCCTACCCGGGCGTCTACCCATAGGGTGCGAGCAACCGCACGTCGGCAAAACGGTTGAGAGGGGACAGCGCGTGACGGTCAACATGACCAAGGGTCAGAAGATCAGCCTGCAGAAGTCGGACGGGGGGACGCTTACGTCGGTCCGCATGGGGCTCGGCTGGCAGGCCGCCCCGCGCCGTGGGCTGTTCGGCAGCCGCACACGGGAGATCGACCTCGACGCCTCCGCGGTCCTCTTCGCCGACAAGCAGCCCGTGGACGTGGTGTTCTTCCGGCACCTCGTCAGCGACGACGGCTCGGTGCGGCACACCGGCGACAACCTGGTCGGCGGTGCCGGACAGGGCGGGGACGACGAGGCGATCCTGGTCGACCTGCAGCGCGTGCCGGTGCACATCGACCAGATCGTCTTCACGGTCAACTCCTTCACCGGGCAGTCCTTCCAGGAGGTGCAGAACGCGTTCTGCCGCCTGGTCGACGAGACCAACGGCCAGGAGCTGGCCCGCTACACCCTGACCGGCGGTGGCGCCTACACCGCGCAGATCATGGCGAAGGTGCAGCGCGGTGGCGATGCCGGCTGGTCGATGACCGCGATCGGCACCCCGGCCAACGGCCGCACCTTCCAGGACCTCATGCCGGCGATCCTGCCGGCGCTCTGATCGGGATCGGGCACAGGGGGGCGCGGGCATGACCACCGAGCTGGTCCACGGGCAGAACCATCCGCTACCCGGCACCTCGCTGGAGGTCCGGGTGTCGGCCGGCACGCCGGTCGTGGCCGCCGTCTCCCTGGGCGACGGGCAGGGGCGCGTGAGCGGCCCCGGGGCCGTCGCCCACCTGGCGGCGCCGCGGCTGCCCGGCATCGAGGTGCCCACGCGTCTCGCCGCCGAGCAGCGCGTCACCGCCGACCTGGCGGCCGTCCCGGCGGCCGTGGACCGCGTCCACGTCCTGCTGGCGCTGCCGCCGGTCGCCGGGGCGCCGAGCCGCTTCGGGGCCTGCCCCGCGCCCCACCTGACCGTCTCCGGATCCGACGGGGTGCCGGTCGCGAGCTTCACCGTGACCGGGCTGAGCAGCGAGGCGGCGATCGTCGCCCTGGAGCTCTACCGCCGCCAGGGCGCCTGGAAGGTACGCGCGCTCGGCCAGGGGTACGCGGGCGGACTGGCCGAGCTGCTGCGCGACCAGGGGCTGGGCCGCCCCGAGGCGGACGCCGTGGCCGCCCGCGTGGCGGAGGCGGTGCGCCCCGCGCCCGCCGTGCCCTCCACCGCACCGCCTCCGGTCGCCACGCCGCCACCGCCCCCCGTCCCTCCCGCCGGGTCCCCTCCCGCCGGGTCCCCTCCCACCGCCTCCCCTCCCGCCGCGCCAGCCGCCGGCACGGTGCCCCCGACCCCGGCGCCCGTCGCGGGCGACGCCTCCGGCTGGAGCATGGAGGAACGGCTCCACAACCAGGTCTGGGGCATGTTCGAGGACCTGGCCCGCACCATCGCGGCGTACCGCAGTGCCGTCGACTTCGCCGAGTCCCGGCTCGACCAGGAGCTGGACACGATCCTCGCCGACCCGCGCACCCGCGTCGGCCCCGCCGCCGAGGCCGCCCGCGACCAGGCCAGGGCGCGCCAGACGGAGCTGGTGGACCGGGCCCGTGCCGTGCTCGACCGCGACCTGGCCCAGCTGACCGCCGAGGCCGAGGTCGTCGAGCCCGCCCTGCCGCCGCCCTACGCGGGCTGGGAGAGCCCGGTCTGGCACGGCTACCGCGTCCCCGCCGAGCCCCCGATGGCGGTCCGGCTCGGCGACCTCCACCTGCCCGAACGCCCGGAGCTGCGCATCCCCCTGCTGGTACGGCTGCCGCTGGAACGCGGGCTGTGGGTGGACGGCGCCCAGGACCGCCGTCGCGCCGTGGACGTGGCCGTGGCGCTCGCCGCCCGTCTGCTCGCCTCCCACCCGGCGGGGGAGTGCGCCGTCCACGTCGTCGACCCCGCGGGCTCCGCCGCGACGGCGCTGGCCCCGTTCACGGACTCCGGCGCGCTGCGCGAGCCGCCCGCCACGGGCGCCGCCGGGGTGGCGGCGCTGCTCGCCCGGCTCACCGAGCGGGTCGACCTGGTGCAGATGGCGCTGCGCGCGGACGTGCCCTTCGAAGTGCCCCCGGGCGTCGACCCGGCCCGCCAGGTGCTGGTCGTCAACGACTTCCCGTACGGCTTCGACGACCGGACGATCAACCAGCTGCGCTACCTCGCGGACGAGGGCCCGCAGGTCGGCGTCCACCTCATCCTGGTCGCCGCCCGTGAGGACGCCCGCGAGTACGGTCCGCTCCTCGACCCGTTGTGGCGCTCGATGATGCGTCTGACCCCGCAGCCCGACGACCACCTCGCCGACCCCTGGGTCGGCCACGCCTGGACGTACGAACCGCTGCTCGCCCCGCCCGGCAGCGCCGTCCTGTCCCAGGTGCTGCGCCAGGTGGCCGCCGCCCGACGCACCTACGACCCGGGCCGCCACTGACCTGTCCGGCCGGTCCGGCGGGGGCTCCGGCCGCCGTCCTGATTGACGATCACTTTACTCTCTTTACCTTTCCTTGGGATTTCATGTACTCTTCTTTACGCGGAGGGGAGTACTCCCTGCTTGCGGTGCATCCCGTCATCACGGGCCTGAAAGGCCCCGGGACACCGGCCCCGGCCCACGGGCCCGGGTGGAAGAGACCTCCGGCAGCGACAACGCTGACAATTGCCAGCCCATCTGCCGGAGGCATCGCGTGGATGTATCCCTGACCCTCTGGGTGCTGACCATCGCCGGTCTGTGCGCCCTGATCGCCGCCGACTTCTTCATCGGGCGAAAACCCCATGACGTGTCGGTCAAGGAAGCCGGCGCCTGGACGATCGTCTGGATCGTCCTGGCCGCCCTCTTCGGGCTCGGCCTGCTGTTCTTCGCCGGCGGGCAGCCCGCCGGCGAGTTCTTCGCGGGCTACATCACCGAGAAGTCGCTCAGCGTGGACAACCTCTTCGTCTTCGTGCTGATCATGGCGAAGTTCGCGGTGCCGTCCCAGTACCAGCAGCGCGTCCTGCTCTTCGGCGTGCTCATCGCACTGGTCCTGCGCGCGATCTTCATCGCCGCCGGCGCCGCCATCATCGCCAGCTTCTCGTGGGTCTTCTTCATCTTCGGCGCCTTCCTCATCTGGACCGCGTGGAAGCTGGTCCAGGAGGCCCGGGCCGAGGAGCACGACGAGGAGTTCGAGGAGAACCGGCTGCTGAAGGCCGCCGAACGCCGCTTCGGCGTCGCCGACCGCTACCACGGCACCAAGCTCTTCATCCAGCAGAACGGCAAGCGGATCATGACCCCGATGCTGGTGGTCATGCTGGCGATCGGCACCACCGACGTTTTGTTCGCACTGGACAGCATCCCGGCGATCTTCGGCCTGACCCAGGACCCGTACATCGTCTTCACCGCCAACGCCTTCGCGCTGATGGGCCTGCGGCAGCTGTACTTCCTCATCGGCGGTCTGCTGAAGAAGCTGGTCCACCTCTCGTACGGGCTGTCGATCATTCTCGGCTTCATCGGGGTGAAGCTCGTGCTCCACGCCCTGCACGAGGCGGGGGTCCACGTCCCCGAGATCAGCATCCCGTTCTCCCTCGGCTTCATCGTCGTGGTCCTGGCCGTCACCACGGTCACCAGCCTCATGGCGTCGAAGAAGCAGGCGGCCGCGGAGAAGCGCGACGAGGAGCACATCGACGTCTGACCCACGGCTCCTCAGCCCGGGCGGGGTGCGCGGCGGACCGCCGCGCACCCCGCCGTCGCGTCCGTCGCTTCCGCCGCGGCCGCACCCCGCGTCTCCGGCAGCGCCGCGAAGCACCCGAGGCTGAGCAGTGCCACGGCCGCGACGTACACCGCCACCGGCCAGGGAGTGCCGGTGCCCGCCACCAGCCGGGTCGCCACGAGCGGGGTCAGGGCGCCGCCCAGGACGCCGCCGAGGTTGTAGCCCAGGGCGGCGCCTGTGCAGCGCACCCGGGGTGCGTACAGCTCCGGGAGGTACGCGCCCACCACGGCGAAGACCGTGATGAAGGCGATCAGCTCCGCGGCGGACCCCACGGCGATCGCCACCGGCTCGCCGCTCGCGAGCAGTCCGGCGTACGGGAAGACCACCACGCCCATCGCGGCGGTACCCGCCAGCGCCATCCGCCGCCGCCCGAAGCGGTCGCCGAGCAGGCCCGCCAGCGGTGTGAGCGCCCCCTTGAGCAGGACGGCCACCAGCACGCAGCCCAGTACGACCGTGCGGTCCATGCCGAGGTGCTCGGTGGTGTACGCCAGCGACCAGGTGGTCACCGTGTAGAAGACGGCGTAGCCGCACGCCATGGCGCCCGCCGTGAGCAGCACCAGGCGCCCGTGCTCACGCAGCAGCTCCGAGACGGGCACCCGGGCCAGGTCACCGCGCCCCGCGGCCGCCGAGAACGCGGGGGTCTCCGGCAGCGCGGCCCGCAGCGCCAGTCCGGCCAGCGCCAGCGCGCCCGCCCCCCAGAACGGCACCCGCCAGCCCCAGGAGCGGAAGGCGGCGTCGCTCAGGCCCGCGGACAGGGCCAGCACGATCCCGTTCGCCAGCAGGAAGCCCACCGCGGGACCGGTCTGCGGCAGGCTCGTCCACAGCCCGCGGCGCCGCCCCGGCGCGTGCTCCGCGACGAGCAGCACCGCCCCGCCCCACTCGCCGCCCAGCCCCAGCCCCTGGAGGAAGCGCAGGGCCACCAGCAGTACGGGCGCTGCCGGGCCGATCGCGGCGTATCCGGGGACGCAGCCGACGGCGGTGGTCGCCAGCCCGGTCAGCAGCAGGGAGCCGACCAGTACGGGGCGGCGCCCGACGCGGTCGCCGATGTGGCCGAAGAGGACCGAGCCGAGCGGGCGGGCGACGAAGCCCACCGCGAAGGTGCCGAACGCGGCCAGGGTGCCGGCGAGCGCCGAGGCGTCGGGGAAGAACAGCGGTCCGAGGACGAGGGCGGCCGCGGTGCCGTAGGCGAAGAAGTCGTAGAACTCGATCGCGGTCCCGGCCGCCGACGCGGCGGCGATCCGGGCCATGGAGGGGGAGGTGCGCACGTGGGTCCAACGACCCACGTGCGCGGGGGTGGCGGCGCGGGGGTGGCGGCGCCGCGGTGGGCGCCGCCGCGGGGCCGTTACCAGCCCCGTTCGCGCCATTCGTCGAGGTGCGGGCGCTCGTCGCCGAGCGTGGTGTCGTTGCCGTGGCCGGGGTAGACCCAGGTCTCGTCCGGGAGGCGGTCGAAGAGCTTGGCCTTGACCCCCTCGAAGAGGCTCGTGAAGTGGTCCGGGTTGCTGTGGGTGTTGCCTACGCCGCCAGGGAAGAGGCAGTCCCCGGTGAAGATGTGCGGGTGCCCGTGGGGGTCGTCGTAGATCAGGACGATGCTGCCCGGTGTGTGACCGACCAGGTGCCGCGCGGTGAGCTCGACCCGGCCGACCTGGATCCGGTCGCCGTCCTCGACGGGCACGTCGGTGGGGACGGGGATCCCCTCGGCGTCGTGGCGACCCGCGTAGGTGCGGGCGCCGGTCCCGTCGACCACGGCCTGCAGCGCCTGCCAGTGGTCGGCGTGCCGGTGCGTGGTGACGACGGACGCGAGACCGTCGTTGCCGGCGACCTCCAGGAGCGTGTGCGCGTCGTTGGCCGCGTCGACGAGCAACTGTTCGTCGGTGGCGCGGCAGCGCAGCACATACGCGTTGTTGTTCATGGGGCCGACCGCGACCTTGGTGATGATGAGGTCCTTGAGTTCGTGCACGTCGGGCGCGCCCCCGACCGTGACCTCGCCGCTGTACGTCATGACGTCAGCCTAGTGGCGGCAGCACCGGCAGCGGCACGTCCGGACGGGCGGTCAGGTCCTCGCCGCCGGAGCGGCCGCTGACCCAGGCGAGCAGCGCGTGCCGGGGCCCGCCGACGGTGAGTTCGGGCTCGTCGGCCGCGCCGATCACCCACTTCTCGCCGCTGCCGGTGTCGTGGATGCGGACGGCGGCGACGCCCTCGTGGCCCGACAGGTCGTCGATGATGGCGCCGAGCTCCCGGGTCGCGAAGTCCTCGGGGAGGTGCGCGCAGGTGTACTCCAGGCCGAGGTCGACGTGGTGGAAGTAGATCTCCATGAGCCGCAGGTACGGGATCTCCGCCGCCGCGATCACCCGGCCGGAGCGCATGGCGACCTGTGCGGCCCAGTTCCGCGGCGGGAGCTCCTCGATGGCCAGGGCCAGCCGGTCCGCGGAGACGCGCAGGTCGTCGAGGTGCTCGGCGAGGGGGCGGCCCGCGCCCTCCTCGATGTCCTTGTCCCGGCGGTCGCCGCTCTCGTACTGCGGGGTCTCCTCGCCCGTGCGGGCCCAGACCATCAGGTTGACCAGGGAGTCGGCGTTGCGCGCCAGATGGGCCAGCACGTGGCCGCGGGACCAGCCCGGCAGCCGCGACGGCTCGGCGACGGACGAGGGGGACATGGCGGCGACGGTCTCGATCAGTCGTTCGGTGGCTTCGCGGAGTTCGGCCGCATCGTGGTCGGGGTCGGGTCGTTGGACAGACACGGGGCCTCCTGGGCGGACCTGATCGACGTCTCCGGGGAGACGCTAGCGCGGGACACTCGTTCGGGTGAAGCTGCCGCACCGATGCCGAAAATCGAATGTGCGTGCTATAGGCTCGCTCTCGTCATAACCGGAAGAAAACTCGTCGGCGCCCCGTTTAGGCTGTCTGGGGGTGCTGTCCCCTTGTCTGTCTTTTGAAAGGTGCGCACTGGCGTGGCCGATCGTCTCACCGTCCGTGGCGCTCGCGAGCACAATCTGAAGAACGTCTCGCTCGACCTGCCACGGGACTCGCTCATCGTGTTCACCGGCCTCTCGGGGTCGGGCAAGTCCTCCCTCGCGTTCGACACGATCTTCGCCGAGGGCCAGCGACGCTACGTGGAGTCGCTCTCCTCGTACGCACGGCAGTTCCTGGGCCAGATGGACAAGCCGGACGTCGACTTCATCGAGGGCCTGTCGCCCGCGGTCTCGATCGACCAGAAGTCCACCTCGCGCAACCCGCGCTCGACGGTCGGCACTATCACCGAGGTCTACGACTACCTCCGCCTGCTCTTCGCCCGCATCGGCAAGCCGCACTGCCCCGAGTGCGGCCGGCCCATCTCCCGGCAGTCGCCCCAGGCGATCGTGGACCGGGTGCTGGAGCTGGAGGAGGGCTCCCGCTTCCAGGTGCTCTCGCCGCTGGTGCGCGAGCGCAAGGGCGAGTTCGTCGACCTCTTCTCCGACCTGCAGACCAAGGGCTACAGCCGGGCCCGGGTGGACGGCGCGACCGTCCAGCTGACCGATCCGCCGAAGCTGAAGAAGCAGGAGAAGCACACCATCGAGGTGGTCGTCGACCGCCTCACCGTCAAGGGGAGCGCCAAGCGCCGGCTGACGGACTCGATCGAGACCGCCCTGGGCCTCTCCGGCGGCATGGTGATCCTGGACTTCGTCGACCTCCCCGAGGACGACCCGCAGCGCGAGCGGATGTTCTCCGAGCACCTCTACTGCCCGTACGACGATCTGTCCTTCGAGGAGCTGGAGCCCCGTTCCTTCTCCTTCAACTCGCCCTTCGGCGCCTGCCCGGAGTGCACCGGCATCGGCACCCGCATGGAGGTCGACCCGGAGCTGATCATCCCCGACGAGGACAAGTCCCTCGACGAGGGCGCCATCGCCCCGTGGTCGCTCGGTCACACCCGGGACTACTTCCAGCGCCTGATCGGCGCGCTCGCCGACGAACTGGGCTTCCGCACCGACATCCCCTGGGCGGGGCTGCCGCAGCGCGCGAAGAAGGCCCTGCTCAACGGCCACAAGACGCAGATCGCGGTGCGCTACCGCAACCGCTACGGGCGCGAGCGCTCGTACACCACCTCCTTCGAGGGCGCGATTCCCTTCGTCCGGCGCCGGCACGCGGAGTCCGAGAGCGACTCCAGCCGTGAGCGGTTCGAGGGGTATATGCGCGAGGTGCCCTGCCCCACCTGTGAGGGCACCCGCCTCAAGCCGATCGTGCTGGCGGTCACCGTCCAGGGGAAGTCCATCGCCGAGGTCGCCGCGATGTCCATCAGCGACTGCGCGGAGTTCCTGCGCGACATGAAGCTGAGCGCACGCGAGAAGACCATCGCCGAGCGGGTGCTCAAGGAGGTCAACGAGCGGCTGCGCTTCCTGGTGGACGTCGGTCTGGACTATCTGTCGCTCAACCGCGCGGCCGGCACGCTCTCCGGCGGCGAGGCACAGCGCATCCGGCTGGCCACGCAGATCGGCTCGGGCCTGGTGGGCGTGCTCTACGTGCTGGACGAGCCGTCGATCGGTCTCCACCAGCGGGACAACCACCGGCTCATCGAGACCCTGGTGCGGCTGCGCGACCTCGGCAACACCCTGATCGTGGTGGAGCACGACGAGGACACCATCAAGACCTCCGACTGGGTGGTGGACATCGGCCCGGGCGCGGGCGAGCACGGCGGCAAGGTGGTGCACAGCGGTTCGCTCAAGGAACTGCTGCGCAACAAGGAGTCGCTGACCGGCCAGTACCTTGCGGGCAAGCGGCAGATCCCGATCCCGGAGACGCGCCGCCCGGTCGACGGGGAGCGCCGGCTGACCGTGCACGGCGCCCGGGAGAACAACCTGCGGGACATCGACGTGTCCTTCCCGCTGGGCGTCTTCTCGGCGGTCACCGGGGTCTCCGGCTCCGGAAAGTCCACCCTGGTCAACGACATCCTCTACACGCACCTGGCCCGTGAGCTGAACGGCGCCCGGGGCGTGCCCGGACGGCACACCCGGGTCGACGGGGACGATCAGGTCGACAAGGTGGTCCACGTCGACCAGTCGCCGATCGGCCGCACCCCGCGGTCCAACCCGGCCACGTACACGGGTGTCTTCGACCACGTCCGCAGGCTCTTCGCGGAGACCATGGAGGCGAAGGTGCGCGGCTATCTGCCGGGCCGCTTCTCCTTCAACGTCAAGGGCGGCCGCTGCGAGAACTGCTCCGGCGACGGCACCATCAAGATCGAGATGAACTTCCTGCCGGACGTCTATGTGCCGTGCGAGGTCTGCCACGGCGCCCGGTACAACCGGGAGACCCTGGAGGTCCACTACAAGGGCAAGTCCATCGCCGAGGTCCTGGACATGCCGATCTCCGAGGCACTGGAGTTCTTCGAGGCCGTTCCGACGATCGCCCGGCACCTGCGCACCCTCACCGAGGTCGGGCTGGGCTACGTGCGGCTGGGCCAGTCCGCCACGACCCTGTCCGGTGGTGAGGCGCAGCGTGTGAAGCTCGCCTCCGAGCTGCAGAAGCGGTCCACCGGCCGCACGGTGTACGTGCTGGACGAGCCGACCACGGGTCTGCACTTCGAGGACATCAGCAAGCTGATCAAGGTGCTCTCCGGGCTGGTCGAGAAGGGCAACACCGTGATCGTCATCGAGCACAACCTCGATGTGATCAAGACCGCCGACTGGGTCATCGACATGGGTCCCGAGGGCGGCAGCGGCGGCGGTCTGGTGATCGCCGAGGGCACCCCCGAGCAGGTCGCGGGGGTGGGCGCCAGCCACACCGGCAAGTTCCTCAGGGACATCCTGGGTGCCGAGCGGATCTCCGACGCCCCGCCGGCCCCGGCCAAGAAGCGGGCCGCCCCGCGGAAGCGGGCCGCGGCGAAGGCCTGACAGCAGGCTCAGAGTTTCGACACGTAAGGTGCAGCTTTCAAGCTCTTTCTCCTTACGTGCCGAAGCGGAGTCCCCGATGGCTGACACCACCGCCCTGCCCCCCTGCCGCCGTACCGTCCTGAAGGGGGCGGCCCTCGCCGGAGTCGCCGGGGTCGGCCTCACCGCCTGCGGGGGTCCCGGCACGGCGGTCTCCGACGGCCCGATCGAGCTCGGTGCGGCCGGCGAGGTCCCGGTCGGCGGCGCCAAGCTCTACCGCGAGGCCCGGATCGTCGTCGCTCAGCCCACGCAGGGCACCTACCAGGCCTTCAGTGCCGTGTGCACCCACCAGGGCTGCACCTGCGACAAGGTGGAGGGCACCGCGCTGTCCTGCCCCTGCCACGGAAGCGTCTTCGACGCCGCCACCGGCGCCGTCCGCACCGGCCCCGCGACCAAGCCGCTGACCAAGGTCGACGTCCAGGTCCAGGGCGGAAAGCTCGTCGCCGTGACCGGTGCCTGAGACGACGGGAATGTCACCGTCAATCAGTAGGGTGGGGGCATGGCCGATCCCTCCAGCTACCGCCCCAAGCCGGGACAGATTCCGGACTCTCCCGGGGTGTACAAGTTCCGGGACCAGCACGGCCGGGTGATCTACGTCGGGAAGGCGAAGAGCCTGCGCCAGCGGCTCTCCTCGTACTTCCAGGACCTCGCGAACCTGCACCAGCGCACCCGCACGATGGTCACCACCGCCGCCTCCGTGGAATGGACGGTGGTGACCACCGAGGTCGAGGCGCTGCAGCTGGAGTACTCCTGGATCAAGGAGTTCGACCCGCGCTTCAACGTGAAGTACCGGGACGACAAGAGCTACCCCTCGCTCGCCGTCACCATGAACGAGGAGTTCCCCCGCGTCCAGGTGATGCGCGGCCCCAAGCGCAAGGGCGTGCGCTACTTCGGCCCCTACGCGCACGCCTGGGCGATCCGCGAGACCGTCGACCTGCTGCTGCGGGTCTTCCCCGTGCGCACCTGTTCCGCCGGGGTGTTCAAGCGCTCCGCGCAGATCGGCCGGCCCTGCCTGCTGGGCTACATCGGCAAGTGCTCGGCACCCTGCGTCGGCCGGGTCAGCGCCGAGGAGCACCGCGAACTGGCCGAGGAGTTCTGCGACTTCATGGCCGGCCGCACCGGTACCTACCTGCGCCGCCTGGAGCAGCAGATGAGGGACGCGGCCGCGGCGATGGAGTACGAGAAGGCCGCCCGGCTGCGCGACGACATCGAGGCGCTCAAGCGCGCCATGGAGAAGAACGCGGTCGTTCTCGCGGATGCCACCGATGCCGATCTGATCGCCGTCGCCGAGGACGAGTTGGAGGCCGCCGTCCAGATCTTCCACGTCCGCGACGGCCGGGTGCGCGGTCAGCGCGGCTGGGTCACCGACCGGGTCGAGGAGGTCGGCACCGCCGAGCTCGTCGAGCACGCCCTGCAGCAGCTCTACGGCGAGGAGCGCGGCGAGGGGGTGCCCAAGGAGGTGCTGGTGCCCGCGCTGCCCGACCCGTGCGAGCCGGTGCAGCAGTGGCTCACCGAGCGCCGCGGCTCCCAGGTGAGCCTGCGGATACCGCAGCGCGGCGACAAGAAGGACCTCATGGCCACCGTGCAGCGCAACGCCCAGCAGGCGCTGGTGCTGCACAAGACCCGGCGCGCCTCCGACCTCACCACGCGCTCCCGCGCGCTGGAGGAGATCGCCGAGGCGCTGGACCTGGACTCGGCACCGCTGCGCATCGAGTGCTTCGACATCTCCCACCTCCAGGGCGACGACGTCGTCGCCTCGATGGTGGTCTTCGAGGACGGGCTGGCGCGCAAGAGCGAGTACCGCCGCTTCCAGATCAAGAGCTTCGCCGGCCAGGACGACGTCCGGTCGATGCACGAGGTGGTCTCCCGGCGCTTCCGCCGCTATCTGCTGGAGAAGCAGAAGACCGGCGAATGGGTCGACGGCGAGGGCGACGGCGAGAGCGTGGGCGTCGGCCCGGGGAGCGGCGGCGAGGTCGCCGGCGGACCCATCGACCCGGACACGGGCAGGCCGCGCAGGTTCGCCTACCCGCCGCAGCTGGTCGTCGTCGACGGCGGGCAGCCGCAGGTCGCCGCCGCCCAGCGGGCCCTGCAGGAGCTCGGCGTGGAGGACGTGGCCGTGTGCGGCCTGGCCAAGCGCCTGGAGGAGGTCTGGCTTCCCGGCGAGGACGACCCGGTCATCCTGCCGCGCACCAGCGAGGGCCTGTACCTGCTGCAGCGGGTGCGTGACGAGGCCCACCGCTTCGCGATCGCCTACCAGCGCAACAAGCGTTCCAAGTCGATGCGGGCCGGCGCCCTGGACTCGGTGCCGGGCCTCGGCGAGAGCCGCCGCCAGGCGCTGCTGAAGCACTTCGGCTCGCTCAAGCGGCTGCGGGCGGCCACGGTCGAGCAGATCTGCGAGGTCCCCGGTGTCGGCCGGCGCACGGCCGAGTCCGTGCTCGCCGCGCTGGCCGGCGCCGCCCCTGCCGGACCGGCGGTGAACACCGCCACAGGAGAGATCATTGAGGAAGAGGGGACGACCGGTCCGGTGACCGTCCCCACGGAACGGGGAAACAGCTCATGAACGCGAACGACGGAGGCGGAGCACAGGTGACGACCGGAGGAGCGGGCGAGGCTGCCGAGGCCATCCCCGAACTCGTGATCATCTCGGGCATGTCGGGTGCCGGCCGCAGCCATGCGGCCAAATGCCTGGAGGACCTCGGCTGGTTCGTCGTGGACAACCTGCCGCCGGCCCTCATCCCCACCATGGTCGACCTCGGCGCCCGCTCCCAGGGCAACGTGGCACGGATCGCGGTGGTCGTGGACGTCCGCGGCCGGCGCTTCTTCGACAACCTCCGCGAGTCCCTGGCGGACCTGGACTCCAAGGGGGTCAAGCGCCGGGTGCTCTTCCTCGAGGCGTCCGACGAGACGCTGGTGCGCCGCTTCGAGTCGGTGCGCCGCCCGCACCCGCTGCAGGGCGACGGCCGGATCGTCGACGGCATCGCCAAGGAGCGGGAGCTGCTGAGCGAGCTGCGCGGCGACGCCGACCTGGTGATCGACACCTCCAGCCTCAACGTCCACGAGCTGCGGGCCAAGATGGACGCCCAGTTCGCCGGCGAGGAGGAGCCGGAGCTGCGGGCCACCGTCATGTCCTTCGGCTTCAAGTACGGCCTCCCCGTCGACGCCGACCTGGTCGCGGACTGCCGCTTCCTGCCCAACCCGCACTGGGTGCCGGAGCTGCGGCCGTACACCGGTCTCAACGACGAGGTCGCCACCTATGTGTTCAACCAGCCCGGCGCCAAGGAGTTCCTCGACCGCTACGCCGAGCTGCTGCACATCGTCAACGCCGGCTACCGCCGCGAGGGCAAGCGCTACGTGACCATCGCGGTCGGCTGCACCGGTGGCAAGCACCGGAGCGTCGCCATGTCCGAACGCCTGGCCGCGCGGCTGTCCGCCGACGGAGTGGAGACGGTGGTCGTCCACCGGGACATGGGGCGCGAGTGATCAGGACGACTCGGCGCTTGCGCCGGTCGGCAGGGCGCAGTGGGGTCACCCCCAAAGTCGTGGCACTGGGAGGCGGGCACGGACTGTCCGCCTCCCTCTCCGCCCTGCGCCGCATCACCCAGGATCTGACGGCCGTGGTCACGGTCGCCGACGACGGTGGCTCCAGCGGCCGTCTGCGGCAGGAGATGGGGGTGCTGCCGCCCGGCGACCTGCGCAAGGCGCTGGCCGCGCTGTGCGGCGACGACGAGTGGGGCCGCACCTGGTCGCAGGTCGTCCAGCACCGCTTCGTCAGCGAGGGTGAACTGCACGGCCACGCCGTGGGGAACCTGCTGATCGTCGCGCTGTGGGAACAACTCGGCGACCCCGTGGCCGCCCTGGAGTGGGTGGGCCGGCTGCTCGGCGCCCACGGCAGGGTGCTGCCCATGTCGGCGGTGCCGCTTGAGCTCACCGCCACGGTCCGCGGCCATGACCCGGAGGTGCCGGACGAGGTCACGACCGTGCACGGCCAGGCCACCGTCGCCCTCACCCCCGGTGAGGTGCAGGAGGTGCAACTGGTGCCGCACGACCCGCCGGCCGTCCCCGAGGCGGTGCAGTCCGTGCTCGACGCGGACTGGGTGGTGCTCGGCCCCGGTTCCTGGTTCTCCTCCGTGATGCCCCACCTGCTGGTGCCCGATCTGGTGTCCGCGCTCATGGAGACCAGGGCCCGCAAGGTGCTCGCGCTCAACCTCGCGCCGCAACCGGGTGAGACCGAGGGCTTTTCTCCGCAGCGTCACTTGGAGGTTTTGGCCCGACACGCCCCTAAACTCACCATCGACGTGGTGCTGGCCGACGAGGCCGCCGTACTCGACCGCGACAGCCTGATACAGGCAGCCGAGCGTTTGTCGGGCACGGTGGAACTGGCCCGGGTCGCCGCCCCCGACGGGCCGCGGCACGATCCGGAACTGCTGGCCGCCGCGTTCGACCGGATTTTTCGTATGCATGGAAGGATCGGCCCATGGCGATGACGGCAGCGGTGAAGGACGAGATCTCCCGGCTCCCCGTCACCCGGACCTGCTGCCGCAAGGCGGAGGTCTCGGCGATCCTGAGGTTCGCGGGCGGACTGCACCTGGTCAGCGGACGCATCGTGATCGAAGCGGAGCTGGACACCGGAATCGCCGCGCGCAGGCTGCGCAAGGACATCCTGGAGATCTTCGGGCACTCCTCCGACCTGGTGGTCATGGCGCCCGGCGGGCTGCGCCGCGGCAGCCGGTACGTCGTGCGGGTGGTCGCCGGCGGTGACCAGCTGGCCCGGCAGACAGGTCTGGTGGACGGCAGGGGCCGCCCCATCCGTGGCCTGCCCCCGCAGGTCGTGTCCGGGGCCACCTGCGACGCCGAGGCCGCCTGGCGCGGTGCGTTCCTGGCCCACGGCTCGCTGACCGAACCGGGCCGTTCCTCGTCCCTGGAGGTCACCTGCCCCGGCCCCGAGGCGGCCCTCGCCCTGGTCGGTGCCGCCCGCCGGCTGCAGATCGCGGCCAAGGCGCGCGAGGTGCGCAACGTCGACCGTGTGGTCGTCCGTGACGGTGATGCCATCGGCGCGCTGTTGACGCGGCTCGGCGCGCACGAGTCGGTGCTGGCGTGGGAGGAGCGGCGGATGCGGCGCGAGGTGCGCGCCACCGCCAACCGGCTCGCCAACTTCGACGACGCCAACCTGCGCCGCTCGGCCCGCGCCGCGGTCGCGGCGGGCGCGCGTGTGCAGCGGGCGCTGGAGATCCTCGGCGACGACGTGCCCGAGCACCTCGCGGCGGCCGGCCGGCTGCGCATGGACCACAAGCAGGCCTCGCTGGAGGAGCTGGGCTCGCTCGCCGAACCGCCGCTCACCAAGGACGCGGTGGCGGGCCGGATCCGCCGTCTGCTGGCGATGGCCGACAAGCGCGCCTCGGATCTCGGCGTCCCGGGCACCGAGTCCAACCTGACCGAGGAGATGGTGGGCTGAGTCCGGCGCGGCCCGCCCGCCCCGTCCGGTTACCGGTCCGTACGGCGGGCACCCGTGGCGCCGATGTCACCGCCAGGTGCCCGGGGAGGTAGGGTCGTCCTTGGTCGGGGACATCCCAATACGTCGCAGCCGGAGCGAAATGGCCTCCGGCACACCAGCGAGGAGATCGGTTCGTGACGATCCGCGTAGGCATCAACGGCTTTGGTCGCATCGGTCGAAACTTCTTCCGTGCCGCTCTGGAGCAGGGTGCGGACATCGAGATCGTGGCTGTCAACGACCTGGGTGACACGGCCACCACCGCGCACCTGCTCAAGTACGACACGATCCTCGGCCGCCTCAAGGCCGAGGTGTCCCACACGGCGGACTCCATCACCGTCGACGGCCACACCATCAAGGTGCTGTCCGAGCGCAACCCCGCCGACATCCCGTGGGGCGAGCTCGGCGTCGACATCGTGATCGAGTCCACCGGCATCTTCACCAAGGCCGCCGACGCCAAGAAGCACCTCGAGGGCGGCGCCAAGAAGGTCATCATCTCGGCGCCGGCCTCCGACGAGGACATCACCATCGTGATGGGCGTCAACAACGAGAAGTACGACCCGGCGAAGCACAACATCATCTCCAACGCGTCCTGCACGACCAACTGTGTGGCGCCGATGGCCAAGGTCCTCGACGAGAACTTCGGCATCGTCAAGGGTCTGATGACGACCGTGCACGCGTACACCAACGACCAGCGCATCCTTGACTTCCCGCACAAGGACCTGCGTCGCGCCCGCGCCGCCGCCGAGAACATCATCCCGACCTCGACGGGCGCCGCGAAGGCCACCGCCCTGGTCCTGCCGCAGCTCAAGGGCAAGCTCGACGGCATCGCGATGCGCGTCCCGGTCCCGACCGGCTCCGTGACCGACCTGGTCATCGAGCTGGAGCGCGAGGTCACCAAGGACGAGGTCAACGCCGCCTTCCAGAAGGCCGCCGAGGGCCAGCTCAAGGGCATCCTGGAGTACACCGAGGACCCGATCGTCTCCTCGGACATCGTCAACTGGCCGGCCTCCTGCACCTTCGACTCCTCGCTGACCATGGCGCAGGGCAAGCAGGTCAAGGTCATCGGCTGGTATGACAACGAGTGGGGCTACTCGAACCGTCTCGTCGACCTGACCGTGTTCGTCGGCGAGCAGCTCTGACACCCGCTCGACCTCCCGTCATGCGATGAGGACAGGGTCCGAACGACGTGCCGTCGTCCGGACCCTGTCCCATGAGGTGGCGGTCCGAGCGATTCGACCCAGTCAGGACCAAGGCAGGGGAGCCTTCACCATGAAGACGATCGACGAACTCGTCGACGAGGGGGTCGGCGGCAAGCGCGTGTTCGTGCGCGCCGACCTCAACGTGCCGCTGTCCGGCACCACCATCACCGACGACGGCCGCATCCGCGCCGTCGTGCCGACCATCGCCAAGCTGGCCGAGGCAGGCGCCAAGGTGATCGTCGCCTCCCACCTGGGCCGTCCCAAGGGCGCGCCCGACCCGCAGTTCTCGCTCGCCCCCGTCGCGGCGCGCCTGGGCGAACTCCTCGGCACGCAGGTGGCCTTCGCGACCGACACGGTCGGCGAGAGCGCCCGCGCGACGGTGGACTCCCTCACCGACGGCTCGGTGGCGCTGCTGGAGAACCTGCGCTTCAACCCGGGCGAGACCAGCAAGGACGACGCCGAGCGCGGCGCCTTCGCCGGGCAGCTGGCCGGGCTGGCGGAGCTGTACGTCGGCGACGGCTTCGGCGCGGTGCACCGCAAGCACGCCTCCGTCTACGACCTCCCGGCCCGGCTGCCGCACGCCGCGGGCCTGTTGATCGCCACCGAGGTCGCGGTGCTGAGGAAGCTCACCGACGAGGTGTCCCGTCCGTACGCGGTGGTGCTGGGCGGCGCCAAGGTCTCCGACAAGCTGGGGGTCATCGACCACCTGCTGGAGCGCGCCGACCGGATCCTGATCGGCGGCGGCATGGTCTACACCTTCCTCAAGGCCCAGGGCCACGAGGTGGGCAACAGCCTGCTGCAGGAGGACCAGGTCCCCGCTGTCACCGAGTACCTGGAGCGCGCGAAGGCCAAGGGCGTGGAGTTCGTGCTGCCCGTGGACGTCGTCGCGGCCCCGTCCTTCCCGGACCTGAAGAACCCGGTCGACACCCACCCGGCGGTCGTCGGCGTCGACGCCATCCCCGCAGACCTGCAGGGCCTGGACATCGGTCCGGAGTCCCGCAAGCTCTTCGCCTCGAAGCTCGCCGACGCGGCCACCGTCTTCTGGAACGGCCCGATGGGCGTCTTCGAGCACCCCGACTACGCCGAGGGCACCCGCGCCATCGCCCAGGCGCTGATCGACAGCCCCCTGCCTCCGGCGGGGGGACCCCCAGCGTTCACCGTGGTCGGAGGCGGCGACTCTGCCGCGGCCGTCCGCATCCTGGGCTTCGACGAGAACGCATTCGGCCACATCTCGACCGGTGGCGGCGCCAGCCTCGAATACCTCGAGGGCAAGACGCTCCCCGGCCTCGCCGCACTGGAGGACTGACCCGATGACCACGCGCACGCCGATCATGGCGGGCAACTGGAAGATGAACCTCAACCACCTCGAGGCCATCGCCCACGTCCAGAAGCTCGCCTTCGCGCTCAACGACAAGGACTTCGACGCCGTCGAGGCCGTCGTGGTGCCGCCCTTCACCGACCTCCGGGGTGTGCAGACCCTGATCGAGGCCGACAAGCTGAAGATCAAGTACGGCGCCCAGGACCTGTCGGCGCACGACTCCGGTGCCTACACCGGCGAGATCTCCGGCTCGATGCTGGCCAAGCTGAAGTGCTCGTACGTGGTCATCGGCCACTCCGAGCGCCGCCAGTACCACCACGAGACCGACGAGCAGGTGAACGCCAAGGTCAAGGCGGCGTTCCGGCACGACCTGACGCCGATCGTCTGCGTCGGCGAGGGCCTGGACGTCCGCAAGGCCGGCGAGCAGGTGGCCTTCACCCTCGCCCAGGTCGACGGCGCCCTCAAGGACATTCCGGCCGAGCAGGCCGAGACGCTGGTCGTCGCCTATGAGCCGGTGTGGGCCATCGGCACCGGCGAGGTCGCCACCCCCGAGGACGCCCAGGAGGTCTGCGGGGCGATCCGCGGCCGGCTGGCCGAGCTGTACGGCCAGGAGGTGGCCGACGCGATCCGTATCCAGTACGGCGGCTCGGTCAAGGCCGGCAACATCGCGGCGATCATGGCGCAGCCCGACGTGGACGGCGCCCTGGTCGGCGGTGCCGCGCTGGACTCCGAGGAGTTCGTCAAGATCATCCGCTTCCGCGACCAGTAAGTCTGCGGCAGTAGGCTGTCGGGCCCTGCCCGAAGTACTCTGTCGGGGGTCGGAGCGCTGCGCGGCAGCGGCCCGGCCCCCGCGTCGTCCTAGGTCACCGAGAGAGTTGGTCCAGCTGTGGTCATCGGGTTCTCCATCGCCCTCATCATCTTCAGCCTGCTGCTGTTGCTGCTCGTGCTGATGCACAAGGGCAAGGGCGGCGGCCTGTCCGACATGTTCGGCGGCGGCATGCAGTCGTCCGTCGGCGGTTCCTCGGTGGCCGAGCGCAACCTCGACCGGATCACGGTTGTCATCGGTCTGCTGTGGTTTGCCTGCATTGTCGCTCTCGGGCTTCTGCTGAAGTTCCAGAAGTGACCGAGTCCCCGGCTTCCGGGGAGAACTGACGCCTCGTCGTTGGCGCGACTTATCATGGGAGGGCCCCATGGGATACGGTGCCCTTTCCCCGCAGGCGCGGGGCGAACCGGTCTCCGCAAACTGGGCGACCTCGCAGCACCATCACGCAGGGAGTTACGACCGTGGCAAGTGGCAACGCGATCCGTGGTAGTCGGGTCGGGGCGGGGCCGATGGGAGAGGCCGAGCGGGGCGAGTCCGCGCCGCGTCTCCGCATCTCCTTCTGGTGCTCCAACGGGCACGAGACCCGGCCGAGTTTCGCGAGCGACGCGCAGATCCCCGAACACTGGGACTGCCCGCGCTGCGGCTTCCCGGCGGGACAGGACGAGGAGAACCCGCCTGCGCCGCCGCGCACCGAGCCGTACAAGACGCACCTGGCGTACGTGCGGGAGCGGCGCAGCGCGGCCGACGGCGAGGCGATCCTCGCCGAGGCGCTGGCCAAGCTGCGCGGCGAGATCTGAGCCGTACCGGCTGATGCTCCACGGGCCCGACCCGCAAGGAAGACCCTTCTTTCGCGGACCGGGCCCGTCGCGTCCCTTCACTGCGTAACCGGAACGTATACTCCGTGTCGTGTCTCTGGTGATCGGCATCGATGCGGGCGGAACCCGGACGCGCGCCTACCTGGCCGAGGCGGCGCCCGACGGCGTGGTGCTCGGCGAGGGTGAGGGCGGTCCCGGCAACGCGATGACCGTCGAACGCGTGGCGCTGACGCAGCACCTCGCGGACGCCATCCGCGGCGCGGTCCCGGAGGACCGCAGGGGCGAGGTCACGACCGTCGTGGGCGGCTTTGCCGGCGCGGCGCTCGGCACCGGCCCCGAGACGGGGCACGAACTTGCCACCTCCTGTCTGCGGGCGGCGCTCGACAGCCATGGCGTCGGCGCGCCCGAGGTGACGGTCTGCGGCGACATCGAGGTCGCCTTCGCCTCCGCGCCGGGCACGCCCGCGGACGGACTGGCCCTGGTCGCCGGTACCGGAGCCGTGGCAGCGCGGATCGAGAAGCGCAACCAGACCCTCGTCGCGGACGGCAACGGCTGGCTGGTCGGTGACGAGGGCAGCGGCTTCTGGCTGGGCCGCGAGGTCATGCGGGCCGCTCTGCGCGCGCTGGACGGGCGCGGACCGTGGACGATCCTGGTCGAGGCCGTGCTCTCCCACTACATGGGCTCCCCCGGGGGTCCGTACCTCGCGCAGGAACGGCCCGGCGGCCATGAGTGCCACGTGCTGCGCAACCGTCTGGTGCCGCTGGTGTACGCCGAACCCCCGGTCAGGCTGGCCAGGTTGAGTCCGCTCGCCGTCGCCGCCGACCGGGACGGCGACGATGTCGCCGGAGCCCTCTTGGACGACGCCGCCGACGAACTGGCCGCCACCGTCGCCGCGTTGGACCCACGACCCGGTGAACCCCTGGTCGTCACGGGCGGGCTGCTGGGGCCGACGGGACCGCTGCTCGGCCGGATCGTGGCCCGTGCCGAGGAGATGGACCTGGACGTGCTGCCGGTGCGCGACGGCGGCGCGGGTGCGCTGGCGCTGGCCCGGCTGCGGGTGAACGGGGACTGAGCGGGAGCGAACCGGATGGTTCGGACGGTTCGGATGGTTCGGACGGTCCCGACAGGACACCCCCGTCTGGGGATTGACGTGGACTAGACCTCTCGTCCATCGTTTCGGAGGAGCACCCACCGGATCACTGGACTCAGGGGGAATCGGCCATGGCCGACGACGTGACGACCACCGCTGCACGGTTCGCCGACGAGGCGAGGACGGTCATCGACCGCGTGGTCGCCGCCAACAAGGACTCCGTGGCCGCCGCCGCCCGGCTGCTCGCCGACTGCGTCGCCGCGGACGGGATCGTCCAGGCCTTCGGGACGGGCCACTCGCAGGCCACGGCGCTGGAGATCGCCGGACGTGCCGGCGGGCTGATCCCCACCAACCGCATCGGGCTTTCGGACCTGGTGGCCCGTGGCGGCGAGGACCTCTCGGTGCTCTCCGACCCGCTGCTGGAGCGGTCGCCGGGGCTCGGCAAGCGGCTGTACGAGCTGGCCGCCCCGCACCCGCGGGACGTCTTCGTCGTGATCTCCAACTCCGGCGTCAACAACTCGATCGTCGACTTCGCCCTGCACGTGAAGGAGGCGGGGCACCCGCTGATCGCCCTCACCTCGCTGCAGCACACCCGTTCCGTCCCGGCACTGCACGCCAGCGGCAAGCACCTGGCCGACGTCGCCGACGTCGTATTGGACAACGGGGCGCCGACGGGTGACGCGCTGCTCCCGCTGCCCGACGGCGGGTCGCTGTGCGGGATCTCCACGATCACCTCGGCCATGCTCGTCCAGATGACCGTCGCCGAGGCCGTCGGCCTGATGACCGCCGAGGGCCACCAGGCACCGGTGTACGTCTCGGCCAACGTCCCCGGCGGCTTCGAGCGCAACCTCGTCCTGGAGCGCCACTACGGGGAGCGGCTGCACCGCGGAGGCTTCTGACCTGGGTGTACGCGGTGTTGTCAGTGGCCCCCGCTACGGTCTGTGACGAAAGTCGAGGACCGGTGAGCGGGGGTTTCCATGAGCGCGGGCATCGCGTACGGCACCGAGCACGCGCCCGCGTGGCGGGGCGGGTTCGGGCGGCTGTGGACGGCGGCCGCGGTCTCGCGGTTCGGTGACGGGCTGCGGGCGGCGGCGCTGCCGCTGCTGGCCGTGGGGCTGACCGACTCCCCGCTGCTCGTCTCGCTCGTCACCGCCGCCGGCTACGTGCCCTGGCTCCTCTTCGGGCTGCTCGGCGGCGCGGTGGCCGACCGGGTCGACCAGCGGCGCGCCATGTGGGCCGTGGACGCCGTACGGGGCGCGCTCACCGCCGCCTTCGCGCTCGCGGTGTGGCTGGACCGGGCGGGCATCGCGCTGCTGCTGGTGCTGGCGTTCGCCCTCACCACGCTGCAGACCCTCTTCGACAACGCCGCGACCTCCCTGCTGCCGGCCGTCGTGCCCTCCCGTGCCCTGGGCCGTGCCAACGCCCGGTTGATGACGGCTCAGACCACGGCCGCGACCTTCCTCGCCGCGCCGCTGGTGCCGGCGCTGTTCGGTCTCACGGCCGCGCTGCCGTTCGGGGTGGACGCCCTCAGCTACGCGGCCGCGGCCCTGCTGGTGGCCTCGCTGCGGCTGCCCGCGCCCGAGCGGGACGCACGGGCCGCCGGCCACACCCTGCGGCGGGACATCGCCGAGGGGATACGCGTGCTGTGGCGGGACCGTGTGCTGCGGGCGCTGTGCACGGCCAACACTGTGGTCAACGTGGGGATCGGCGCCCTGGTGGCGACCCTCGTCCTCCAGGTCACCGGCTGGCTCCACGCCGGGCACACGGGATACGCCGTCGTCCTGGTCGCCTACGGAGCGGGCAGCGTGGCCGGGGGAGCGACCGCCGGGCGGCTCTCGGCGCTGCTGGGCGGCCGCGTCAGGAGCCTCGCGCCGGGCCTCGCCCTCCAGTCCGGGTGCCTGGTCCTGGCCGGCACCGTCCGGTCCCTGGCGGTGACCGCGGCCGCCCTGGCCGTCTTCGGCGCCCTCAGCATGGTGTGGAACGTCAACGAGACCACCCTGATGCAGCAGCGCACGCCCGAGAAGTTGCTGGGCCGGGTGAGCGCGGCCATGCGCACCCTGGGAGTCGCGGGGGCGCCGCTGGGAGCCCTGCTGGGCGGCGCCACGGCGCAGATCCTCGGCCCGAACACCCCGCTGCTGCTCGCGGCCGGTCTGGTGGGCTGCGCGTTGCCTGCTCTTCGTCCGATCGTCACCACGCCCGACGGCGGACGTGAAAGAACGGCGTGCAGGTAATCAACTAGTTTGGACCTGCAGCAGGAGGACGAGGAGAAGTGGACTGATGTCCGATACCAACACGCAGGGCCGAACCCGTCTCGACCAGCGGCCCGAGTGGCACGCGCTCGCCGAGCACCGCGAGGAGCTGGGCGCGACCCACCTGCGGGAGCTGTTCGACACCGACCCGGACCGCGCCCGGCGCTACACCGTGCGGGTCGGCGATCTCCATCTGGACTACTCCAAGCACCTGGTGACCGACGAGACGCTGCGTCTGCTGCGCGACCTCGCGGCGGCCACCGGTGTCGCCGAGCTGCGGGACGCCATGTTCCGCGGCGAGAAGATCAACGTCACCGAGGACCGCGCCGTGCTGCACACGGCGCTCCGCGCCCCCTTGTCGACCGAGATCACGGTCGACGGCGTCAACGTGGTGCCCGGGGTCCACCATGTGCTCACCAGGATGGGGAGCTTCGCCAACTCCGTCCGCACGGGCAAGTGGGTCGGCTCGACCGGACGCCGCATCAAGAACGTGGTGAACATCGGGATCGGCGGTTCCGACCTGGGACCGGCGATGGCCTACGAGGTGCTGCGGCCGTACACCGACCGCGAGCTCACCTTCCGCTTCGTCTCCAACGTGGACGGCTCCGACCTCCACGAGGCGTTGCACGGCCTGGACCCCGCCGAGACGCTGTTCATCGTCGCGTCCAAGACGTTCACCACCATCGAGACCATCACCAACGCCACCTCGGCGCGCCAATGGCTGCTCGACGGGCTCGGCGGCGACGAGAACGCGGTGCGCTTCCACTTCGTGGCGGTGTCCACGAACGCGGCGGAGGTCTCCAGGTTCGGCATCGACACCGACAACATGTTCGAGTTCTGGGACTGGGTGGGCGGCCGCTACTCGTACCCGTCCGCGATCGGGCTCTCGCTGATGATCGCCCTGGGGGAGGAGCAGTTCCGGGAGATGCTGGCCGGTTTCCACCTGGTCGACGAGCACTTCCGCACCGCCCCCGCGGAGGCCAACGCGCCGCTGCTGATGGGTCTGCTGGGCGTCTGGTACGGCCAGTTCTTCGACGCCCAGGCGCACGCGGTCCTGCCGTACAGCCACTACCTGTCGAGGTTCACGGCCTACCTTCAGCAGCTCGACATGGAGTCCAACGGCAAGTACGTGGACCGCGAGGGACGGCCCGTCGACTGGCAGACCGGCCCGGTCGTGTGGGGCACGCCCGGCACCAACGGACAGCACGCCTACTACCAGCTGCTGCACCAGGGCACGAAGTTCATCCCCGCGGACTTCATCGGCTTCGCCAACCCGGTCGGCGAGCTCGAGCCGGCCTTCGCCGCCCAGCACGACCTGCTGATGGCCAACTTCTTCGCCCAGACGCAGGCGCTGGCCTTCGGCAAGACCAGCGAGGAGGTCCGTGCGGAGGGCGTCCCGGAGGAGCAGGTCCCGCACCGCACCTTCCGCGGCAACCACCCGACCACGACCATCCTCGCCAAGGAGCTGACCCCGTCCGTGCTGGGCCAGCTGGTGGCGCTGTACGAGCACAAGGTCTTCGTCCAGGGCGCGGTCTGGAACATCGACTCCTTCGACCAGTGGGGCGTCGAGCTGGGCAAGGTCCTCGCCAAGCGCGTGGAGCCCGCGCTGACCGAGGGCGCCGAGGTGGCCGGCCTGGACGCCTCCTCGAAGGCACTCGTGGCCACCTACCGCTCGCTGCGCGGCCGCTGAGGCGGACAGCGCACACGCGAGAAGCACGAAAGACGCCGGGCGGGCTCCTCGGAGCCCGCCCGGCGTCTTTCGCGTGTGGCGTCCCGCGCCGGTCACCGCCTCACGGGGAGGACGGCGGGTACAGCTGTGGGGGCAGCTTCGCGGCGGCCGTACGGTCCAGCAGCCACAGGGTGCGGGCCCGCCCGTGGGCACCCGCCGCCGGGGCCTGGATCTCACCGGGCCCGGACAGGGCGATGGCCACGGCTCCCGCCTTGTCCTCGCCCGCCGCCAGCAGCCAGACCTCGCGGGCGGCACGGATGGCGGGCAGGGTGAGCGAGATGCGGGTCGGCGGCGGCTTGGGGGAGCCGTGTACGCCCACGACGGTGCGCTCGGTCTCGCGGACCCCCGGGTGCCCGGGGAACAGCGAGGCCACGTGGGTGTCAGGACCCACACCGAGCATCAGTACGTCGAAGGAGGGCACCGGCCCGTGGTCCTCGGGACCGGCCGCCTCCGCCAGTTCCTGCGCGTAGGCCTCCGCGGCGGCGTCCGCGTCGTTGCCGAGCGGCCCGTCCGAGGGCTGCATCGCGTGCACCCGCGCCGGGTCGACCGGAACCGCGTCGAGCAGCGCCTCACGGGCCTGGGTCTCGTTGCGCTCCGGGTCGCCCGAGGGCAGGAACCGCTCGTCTCCCCACCACAGATCCAGCCGCGCCCAGTCCACCGCGTCCCGGGCGGGCGAGGCGGCCAGGGCGGCGAGCAGGGCGTTGCCGTTGCGTCCGCCGGTCAGCACCACCGAGGCGGAGCCGCGGGCGGCCTGGGCGTCCACGATCTTCGTGATCAACCGGGCCGCCGCGGCCTGCGCCATCAGCTCCTTGTCCCGGTGGACCACCACCTGGGGTGCGGTCACTGGGCGGCCGCCTTCTTGCCGGAGCCGCCGTCCTGGCCGGTCCCCGCCGCGGCGGCGGCCGGCTCGGCCGCCTCCTCGGCGTGCGCGAGCCGGTCCACGCCGAACTTGACCGCGGCCGCGTAGGCCTCGTCGGGGTCGAGCCGGCGCAGCTCCTCGGCGATCAGGTCCGAGGTCGCCCGCCGCTGCAGCGCCACGTGCCGGTCCGGCTGGCCCGGGATGGCGAGCTCGGCCAGCGAGCCGGTCGGCCGGTCCAGGCAGATCTCGCCGTCCGCGGTCGCCAGCCGTACGGCGGTGATGCCGGGGCCGTCGGAGACCTTCCGCCTGACGGGTACGCCGAGTCGCCGGGCGAGCCACAGCCCGAGCAGCTCCGTGCTCGGGTTGTACGCCTCGCCCTCGACGACGGCGCCCTTGACCGCGGCCTGCTTCTGGTCCAGGGCCGCGGCCAGCACGCTGCGCCACGGGGTGATCCGGGTCCAGGCGAGGTCGGTGTCGCCGGGGGCGTACGTCGCGGCGCGCAGACCCAGTGCGGCTACCGGGTCCTCGGTGGCCGCCGCGTCGGTGATCCGGCGCGCCGCGAGCTGGCCCAGCAGGTCCTCGGCGGGGTTCGCCGGGGCGTCCTCGGGCCACCAGACCACCACGGGGGCGTCGGGCAGCAGCAGCGGCAGCACGACGCTCTCGGCGTGGTCGGCGAGTTCGCCGTGCAGGCGGAGCAGGACGATCTCGCCGGTGCCGGACTCGCCGCCGACGCGCACCTCGGCGTCGAGGCGGGCGCTGCGCCGGTCCCGGGGGGAGCGGCCGGGCCGCTTGATGACGACCAGGATGCGCGAGGGGTGCTCGCGCGAGGCGTCGGATGCGGCCTTGAGGGCGTCGTAGTGGTTCCCCTCGTCGGTGACGATGACAAGGGTGAGCACCATGCCGACCGCCGGGCTGCCGATGGCCCTGCGGGCCTTGATCAGCGCCGAGTTGATCTTGCTTGAGGTGGTCTCGGTCAGATCGATGTTCATGGCCGGCGCCAGCTCCTGCCGTCTCGTGCGAGCATCTCGTCCGCCGCCTTCGGACCCCAGGTNCCNGCGGTGTACTGCTCGGGCNTGCCGTGCCGGTCCCAGTACTCCTCGATCGGGTCCAGGATCCGCCAGGACTCCTCGACCTCCTGGTGCCGGGGGAAGAGGTTGGCGTCGCCGAGCAGGACGTCCAGGATCAGCCGCTCGTAGGCCTCCGGGCTGGACTCGGTGAAGGACTCGCCATAGGCGAAGTCCATCGTCACG